>NZ_BAAAAU010000012.1:0-152568 GCF_054768115.1 Clostridium sp. CTA-6
TCTATACCCTTCATCATTCATAATTAAACACTCCCATTTTTGCAATATGACTTAATTCAATATTGCTTCTAATTCTTCTTTTAATATTCCCTTTAGCTCGTCAGCTTCTTGTATCATATTTTCAAGTAAAGTTATCTTCTGTAATATATCTCTTTCTTTGTAATATAACTCGCATGAATCTTCCTTTAATTCATTTATTATTTGCTCTATAATGTTCATATATAATCAAACCTCATTCTTTCATAATAATTTCAAATTACGTATTTAATTATTTCTTTTTTGGTTGAAATATCTCACATTTCTTTATATAATTACAAGGAGTTCTACTTCCCATAACACCCAATATTTCACTACAATTGTCATCCTTGTCCCTAAAAAAACAAATATCACATTTTTCTCTCTGATCCATTGTTTTGCCTCCTAACTATTTTTCATATTTACAATTATAAAAACGTTGATTTTTATTAAAATCATAAGGACTGAAATAATCCCATCTATTTATTATTTTTTCTGAATCATACCGATCCAGTTCATTATAGATTTCATCTTCTAGTTTATTTAATATTATAGGTTTACCACAATGAGGACAAAAATTTATTAAAATTTTATGATTGTCCTTATTAATTACCAAACCTAAATAATAATCTCTACGTTCATAGGGATTCCACCCGCTCATATTTATTAAATTACTTGTTAAATCATATTTCATCCATTCACAGCATAACTCTATATTTTTAATTTCATAACCATACCCACTATAACATCCTGTACATACTTTCTTCACATAATCTATTTTCATATTTTCCTCCCTAATTTTATTTTTATCTATTTTAATTAAATAATTGTTAAATTGTTCTATGATAAAATCCTCAATTTAATTTGACTTATAAAATGTTATATCACACTGTTTGCAATAATAAAACCAATCATATTCACCTTCAAACATACCCCAATTATCTATTCCAATATCTGTACAATTGCATTCTGGACATTTTTGTTTATTTAAATCTTGTTTTAATTTTTCTTTATAATCATTCATCTAATCCCTCCATTTTTTATTATTAAATTATTTTATATTAGCTGAATCGTTATTATCATTTTCACAACATTCTGTAACTATATTAATTGCACATTTTAATTGTTCTTCGGTAACACTCAAATCCTTTGCTGTTTTTAAAATAGTCTTAAATGCTAATAATTCAGCATCATAATTATAGTAGTCATTAAGTCTTACTTTACTTTTATTGCGTATACAATATTTGCAAAATATATGTTTTTTATCAGTTTTACAATTATTTATGTTTTCACATTTTATCATATTAATCATCTCTTTCTTTAAAATAATTTACTATACCATTGATTAATAATAATAGATTTAAAATAGGTGTCATATATACTAAAAATATAAAAAAGTATCCTATCAATGGGTTAGACATACTAGCATCTATTAATCCATTAACAAAGTTAGTCATTTTTTCGTTGTTTATTTTCTCTAAGCTTTCTTGTATCGAATTAAAAGATTCAAATGGGTTTATGTTTTTATTCATATCATTTATTTTATTTATTGTAAAAGCCAATGCTCCTATTAAAATATTTAAAGTAAGTAACCTCATACTCTCACCTCTTTATAAACATCACTTTTGATATTTATTATAATTCTTTTACCTCTGCTTTTTCTATATCAAATTCTTCTCCACATTCGCATTCAAACTCATTATAATCTATTTGTTCTAAATCATGATTTTCGCAATTAGGACAGCAAATAACATATTTACTCATATTTTGTCTCTCCTTTACTTTTCCTTTTTATGTATTTCCATTTGTGCTTCGCTTATTCTCTTATATGCACATTTCGGACAGCGAGTACCTCTTAAAAAATTGTCTGGAGTTACATTCCACTCATCATAGCCACATTTATTGTGTTTCATCCTTACCTTTTCATCACTTTTTGTATATTTGCTGAGTACAGTATACTCATCACTAACTAATTCAGATACTTCTTTTACAAACTCTTCGTGTGATTTCTTTCCACCTCTATAGCATTTCGCACATCTTGTCCCTTGTAAAAATTTATTAGGTAATACATCCCATTCATGTTTGCACTTATTATGTCTCATTCTTAATTTTATACTGCCTTTAATATACTTACCTAATACTGTATATTCGTCACCGACTAAATCATAAACTTCCTTTTCAAATTGTTTTTGTGTTTTACATGTTTTCATATAATAAGCCCACTTTCTACTTTTAATATATTTAAATTATAAAACACAACAGTTTCTTATGCTACATAAATTATACATTCTATTCCTATTATTTAACATGCAAAAATTTTAATATTCTATTTTTAAGCTTTTTATTTTCAGCTTGTTCTTCTAGCAATTGATGTAATTCTATTTCCAATTCTTTTAACTTTTCTTTATATTTTTGTTCGGCTTCTTTTATGGTCTTATCGAAATATTCTTTATTATCGTTTATGAATTCGATAGTATCATTAGTGCAATAAACAACATTTCCATCTTCATAACTTACTCTATCAATAATAATCTTATTATTTTTATTAATTTGTATTTCATCACCTTTGTGTAACTGAATAGGGATATCTATATCTAATTTATGCAAAACATATTCTTGATATATCTTACAAGTATGTACTATGTAATATATATTATCATCAAAATCAACTTTTGCTTTTATTGAATTTTTCATTTTTTCTATTTTGTGTCCTAAATATTTTATTCTTCTATCCTCTTTTGTTTTACAATTACAAAGATACGTAATAAAGTCTCTCTTTATTTTGCTATCTAAAATACGTGGGTCAAATACAACTGTAGCTTTAATCCCTTTGACAATAATCATACTTTATCTTCTCCTTATACCATTTAACTATATCCGTATCGATCCTCCTATTAAACCAAGCTCTTAATACGTAAATATTATCTTTCATATGATAATAATCTACATATATACCTTCTTTATCTTTTTGAAAATCTATATCATGTTTCCATCCTTTTTCTTTCATTTCTTTAATATGTTTATCCCTATCCTCTTCTGTATTATATAAATAAACTACGTCTTCATCTCCAAATACATTTACATTATTTCTATAAAGAATTTTTTCGTTCTCTTTTAAATAATTAGTAATAATTTTAGCCGATTCTAAATTCACCATATTAAACACAACCTTTTTGAAATTATTTTATATTTATTTATTTATAAACTCATGCAGCTTCTTTGCACAATTAATTTTAAAATTATCATTTGTATTTACTGTCCAATAACAATTTAAATTAGTATCTTCCCAAACCATAACCTTTCTACTCTTGTTGTATTCATCCATATTCCAAGGATTACATACATCCGTTATTAATTCTACAATATAATATTTGGGCAAATATATTTTATTTCACCACCTTTCATATATATCTCGTGTATACAACTCACAAGATACATATTTACATAATAAATTAACAAATGTAAAACATATAAAGATTCTTTTTTAAATACTTATTAAAAAATCCATGCTACAAATATGAACACACCAATCACAATAGATTATATATTTATTTTTACATTGTTCTTTTAAATATTTTTTAGCTTGGATTATAAATTCTTCTTGCATTTTTCCTATATCATTATGTGAAAAATCATCTTCCCAATCATAATCACGTAAAAAATTATTGGCTTTATTATTTAATAATTTTTTATTTTCAACCATTTCTTTTAATTTGTCCATTTCATATTCTATAATATCGTCAAACATAAATATAACACCTCCCTATTTTTAAATTTACAATATTTTTGTATTATCTATTAATCTTTATCCCAGTTTATCGTATTTCTATTAACTTCAAAAGCAAATTTCCCATTTGTTTTAAGTAGAATTTCTTTTAAAGTTAAGTCTTCATATTCTCCATTCCCACAACCATCACTTATATCCGAACTTTCAAATTTATCTATTAATATATCATCAATAAATTTAAAATCTAACCATTCCCAACCACAAGGATGTCCATTTTCTACTGGAACTGCTATTCCGCCACCAAAAACCTCGTTCGCCCCATTATAAATACTTAATATTATTTTATCATCATTAAAATCTAATTTATTTCTTTTCAATTTTAATTCCTCCAATATTTGAATTGCATAACAAGTATTTTACAATTTTTTAATCATATCTGCTATCCTGCAACCTTCTACATGGTCTTTTGTAATGATAAATTTAGTTCCACATACATTTGCACTATAACCACTACCAAAACTATTACCTAATGCAGCCATTAACATTTTATAAGTATCCTCATTAAAATTAAAGCATTTATTATCTTCATCATAGTTACTTTCTAATACTTTATTTGCCTTTATAAAACCTTCTTTATATTTTATAAATTTATCATACTCACTTTGAGTTAATATGTATTGCATAATATTCCTCCTTAATTTTGACTTTTAGTCAAGTTATAATAATTTCAAATTGGGTATTTTATATTTTGATAAAACAAGTGTTTTAAATTATTTTAAATGATACTTAATAGCAAATTCCCTAATATCATCTATAGTTTTTATAATTGATTTTTTTAAATCATATTCTTCCTTTACTTTACTATAAAGTTTATCAAACTCTTCTATATCTTTCTTATTTATTGGTATCGTATTTTGAACAAATAACCTTAAACGTTGCACTTCAAAAGGAGTATCATCTAAGGATTTGAATAATTCCCATCTTAGCTTATTTATTTTCTTGTAATTTTCCCCATATAAATGTTTTATAACTTCTATACAATCTATTCCACATTGATGATTTTCTTTTTCTTTATCATTTAACATTATTTCGCCTCATTTTATATATATTTTATTGTTTTATTTTTAAATTCATTCAATAAATTATTAATCTTCCTTACATTCAGTAAAATTATCTAATACTAATTTATAGGTTATATCAAATATTTTTTCACAATTTTTATTTCTACAACTAACCGTTTGTTGCTGTAAATCTTCTGTGAAAATACTTGATACAGGGGTTAAATCCCCTCCACAATTAGGACACTTATATTCTTTATCATCCCAAAAATAATTTTTCATATATATTCTCCTTTAATTTTATTACTTTTTTATTTACAAAATACTCTAGCTGCTATACCTATAATTAATAATAATATGGCAAAAGGTGGATAGATAAATAATAATATTAAAAACAATATAAACCAAATCATATTAAATTCTCCCTTCATTTTTATGTAATCTTTTATGTTTTAATAATAATTTAATATTACTTATCCACCTATTAGCTTTTAATAAAATTCAAAATTTATTAAATTGTTTTAAATTACTATATTTATATATTACCATCATTTTCTTATCTTGTCAAACGCATTTAACAAATTGTTTTATATTTGTTATCTATTATTTTGCTATTATATCAGCTTTATGTAATATTAATAAATTATTATAAAATTCTTCACCAACTAATCTAATAAATTTAATTTTAGATTTTTCTGTTTTAATAAAGAATGGTTGCATATGCCATTGAATATATTTAGTTACTTTTAATTTATCTTCATCACAAAGATTTAAGTAAAACAAACTTAAATATGCAGATACATTATGATGTTCATAATAATGTGCAATATCAGTTACTTCACCTTTACTATTTTTAAATTCTTTAGTAAATGCTTTTCCTATATCATGAAATAATCCTGCAATACTTACTAATGCTAATTCTACTAAATCCTTTGCACTTTCATCATTTTCTACATTAGAACTACATTTTAAACAATGTTTACCTATTGTTAATGTATGATGAGGATTATCCTGATTTATTTTATTAAGTCCATTTTCTCCATTAAATAACTCATTAACATCAAAATCTTCTTTATTAAAATTTTTAATAATATTAATTTTGTTCCATCCTTCATAATACTGAGGAATAACTATATTTTTATACATTCTTTTTATTACATGTTCTGGAATTTGCCTCTCTCTTTGTTTATTTTGTTTTAAACATTTTTCGTATGGAGTTGCTATTAAATAACATTCTTTAAAACAGTCAAACCTCTTTAATTCATCTAATAATGCTTTTCTTCTTTTGTGATTTATGTTAGTAGCGTCTATTACAATATTATTTTCTTGTTTTAAATTTTCTTTTACTCTTTTATGTAATTCTTTAAAAATTTCTGTATTATGTTTTTGGTCATCTATATCATTAAATAATTCTTTTCTTAAATTATCTGAGGATATTATTATCGCATTTTCTTTTTTAGCTATTTTATCAGCATAATAAGATTTCCCACTCGCAGGTAATCCAACCATCATAATTAACTTATTCATTTTTATTCTCACTTTCTGATTCTTCCATATCTAATATGTCACTTTCTTTAATAATTCCCTCTAATAATTTAAAAGTAAAATTCTTATGTTTATATGCAGTAAAATTTTCTTTATTGTCTATTCTTACCACTATACCTTCTCTAATATGAGTTTTACCTATTGGGTCTGTTCCATCTACAAATTTTTCTACTCTGCTCATTAAATCTTCAATACTTGTAAAGGTAAACCTATCTAATTCAGGACAATATTTAACACCCATTTGCTCACAACGTAATTTAACTAAATGCCAAGGATATTCTACTGTATCGCCATCCTCATTTGTCATAGTCATTCTATATACATAAATATTATTTTCTCCAATGTCACATCCGTATGTAAATTTAGTAGTCTTACCATATTGTTTTACGAATTCTTTATCCTTTGTTTTCTTATTATCACATTCAGGCATAATTGTTTGATTTTTATCTGTATATCCTACAACTTCATAATAAACTGTTTCACCTTTTCTTAATCTACTTGCAAATAAATCATGATATTGTTTTCTAAATTCATTACTACCATAAAACCCTTTATCATAATCTTTTATTATAACTCTTCTTGTACCTGTAACATTGTCCCAATTTTTTTTAGTGCCTATATTAATATATAAATTTTAACAATTTATATATTAAATATGGTGTTTTTCTTTTCTTCTCTTTAATAGTATACGAACTACGTTGGCTTGTTCCATGCATCTTTAAGGTAATATAGCATAAATCACCTTCTTTAAATTGATGTGTGTTATATGCCAGTTGTGCTGTATCACTATGTTCTTTAAAAAATGGGTATGACTCAGAACTAATTTTTTTGTTCTTTTCTTTAGGTGTTCCTTGTGTCCTTACTTTACCTCTAGGTATGCATTTTTCGCATATTAAAACACCATTTAATGTAGTTATTATATTTCCCTCTTTTAGTGTTGTAATATCGCAAAACGATTCTAAACATTTTAATGGCATAAATAAACCATCTGACTTTTCTCCTCTAAGCTTTAAAGTAGATACATGACGTTTTTCAGGTTCTAAATATCCTCCTATTTGATTTCCATTTTCATCTTTCTTTCTCAACAAATTATTCTTTTCACAAAATTCCATTCCTAGTTTTCCATCAGTAGGAAAATATATACCTAATTCATCTTCCTTAATATCCAATGAAATTATTACTGAATTTCCAAAGCATTCTCCTACATTTAATCTATCTGCATTAATATGCTTTCTAATATTTTTTATTCTTGTTATGTATGCATTATAACTCATAAGCAACGCTCCTTTTCTATTTTATTAAATTATTTTATATTGCCATAAAACGAATATTTTATAAATAAAATTTATCATTGTTTTTTACAAACTCTTTTTTTTGTTCTTCTAAATATTCATCTTTAGCTTTTGTAAATCGTTCCTTAACAATTTCTTTAAATTTTTCTTGGGGAATACGTTGAAAAACGTTTTCTAAATCAACATCTCCACTAAATACACGTAACCCCATTTTAAACAAACCATATGGTATGTAAGCTCCTGAATATGATTTATTAAGTTTACCTGTAACAACTATATATCTACTGTTTTTAATAACCTCTTTTTTACTAGATTCTATAATACTTATAATTTTTATTTTAGAAGATTTTAAATCATTATCATAATCTAATTCTAATTCTTTTTTTAATAACCCTACTTTTATAATACATGGACTATACTTAATTACATCATATTTATTTTCATCTAAAAATACTAAGTCGGGACACTCTAAATTACGACTAGAATATCTAAAATCAATTCTTTTTAATTCTTTTGTTTTTTTATCTTCAAGATAATAATCATTTTTGCTTGTATCATATTTCTTACATTTTTCTAAGGTTGTAGCAAAAAATTTAGACCTTCCATCTTTACTATCTATTGCTGAATCATATTCTTTTCCTATTTGGTATGGAAAACTATAATAATAACTACTTAAATCGTGATTAACTGCTTTATAACAATATACCCACTGTTTATCATGTTCTAAATTATTCTTTTTTATAAAATCTTTAAGCTTTTTTCTGTTTTTCATTTTTTCTATATTAAAAAACATTTTACCACCTCTCATGATAATAAATTATTTTTCCACAAATCCTCTAATCTCAAATCTTTGTTTAGCTTTATCTATTTACTTTTTCCAAACACTTATAAATTGTTTGCCCATTTTAATAGTTCTAAGTTAGTATTTAGTATTTCTTCAAACCTTTCTAATTTTGATAAAATGTTATTATAATATTTTCTTATACAAACTTTATCACCGATTTTTTCCATGATAAAGCCTTTTGGTAAATTTATAGGTATTTTTTCACCTGTAAAAGAAATATATGTATCTGTATATCTTTCATAAGAATGTCCTGAGCAACAAAATTCAGTAGTATAGCCTTTTTTATTTAATTCTATTATTGTTGGCATAATTAATTCATCTATCTCTACTACTTCTCCATGACAGTTTGTTTTTGGACAAAACCGCCATTCTTTATTTTCACTATATTTAATTGGCTTAATTTGATTAATAGAATTTTTATATACTTCATTACATTTTAAACAAACGTATGGCATTTAATCACCCTCTTTTACATAAATTATTTCTTTCGTTATTGGATTGGATTTCAATCTAATATTTATTGGTATGTTATATGATTCATCTCTTATTATATTATATTTAGATAAGTAAAAATCTTCATAATTTTTACTTAAAGTTAATTCTAGTGTGGAATCTATATTGCAAATTGGTATATCACTTATCATATTTCTAAACTCTTTTCCGTCTTTCTCTATATCCGAATTAATTGCAACTGAATATGTATTACCATAGATTTTAGTAAATTTAATTTCATTTATATTTTTAAATATTAATACATTTTCCTCTACCATTTACCCGCCTTCTTTCTTATTAAATTATTTTATAATAAAAGAACTATTTTAATAACAATGTCCTGTCCCACCACCATCAGGAACACAATGACCATTTCCATAACATATTTTTCTTAAAATTTTTCTTAAAACTTTGGTATACAGATTATTACACCCATCCTTTCTCTAATCTACCATTTTCATAAACTACACCATATTTATTTTGTGGCTTATTCTTAAATGTTTTATATAATACTTTTAAACCATCTTTAAAAGAAGCCTTTAATGTTTCTTCACACATAAAACAAGAACGTTTTAATAGTACAGGGGTCTTGAAGTCAGGTATTATCTCATCCATGTCTAAATATGTCTGACAACCATGATAAAAAGGTGAACCTAAGTTTATTCCAAAAGTCTTTTCAAAAGATGTGTAATATTCTTTCCCATGTTGTATCTCTGAAAGTTTTATCGAATTAAACTCCATTTTATCATAATGCATTAAACATTTTGTTAAATCTTGTTTTGTATATAAGAATGGTTTAACAATATTTAAATTAATCCTGATTTTATCTTTATGAGGCAAACTATTATAAAACGATTGTCTATCATATTTTGATTTAGTATTTCTAATTTCATCTGCTATATTTTCATCATAATGTTGAACTGATAAATTAATCCCATCAACTAATTCTATTAATTCTTCAAACAATGCCCTTTTATCATAGCAAGTTTTAGGTACAGAAGTTGTAACAAAAGTTTTTAAAGTAGTTTCTTTTTTAATTAATTTTATACATTTTATTAACTTTTCTAAATATAAACAGGGTTCTCCGCCTAAAAACAACACATCTTCATAACCATCTTTATTTTTTATTATTGTATCTGCTATTGCATTTATATTAGGTTTTAAAATATTAAAACCTTCATATTTACAATCTATACAATGGGAACACTTGTTATCACAAACGCTTGTAAAATGAACGTCAAATGAATTATAAACTCCATCACAACAGTTTTTCATGAATATATTTTTCATTCTTATTTATCCTCCTATTTTACCAAATTATTTTACATGGTAGTCTTTAACAAAAGATGCTATTAAGTCGCATTGCTTTTCTACAGTTTTTAAAAATACTTCCTTATCCTCTATCCATTTATCTAATTCCTGTTGTCTTATTGGAATAGGGTTTTGTATTATATTCATCAAATCACACATTGTTTGGCTTGTTGTTAAAACTGATTCTGCTAAAGACACTCTTATATTATTTATCTGCTCATAACTTTCTCCATATAGTTCCTTCATATCTTCTGTTATATCATATCCATATTTATGTTTGCTCATTTAAAATTCCTCCTCTATTTTATATTTTTTATCATTTTCATAACCATTTTAGCAATATAATAATCTGGATTTATAGATATTTATATAATTCCTAAGATTAAGGCAAATATAGTATATATAAAATACCATTAGAAGAACATATTTTTTCCATTTAATAGCTCCTTCTATTTATCCAATTATTTGATTTCCCTCATTTCTAATACACTTCCCATAGGTATAATTTCTAAAGCTCCCTTCTCATTTTCTAAAAATAATCTACCAGTAAATGGATTATCATAATTAATTAAAGTACCCTTTACACAATCAATTTGTGTTAAATCATTTATAGTATTTATACATCCTCCATCTTTAGCATAAATTATTTCATATTTTTTATCACAAAATGGTAAATAATTTTCTTTCTTTTTATTATTATATGTATTATATTCTAATATCTTATTAATATTATCTCTTATAATAATTAATTCATCTTCTTCTAAATTCATTTGTGCCATTTTATATTTTCCTGCTTCCTTATTATTTCCATCTTGTCTAATCGAAATAGTAAAACATCTATTCTTATTTAAATTATTACAATTTTGTTTTAATTCATGCAAAAATAAATTTTGCCTATTATAATTAAAACGTTCTTTAGTTAACAGATTGAAACTTGAATAATGACCTTCTTTACTAAAAGCAACTGACGGCTTTCCATTCTCTTTTATTTTATAATCAACTTTCATTTAAAAATTCCTCCTTAATTATTATAAAAACAAAATTTTATTAAATTGTTCTATGTTTGAATATTTCAAATTTAATTGGTAAAACAATACAATCTCTTTGACCTTTCATTTTATTTCCGTTAATTTCTTTTATTCCATAATCACTATTAATTAAAATATCGCCTATAGTGTATTTTACATCATAATTAAATGGATTTTTTATAAAACCATCCGTAGCTACCTTTTTGGAATAAGTTTCCCTTTTCAAAAGCTTCAACATCATTTTGCTTATAGCTTGTGCTTGAAACAATAAAGTACCATCATGTATTATAAAATCTGATGTAAAGTAATCATAATTTACTTTATCATCATATTCTATTGTAACTTCATTTTTAAACTTCTTATTAATTGCCAAGTCACATGTTATTTTATTATTGGCTACAGGAATATTAAACTCTGATTCTAGCCATTTCATTGGATTTATTACTTTGACATTATCCCAATTGTCTAAAGGTATGTCCCCTATATCATCTATTGATTGCTTAACTCTGTTTTTTATATATTCTATTGATTTGTTATGCATTTGAACTCCTCCTTCTTTTTATTTGTTAAATTATTTTACAATAGATTTTCCATAAAATAATCCTATAAAAAATCCAATTAATAAAATTATAATATATATGTACAAAAATTTATCACCTCTTTACTAAATTATCAGCATCCTCCAAACATACTATGCTCTATAGCAGATTCAAAAGCTAAATCCAAATTATCACTTCCATAACAAGCTCTACTTGTTCCTGAACCTCTATTATTATCCCAATCATGATATTGACTATTCTTATTTTTATCCTTTTCCTCTTTTATTTTTTGTGCAAATTTTAAGTTCTCTTTAATGAATTTACTTGCTTCTGACTTAGTGTTTCCTTCAAACATCACTCCTGTAGTTAAAGTAATAAATCTTAATGTTTTTATCTGTTTATCTGTAGGAAAATTATATAAGATTAACATTGAAACACCCCTTTTCATATAATATTTGAATTGCGTATTATCCCTCCAATGATTCTATTCTTATAATATAGTAACCTTCTTTATTTCTTTCATGTAATACTGAAGCTGTTAGATTAGATGTTTTATTTATGTTTGTAACTAACTCAAAAATATTTCCAATTGTGTCTTTTGATAATACATTTATTTTCATTTTACATCACTCCTTCGCAATAATTTCAAATTATGTATTTGTCACGTTTAATTAAAATATCTTTTTTAAATACTTTTAATCCTTATTATAAGTTACAAATTGCTATTTCGTTATTTTCTATGTAATAATAATTTACTGATTTAATTATTGCTTTTGCAATACTCTTGGACATTTCCAATATAAAATCCAATCTTATATTATTTCCTGTAACAAATTTTATACCGTTATCAGATTCTTCCACTATTCCAATTATAGAATATTCTCCTACTGCTAATAACTCTTTTCCCACTCCCTTTCCTGGATATAGAGGTTTTTCCCTAATTTCAATAGTCCCTATATTTTCTTTTTTACCTAAACAAGCATCTATTCCTATTATGGTAGCGTTAGGATGTTTGTTTTTTATACTTCTTATTTCCCTTTCTAAGTTCAAAGCGTGTATAGGATTTTTTATAGTTCCATATACAGGTATTTGTAAATCATTTTCTTTTAATATAGTACCAACAAATGGAGCTAATGAATCTCCTATACATCTATCAGTTCCAATATTCACTATAATTATATTGCCATTATTTTGACTCATTATATTCAATAATTGCTGTGATATTTTGCTTATTATATTTTTATCACCATAATCATCTTTTATTTTACTCATATGAATTCCTCCCTAGGCTATTTCCTCTTTCAATTTTTCATTTTTGAAATGATTTTTATAAATTACTTTAATACTATCCAAGTCCACTATATAGCTCAACTTATTTTCTGAAGGAGCATTAAACATAAAATCTTCCATTATTCTTTCAACAATATTTCTTAACCCTCTAGCCCCTGTTTTATTTATCAATGCAATTTCAGCTATTTTTTCTAAAGTTTCTTTTTTAAATTTTAATTTCTTATTTTGCAGTTGGAAAATAGTTTCATATTCCTTTATAACTCCATCTTTTAATTTTAATATTTTAACTAAATCATTTAATTTTAAAGATTGTAAATTAGTTATTGCAGTAAATCTCCCTAATAATTCTGGCATTAAGCCGAATATTTTTAAATCTTGAAAAGTTATATTGTTTCTTATTTCATCATTTGTCAACTCTTTAGTTTTAATATCATTTATTATAGGAGTAAAACCTATATTTTTATCATTTTTACTACCAATTCTTTTATTTACTATATCTTCTATTCCTTCAAAACTACCTCCAGCTATAAATAATATATCTTTAGTATTAATTTTTAAACAATCTTGATTGGGGTGCTTTCTTCCACCCTGTGGTGGAACAGAAGCTACTGTCCCTTCAAGAATTTTTAATAATGCTTGCTGTACTCCTTCACCTGATACATCTCTAGTAATAGAAGGATTTTCTGATTTCCTTGCTATCTTATCTATTTCATCTATATATACTATTCCTTTTTCTGCTCTTTCTATATCATAATCAGCATTTTGAATAAGCTTTAAAAGAATGTTTTCTACGTCTTCTCCTACATAACCTGCTTGTGTTAAAGTTGTAGCATCTGCTATAGCAAAAGGAACATCTAAAATTTCTGCTATTGTTTGTGCAAGATATGTCTTGCCTGTGCCTGTACTACCTGTCATTAATATATTATTTTTCTTAATTTCTTTATTCATTTCTTTCAAGCTTTCTTGGTTTTGTATTTTTAAATAATGTTTAAAAATTTCTATTGATAGAACTTTTTTAGCATGGTCTTGTCCTATTATCTTTTTATCTAATTCTCTTTTAATTTCTTGTGGTGAGGTTACACTCATGTTTTACCTTCTTTCTTAAATTATTTTACATCGCTATAAAAGTATTATTTTATACACATATAGTAGATATGCAATCTTTTAATATTTCTACCTCCTCTAATATTTTTAATTTAACTAAAAATATTTTTTGATCACATTTCTTTTCTAATTTATCATTGTGTGAACTTAAATTATGATATTGTTTTTCTTCTATTAACTGTTGAAATTCTTCTAATAGCCCCTCTATCTCTTTGTTTTGTATCTCATGTTGATAATCTAAACATTCTTTCATCTTATCTTTTCCCCCTGTTTACTAAATATTTCCTATAATCTTATGATACTACCTTATTGTTATTTTGTCAAATTATTTTATATTATTGTAACATTAATACTTTCTTTGGTTCATATATGTAATAATCTAAGTTTTTCATAGTCTTTTTATAACTTTCTTTCCCCTCAAACTCATCAACTATTTCTTTTTCTTTGTCTGACATATCTTCATATTTACATTTACCATAAGAAAAAGGCAACCATCCTTTTTTACAGCTCCCAAAAATATTGAATTTTTTTAATAATTCTTCATTCAAAAATGTTAAATGAGTAGTACCTTTTTTATATGTATTTATAGAAAAATATTTTGTTTTTATATTTTTAGTTTGTCTTTCTTTTTCAGCCTCATCTAATATTTCTTTTAAATTTGTATTTTCTGTTTTTCCTCCATCTAAGTAATCAAAAACATGCTCTATATCTTTTAATTTCTCATAAAATTTATATCCATAATCTAATCTATCACCTAATATCCCGTAAGAGGATAAAGGAATTATTATGCGTTTATTAATTTTAAATGCAGAATTACTGCTCCAACCATTGTAATAATGAATATTTTTATTACACTCCTTATACCAACTATATTGACTAGAAAATTCTTCGAATAAGCTTAAAATTGTGTCCTCTACTCCTTTGACTACATTTTGATTCATCTGCTTTTGTAATTCTTTTATATTATATAAACTAAAATCATAATCTTGTAATTCAGTTAATTTTTGTCTAAATTCATTTAATAAATTTGATGTTAATAATTTTGTGAATTTTTCATTACTAAATAAAGCTTCCCAGTATTTATATCTAACCTTTTTTACATAAGCATTTATCAAAGTATCATCTTGTATGGTATTATCATATTTATCTCCATTAATTGACAAATGCAAAATAGAATCATTAAAACAACTATCTTTTTTAAAACTCTTTAATACCAAAGGTCGTAAATTATAATATTCATTTATTAATTTTATTCCTGCCTTTATTTCAAAGTTGTATTGTTGGACTATCCCTGTTAAGAAATCTCCATTAATTAACGTATTATTATTTTGTTGGTTTTGTTTATTAATCATTTCTTCTTGTTTTAGTTTTTCTAATATAATGCTATCTTTGTTTTTATTTTTTATCTTTACTTTTATTAATGCGACTTCTACATTAGTCTTTCTTTCTGCATTGATAAATTCTTCTTGTAAATACTCTATATTTGCATCATATTTGTTTAATCTCTTTAATAATACTCTTCTCAAATTACTATATGGATTTTTTATAGTTTCGGCATTAATTAAGCAAACAAGATTACCACCATTTTCTATTAATTCTAATGCTTTAGCTAGATGCCTATCTCCTTGAGAAAACGGAAAATTAGCTACAATTAAATCATATTTCTTAAATCCATTATAAGTTAAAAAATCATTATGAATAACTCTGAACCCTTTTCCTTTTAATATCATTTGTAAATTTTCATCAATTTCAATACAATCTATGTCATATTTAATGTCTTTGCTACTATAATAATCATTTCTTCTTTGTGCCCTTTTCTTTTCTTTTATTATTTCAACTATATCGCCTTTCCCTGCTGATGGTTCTAATATTGTTTTCATTTCTCTAAGGTCTATATTTTCTAACATTTTATTTATTAATTTTTTAGGTGTTGGATAAAAATCTTTATTATTTTCAAACATTTTCTTTACTCCTTTGTTAAATTATTTTATATTAATCAACAAACCCTTATTTTTGTTTATAGTATATTTTATCCTATTTGAACTTCATTTGCATATTTTTTCTTATCTTCATCTAAAACATGTGTATATATTTGTGTAGTTGAAATATTACTATGTCCCAAAGCTTCTTGTACATATCTTAAATCTTTAGTTTGTTTAAGATTTACAGTAGCAAATGTATGACGTAATTTATGTGCCGTTATAGGTTTATTTATATTAGCAGTTTTACAATATCCTTTAATTACATTGTTAACCTGTGTATCGCTTATATTGAATAACTTACCCTCTGTTATATCTTCGTCTTTAATATAAGCTAATATAGCTTCTCTGGTAACGTTATTAAGATATAAGTATCTCTGCTTGTCACCTTTTCCTATAATCTTTAATTTTTCATTGTTTACTATGTCCTCTACTTTTAAATTTAATAATTCACTTACTCTAAGTCCATGATTAAGTAGTATAATTACTATACAATAATTTCTCTTACTTCTTGCACTACCATCTCGAATAACTTCTAATAATTTGTTACATTCTTCTAAAGTTAAATATACAGGTTCTCTTTTTTTGATATCTGGAGTTTCTAATTCTATTGAAACATCTTCCTCTATTATTTTTGCTTTAGTTTTTAAATAATGAAAAAATGATTTTAAACTAGCTATTTTCCTAGCTCTTGATTTTTCACTGTTCTTTCTTTCATTCTGTAGGTAATAAACAAAATTATATAAATCCTGTAATGTGACAGATTTAATATGAGTATCTTTAATATCTGATATATTTATATTTTGAAACTTAATATCTTTATTGACTAATCCCCTATCTAATTTATACCATCTAAAAAACATTTTTAAATCTACTTCATATCCTTCTATTGTATTTTGACTTTTATTTTTTATACCTCTTAAATATTTTAAAAAATCCTCAACTCTTTTAGGTAATTCATTCATTTAAAAACAACTCCTTGTGATTTATATTTGTTAAATTGTTTTATATTAACATAGTAACATGTATTAAAAAAAATTACAAGGATTATTTCAAAATTTCCTTGTAATAAATTGGATAAAAGTAACTTTTTATATTAACTCTGCTTCTTTTAACGCATTTTGCCATGAGTCGAACCTATAAATTATAGAATAATATTGCTTTACATCCTTAGTTTGAGGTATTTTTCCTAATTGAAGATATTTTGTTTTTATTATATTTAATAAATCTTCATCGCTATACTTTTTATTACGATTGTGTATTTCTTCTTTACTAAATCCTGCTTCTATTAATGCATTTTCCCAAGTACCAAAATTCTTAACAATTCTATGTTTATGTGAAAACTCTGTCATACTAGGTATTCTTCCTAATTCTTTAGTTTTTTCTTTTATCATATTTAATAAATCTTTTTTTGTATATGTTTTATTGTATTCTTTTAATTCTTTATCATCAAACCCTGCCTTTTTTAAAGCATTATCCCAACCATTAAACCTTCTAATTATAATTGTATAATTTTCAACTTGATAGGACTTTGGTATTTCTCCTAGTTCATTATATTTATCCTTAATTTTTTGTAATAAGTCTTCATCACTATATTTTTTCTTTTTCTCATTACTTTTTATTTGCTTTTTATCTGATTTCATTTTAATTCCTGCTAATTTCAAAGCATCTTTCCATGAATCAAAATTTTTATACACTTCATATTGTAATTCAAATTCTGTCATTTTTGGTATTCGACCTAATTCATTATATTTACATCTTATTAATTCTAAAAGTTCTTCTCGTGTAAATTCTTTATTCTTTTTTAATATTTGAGTATCTTTATATCCTGCTAATTTCAATGCATTATTCCATGAGCCAAATCTTTTAGATATTATATTCCGTTGTTTTATTTCCCTTGAATGAGGTATTCTTCCTATTTCTTTTTCTTTGCATTTTATTATATTTAATAAGTCTTCGTTAGTATAAACATATCGTTTTTTAGATTCGTAAATTTCTTTATTCGTATATCCTGCTTTTTTCAATGCATTATTCCAACTTCCGAATCTTTTGATGATTGTTATATAAGATTTTACTTCAGCAGTTTTCGGTATTCTTCCTAACTCTTTTGCTTTATCTCTTACTTGTTCTAACAATTCTTCATTTGAATATTTTCTCAATTAAATCACCTCGATAAAATATTATCATTAATATATTTACCAAGGTTTTATATTATCATACTTAATATAATTAATTTTCGTCTTTATTAATTTTTAACTCTAATCCTAAAGCTGAAACATATCTTAAAAATACATCTAATGTTGGAGAATTATCAATTTTCTCTATTCTTGAAACCATTTGCTGAGTTAATCCGCTTCTTTCTGCAATTTCTCTCTGAGTTATTTTAGCAGACTTCCTAAATTCGACTAATGATTTAATTAACTGATATTGAGCATCAGCCTGTTTCATATAAATTTCTAATTCAGGATTATTCTCAATAGCTTTTTCAATTTCTTCTTCAGGATTTATTTTGTGAAACATATTTTACACCTTCTTTGATGTTATTTTGTGTTTAGAATAACATCAAATCAAATTTTTGTCAACAATTCTATTGCTTTTTCTTTGTTTATGATTTCTATTTCTTTAGATTCATATGCATCAGGATAATAAAAATCATCTTTTAAATCCAATTCTCCATTTTTCTTTAATATTAAAATTTCATATAGTAAAGTACCATCATCGCATCTTAATGCTTGACAAACTTCTTCTTCACAAATAAGATAATTATAATCCTTAACTTCTTTATTATTCTTATCAAAATACTGTTTTACATTATTTTTATCAATAAATCTTATATGAATTTGCAATATGTCCTCGTCATTGACTACTGTTTGATGTTCTACTTCGTTGTTTGCATAAGGTACATTATTAAAGTCAATATCATCTACAATGCCCTTCCAAAGTTCTTTATAGCTATTATCATTTATATCATATATAACTACTTTTGTATTGCCTCCTGTAATACATAGCAAATCTTTTACTTTTATTTTATTCAACTTTTTTACGCTCCTTTACTTTACATTTATTTCAAAATATACAAATAAAATCAATGATTTATACTATTTTTTATTCAATTACTTTTACATAACATTTATCAATATTACAAGCTAATACTTCTTTTAGGCAATCTTCTATATCTTTCCCTAGCCTTTTTGTAACTGCTTTTTCATATATATTTCTTATTTTCCCTTTTGCATAAATATAAACTTCTGGATCATTCATTAATCTATCATCATAATTTTGTTTAATTAAATTATAAGCCCCCCCAGTAATCATTCAAACGACTACTTAAAGTAAGGGATGTTATTTCACTAGAGTCTAATGTATCATATCCACTATCTGTATATGAGCTTTCTTTTAAACCTTTATAAAAATTTATATCTATTGACATATTAATCCTCCTTGTTTTACTCTATCTTTAAATTAATTTTATAAAATCTGTTCTACATCAAAAACATCTTCTGGAAAAGCCAATACTTCTTTTTCATTTCTATCTCCTAAATAATCTAATATATCCTGTTGTCTTATATATCCCTTGTACACTTTTCCATTTTTATTAAATCGCTCTGCAAACCATCTAGCAACATCTATATTAACAGTCCACGAATACGCTTTGTTATAATGGGTAGATAAGCTGCCTTCCCCTCTATAAATAGCAATAATATCATCATCAAACCAATTTTTATCTGCTTTATTATATTCAAAAATTTCTTCTAAAAATTCTCTTGATAAATTATTAAATCCATATTCACAAGAAGTGTAAATATCTTTAAATACTTCATATTTTTGTTCATCTGGAATATCATTAAATAGCTGTTGATAGAATGAAAATCTATATGGCTTGTCTATAAGACAAAATAACCTTATATACTCTTTATTTTCAATGCATTTTTTATTGATTCTTTCTCTTTGCTCAATTTGCTCTCGAACTTTAAAATTAATAAAATAATCTTCATTTGTATCATATATTTCTACTAATACAGTTTCTTTTAAATAACAGTATTTATATAGCTTTCCTTCCACTTTATAAAAATCATTTATATCTAAATTTAACTTTCTTATAGTTTTAATAAATTTCTTAATTTCGTCATTATTCTTATATGTTGTTATTGGTATTAAGCTTGATACATTTGAATGTTCTTTTTGAAAAATGTTACTTGTAAAACTCATTTCTACTCCTCTTTTGAAAGTAAATAATTAAATTATTTCTTCACACCAATTTCTTGCTATTGAAAATTTATTATCAATATTGCCCTCATGTTCATCAATTAAGGTAACTATTGTTCCATCATATTCTTTTAAACTACTAGTCCATGATGAATGAAATGAACTTGACTGTATTCTATCATCTTCTATTAATTTTTTATAAGAAAACCTATATTTTTTGCTAAGATCATATTCTCCATCAACAGATTTGCAATCATCAAATTGATGTTTAAATTCCTCTATTGTCATAACCATAAACTATCCCTCCTATTGTCTTTCAAATTCAAAATACGGCAATCTACTGTCTGTTTCATGATGTAAAGTTTGTATAGCTAATCCTTTTAAATTTCTACCTATTTCTAATCTTGGTTTAGCAAATTCTATAAAAGCATTCTTGTATTCTTCTGTATAACAGTACTCAGGTAAATCTCCCCATGTATCTAAACATTCTTGAAACTCTAATAATAATTCATCCATTTTTATACCTCCAATTTTTAATCGTGATTTAACAAAGTAACTTCTTGAGTCCAACTATCTGATTCAGTTTGGTCTCCTGCATAGATATTTATATCTTCATTTTCCCATAAATATTCAATAGCTTCATCTAATGATATGTTTTGTTCTTTTGCGTATGACCGTACCTTTTCTTCATCATCTTCTGTTAAATGACAGGTATAAGTAACTAATGATTTTGCTTCTACTCTCATCATTTTTATCTCTCTCCTTTTTGAATACCAAATAAAATCGTGAATTTATATTAACTTAAAATTTAAATATATCTATAAAAGCTCCTAATAAAGTCTCCCAAAATGTATAAGGTTCTTTTGCTCTTTTACCTACTTTTCCTCTTATCTTTTCTAACCTTTTAATTAATTTATTTCTTTCATTATCTAATTCTGCAATGTTAATTTCATTAGCATTTTCAATTTTTAATTTACACTTTTCTAAAAACTCTATTGGACTAATATTTGAAGAATTCCTATATACATTTAACTCTTTTCTATCTTTATCTTTTAATCTAAATGAAATATAATAATTCTCCTCCTCTTTTTTTATCTTAGAGATATGTTTACTAAAATCATCATCAAATAAAAATATTCCTAAAGATAATTCATATACTGTAATCCTATTAACTGACCTTTCTTTATTACTACTACAAATCTCATAATTACCCTCATATATATCTTCATAATTAGATTTCATAACTTCCAAGCATATATCATATATTGTATAAAAATAATTATAATATTTATAAGAATATTTCAAACATTCTTCCTCTAATTTTTCACACTTTTCAAATAATTTTTTATTTAAATCTAACTCTTCTCCTTCTATACTCATTTTTTTTAATAAAGGAGCATAAATGAAATAATCACCTTTTTTAATTTCTTCATAATCATTCCATTTTTTAGGCTTTACCGTACCTATAACTTCTTCAATATTTTTTAAATGAGTATAGATATTTTGATATTTATTTTTTAATTCTTTTCTATCAGATTGGTTTTTACCTGCTTTTAATCCTAAAATAAAAGTTATATTACTCACTACTAAACTTGTAGCTAGACTAATTAAAATATTATTCATTTAATCCATCCCTATTAAGTTAAATTTTTTACAAATCCAATATTATTCATCTTCATAAGGATTATATTCAAAACTAGCTTCTATTGGCATTCTTTTAAATTTATATTTTTCAATTAAATATTTATCTATATCCCACGTATCATTGCCTAATACATTTTTTGCTTCTTCACATAACAATGCAAATTCTTCATGTGTATATTTTTTATCACTGATTATATGTGTAAAACCATATACTTCATCTTGCAAATCCTCATTATACCAAAAAGTTTTTATTTCATAAATATACATACTTTACCCTCATTTTAACATTTTTTTTAAAGTTCTATCTTTTTTATCAAGAATATTTTGCAATTCCTTTATTAAATTTAAATCAGTAACTCTTTTTGCTATTTCTCCTCCATACCCAAAATAAAAATTACATTTATCTCCATTCATATCTTTGACTATACCTTCATAATCATCATAATTGATACAAACCTTATAATACTCATCGCACCAATATATAAAGCTGTCAACAGGATATTGTAATTCTTTTTGTTTCATAAAAAATCATTCCTCTAATTTATTATTTAACTTGTAAATTTATCAAAATTTCTTTGAAAAATTTCTTCTTTTTCTTCTTCTGTATCTATATTTGGATACATTATTGAAAAACTATCTTCTTCATCTTCTATATCCTCTTCCTCAATTGCATCTTCTGACACATATATTTCTTGAATTATTGCAACTCTTATAATTTCTATATTAGTGTAATAATCTTTATATTCATCTAACCAATCTTTAACTTCTTCATCATCTTGTAACCAATCATAGCCATATCCGTCTCCATCAAAATAAGTAGCTAATATTGTTTTATCCATTTTTACTCCTCCCATTTATTAGTTTATCAAAATATTTTCTCTATCTTATAAATCATGTATTCTTGTAATATGACAACATTCTAAACATACATATTCCTCAAATTCTCCAACTTCATCTTCTCCTGAGCCTTCTTTGTCTAAATATTCATCGCATCCACATTCTTCACATTGAAATTTCATTGTTATTTCTCTCCTTCCTATTATCTTTCTAAGCATTTATTATATAAAAAATCACAAATATTATCAGCTTTTTGTGTGTTATAAAATTCAACCATTAATGTATTGAATTCTAGCTTATCTTTTGCTTTTATATTTAAAACACCTTGACCATTAGATAGTAAAACCCCATTTGCTAGTAGCCTGCCTGTTCTTTTATTACCATCATAATAGAATTGATTTAAAGCTACAAATAAGAATATCTCAAAAGCTAATTCAGTTTTAGTCTTACATCTATCTATAATTTTAGGTAGCTCGTTTGAAAAAACAGAATTCAATAATTCTGCTTTCGGAGGAATATAATCAGTTCCACCTATTCTTACTTGACCATCTCTAAATTTACCACTTATTAATGCTTCATTAATTGCTACTTTATTATTTATATTATTAAATATTTCTTTATTAAGTTCAAATTCATCCTTTTGAATTAATCCAAATAAATATTCCCAACTATTCTTTAAATCATATATTTGTTGCTCGTCTGAAACTCTATGTCCTCCAACTGTTATACCATCTAGTAAGGTCTGAACCTCAGGATATGTGAAAGGGTTTCCTTCTAAATTTCCCATATTAAAAATAACATCTGGAAGTGTCTTTTTAACTATAAATATGAGTTTTTTAATATCTATAGGTGGAATTATATCTGAATATTGTTTTGTCCTTGTAAATAACATTTTCTCTACCCCTTGCTTTATTTTAAAATAACTTTTTATTTATTAACCTATGATAAACTAATCATCTTGCAATTCTTTTTTTGTTTGTAAATAATTTTCATCTAGTAAATCTTTTATTACATTGTTGCAAAAATAGTTATATAAATCTAAGTTTTTTTCTTGATTGATTTTCATTTTATCTATTGATTCTTGAAATATATTATATACATGTTTTATATTTTCATCACTTATTGCTTTATCTCCATTAGTTTGTTTAATTTTTCCAATTATTTCTTTTTCATTGTATTTCATGTTTTTTAACATATTTTTATTTTCAATTATTTTTTCATTTACATTTAATGGGTTTCCTGTACATATCAAACCATTTGCGACAACACTTACAAAAGCGTTAACTGCAACTAATTCCGAAGTTGTTTTAGATATTTCTATACATTTAGATTTTACTTGCTTCAATAATTCATCTTTATCATCAAATAACGTTTTATTTATTCCTTTTATATAAAAAGTCCCTGCTATCCCCATAATTTCATATAGTTTTTCTTTTTCAAGACTATCTAATGATTGGAATAATTTGTAGATTGAATTATACGGATATTCTTTTATATAATTTACATGATATGGATTCATATAACTTACAATTGCATCTTTTATTGTTTTCTCACATACTGTATTATTTTTCATGCTTTTCCCCCTTTTTTATTATTCAAAGTATATAAAATTTTCCATTTATTTTAATTACTTTTTTTAACAGGGATATCAAATACCATTATAGTTAACAATATTTCTCTATTATTGTCATTGGGTTGATTAAAAATATATCTAAAACATGTTTCTTGCTGAATATTAATTTCTTTTTTATAACTAGGGTGTTTTTGTGCTAAATCAGGTATTTTTTTTATTATATTACTTAAATTTTTATTTCTATTGAATATAAGTATAGCTCCTTTTGTATCTCTCCAACACATATAACTTAAAATTTGATCTATAGTATCTGTAAACACCTTGTCGCCTTTCCAAAATTTACATTCACCTATAAATACGTTTTTCCCATTTTCTCTCATTAATATATCTGTTTTGCCATTTGCATTAAAAGTTTCTCCTGTTGCATTACCTTCATAAATACCATTTAATTGAACTAAAAAATGCTGCCTCAAGGATTCTTCATCCATCTTACTAAAAGCTTCAGGACACCTTTCCATAACTATGCTCATATTATTTAACGTATTAAGAATATCTTCATATGTTGACATATCAATACTTGGTTCGGGAACAAAAGTTTTCTCTTTTATTATAGGTTTTTCTATTTCTACATTTTTTTTAGTTGTTGGAACTACATAAGTTTTTGTATATTCAGTATTTTTTCTTAATGGGATTCCTAATGATGCAACTAAATTTAAATCTTTTAACAACTTATCTTTTCTTTTAAAAAACAATTGTTTTAAATAATTTTTTAAATTATCATTAAAAGGTAATATGCTTTCATTTTGCCAATCTATATATTGTTTTATCAATTTAATGTTTTTATCTAAACCACTCTTAATTTGTTCACTTGTTAAATTTGTATTCTCAAAAGTGAGTAATAAATCAGTATCTTTTACAACTCCACAAGGAATTATAGTTGAAAATGTGGATGGTTTTAAATAAAATAATTCTCTATCTCCTTCGTAAGGTATTCCAATTGTAATTGAATTTCCTTTTATATAAAAAGGTCTAGTTCTATCAGAAATCGCCCTATCCCATTCATGGGATACATCTACATCTATTTCTTTTTGTTCAATAATACTAATTTCTTCTTCATGTAAAACTAAAGGATTGATTATATATTTATTATATAAATATTCAATATAATCATCTTGATTAACATTTAAGATATAATCAGATTTTTGATTTTCTATATTTTTCTTTATATTTTGTTTATGGCATTCAATTGTATTATATAAGTCTCCTTTGCTATAAAACAAATAATCTCTCATACATTCATCCCCCATTTTTAATATAAATTTCTCATTTTAATACAATTTTAAATCCATTTACTTCTTTTAATTCTTCACACTCATATTTATTCCAAAATTCTTCATCTGTTATTTCTTCTAAATGATTATCTTTTATATATTCTTGTTTTAAATGTTTTTTATTAAAAGCTACCATAAATTGATAATCTTCTTCACATCTTATATTCCATATATTATATAATTTTGGAGTATAATGTTCCTCTACTTCATCTGCTATAAATTCATCATAGTAATACCAACCTGTCTCTGACATTGTATGTTCCTCATTTTCAGACTTAGAGTAATCTATAACAGCATACTTAATTAAGTTATTTTCCTTATCATATCCTAAGAATACATTATCATTATAAATATTATTATCTGTATAATGGAATATCTTTGTTCCAATCCCTACTTCATTCCAATTTTCTATAGGTTTTAATCTTTTTATTAACTCTTTACATTTATATGTTTCCGCCATATACATTTCTTCTCTATTCAATATAATTCAACCCCTTTATCAAACTTTAGCTTTCAATATTTTACTCTATTTTTGTAATTTTACCTGTTCTTTTCCAATGCTCTTCTGAATTGCACAAACTACAATCTCCATCCTCTGACCTTTCTATTATTTCCCATGTAATATTTAATTTAGCATCTTTTGTATCAAATAAAACTCCTATATCATCTGTATGTGCATCAATATCAGCCATATCTTCATATGTTTTTGCATCACAATAATTATTTACATCTGGTTCATATTCTATTATTTGTGTCATTATCATTCTTATTTTTTTAGACATTTATAATTCCTCCATATTATTTAAAGTGATTTATTGCTTTTTTATATAACAAACATTTCTCCTATTTAAATAAAATTAAAAACATCTTCTTTATTAAAAATATAATAATTGAAATCTTCTTCGTTTATGCACCATTCTTTGTCATCTTTATCAGCATTTATATCAATATTTGTCATACTTCTACTTAGATAAATTTTATCTTTATCACTATTTCCTTTGTATTGCTCTTTTAATTTTTCTTTGATTCTTTCTATGTTCTCATCTACTTTTATAATATAATTTTCATCATTTCCTATATTTTTCAATATAATATCTGTTCCATAACCTTTACTTTGTGTCTTTATATTAGTTAATTTACATTGTATAAACTTTACTTTATTTTCTTTATTATTTTTAACATAGCATTCTTCAAACAACTCTAAGATATTATCAATTGCTGGGTTTTTCGGTGTGTTAAATGCCTCATCTATATTAAATGCTTCATCATTGGTGATAAAATGATACAATATTTCATTGTTGATTTCTTCTATTTTGGTACATTTTATAGGTGTTAAGTTATAAGTAATGAATTTATCTCCTATTTTATATTCTCTATCTATTGGAATTTTATTTTTACCACATACTATATATCTTTTCATAATAATACGCTCCTTTACTTTATTAAAATTTCAAATTGTATATTAATTTTAATCAAAACAAATTTTAATATTTATTTTAGATAGATTTGAATAAATTAATTTATATATTTGATTTTTAAAAACTCCCTGTATAGTTATTTGATATTTTTGGTTTTCTTTAATATTACCTTCTGAATCCTTTTCGTATTCTGAATACACACTATTCTTAACTTCTTCTATTAAAAATCCTTTAGGTAGTTTAATTTTCTCATTAAAAGCACTGTCTGAAACTAACTGTATATCGTCAAATCCATCTATTATATACTCTGCGGTTTTGAATTTATCAATAAAGTCTTTATCAAATTTACTTAAGGCCTCTTCAATCTTAAGAAATAGAACCGAATTACTAGCACTTATTTTTATATTCATTTAAAGAACCTCCTTTAAATTTTATTTTTTAATTCTTCTAAATCAATATTTAACAATTTTCCTATTTTTAGCAACTCTTCTGCTAAAAAGTTATCATTTTTCAATTTATATAAAAATGTAGTATAAGGTATCTCTACTTTTTCAGCTACCCATTTAATATCGTGTCTTTGATCTTTTATTGTTTCTATTATAACTTGTGCTACATTCATTTCATATCTCACCCCCTTGCCTTATTTATCCATTTTATTATATCACATGAATATAAAATCTTGTAGTCATAACTACAAGATTTTGTACTTGCAGATAAAAAAATATTTTTTATTTATAATTTTTCTTAAACTTATTATGTTCTTTTTCTAATAAAATTTTAGCTTCCTCTATTTTACCTTGTTCTATTAGTGAAAGTGCTTCACCAATAACAAATCCTAATTCAACTTCTCTAATTGATATATCATCATATTTCATATGTTACCATCTCCTTACAATTCTCATTATATTCCTTTTATTTGGCTTTGTCAAATAAACTTATTAAATTATTTTATATTATACTCTTATAATTACTTAAATCTATTTAAATTATTCTCTTTAATTTCTTTTTTTATATCTCTTATATAACTTATTACCATAATACTAGCTAATAATCCTCCTAAAAAACTAGGTATATTCTTTTTAATGTAGCTTAGTATTAATAAAGGGGCACATGCTCCTAATAAAAAAACTAACATATATAGTTTCTTCTCATTATTCATTTCCATCCTCCTATTTATGAAATTAATTTATATTTAAGCAGCTAATAACTCATCTCCAGATTTACTTAATCCTAATTGCTTATAAGTATTTCTTAAATTATTTACAGACTGTTTAGGTGCTATTGACTTATGTGTTTTAAAATTATCCCAAAATAAAACCTGAACCTCATCACAAGCTAAAGCTTGGCAGGTTCTTATTTACTAAATAACTTTCTCTTATACTCTCATTTATAAAATACATTATAAATTACAACATACAAGCACTAATTATAATTCAATAAGACTTTCACTAACAAAGCAACTGTTGTTACCATTAACGTTAGTATAAGGCTCGATTCTAAACCTTTATAATATAAATATAGATTTTATATCCCCATACTAGATATTAATTTATATCCATTTTTCTTTAATTCTTTTAATCTATTTATTTCTCTATCATGCAATTCTTTAAAATTACCATATGTTTTAATACATGATTCTCTATCTATTTTATCCATTTTGTCATTTACATTCATTATTAAAAATGCACTATATAAATCTCTTTGTATATTTATGTCCTTATTCCATCTATCTTTTAGTTCTTTTTTATTATATTCATCTGTAAAATGATTATATTGACTTGCCTTACATTTCTTTGTATCTATCTTATATAAATTCTCGTTATTATATTTTAACTTATTATCTAACATGGTTAAGAACATTGCAGGTGCTTTGTTTGCTAAACTCTTACCAAATCTTTTCTTTTTATTAAACCTCTTAGTTTCTTCATTTATAGTAGTTTTCTTAACACGTTTCTGTAATCCTTGATAATTCATATCTTCAACATAGAATTTATCACCTAATGATAATAACCAATTTATCATTTTACAATGGTCTTGTTTCCTCAATTCTGTTTGCTTTCTAAACAATTCTTTTCTTAATGCTCTTATCTTTTTATATTTATTGCTATATATCCACCTATCTCTATTACCATGTTTAATAGTTCTATCTTTATTGTATTTATTAGGATTCATACTTCTTTTACTTCTGTCCATACGCCTTTGTAATAGTTTTATCTGTCTATCTATATTATTTATACTAGGTGCTAGTTCTAACAATTTGCAGTCAGTTTTACTACTTATAGCAACAGTTTGAGTACCTATATCAATTCCTACTTTTTCACTACTCATACAACCTTTAACTTCACCAGTTTCTTTATTGACTTTTGTTGGTGGAACACCTTCAAGTATTAATTGAGCATAGAATTTAGTTTTGCCTTTAATATCTTTTCTTAATATTCTACAAAACTTTACTCTATCTTGAATAGCTTTTTGTGCATATAAATCATTATTTTTTATTATTATTGAAAACTTAGTTTTCATCCAAATAATATATCCATCTCTATAAATTATTCCTTGCCTATTATCTAAAGCTTGGACTGAACTCAATTCATTATATTTAATAAAATTAACTCTTTTAGCTTTATGAAACATTAACTTTTGAATAGTAGCAAAGGCTTTATGAGATTGATTTTGAGCTGTTTTACTTTCTATTCCAAAATAGTTATACATAGAAGTTACATATCTTTGAAGTGATTTCTTAGTTAAACCATACTCTTCATTACACTCTTCATATTTTTTATTTCTCAACTTTGTATCTTTAATCTTTTTGATTTCTCTATACTGTTTAGATTCAATCATATGATTATATCTTTTAAGAGCCTCACCTAAACAAGAATTATATATTTTTCTGCACTTCTCAAATCTTTTATTTAATATATGTTCTTGATAGGGTTCAATTTTTAATGGTAATGTTAAAGTATAACTTGAAGTTTTTGATTTACCCACGAATTTCTCACTTCCTTTCTCAATTTGTTAAATTTAGTATATCATGTATTTTATACAACGTCAATACTTTTATTAAATTGTTTTATATTAATATAAAATTTCTCTTTTATTATGATATATAGAATATTACAGGTGATTAATTGGTGTGGTCTTTGGTGAACAATTGGCGTATAGAAAACTCGAATCTATAAAAAGTGATTAAATGGCGTATAAATTCTATATAAATAAGTCTATATCTTATTAGCTTTAACCATTTTACTATTAAAAATACGCCATTTAATCACCCAATACCACATCCAAAAATTATTTGTAGTATTAAACACACTATTAATACGCCAACTAATCACCACTTTTGTTATAGTATTTTTCATCTATAGGAAAGTCGTTTTCATAATATGAGTTAAATAATTTTTTAGGTTTTTCAACATTATTGAAATGCAATCTAACGTCAATATATCTCAATAAAGCTTTTATATAATTTATTTTTTCTAAGTTTAAATCCTCTATTTCTATTTCATTAAATCCAAAACTTAATAATCTTTGTTTTATTTCTTTCCATGTTTTATATTTGTGTAAATTATTAACATACTCTTCTGCTTTTTTAATTTTTTTATTTTTCTTCTTTAAAGTAATATAAATTTTCTCACAATTTTCTTTATAACTAACCTCTAAAACACCAACATCCTCTAATAATTTTAAAGCATTTTTTATATTTCTTTTCCTATACTTTCTAGCAGTAGAATCTTTCATAGGGAATCTATCTATTAAAGTATCCATATTCATCCATGCAAAACCAGTTTTTCCTCCCCATTGTAGAGCCAATAGATATATTCCTCGTGCTAATAAATTGTCTATTTTACTAATATTATTTAAGTCATAAAATAATTTATAATTATAATAAATCATATCATAACAAAATCTGCTTAATTTAATATTGGTTATATCAAAATCTTCATTATCATAAAAACTTTCTTGAACCGTCATAGATTCTAAAAAATGAAATCCTATTTTATTATTTGAAATGTATTTTTTTTCTTTCGGATTGTATAAGCCACCTGAATATCTTGAAAAAATAGTTGTTGCTAACCATATTTCAATTGACATTTTTAAATTATTCATGACATTTTTATTAGGTCTTACATATCCCATTTCTTTAGCTAATTCATATCTTTTAAAATCAATAAACAAGTCTTTTTCTTTTAATTCTTCATAAGGTTTTAAATTAATAACATTTTTTACAGCTTTTTTATTTAAATATATTCTTTGCAATGCTAATAAAACTTCCCTATCTTTTAATGTCGGAACTCCATACTTACCATGACCACTAATTTCAACACCTCTTTGGATTGTTTTATTATCTTCTGTACTATCCCATACATACTCTACAGATGTTATTGTTTTTCCTTCTTTACCTTTTCCCCTATATTCTTGCATAAAAGGTAATTGCACTATATCGCTTCCTGTAATCCCCTCATTAGCATTTATAGTTATTGTTTTAGAAGTATTTAATGACTGAATAGCCATGTTATCCACATCACCTCTTTTGTATTTTCAATATTTAGTAATAGTTTTCCACAATGAATAATATAATATTACAAAGATAAATTTTAAAATACGCCATCTAATCACTTATTATACGCTATTTAATCACTATACACAAGCCATTTACTCACCTTTGATAAGCCATTTAGTCACTTTAAACACGTCAAATACTCACTATACACACGCCAGATAATCACTTTGAAACCCTGTATCTATTGTCTTCACTATTCTGTAGCCATTGTATACTCTTATATATACTCTTATGAAATTTTTCTATATATTCTTGTATAGATAAGAGGATAGATACTTATAACAAAATCTACCCTCTTTCTTTTCTATTCTATATTATTTTTATTATTGTATTATTTTAAAAATAACTTGGTTCTATTTTATCATTTCTCATACATTTATAAACTGGAAATCTTAAAGAAATACCTCCATTTTGATTTTTAGTTTCTTCAAAATATTGCACTTCTATTATTTTTTCTATAAAAGCATCTTTATTTTCCCAAAACATTTTTCTATCTTCATCTGTATATCCTGAACCAACTTTTACATTATGTCCTTTATAATCTATTATAAAAGACCCTAAAACTCCTTCATTTCTTCCTGTACCTTCTTCACAACCTATTATTTTACAATCTGCTGAATTCATAATCTTTACTTTCAACAGATCTTTTGTCCTTTTACACTGATATTTAGTATCTACTAAATTAATCATAATACCTTCTTCCCCATTTTGTATAGCTTTATTTAATAATTCATCTATCTTATTTCTATTTTCTCCAACATATAACATAGGCACTTCTTTAATCCACTCTGTTTTTAAATCGCATAAGAGGTTGTGTAATTGATTTTTTCTTGTTAAGGTGTCATTTATAGACTTACCTTGTTTAAATTCGTCTAAAGGTATCATATCGAATATATTGAATATTAAATTAATTTTTTTGACATCTTTCTTTCTTATAATTTTTTGAGTTTCTTGAAAAAGTTGTTTACTATCTAGGTTTTTATCATTTTTTAATAAGACTTCCCCATCATAAACCATATTATCTTTTAAACTTTCTGCATCTTTAATAATATCTATTAAACCTTCTATTGATTGTCCTTGTCTTGAAAATAATTTCACGACTCCATTTTCTTTTACTAGAACCATTCTATTACCATCTAATTTTGTAGTTATTATAAATTTACCTTTTACTCTATCCATATTTTCATAATATTTTTCAGCTAACATAACATTAAATTCTGGAATAAAATTTTTATGTATTTTATTTATTGTTTTTGCTGTAATTCCTATTTTTAAAGACTTAGTTACTAATTGTTTTAAAACATCTTGATATTCCACATCTTGATTAGTAATCCAATTTTGAATTGTTCTTATATACTCGTCTGTACCTGTATTATTTACTTTTAAAAATTTCATAACATCTGTGATTGTATCTAGCTTATTATTTACTTCTAGTTTTACATTTTTATTTAATTTTTTAGTACTTATACCCGTAACTATATAAGGATTATATAAAAAGAAAAGTATGTCTTTTAATAATTGATTGTCTTTATTTTCTTTTAATATATTTTCTTTTGCTATTCTACTTGAATCATTACCTATACTTTTTAATATTTCTAAACATTCTTTTAAATTATTGTTCATATAAAACCATCCTTTTATTTATATTTTAAAATTATTTTTATTTTGATAGTCAAAATATATTTAAAAACAATCTATACTTTGACTATCAAATTGTTTTTATTTACTTTTTTGGAATATTATTTATTTAACAAATTATTAGTAAATTACTCCCAATTTTCTATTATTATTTCTTTATCCTTTGTGAAAACACTTATATTAAATATATCATTTTCTACTTTAACTATGTCATTTATTTTAATTATGTACTTGTCCATTTCTTCAAATTCATTATATCCTGTTATTTCAATATTATTATTATCAATATTGTGTTTATAGCACATATTTCTTAAAACCTTTTCATCTCCCTCTATTTCAGAAATTGTTATGCCATATCCTTTATTGTCTTCCAAATAGTTTATTATTGCTTTTACTTCCATGTAAAAAACCTCCATTAAATCCTTTTTATTTATTTAAATTGTTCTATTTTATCGAACAAGTGTTTTGTTTGAACCTATTTTTATTATAGCACAAGCCAAATCTACTAACAATTATTTTTAAATATGTTTTTTTAACATATTTTTTATAAAATATATTTATACACTAAAATATTTTAACAATATTTTAATAATATTATAATAAAAATTTAACATACTGTTTTTTATTGATTATACTGATTTTTTTCAAATTATTTTATATTTTGAATATCAAATAAAATATTAAAATTTGTCGAAATTAGTATAAAAATTTTTATAAAAGTTCCAATTAGCTCTACAAATTATTATGGAGCTAATTGGAAAGTTATACATTTTATTCGTTTTGCTGTATAAAATGCACTTAACAAAATAAAATTTTATTTTAAAAATTGATAATATCATTTTTAAAGTAATCATATAAATCTATATATATAGGATATATTCTATACCCTGCTTGTGAACCTAATTTTTCATTTTGTTGAATATATTTTGAAAAAACAGATTTAGGTATTTTATTGCCTGCATATTTTTCTTCTGTGATTTTTACCATTCTATTAATAATTCCAGAATGGTAAAGGCTTTGAACAGTTATATGCTGTCCATTTATATCTAAAAAATATTTAAATATTTTTAAAATCCTTGATTGAATTGTTTGCCCATTTACTGCAACCAGTTGTTTTCTCATCTTAGCATTTAATTGATATGTTGGTTCAATTAGATACTCGCTTTTTACCATATCTGTCATACTATAAAGACCTTTACTTTTACCGTTTTTGAAATAATAAACATCTGTTAAAATGGTTTTTTCAATAGCGTCTGCAAGAAATTCATTACATACTATTGTTTTTGTTTTTTCTGTATCTTGCTCTATATACTCAAGCGTTTTAGTTTCTTTATTGTACTGTTCTTTTTTTATATTAAGTAAATCTGCATGATTAGTTCCTTTTACTCCTTCATATATTAGCAATGAAATAACCCTATCTTGTGGATTCACTAACTCTTCTACCGCTTCGTATAAAATTCCTTCACTAACATATTTGAGATATTTTAATCTCTTATTAACTAAACCTTTAAGATAATTTTTTTGAGATAATTCTTTCAATAAGGATAAATCTTTTTGAACACCATATCTTTCTGTACAGAATTTCAAATAGTCTAAAATTCGATTTTTATATGCCATTGCCGAACTTTCAGAACTAAAAGTCATATTTTCTAATAATTTAGAAATTTCATCTATAGTAAAATATTCTATTGATCTGTCTGGGTCTATCGTTTCTTCAAATGCTCTTATCTTATACATCTGATTTTCATAGTTATCTATTGTTACATCTTGTAAATCTTGTTCATTTTTTAAAAAATCAATATAGTCTTTTTTTCTGCTGTCCAACTCTCTATAATACAATTTATTAATGCTTTTAAATTCTCTTATTTTATCTGACATTTTTCTTCTTCCTCACTTCCTAATAAACTATCTATATAATCTTCTAACTTTTTAATGTTTGTTTTGCTCATTTCATCTTTATATAGGTGAATATCTTCTAATATTCCACCTATTCTATAATCTATTTCTCCTAATATTTTAATCAATTTTTTCTTCCAATCAACATCATTTATTAACTTTGAAGCTATATATAAATAACCACCAAACATATTCATGTTTAATTCATAGCCTTCTTCTCGTGATGTTTTAATGTCTTTTAATTTTTCCTTATGAAAACTTAAAACATATTTAAAATATTGCTTTAAAAAATCCTTTACTAAATCCTCTTGAATTGCATCATGTGGGTCTATATTAAAATATTTTAACCCTTCTGCAAAATTATAAATCGTTGTTAGTTTATCTAAGTATTTTACATCCTTTAATTCTCTACCTAATCTATTAGATAATGGATTGTCACTACTATTGCCTTTATTCATATAATAAGCAATTTTATTTTCTATTGTCTTATCCATTGCTTTTGTTAAAGTTTCATCCAATGGGTTCTTTTTGCTTTCTTGGAATATATACCATCTTGACCAATATGGATCTAAATTCATAATTTTGACACCCATATTTAATATAAATTCCTTTCCTTTTCTTCTACATATACTTCTAGCCAAACTTCCTCCTGTAGTCCTATGATTCCCATCAATCAAATTTAGTGTTGTATTTTTATCTATTTTTATTATAATATCATATAATCCTTCAGACTTTTCAATAACATGAAATTCCTCATAACCATTAGAAGGCACATTAATAGCTATATCTGTAGGGATATAATCATTATTAGCCATGCTTTCTGAAATTTCTTTTATTGATTTAGGGAAGGTTTTTGCTCTTTCTATATAAGAACCCCTCCACTTGAGTTTTTGTGTTTCACGTTGACAGTCTTTATTATAAAATAAAATACCTTTTTCTCTTAAATCTAATATATAATTAAAATCTTCAACTCCACTGTATACTCCATCTCTCATGAATTGCACATTTTTGAATTTAACTGTTTTAAAATCTTCTTTCTCTTCCTTTACTAATACTGAGTTTTTATAATTTCTTATTTCATCTTCTGTAAAATATAATGATGGTTTCAAATCTATTTGAAGTTGTTGTTGTTGTTCATTCAACTTTGAGAGAAAATCTTCATTGAGTAGCATTCTATAAAAAACTTCTGTTATCAAATAAAGTTCTCTTTCCTCTAGCATCTCAATTTGTATATTCTGGTTAAACAAATTGTTAATAACATCTTCATCTACTCTATCCTCTAAATTTTTACTTATAAAAGATTTCTTCATTAAAAATTGTTTCAAATTTAGACATCCAGTTAATTCATTAATTAATTTATCATAATTATATTTTTCGTTATTTATCATAATAGTTAATACCTCCCTTTTTAAACACATCTATATTATAACACTAATATAGAATAATTTGCAATAACATTATTAATTTTTTACCTAAAACATAGAAAATATTAGAAATATATAGAAACATATATATTTTTATGCAGATTTATTGGAAAAATCTATTCCCAACTTATTTTTATCATGTTGTGCTATATATCTTAGAGCAGAGAAATAAGAATAAAATTTTTGTTTCTGTTCATGGAATTTACCCTTTGAACCTTTGTTTTTATTATTTATATGTTGCAATATAAGCAAATTGTTTTTAAATGGTTCTATAAACCATTCATCAAATATAGATGATACTTTTAAAGTATCATTAACCCATTGTATTGTTATTAAATTATATTTACTTGCATAATTATAAATTTGATGTTTTAATAATTTTTCTTTTATTTCTGACTCGTTTTCTGTTGTAATTAAGTTTTCCCTTGGTATTTTATATTTATTCTTCCCTTTTTCTACTAAAATAAACTCCTTTTTATTTTTATTTAAATCTGTTTTTATATATCCTATTTTTATTTGATTGTCATGGACAAATCTAATTTTATTTCTCATTTCTCAACAACTCCCTATTATTTAATTTATTTTATATTAATTATTTAAAAATAGCAACAAAAGTTACAATTACTTTCTTTGTTGCTATTATACTTTTTTTGTTTATTATTAAAGGTAATTATATTTGAATTCTTTCTTAAATTATTGATTTTTTTAAAAATTTTTTCATAATCTCTTTCATTTGATAAATCAAGTAAATAACTGTAGACTTTTATTGCTTGTTTCTCCTTTCCTAATTTTTCATAAATTCCACCTAGTAAATCTAACATTGATTTATATTCTGAATTATATTGATCTCTTTCATCAATTGTAAAATATTTAAATGTTTTTAAGCATAAAGTTAATGCATTTGTGAGATTATTTAAATCAATCAATATTTTAACCTTATAATAGTAATAATAACAAATTATTTCATCTCTAGTCAGCCAATCTATTTTTTTATCTATTAATATTATTTTATAAAGATTAGTTAAATGTTGATTACATTGTTCATATTGTTTTTGTTGATACGCATCTCTAATATTATTTTTTAAAAAAGTGTACACCATTTTTTCAAACCCCTCCATCGCTTTTTATTTTATATTTATGCAGCAATGTTTCTTTGAAGATATATGTTAATTCTGTTAAACTTAGAAACATAATATTGTGAACAATCTATATTATATTCTTCACAATAGTCTCTAAAATCAACTACTTGTGATTTTAAAATATTTAATAAATCAACTGGTTTATTTTTTTGTTTGTCAATGTAGTTTTCTAATTCTTTTAATGATTTTGCTCTATTTAATATTCTTCGTTCATTTATTTTATTTGGTTTGTCTTTTAATGCTAATTGAAGTTTTATTTTTTCGTCAACTTTTTCCATAATTGCATCTGAAGCTTTTCCTATGTAGCCTACTATCTGATTTATACTAATTAGATTAATTTGTTCTATTAAAATAAGAGAATCACATTTTAAATTATTTAGCTCATCTTTTTTTATAACAATATGAGTTCCTATTTTTTTCTTATTTAAATTTGATGTGAAAGGTGCAACATGTATGACTGGACTAAATTTATTACACATATCATTAGCAACAACGATACAAGGTCTTTTTCCACTTTGTTTACCTTTCTCTAAGTTTTGTCCAAAATTTACTTCAATTATATCTCCTCTTTTTAACATTTAATATCCTTCCCTTCTATTCGTTTTATTTATTTTCAACCCCATTTATTTTTTTAAATTATTTTAATTTGTTTCGTTATATATAGTATATTATAATGTATGTATGATGTCAACACTTTTTATGAAAATTATTAAATTATTTTATGTTTATTTAAAACTATACTATATGTTGTGGTTTGGAGTTTCAAAATGTACATATATTGTGGTCAAAATAAGATAAAAGAAGGGTTTTATATGAAAAATAACAGTCATAGTTATTTATTATGACTGTTATTATAATGAGTAAATTTTTATTATTTTTCAGGTGATAATTTAACATTATTCATCGAACATATATTAATTAAATCTCCATCTTCTAGGTCTACAATAACTTCCGTTACTCCAGAGTGTTGACCCATAATCTCATTAGTTTTTGCTCGACCGCTACTATTAAATACAAATAAATTACCAGAGTTATCTCCTGTAGTCACTTTATATCTGCCCTTTGACACATCTTTCCCCACTAGCCAGTATCCTGCATGAATAGCAATATTACTATATGATTGCAATTTACTTTCTATAGGTTTTGTATTAATTGACATTCCAGAAATCTTAATTTTACCACCCTTTGGTAAAATAGCTTTATATTGAGTTATTCCAAAATCACTTCCCCCTATTTCATTTGTCACTGTCTTTCCTTTATCATCAAAAATAAATAAATTACCTTGTCCGTTAAAAGTAATTAAATAATTACCTTCATCTATATGCTTTCCTATTGTATGTTCCCCTGCTGATAAAGTTTTAGTATTTTTTTTAATAAGCTCCTCTTTTTTCTTTTGTTCTTCTTCAGCCCATTTTTTAATTTGAATATCTCTTTCTTTTAACAATCTTTCATAATTGCTTTTAATACTTTCTTTTTCTTTAGAATCCATTTTTTTATATTTCTCTTCTATTTCTGCAAATTGAGTCCTTTGATTTCCATCGAATTTATCATAATTCTTTTTTAACAATTCTTTGTCACTAGAGGTTAATAATTTTTTTTCTTCTTTTTTGTTATTTACTGCTGTACTAGTTTTTTTATTAGATGTGGAATTAGATGGGCTTGTTGGCATAAGAAATAGCGATACTAAGACTATAGCAAAACAACCTATTAGGAATTTAGAATTTTTTTTATAATCTTGTTTTCTGATAACATCTACTATTATTTTAATTATAAAAAATATAAAACCAATAAAACCTATTGAAAATAATATGAATGCTAAGTTTGACATCACATTCCCTCCTTAAAATGAATAATTCAACTTTATTATACATAATTGTGTCATAAATGTAAAATATTTATGAATAAATTATAACTTTAATCTTATTGAATTGTTTTAAATTAAAATAAAAACCCTCTTTTATCAAAACTATAACAGTCATGGATATGTAGCTATGACTGTTATAGTTATTTTTCATTGTTATTACTATTATTATTTAAATTCTACTTTGTCTATATCCATTAATAAATCTTCTATTTGTATTCTAAATTGTTCCCTTCCAATTTCATTAATAATAGTTTCAAGTTTATTAACAGGTACTTTCGTATTAAATATATCTTTTTGTTTATCTTCTGGTATATAACTATATAAATTTCCTTCTATTAAATCAATTATTCTGCCAAATGAAATATATACTTCATTACCCCATACGTTTTTTATAGTCATATGCGTACCGTCAAATATACCTGACAAATATTCTATAATATTTAAAATGGTATATTTTGATGTTAAAGTATCTTTTATGATATTTTCATTTTCAACTAAGTATATAAAATCTGGTTCGCAACTATTCTTTCCATGAACATATTTTATTAATCCTTTATCAAGTAATTGTTCTATCTCATCTGTTATATCATCATAAATATAAATGAATTTGATTCTAGTCCTGCGTTTATTATTTATATTTTGAGATGTTATTATGAAATCAATTATATTATTAATATTAGTATCTTTAAGATTATACTCTTCTGTTATATTACCTTCATAACCATATTTAAATTTATAAACATCATTATTTCTAATATAAATATAATCATCTTTTTTTAAAACTGTATACTCAAATGTGTTGTAAGTAACTCCAAAAGCAAAATTATTCGTATAATCTGTTAATAGATATTTAAATTCCTCAATATTATTTATTTCAAAATCTCTTTGGGTATATGGATTGTTCCATTTTAACTTTTTTAATTCAATAAGTTGTTGAATATTGTTTATTTCCATTGTTTTAATTCCCCCTAAAATTCAATATATGCTTTTTATTTAACATTTCCTTAATCTTCTAGAAATATTATAACATATTTCTATATAATTTCAATTATTTATTAAATTGTTTTATTTAATAAAACTATCTTTTTATTTAATCATAAGGTGTATACGATAAACTGCACACACCTTATTGTTATATGTAAAATTTTATTAAATTGTTCTATGTACAAAATTAATTATATAGACTCTTTTACTAATAAATCATAAATAAAGTCTAATCCATCTTTAGTAACTCTAGTCTGTGTTTTACTCATTGTTTGCTCATTGCCTTCCCTATCTGTAAAAGATATGTCTCTTGCGGTTGTATTGAAATATTTTTCATATCCTGAGCGTGGTAAGTTTTTATAACTTTTACCTAGTTTGTCTTTACATAATATTTTATTATCTCTTAGATATTTTGGCAAACTACTTTTATTAAGTTTAATTTTTAGTGTATTATTTTCATTGTCTGCTTGTGTGCTTAAAATTTTAGATGTTGCTTCAAAAGTAAAACAACCATTGTTGTCCATAAATTTCTTATATTTATCCTCATAGATTTTATATTTTTCTATTGTCAATTCTTCTGATAATTGTTTTTCTAATTCTATAATTTTATTATTAATTTTACTAGCTTCTGCAAATAATTCTTTATCCCCTTTTCTCATAGCTTTACCATATAACAAATCATATTGTTCGTACATATTTTCTATCTGTTCTTTTAAAGTAGCTTTTAATACTTTATTTTCAGCTTTAGTTTTAAAATAATCCTCTAAAAATTTATCATATATTTTCCATGATTCTTTTGTAGTAGCTATTTTGACTAACTTCATCATTCCTGAAAAACTGAAAGCCAACCACCTTTTAGTTGCATTTAATTTATTTTGTGAATAGCCAACTTCTTTCAAAAACGTAGTAGTATCAACGTTTATTTCGCTATCCTTTTCAGGCACAGCCATTTTTAAATCAATATAATCGACATCTTTTTCAAAATTACCTTCATTTCTTTCAAAATTTCTCGTTATATCTCTTGAACCTAATCCTAGTAATTCTGATGCTTGAAAAATTAAAAACATAGGTTTGTCATCCCCAAATCCACCAATTAATCTGGTAAATTCTCGTTCTCCTGCCCTAACCTTTTCGTCTGTAAATAATTTTAAATTTCTCATTAATACATTCCCTCTTTCTTTATTTTTTAATTTAACCATCACGTTTTAAACGCAACGGTTTAATCTAATATTAATTTATGTCATCACCACAGTTATGAAACTGTGGCTGTTATATTGATTAAAATTAATAAATCATTTTAGAATATAATTATCTGAATAAATTATCATCTTTTGTATTTTATCTATATTTTCTTTTGTTACTTGTCCTGAAAAAACTATAGTATCATGAAATATAATCTTTACTTCTTTGCCTATAGTTACAGGATTTTTCCTGTTATATGAATATATTTTATTATTAAATTGTTTTAACTTATAATTTTTATTCATTTAATCTCCTCCTATTTAAAACTATGTAACTAATTCTGTTATAGGAGAAAGCATTATTAAACCCTGTTTAAAATTAATTCTTATACTATATAACTTTCTTTATTTTTAAACCATCTAATTTTTAAAAACATACTATTCTTACCAAATTTATTTGTTCCTTTAACTATACTTTGTATCCTACTCCCACTGTAACCTAATTCTCTACCTATTTGTTGGAAAGATTTTTTCTCTATATACCATGATTTTATAATTTTTAATTGTTCTTCTGTAAAGAGTTTTTCCCAACCTAGTAAATTATCTGTTAATTGTTTAAAATATTCTCTTGTAAAATTTTTTGTTGACATACTACACCTACTTTCTTAATAATATATAAACATTAAAAGATATATTAATATTCCTGTTATGCCTATACTTATAGCTCCTAACACTTCACTTAAATTATTTCTAATCAAATCCTCTATTTTAGCAATCTTTAACCATTTGCTTTTTGCTTCTTCTTTAACTCTCCAAGTCTTTCCTAAAGCATTTACTGTTATATAAGATTTATTACCTATATATTGTCTTTGACCACCTTCACATACCTTTTTATAGCTTTTAACACCTTTATATGCTTTTTTATTATTAATATTTTGTGATAAAATTTCCAATTTATTCACTCCCTAATTATTAGATTATTTTATATTATTGGGTATAATTAAATTTATACCCAATAATTCTATTCTTCTAGCATCAATCTTCTTATAATTGAAATATTTTTATCTGCCATTCTAGGACGTCTAGGAATAGGATATAATTCTTTTAATCTTTTATGAATTTCTTGATAACTTTTACCATCTTGTTGCATATAGCCAACTCTGCCTTCAATATCTCTTATATCATCAATATCTTGTACTGATAAATAATTTCTAACAGTATCATAGGATTTTAATTTTAATCCTAAAAAATCTTCTATCTTTTTTGCTGTCATTCCAAATAATAATCTATATACATAATTAGTTTCTCTGGCGTAAGCATTATTTTTTACATCTTTTGGATTATGCCAAGGGAAATCACCTTTTTCAATAAAATATTTTATTGTATCGGTAGTTTTCTTTCTTTCCTTTTTACCTAACAATCTAAGCATATATTGTTCTGTATCATCTTTATTTAGAATTAATTCTTTCATTCTGAAATAATCTCTAATTACTTTTTTATAAATAATTTTAGATTTTGTATCTTTCATTAAATTAATTAAAAGAGAATACCCTTGCTCAGATAAAATATATAAATTTTTAGCATTACCTATTTGTGATTGTGTATAAATTTTAGCTTTTTTAAGATTGGAAAACAGGTTACTTGAAACCCCCTGTTTTAAATCAATAATATCTATTCCAAATTCAAAATATTTATCCCCACTATCTAAAATAATATTGTTATTTATTAGTTTATTTATAGCTTTAATTCTTTCCTTAACTTCATTTTTACTATTAGGGTTTTCTACATGTAATAATGCAATCTGTGGTACTGTTAATATTTTTTGACCTTGTCCAAAACCACCATATAATTCTTTAATTTTAATTGAGGTATCAGAAATTTCAACCTCATTTCCAGTACATACTATATCCCATTTTAATTGTTCTTTTTCATTAGACATTTTATCACCTTTACCTTTCGTGTTTTACTAATAAATTATTAAATTGTTTTAAATTATGTATTAAGCTAACTTATACAAATCTAAATATTCTTCAAAACTTTTATTACTTGTACTGTTTTTCTTTAAAGTTCTTTTTATAACTTCCTGTCTCTTTTGTCTAAATTGATGACTCGCTTGAGTCTTTAAAATAGCACTTATTTTACGCATTTAAACCATCTCCCTTATATTATTTTTAAATATAATATATCTATATATATTATATTTAATTCTCTTTCCGTAGCTTCTAAACAAGATTTACAAATGTGTTTTCTATGAATATTATTACTTAATCCTATTATATTTCCTTGATTGTTATATACTATGTAAAAATTATTATGTAGTCGTTTTAATTTACTTATTTCCGAAGCTATATTAGACATAAACACAACTCCTTTGAATTTAATTATTAAATTGTTTTATTTTGTTTACAATTCTTATTATAGCATAAAGGAAAATATATGCAATAGATTTTATTAAGATTTTTATTAAATTATTTTAAATTAGCAATATTTATATATAAAACAAATGGTGTTAAGTATTTTTACTTTACACATTTAAAATTCAATATAACCCTATCTAAACGATATTACTTCTTAATGAGATTTATATGTGTTATATATTATTTTCTATTATATGAGATTTTTACAAAAATAATTTTAGACAAAAATAAAAAGTACAGATAAATAATATATCCATACTTTAATAGCTTACTTTAATTAATAATAAACTATAACATGATTTAAACTATCTAGATCATAATGCCTATATCCATCTTCTTCTATTTTTTCATTTTTAATTTTGTATACTAAATCGAAATTTAATACATCCTCATATCCTTCCTCATCTATGACATCAATTCCTATTCTAACATCTGCAAATCCGTCTGGAGTCATTTCGTCTGTACTTTCTTGTGAATATGTTGTTAATTTTCCCCATTCTTCTTCAGATATTTGAAGAGCTTTTTTAAATTCTTCTTCAGTTTTTATTCCCTCAAAATTTATATTTTTAATTTCTTTTAAATTTTTTAGCATGTTACAACACTCCTATGTTTTTTTATTTTAGCCTATTATGGCTTCTCACATAGTTAATATAAAAAATTGTTTTTTTTATTATTCATTTTTTAATAAATTCAACATCATTTCTAAACTTCTCTTTTCTCCAATTAGTTGATTATATTCTCTTTCATCATTTATAATAATAGATGATCCATTTTTTATTGTATATGTTTTAGATTCATATTCTTTAATTTTATTTTTAACTTCTTCTATTTTTTCTTCTATATAATCTCTCATTTAATAATTACCCCCCTAATTATTTCCTTGATTTATTATCTTAATTATATAATATTTTACAATTAAATTCAATATATTTATCAAATTATTTTAAATAAAATATGCAATTTATATTATCTTATCCCTTTTCTTTTGTAGTATGATGTATTATAAGATTAGATTTTTATAAGCTTTCTTAATTGACTTTATCTATAATGTTAAATCCAAATCTTAAATCTGCACAAATAATTTCGTCTATTGGTTGATTAGTTATTTGGTCACTATTTTTTTCAATAGCTTGTTTAGCTTCAATTTCATTTTCTGCATGTACTTTAACTGGTATGTTATGACCATTCTTTAATTTTATAATACCTACAAATTCCATTCCTACTCCTCCTAAATGTTATATCTATATTTTAACATTTTATTTAAGTATATCCTGCATACCCTTTACAATTATTATTATACTACTGTTATATAATAAGTCAATAGAATTTCTAACAATATTAAATTGTTTTATATTATATTTATTACAAATAAAAACATAATACTAAAATTCAATCTAAGCCTATTTAAGCTATTTTAGTTCTATGAATATAATTATACCTTAAATTAGCTTAAAATTATTACAAAGTTCCCTAATGAAGTTGTTTTAGTAGAAAATAAAAATAAATAGGCAATTCCTATTATAATTTCAGAATTGCCTATTTATATGTAATTAATTTAATTAAATTTAAATACACCATGTGTTATTGTTATCTATATTTCCAACTATAGCCACCAGCCTGTTTCAGCTCTCCTTTTAAAACTCTACAAATTTCAGCAGGATTGATATTTAGTTCCTTAGCTGCTATAGATGGTTTATTCCATTCTTTTATAATTTCGTTCGTATTTACATCTATTTGTGATATTTTATTTTTACAATATCTTGACCTTTTATCTGTACTGGAAATATCTCTTACATATTTATTTACTGTAATTTTACTAAATCCAGTTTCTTTAGCAGTTTTTTCGATACTTTTTAATTTTTTATAAGTATCTAGTATATAATCTATTTCTTTAGATTTTAATTTAGACACATAAACACCTCTGAATTTTTAATCTTTATTAATATATATTAGATTTTATAATTAAATTTAAATACATCGTATGTTATGGTTCAAATCTTATATAATAAATACAAGAATATTTAAATACCACTAAGTGGTTACTGTTCAATGTGCCTATAATATATCATATTAGGGTTATATTGTTAATATTTATTTAACTATCATTTCTAACCCTTCTTTGAAACATTCCTCCTTCTCCCATTTATCTATATATGAAACTTTTTCAACTTCTTTAAGTTTTATATTAACAGAATCTAATCCGTGTAAATAATTCATTAATGCTGAACTAGACGCAGTTAATACAAAGCTTTTGATATTAGCTTTTACAAGCTCTTCTTTCAATTCTTTTAATTTTTCAGGTTTATTATAAATGAATCCCAAATCATCAATTACTAATTTGTTAAAATTATAATCTTTAGTATATCTATATCCTGCTAATAGATAATAACTTCCTTTTTCGTTTTTTAAACATTCTTCTAAATATTCATTTTTATACATATTTCTCCAACTCCTCTTATATTTAATTATAACATCTTTTTTATTTTCTAGCAGTAAAGATTATAAACTACCGAGCCAAATATTTTACTACTTGAAGCTTTTTAATATTTATATAAATTTTATAGAATCTACAGAACATTTCCTGTTATATAAGATATTTTAATAAATTATTTTATATAAAACTTATCATTTATAGCATTTTATTTTTGTAATACGACTTAATTTTATTATTTTACTTCTTCTATAAATCCTAACTTGTCTAACATTGTATAATACTGATTATCTGTAACTATTGTAATATTATTATCTATACTAATGATGTATTTTACATCGTGGATAAACACTACTGCTATTTCTCCTTCTGAATTTTTAAAAAGCTTTGTCTTTGTAAACATACTTTTACCTCCTTCAAATTTAAGCTCCCAATGTTTTTCATACTATGGATATATTTAATAAAATACATTTTTTAACTTAATTTATTTGATAAACTTTTCCTAAAATTCCTGAATTTGATATTAATTCTATCTTATTTAATTCTAGCAAATTTTGAACCGCCCATCTGGTATAATTACTTGATGAAGGTATTAATCTATCTAAATCTTTTATTTTTATACATATCTGTTTACTTTCTCTTCCACAGTTATTTTTTAAATAATTATAAATATTTTTTTGATGTTGTTTAAATTTAAAAGAATCTATTTTTACCATTTTAATAACAATTCCCCTTTGTTTAGTTTCTATGCTAAGTCTTTAACTTCTTTTATAGCTTCTTCTAATGTATTCCATAAATTAAGTGATATGTAATCATCTATGCCTTTTAAATCTTTTCCTATGTATTTTAAAGCTAAGAACATATTACATTCTAGATCAATTTGTAAACCTCCTATAATTTTATCATTTTCTTTTATTTCTACTAATCCACCTTTTAATAATTTCTCTAAATCTGATTTTCTCATTTTTAAACAACTCCCTTTTATTAATTTTTATATTTTATCAAATTATTTTTAGTTTATTTCTATGTAAGTTTCTATTTCCTCCTGACACTTATTATATTACACCATACTAGATGTAATGTCAATACAAATTATCAAATTATTTTTAATTTAAAAAACCTTTTATCTTATCTGGAAAAGCTTATTCTAAGCTGTTTTAAACAATTTTAATTTTATAAGTATCTATTTACAATAATATATTTTAAATGCCTTTAAAACTCTTCTAGGAAAGTAAGACAATATAAAAAAATAAAGCTGAATATTATTCAGCTTCCCTTTTTATTATATTAATCCTGCTTCTTTGAAATCTTCAAAATACCATGCTTCGTTATTACCACCATTAATTTCTTTTATACCTTCATCTATAAACCACTTAATATCTACATAGATATCTAATGGATGTGCTAATGCATATCTGTATTTATAATCAAATATATTATAATACAAATCTTTCATAACAGGTTTATTTAAGTTATGTCTGTTTAGTAACATAAATTCTTTTAAGGCTTTTATCCTATCTTTACTCATATTGCTATTGTCTCCTTTAAAATCTTAATTTTACATTTCTGAAAGTAAAGTTTAAAAGATAAATTTTATAACTTATTAAAACATATCGTCATAAGAGTCGACATAAGAGTTTTCATCTGTATATATTTCGGATTTTTTATGATTTTTTAATACACACGAAAACTCTGAGATACAGTATTGTCCTTCACAAGTATCTGTATAAAGTCTTATTTCACTAATATCTTCATCTTCGTCCCATTCAATATCATTTATTTCGATATTGGTGCAAGTATACTTCTTTAATACATTTTCATAATACTCATTTGCAATTTCTGCGATTTCGCTAACATATCTATTTTCATTCATTGCGTTTTTAAGATCAATTAGCATATTTATATCTTTTTGGTTTAGCTCTTCTATGCCTTGAATTCTTGTTTTGTTTGTTTCTTCTAGTTCCCCATTGTAAGTACTATTTTTTACAATATTATATTCTATACAGTATACTGTCTCATCTTTTTCGATTTTATTATTTTTTAGATAAAATCCAGATCCCTTGATATTTGATTTAAATTCTTCTTTTAAATTTATTAATGTGTTTTCCATCTCGTTTATTTTATTCAATTCCTTTTCCAATTTCATTTTCAAGAATATCATCTCCCTATTTTATTATAATATATCATTTTAATTTCAACAAACTCAATACGTTTTGCTCATCCTATATTTATATATTAACAAATTATTTTATATTTGGCAAGCTTTATTTTAAATAAAATTTGACATTTATTTCATCTTAATTACTATATAGCATACAAGGAATAATGCCATAAGATAAAATAAGTTCCACATAATACACCTCCAATTGTATTAATTTTTCTGTTATATGCTCTATAGCCTAAATTTAAAATTTAATAATTTATGGTTGCTTAGTGTTAAATTTTAAAGTAAAATCTTTTGACAATGATAAATTTTTACTGTAAGGTACATTATTCCAATATATTTTATTTTTAAATTTCAAAAGAAAATCTTCAGATAAGTTTTGATAACAATGTATATAAAACCAATCAATATTTTTTTCAAATTCTATAATAAAATTTTCTGTTAGATTTTTATTTTTGCTTATATTTTCCCAATCAGTTTCATTTAAAATTTTTTTATTTTTTCTTACAAAGTTTTCTATATCATTCATAGTAACTAAGTCAAAATTTTTATTCATTTTAAAACCTCCTAAAATTGTTTTAAAACCTACTTGGTTATGCGGTCAAGGTAATTTCGACATTCTTTGTTGACTTCATACCCGCAATGTGGTTAACTAACGAATCGGTAAAGTCATATACAAGCTGTCTACCTGCAATATTATCAGTAATGTAAACTGTCTTATCCCATATAGGCGGTTGTGAAATAGATTGCCCTGGTACATAATACTGCACATTGAAATATATTCGCTTTCCGTCTATCCAAGGGATAGACCTTACTTTATATGAGCCAATCCATTTATCTAATTCCATTTTATTATTCCCCCCCTTTAAATCTAATGTGCTGCAATAACTACAATATGAAATTATTATTATGGGAACTACACAAAAAGTTCTGTTATATATGTCCGTATTTTAAATTTAAATTGATAATGTTTTAGGTATAAAACCTACCTTTTATTAAATTATTTTTTATTATAGAAGTTATAGGAAAATTTCTGTTATATAGGATTTAAATTTTAATAACTTATATCAAAATTTAAAGTTAGGCTATAACGTTTATATTGTTTTGTTTGTTATAGCCTTATTAACTTGTTATATTGCTACTGATTCGTTGTTATTATATGGATGTAATTGCCAGTCGCCATCGTAACACCCTATAAAATTATTATAGTTGGATTTAACTACTTTCTTTCTGCATGGTTTATCCAATGTAAAACTATCTTTAATAGGTTTGTTATTCTCTATATTAATTTTTTGAATCTGAATACCTTTTGGTGTTACTTTTATAACTTGATACGCTGTTATAACTCTGTTGCCACTAATATTATAAGTTACTAATATATCATTAACTTTGTAAGGATTTTTTATTTCTTCTTTTTCTTCTTTAAATCCTTCTGGAACTTTAATTTGCTGTATTTCTGAATAATCAACTTTGCTTACCCAATCATTTAAGGGTGCTTCTAAATATTTACAATATACTGTTTTAGTATTTACTTTTTCAACTTTTGCCCATCCATGACGTATTAAAATTAAATAACCTGCTTTTATGTTTTCTTTGCTAAAAATTCCACCCAATTCGTCAAGGCAATTTTGCATAAAAGCCTTCTTGTCTATTTGATATTCTAATTCTCTTAAATATTTTTTTATTCTTTTTTCTGCTTCAATATCCCCATTCGCTTGTTTTTCCTCTACTGTTACTATATAAGATTCATATTTTTTTATTAAACTATCACATTCTTTGGTTCTATTACATAAATATACTTTGTCTTTTAATTGTGTTTTATTGGCTGTTCTTTGTGATGCTTGGGCTTTTTCTTTGAAATAATCTGACTTTCTATATTCTTCAAAGCCTTTATTATATCTATTCATTATTTTATTTCTATAATTTGTAAAGCTTCTTCCACTTGCTGAGTTGATATTTGGCTGAGTTATAAAAGCGATATCTCCTCTATGGCTATTAAAATCATTTTGTAAACTTTCAGCACGCTTTACTGCATTATCTGAATAATTTTCGTAACGTCCTATTCTCCTTTCTGCTTTTTCTGCCTTTCTATTTAATTCTTCCTCATATGAAAGGCGTTCGCCTTGTTCTTCTTCCTCTGTAAACCCTAATTTCTCCGCAACTTTTAAAGCTGAATAATGGTTATTTTTTGACCTACTAACCCATGCTTGAGCATATCTTGAGAATAAATAAGTTCTTTTTAATTCTTTTTTTAAATCTTCTGAAAGTGCCTTATATTCTTCCTTTGTAAAATGTAATTCTATTTTTCCAGTTTCTAAATTATTTATATATTTTTTTGACATTTTAAAACAACTCCTCTTTAATAAAATATTTATATATATCTGTTACAACCTTGATTCTGTTATACAAGGCTACAAGCTTTATTTATAGCCTTATATGTTTGTTTTAAGATTGATTATATTATTACTTCTTTAGTATTTTGAATAGATATTAATTCCTTTAAATCCGCTTTTATATCCTTACCTTTTTTATTTTTTGAAATAAGTTTACTCGCTTGACCTTTTGATATTTTTAAATTAGTAGTCCTTATTTTAGTTATACAATATAATGCATATAATTGTTTTTTAGTTGCTTGTTCTTCTTTCCAACTTACTTTATCCTTGTTTAAAACAGTTTCTTTTGTTTTTGTAAAATCTACACTAATAATATTGCCATTATCTTGTTTTTCTTTAAAATTATTTTTATTATCTTTTTTAGTTGAGTTTGGCGGTTCTGGTGTAGGTTTATGACTTGAAGCCCTTTCTAATTCTTTTACAAGCCTTTCACTAAATTTTATACCCTTGAACACTGTTTCTAGTTTACTTTTTACAAATAATATTTGTACCGCTCCAGTTTCACATTTAATTATATTTTCCATTAATAATTTACTATTATGATGTAACTTTTCAAGGTGTAATTTTGTTCCGTTACCTTCTTTTAATAATTCTTTATATGTTAAACCTGTTATAACGACATTTGATGTATAATCATCATAAATAAACCTACTATCATTTACGATTTTTTTATCTAAATATGACCATGTCCCACTAGCATAAATATATAAATCTGTTATATTTATATTTCTTAAAATCTCTAAATAAGAAGCATTATTTATATTTAATTCCTTATCAATTTCTCTTTGTAAATCTCTGTTAATATCTTCAATTAATCTATTTGTATATCTAGCATATGAAAAACCTTGAGGGTCTATTATAATAGGTTCTTTACCTTCACAGTATACACATACCCCACCATGATATAAAACTATTTCTGTTTCATCATCTGTCCATGTACCGCCTTTATTTTTAAAGAAGTTATAATCTTCTAATAAGTTAAAACAAAAGTAATTATAGTTTGATTCATTCATATAGACAATATCTGTTATTTTATATTTGTTTAAATAACTACTTTCATCAATATACTTATCATTGTCAACTTTCCAATTATTTTTATTTATGCTAGGTTCTAAAGCTATAACAAAAATATTTTTTTCTTCTACATTTACAACTTTAACATTGTTATAGTCAAAATCTTCAATTATTACATTGTCATTGTATAATTTTTCTCTTTCTTGTCTTTCTTTCTCTAATTCTAATTGCTGTTGCTCATATTTCCTTTGTTGGTTTTCTTTGTATTCTTTTGTATCTGAATAATAAGCTATTCTACTATTAATATAAATTGTATCAGATGTACATTTCGTAAACATTCCAGCCACTTCTTTTATAATATCTTTATTAGCTTCAAAATCTACGTCATTACAACTACAATCAATCGAATATATAGAACTTGTAACACTAAACTTTACCCCTGTTTGTGCTTTTAACTCCTTTTTTAACGCCTTTGCTATTTCCTTATTTGATAAACCTTTTAAAGTTTCAATGTTAATATTTAAATTCATTTATGTAACAACTCCTCTTTAAATTTTTATATCAATTATCAAAATTTTTCTGTTATATGGTTCTATTTTTTTGATAACTCATATTAAAATTTAAAAGGCTACAGGCTGTTATATGTCTATAGCCTTTTAATAAAATCTACATTTTAACGAATTATTTTAAATTATTCTATTCTATCATGTATAGGAATAGGATATTGGCTAATTTCTCTAAATCTTGAATCATTACTATACATGAAATTACCACCATTCATATACCATTCATTTTTTAAAATAATAGGTTTACATCTTACATAATTCTTATAAAAATCTAATTTCACACATTGTGTTATGTCTTCAGCTTCAAATACTTTCGGTATTTTCTCACCTATTATTAGTAAATTATCATGTTTAGAACTTATCCCGTTATTTGTGCAGTCTCCTATTGATTTATTTGTTAGTATCTCGCATCTTAAACCTTTTATAATGTTTTTATTCTTCCAATGTTCTAATACTTCCCACTCGTATTTATAACCTGTTTCTAACTCTGTTATAAACATTAAATCACTGTTGTAACGTTGGATTATAAATGTATCTAAATTGTATAATTTTACTGCTTGAAGTTGTTCAAAATCATCTGTTATAGAATTATATGTAACACGCTTAACAATTTTGTTATATTCAGCATCTTTTACAGTATGATTTTTTATAAAGGTATTTAATAATATTTTTGCTTCTTTTTCTGTCTCAAATTCACAACTTCCGCAATCCTCAATATTTTTTGTTAAACTATTTGTAATTTCGTACCAAGTCCCATCTATTGTTATAGTAATATTTTTTATAGTTTCTTTTATCATTTTTCAACAACTCCCTTTGATTTTATTAGATTGTTTTTAATTAGTATGTATGTTTTATTTCCTCTTGACAATTATTATATTACACTATATTTGATGTGATGTCAATAGGTTTTATCAAATTGTTTTATATTAGAATTAAAAATATTTGCTTTAATCTAAAATTTATTATAAGCCATTTTAAGTGAGATAAATTTTATAGATATAATTACATATTGAATTAATTTAAATAACGTTAGAAGGCTTCTAGTGAAGTCACTATGTGATAAAATTTATTTTTTATGTTGATATTTTAAATTATAATTTTAACTTAAAGCAAATAAAAAAGGCTAGTGCTTAAACTTTACTAGCCTTTTTTGATATTTGATAATAAGGTTTTTTTAGGTAGGATTGATTAAATAATTTAAGATTATAACCATTTTGCTCCAAAAACTTTAATTCGGTTATATTTATTTTATCTACATCAATACATACTTTTTTATCGCCATCATATTTCTTAGCTTTTTGTAAAATATTGTTACAATTCATTTATATTCCCCCTAAATTTTTAATAAAAGTTGTATTTTACTAAAAGAACTTTTTAAAACGAATCCTTTTAATTTCCTATTACTGTAGAAAACCCATATATACCATGTACATTTTGATAATATACAACTTTCCCATTCACATAATTAACCTCTATTCTATCGTGTCCTATTTCTTTTATATACTTTATACTTCCCCAATTTAACGACTCATTAAATATGTTTTTAGCCTCTTTGACAGTGATTGTACTCCATTCACCATTATTAAACCAATCTATCTTATCATATTCATTATATGTTTAGAGTTCTTTTCTGGGTCACTATAGTTAATTTCTATAGTATTAGAATTTCCAAAAACCATTTTTTCTATTTCTTGTAATGTCATTTTTGTATTATCTGATTTATAATATTCTATAATCTTATATAATGTTTTTCCCTCTGATTTGTGTTTATCTATATGTCGTGTATTATCTATAAAGAACCATTTTGTATCTGGATTATAGAATATCCCTATTTCTGCGAAATCTTTTCCTTTTATTTCTTCTTTTATATCTCTAGCTATATCTTTTTTGATTTGATTAGTAAGTTTAATATTCAACATTATTTAAACAACTCCCTTTTATTTATATTATATCCATATATCCTTTGTTTTTCTAGTAAGTAGGCACTAGAATTCTTAGTATGTAAGAAATGTTTTGACTTGATATGTTCTTTCCTTTACTGTATCTATAGTATAACAAATATAAAACAATTTGTAAAAGATAGCCTCAGAGGCTTAAGCTAACTATATATCATTAGATTATTTTATATTTGTTTATCTGCTTATATCTAAATATTACTACGTATTACGTTTTGCTTTTATTAAATTATTTATAATTATGATATAAATGATAATGATTATTTATTAATAAAATTATTCTTTTATCTTAATATGTTTCCAAAGTAATTTTAAAAGTTTCTGAAGCTATTTACAGCTTATAAATACAAATACACTAATAATTAATTTAAATTTATTCTGGAGCTTCTCAGAAGCTTATTTATTATTCTTCTATATTATTATAATTTGGTGCAGAATCTGTATATAGTGTAACATCAAATCCATCTGTGTCCATGAATATTTCTGCCACTTCTTTTCTTTTTACCATTTCCTCCATTATTTTATCATCTATATAATTTTTTATTTCTAATCCGAAATTTTCTTGTATATTGGCTTCACTGATAGTATATTGAAACCCCTCTAGTGTGCTTTCTTCTTGTACTGTTTTAACAATATAATCGGCTATTTTTTCAAATAAATTTTTATTCATCTTAATACAACTCCCTTTTATAAATTGTTTTTTATTATAATTTAAAAGTTTTATTTATTCTAATTATTAAATGGATTCTTTATTTCTTCAATTTCAATCCATAATTCAATATATTTTTTTACCCATTTACGTTCCGAATTTTCCAACTCAGTTGACGCAGTTATTACATAACCAACTTGAACACTTTTATTATCTATATCTCTATACATTGGTTTCTTATTTTTTAATGCGTTTTTAGTAATATCTATATAACATTCTTTACAATGATTTTCAACATAATTAATTAATGCTTTTTCTATATTTTCTGATTGGATGTATGCCTTTTTTATAAAGTCCTCATCAATCCAATATTTATCATCTTTTATAGTTGTTACTGTTGTAAATAAATAAGTTTTCATTTTTAACCCTCACCTTTTTAAAATTATTTTTAATAAATTGTTTTGATACAAAATCTAAGTTTCATACCAATTTTTATACAAAACTTTTTAAATCTTTATAGTATCATCTTTTTATAAATCATTTCCATATTTGTCGCACTCAGTATAATTACATTCAATATCACTTCTAACTAAAGCATTAATATATTCTTTTCTATTTTTATATCCTTGTTCTTTCCAATTGGCACAATATGAGTCATCACTATATATTTTCTTTAACTCTGTATCGGTTTCTATTTTCCCTGTTATATTACATTTTAAATATTTCATATTCTCACCTCATAAATTAATTTTATCAAACTTTTAATAAAAAGTACAATTTATACTATTATTTTTCTATTTCTTTTTTAATTTCATGAAACTGCTTTTCAAAGCCTTCAACATTTAGATTCTCAAATCTATCGTTCATAATATTATTTAAATTTTCCTCTGTAAAACAATCATTCTCTTTTAGATATTCAATAACTAATTCTTTAATTTTATTTTGAATGTTTTTATGTAGTTGACATATAAAAATATTAGTATTCATTTTTACAACCCCATTCATTAAATTATTTTAAATTAATTGCTTTATGTCTTTAGCCTTGCAGTTGTCAAACTAGATTTTTGAATTGAGCTTTTGTTGATGTGTTTGTATTTCCTTACCACACTTATAATATTACACTATTTTTGATGTATTGTCAACAACATTTTTAAATTATTTTATATTTAATTAAGATTAAAAAGTTATTAACAAAATAAAGAATACAATCAAATTCATTTGTTGTATTCTTTTACCTTTGGTTCTTTGGGTACTCAAAGAACATATATATTATTTATTCTATATTATTATTTATGTAGAACAAATATTCTTCCATGTCTATATCATCACTGTATTTTTTATCAATTTCATTTAATTTTTGTTTCTTCATATTTGATAATTTTAATTCTAAATTTAACTTTTCCACAAATTTTTTAGTGTTATTATTTTCTTTCAACTTCAATACATCATTATCCAAGCTCATATCATGCTTTAATAAATCTATTAATTTTTCTATTAGCATATCTTTATATTTATAATTCTTTAATAGTTTATTAGATTTATTTTTAATTTTACTATTCAATTTTTGTCTTTTCTCTTTTATATTATCATATTCTATTTTTATGGCTCTATCGCCTATGTATAGCTTATATGCACGAAAATAACCTATATAGCTTTTATCATTATATTTATTTAAAACTCTCTTTGTAGCTTCCTTATATAGCTTTTTAGATAGTCGTTTTAAAAATACTTCTTTACTGTTTTTACATTTTAATTCTTGCATTACTTCCTTTTCAATATTAATTATTTCTTCCACTTGTTTATCTATAGCAACTTCAAAAGAATAAAAATATTTTTCTAAATCACTATTATAAATTTTCTTTATAAAAGTTAGTTGTCTATGCCATTCTAATACTTTTCTACTTTTCAAATTATTTAATGCTCTTTCAATTATCTTTTTAAATTCATTTCTTGTGTTATCGTAAAAGTAACTTATGTCAAAGATATTTAGTTCTAGTATTTCACTTAATTCCTTTTTATTATTATATCCTACATTATAAGAAGGATTAACAATTCCCAATATTTCCATTAAATTTGATAATGATAATAATTTATTCGTATCATTTTTATAAAGATATTCGAGGATTATATCCCCTATTTCTTCTACGTATGTATTGGAGTTTAATCGTTTATCTTGTATTGGTAAAGGTTTTTTATATACTTCTTGTATAATGAATTTATGACCTTCTTTAGTGTATTTACAATAATAAGATAATTCTTTTAATTGTGCTTTTTTAGCATCGCCACCCTTAATTTTTATTTCTAATGTTTTACATAACTCTTTATAATTTTTAATTATCATTCCTTTAGTTAAATTTTTAATATTCATATTATTAATTTATACCTCCTAAATTTTTCATATAAAAAATTTGACTATATGCTACCAAAAAAAGAAATATATATATTCTTCCACCATATAGTCAAATTTCAAAATTGTTTTATATTATGAATTAAATATTATATTTTTCCTTTCTTTCTGTATCTGCCTCCTTTTTAGTTTTGAAATATTGTATTGTTTTACTCTCTAATCTATCGAATATGACCCATTTATATTTTGAATTTATGGGTATATTTCCACAATATATATTATATGTATGCACTGTTGTATATCTTTTTTTATTCATGTTTTGCTACTTCTTTCCATTGTATATATATTTCTTTTACTTCTTCATAGTCCTCTTTATTGTCTACAGTTATATAGTCAACTATGCTATATTTACCTTTTTCAGTTTCTTCTATGCTCCAACATTCTCCAGATTCAAAACCTATTTTATTTAATCTTTCTATTAAGTCGTTGTGTAAATACTCAGTTTCTTCTTTAGTATCTGCAATAACTTCTATTTGTGCATCCCTTCCTACTATTGTGCTATTATATTTTCCTGTTGTTACATCAAAACTTAATCTATTTATTATATATTTTATATTACTTCTCATAATAAAACCTACCTTCTTTAATTATTAAATATATCTACACATAAATTGTTATTTACTTTGTAAATATTGTCTACTATCCATTCACCATAAGTATTAAATAATTCTATATTGTTGTACATGAATTTAAAGCTTTGCTTATAGAATGTAATTACTTCATTTTGATTTAATGTAATATCTATTCTCTTATTATTTATTCGTAGAGTTTCACCACTTTTATGATTAATTATTTGTAAATCACCTTTATCTATAAATCCTTTTAACTCTATTAATTTCATTTTTTTATTCCCCTTTCTTATCTTTAAAAATCTTTATTAATAATTTAAATCTAGCAAGTTGTACATAACTTTAGTTTCTTTGTCTTGTAAGTATATAAACTTCTTATTTAAGTAAGTGTCATTCATGTCAATGAATCCTCCATTGGCACATTGATAGTACCATCCATTTTCTACACTATTGTCTTCAGCTTGAGCAACGGTTGTAGTAATTCCTATATTCCCCTGATTTGCTAATGTACCTATTACTATAATAAAAGTTATTATTATTCTTTTTATCCATTTTAACATTATATAACCCTCCATTTATTTGCTTTGTTAAATTGTTTTATATTAATTAATCGTTTGCTTTAAGTCTAACCTAGTAGTTGTCAAAATGAAATGTGATTTATTAGTTTGAAATGATTTAAGAGATAACTATTTTCTAACACATATCCTCCTAGAGTCAGCTTTATATAGCCTAATAGTTACCAACGTTGCCAACACCCTACAGGTTCTTACATGACGAACATCTTTTCTTAATTTGTTTAACTTAGTTAAGTTGATATACAGTGTATCAAAACAGTTTTTTCTGCCATGGTTACAGGACGGTCACTGCCGTAAGTTCTTCAACGTTTACCCTCTGTGTATCTCTCTCAACCTTTAATTATATTATATACCTATTCTATATCATTGTCAACATATTTTATTAAATTGTTTTAAATTAATAAAAAAATATAGTAGTTTAAAAACTACTATAAAAATATATATTAAGTTATCTATTTATAACTATTTATTATTTATGAATAGCAATATTAAGTTAACTAAAGTTAAGATTACTATAATTATATTCTTACTATAGATACTATAAATTAAAAGTAAAATTAAAGTTGATAGTAAAACTTTTCTATTGATTTTTAATTCCATAATGATATAATGAATTTAGGTTAGGAAAAGGCTTATCGCCCTTTCCTGTGATTTTTAGTTTTGTTAGACCTTTTGGACTTTTTCTTATGTTTCTTATTATGTATGTCTTTTAACTGCGAAATTAGAATCCATACATTTAACAAAGAACATAAGAAGTCTACGAGGTCTTTTATTGTCCCTAAATTCACGTTTTGCACCTCCTTCACTACTCTTTTATTATACCAAATTATTTTATGTTTTTCAAGCTTTTTCTACCATTTTATATAATTATTCCTAATATATTTTATAGTTTATACCCCTTGAAGGTATATAGATATATCAGTGTATCTTTATACATAATTAGTGTATATTACATTATAATTATTCATTTGCAAGTTTGGTATTGACTAATATCACAGTATTTAGTAACATTTATAATGTATATCTTATACAGTTCGTTTGCAGCTTATTTGAGTGTACTTATGTGTATTAATATAATCATACCTATACTTTATTTATGCATGATGTGAAGTGTCTGAGATACCCTCTTATTAAATTGTTTTAAGTTAGTAATTGATAATAGTTATTAGTTAGTGTATAGATATATAGTATTGTATATAGTATTATGTATTGATTGATAAGTAATGTATAGTAGTAACTATGTGTATATAACAATATAGTTTTGTTAGTATCATATAGTTAGTGGTATCATATAGTTAGTAATGTATAATAGTATTTAATAAGTTCTCTTATATAAAATAATTTGATGATTAATAACTATTGTCTATTAGATGCATGTATTAAGTGATACATATCTTTAGTTAGTATATATGTTTAATTAATATAGTGTTGCTAGTAGTTTAATGTATTGGTTAGTATGTTGTACTATATAAGTGTACGTATTAAGATAGTATTACTATGATTTAATAATAGTTATTAATATAAAGTTATAAAGATCATTTAGTATAATGTTTGGTTGTAGTTTGAGTGGGTACGCGTGGGATGCATGGGTGGAGCATAGGGATATTAGTTTTTATTATTGGATTTTTATTTTAGTTGTTTTGTGGGTAAATTATTGTTTTAAAAGTGATGGTTTGATTAGATTGGATTGTGTTGAGTTTATTTTTTTGTTTTAGAAGTCTTCTCATGAAAAAATATTGTTATATCAACAACCGACATAGAAAACTATATAAAAATACACCTACACTATACCATGTAATATCAATATCATAACACCTAGTTTTCAAAAACAAATCAAATAGTATTTAATACTACATATAATTTCCTTACTCTACTTTTATAGTATGCAACTTTTACTGTTTAACTTGCAAGTCATTTTTATATATTTAAAATCAATTCTAACCACTTCTAATCAATTTTATTTTTAAAGATATAAATACACTTAAAACTATTTAAAATCAATTCTCGTGGCTCTCATAAAGTCAATTTTAATATGTTTATATAAATTTAGATACATAGTTTTAAGATTTATTGATTTATATATTATTTGGTAATAACTGGGTTAAAAGTTTGGCTTAATGTATATTAAGCTAAGTTATTATGTAAACCATAGGTGGGGGGTACTTTTACATTTTTATTACTAGTTGATAATCATTATCGGTGCGCAACTCATCCACTCACACCACACAGTTAAAATTTTTAATCTCACCCTACTCTATTAAATCTCGATAAAATCCTTTAATATCAATGCTTGTCCACGTTTATACAAAATAATAAAACACAAAAAATGAAATCGAACAAATCCTTTAATATCAACATTTATGGCACTTCAAAACCCTTTTTCGATAAGGCGAATTTTTGCCATAAAAATGTAATTTACATTAATATTAATACATTTGTTCGATTTTTAATATTTTTCTGTTAAATTCTTCTAAAAATTACCCTCAAATTACTCAATTATATTGAGAATACTAGCTTTCATCGAAAACTAGTAAAAGAAGATTAATTTTCTAAAATTTTTATCTTTGGTTATATGTGTTACATAAATAAACCATACAAAAATATTTAAAAGGAGTTTTACATGAAAAAAGTTAAGTGTGTTATTTATATGATAACCATTTATAGAAGTATTATACAACTCTATTAATTGTTTATTTTCCAACCAAACTCTTAGCAAAGACCCATAAAGCTTTAATATAATTTACAGGGTTGCCATAATGTTTAACATTCTTCCAGAAGTTATCTACAACGTTAAAACTATTCAAAAAAATAAGTATTATACAACATCCACAACAAACAACTGTAAATGCTTTAATTAAATCTGCTTTATTTTGACTTCCAAAAGCTCTTATAGTTTTTTCTACAACTGTACCTACAACATAAACTTTTCCTATCTCTAAAAGTAATTGAAAATTATTCATAATATCACCCTATTTCATACAACTGCTTACTGTATCTAAAAGTTTAAATGCAGTAGTAGCAACTGTAACTCCCATCAATGATATAGTTACAACACTTATACTTTGAGCAATATCTTGTTTACCTAATGCGGTACATAATTTCTCTATAAGACAACTTCCAACTGCCATACCACCCATAGTGATTATTATTTTTGTATTACCCATAACAATTCCTCCTTATGAGTATATGTATCCTTTTCTATTAAAATATCATGAAACTAATATAATATCTTAATACAAGAGGATACATATACCCTCTTATTTTTTCTTTTTATAATATTTAAAATCTACAATATTACTTTCATTAACTACTTTCTTATGTTTAATATTTTCTTTTTGACTTTGTGTATCATAAATTTTATCTTTTAATTTTCCATTTATATCTTTTGTTTTCTTTAAAAATAATCTAAGTATGTTACAATTTAGAATTAGCATTTGTTTAGTTATTTTTCCTAACAAATAGACCAATCTTCCTGCTTTTGTACCTCTTAGAATTATAAAAAAAATTTGTAATCCTAAAATACTTATTAAGATATCAATCATCACTTTCTCTCCTTTGTATAATTTAGAATCTTTTGTATGATTTAAATAAACTTTTGTTTGATTACTTAGACTCAAAATAATTAATATATATTAATACAAATCATTTATATATAAACTATTTAATTCTCAATATTAATACAATTTTAACTATCAATATCTATACCTATTTGTTAAATAAATGAGCAAAATCTCATAAAGACTTCCAACTCTTTTTATAAAAATAAACTGATATAAATATCAATAATCAAAACTATATAAAATTGAAAATGAACACCTATATAATAATTTGTATTATATAAAAACTACTTTAAGTAAAGTATTTAACTTCTGTTTATGTACAATATTCCTTAATGCATTATATGAGAATCATTTAAAAGGTGTGATAACTGTTTCATGAGGGAGGGGATGTTTTTACATTGTCCCCCATCCTCCTATATAGCTCCACTACGTTACGCTATATATTTGAAATTTAAAATGGCTTGTTTATTTGATTATAGGTGTATTAAGTGTGATTACTGTAACTATATACTAGAATATATGCTGTGACATATGCTAAAGTCATTTACTTACTTATCAAACACTTTCACAAAATTATTTAACTTATGATTTAAATGAATGAATTTTATATTACTATTTATATCTTTAAAGTGATCTCCACTATCGATTAAAATTATTTGTGGAAACTCTCCAAATAATCTTTGTAATTCATTTGATTTATATAAATCTTCATATTTTTTTATTGTATTATGCCCAAAATTAGTTGATGCAACTTCAACAATTTGAAAATACTGTTTTCCATTAAAATCAAAAATAAAAAATCCATCACTCTTTATTTTTCCACTCAACCAATTTTGTTCTTTTTTAAAATACTTTATATTTACATCATGATAAAATAGCTCTGCATAATAATCTAAAAGTAGTATTCTATGCAGGGAAGGTTTTAAATTTTGATATTCTTTAGAATTAAATATATAAGCATTAGTATTATTTAAAAAAGACAATTTAGTTATTTTAATATAACCACACTCTTCTAATCTTTTTAATCTTCTTCTTGCTATTGCCTGCCCTTGACTTTTATCCTTATAAAATATTTTAGCAATTTGTTTAGCAGTACAAATTCCAACTGATTCTATATGTCTAGCTATTTCTTTATCATTATCAGTTAACATTCAATCACTCCCTAGATTTTGGTGGAACATAAGGCACATAGCCTTCAATTTTAGATATGTTTTCCAATAATAACTCATCTTTTGTTTTTGGATGTACTTTAGAAAAATCATTTTTTATATGAATAGGCTTAGTAGAATTATTTCCTTTTTTGATTTCGGTTTTGTTATTATTTTCAGATGGCTTATCAATAATTTTTAATGATTTGATTTTTTGATTTTCTTCTTTTAATTGTTTAATTCCAGCATTTATAATATCTTTTTTATTTGCAATATTTTTATCTCGGTCGCTAAATCTTGTATTAGAATCATTTTTATCATTAGAGTTATTATCAGATTTTTTATTTATTTCAGGAGGTTTTATTATGCTTTTCTTAACATACTTATAAATATTATTTGTTAAATCTAATGTATATAGATAGCCCTCATAAGCTTTACAAATAACATAAGCTTTTCTAGGAGGTAAACCTACTGCTTCATATCTACCTTCGCCTAAAACGATTGTAGAACATACAGAATCATTAAATCCATAACACACCCTAACATTACTCATATTTTTAAGGAAGCTACTTAAAAGCAGCTTTTCAGGCTTTTGGTGCGATATGACATAAGTAATTCCATAAGCACCTCCGAATTGAGCTATTTTTTCTAATAAATCAATAATATCCTTGTAAAAACTTTTTTTATCTTTTATAGCATTAGCAGCAACAGTCATTATTTCATCAACAATCACATAAATATAAGGTAATTTATTTTCAGGATGTTTTTTATTGTAATCTTTAAGATTTGGGTCTTCAAAACTATCTATCATAGACATAAATAATTTTTTTCTTCTATTCATCTCTTTATTTATGTTTTTTATAATTATTAGAATGGTATCCATATCATCACAGAATGCAAATTTATTTACTTGTTTACAGTTTCTATATTTAGCTAAGTCCCCTTTTGCACCTTGTAATAGATAGAGGTTAACTTCACTTTCATTATTGTTATGAATTAAATTGGTTATTATGTGATCTAAAGTACCGTTTTTACCACTTCTAGTTGACCCTGCTATTAGGATATGAGGTTCTGAATTAATATCAACTAATATAGGATTTGCACTTTCATCTACTCCTAGAAATAGTTCATATGGTTTTGTAGTAGATACAGGTTTAAATTTAATCTTATTACAATTTTCAATATATATAAATTTACCATCTATATAGTTTTTATTTGCATAGGTTTTAAGAACAACAGTACACTTTAAGTTATTTTGTAATGTTTCTCTTACACTGCTTAAATGTTTATAATTATATCCCCAAGGAATGTATAATCTTGCTTCAGCACCATAAGAAGTAAATTTTAAATCATTTGGAGAAAAAGTCTGATGCATTTTATTAAATAATCCTGTGTAAGTCATTGCTTTTTCCCAATTACTTAGAAATTCTGTTCTTTTTTGTGCTAGTTTGATGTCTTCTTTTATTTTAATAGTACATTCTTTAAATTTATCTTTTGATGTATCTTGTTTTTTAATCTTATTTTCTAATTCAATTTGTTTATCACTTTTAATTTGTCTTCTCTTTTTCTTATTTTCAATTTTAGATTTATTAAATATATTTTTAAGTGTTTTTTTACAACTATCTTTTAATAATAATTTCTTATTTCCAATTTGTTTTCCTTCATCATAAACTTTAATAACAGTTCCTTTTGAATCTCTTATAGTAAATTTAGCAATTACTTTGCTGCTCATTTATATCACCCTATTTGTTTATTTTTATATTACAACTATCATTAAATCCTTTTTCAAACTTTTTTATTTTTTTAAGACTTCTTGTGACTGTCATGTACTGGACTTTATTTTTACTCTTATCTTTTGACCATATTTTATAAATGATATATGATACAAACCAAATTCCCCATCCTATGAACCCTACAATCATTATATCCATTGAAATTCCTCCCTAAAATTTATGTATACTATATACTATGGCATATGTCATATAAGTGTGATAAAAATTTAGAATAATATTCTTTATTTTGCAAACAATATACAAAATGAGAGGTGTTTTGATATGAGGATTGGAAGAGTATTTAGAAATACTAAACGTATTTTTAATATAATTTTATCAATAATAAGTTTTATAATAGGTGTTTTTAGTTTTGTTATATTTGCTATGTATAAGGTTATTAATTATATAAAAAGAACTATATTTTATATGAATAAAACATATAATTATTTAGATGTTCAAAAGGAAATTAAATCTATGGATGACAGGCAATTTGAGATATTTTGCTCTGAATTATTTAAACAATTAGGATTCAAGGTGAAAACAACTCAAGAAACGTGTGATGGTGGTAAGGATATAATATTAAAAAGAAATGGCTTTACAACTTATGTAGAATGTAAAAAATGGAATGGGAATAACAACTTAGTAGGAAGACCAGAATTGCAAAAGTTAGTAGGAAGCTCTATTGCTGATAGTGTTTTGAATATGATTTTTATAACCACAAGTGATTTTAATAAAAATGCTAAAGAATATGCTAAGAAAATAGATAGCCTAAAGCTTTGGACTACTATAGATATTATGAAACACATAGAAAAATTAAATGATAATCAGATATGTACAATATTTAAAAATACAGAAATGAAATATAATAGTGGAAATGTAATTAATAAATTAGAAAATATTAATGAGAATTTAGTGGAAATAAATAAAAGTTTTAGGTAGGATAAACTTCTCACCTAAAACATAATTTGTTTTATTCATATTAGTGCAGAAAAACGGTAATATATTAAACTATACTTCTTCTTGATTTAAATAATATGAAATTGCTGATGCTATGATGTTTGTATGTGTAACATCTGTTTCGAATTTTATTATTTTTAATATTTTAAAATCATCATTACTAATTTTAATAGGAATAGTTTCTAATTCTTTAAAATCTTTTAATACTACTATATTTTCTTCGTATGCATTTTTGAATATTGTTAATATCTTGCTTATTAAATGAGATTTCATTATTCCAACAGTATTATTTGTTAATTGTTTATATAGTTTTTCAGGAACACGAACAGATTTTCTATTGTCATTTGTGTTTTTTACTTTAACTTTATTCTCAAGAATATTTTTATCATGCTTTGTAAATTCTTTGCTCATAAAACCCCCTATATATTTTACTTCTTTAATTGATCGTCTAATAATGTTTGCTTTAGAAAAAATATAATCTATGTATCCCTATTGTTAATAAGAATATATAGACTACATTTTGTTCTTAATTAGTCATCCCAAAATTCATCATCAAAGAGGTTGTTTAACTCTTTACTTGATATAGTTGATTTTACTTCTGTTTTAGTATTGTTAACAGAGTTATTTCTAATATTATTTTCATTAGTATTGGTATCATTATCTTCATTAATATTAATTAATAAATCTTCATCTATAGCCATTTTTTGTTTTTCCTGTTCTCTTCTTTCAGCATCCTTATATGCTGTTTGGATTATTTCAATAGCATCTTTTGGCATAGATAAACCACTTAATAACAATAGATTTTCTTCTTTATTGTAACCACAATATGGAGCTTCTAATGTATCAAATTTGCCTTTAAAATCTTCAGCATAAAAATCATCTCGTTTTACAGATACTCCTAGATATTTACAGTCATAAGAATTAGGTTGAATAAATACACTATCTTTAATACTGGCATCTACTGCATCATCAATACTTCTATATTTATTATCTAATTTTAATAATACTTTATATCCTTTTTCATTATTAATTCTTTTAGAATCAGTTTCATCTATATTATCACCATAAAATCCTAATAAATAATCTAATTCCTCTATTGCACATTTATTTATTTCATCTAATGTCCTTCTTTTATCATTATCTATAAATTGTACCGCATTAATTAAATTCTTTTTACTAAGTTCTATTATATCATTCCAAAAACCTATAGTGTTTTTAAAAGCTACTTTTCCTTCTGTTAAACTAGGAAATACTCCTACTACATTAATAGTTTTTTCGGGACAAGCTTTCTTTATTGCTTTTGTTATATATTTTATAGAACCACTTCCAAATCCTCCATCAGCACTTGTAAGTATAACGATAGTATCTTGTAAAGCATATTTTAAAATCATATCAACTAATTTTTGTACTTCTTCTTTTATATATTGACCTGCTAGTTCTCTTGATTTCCCTGTGCCAGTTGCATTGGGTATATAAAAAACATTTCTATTTATATCAAAGTTTTTCAAATTTTCCATGTCTTTTAAATTAGCATTACAAAAAAGACCTGTATAACGTTTATCTTTTTCAAGCATAAGGTTTGTTAATATATTTCCGCACTGTCCTGAACCTAGCAATAATACTCTCTTTTTATCCATAATATTCCTCCACTATATAATATTTGTTTTTAATTCTTTTAATTTTTCAGCACCTTTTTTAGTTATACAATAACTTTTAGCTCTTTCTTTTTTTACGCCTTCCATAATATATTCTTCTTGTAAAAGTATTTTTATGGTATTTCTAACTTTTACAATTGAAAAACCTGTTTTATCTACTATTTGCTTTAATGTACTACCTCTTCCTAAGGACAAACCCCTGTTTTTGGATTTATCAACAACACATGCAAGTATTTTGTAATCGTTACTGTTTAAGTTAAGCATTTATTCACCACCTTTGATGGAACATGATACCAGTTGATAATACAACTATAACTAAATATAAATAAAATGTCAATAATATTAATACATAAAGTAAATTTAAAAGCAAGTAAATATAAAGAAAATAGAAAAATAAAGTAAAAATATTTTATAGTTTGTTTATATTTTGTTTATACTATATTATGCTTATGTTTAGTTTTTATTGACACTATTTTTATATTACCTTTCCATTGTGTTTATATTTGTTTTATAGTAATTTTATGTTTTAAACTATATTTAAGTAAAATGAAGTTAAAGTTATTATATAATAAAGTTAAGCTAAGTTAAATAAATTTTATTTTGAATTAAAACTTATTTAAAGTAATATAGTATATTAGTAAAGTGAATTTAAAATAGTATTTATATAAATAAAAAGTAATATGTACGTTTAAATTTAATTATGATATACTTTAACTAAGCTTTATTTAAGGAGTGGTTAAAGTGAAAAAATTCGATAAAGACAATATTATTGATGCTGAATTTACAAATATAGAAGATGATATAAATAATAAAGATACTAAAACAAGATTAATTCGTGGAGAGCCATTATTTTATACAACAACACAAGTAAGTGAAATGGTAGGAGTAGAACCTTCAACTATACGATTTTGGAGCAAAAGATTTGAAAATTTATTAGATATAGAAGTTTCTAATAAAAATAAACAATACAAAAAAACAGATGTGGAAAAATTAAAATTTATTAAAAAGCTAACACGAGAAGACGGGTTGACACTGGCTCAAGTTCAAGATTATTGTAGCTCAAAAGGTTTTGATATAAATGAAATAGAACAGAGTGTAGTAGATTCTAGTAATCCATTAGCTATTCAAACTATAATGGCAGCCTTAACAGTAGAAATAGATAAGAAATTAAACTCTTTTTCAAATGAATTATTAAATAAAATTGATGAAAAACAAAAGAATGGAGTTTTAATTCAACAAGAAATGAATGATAAACTTCATGAAACTATAGCATTAACAGTAGATGAAATAGTATCTGAAAAACTAGACAAATCTGTATCTGAATTTAAAACTTATATAGATGAAAAAGAGAGACAAGCTACTAAAAAGGATACTGAAATGATTGATATGTTAAAACATAGTATGGAAGAAAGAAAAAAGCAACAAGAGGAATTAGAAGCAGAAAAGAAAAAATCATTTTGGGGAAGGTTATGGGGAAAATAATCTTCCTTATCTTTAAATTCCATATTTCAAACTTTGCAAGAAAAGATATAAGAGTAAATAAAATGAAATAGGTATGATAAGACTACTGAAAGATAAAATGTCTTAAAATAGCTTAGGATGAGTTTCAAGAACATATGTAAAATAATTTAAAAATATAAAAATAATAGTTGACTAATATAAAACAATTTGGTAAAATAAAATTACAAAGAAAATAAAAGAGAAGAATTGCAAAATATAAAAATTAAAAAACTGAGGTACGAAAGTTTTTAATTCTTATAAGTCTATCTTATTAATCTATTAGTATGTATTGTTATATTAGTATATATTGTTTCACTCTCTTTAGTGTCCAAATTTTAGTTACTCAGACTCTATGATGTAAATAGAATTTTATTTATAAACATAAGTGCAATGTATTTATGTAATGTTTTTTCTAGTTCCAAAAGAAAGAGTGCAAAATGTTAAAAAATATAAATATAGAAAAAAAGGAGGTGCATTAATGGATAAAGATTGTTTTATACAAATATCTAATTATATGATATTAGAAAATAAGAATTCAAAAGTCAATTATATTTTATCTAATGAATCTTTATTTATATACATATTAATTTCGCAAACTATAACAATAAGAAATCATTATAGTTTTTCAATTAATCAATTATTGGATATTTTATATGTAAATAGAACTCAAACAAAAATGATAGAAAAAATAAGAAATTGTTTATTAGAATTAAAAGAGATGAATATTTTTAAATACTATCAAGATTTTTATTTAGAAAAAGAAATTACAGATACAAGAAAATTAAAAAAAGGAGAAATATATTATGCACAATTAAATTATGTATTTGATAATAGTTTTTTCATAGTATATGATGATGAAATTAGAATGATATTAGAATATTGCAAAGGTAAGAGAAATATAGATAAATTTAAATTAACAGGATATTTCTGTTATCTAATCATGAGAATGAATAAAGAAAATAAAATTTGTTATCCTTCGTTTGATAAAATAGAGTTTGATGTTGGCATAGGAACTAAAGCAATAATGTCTTATAATCAAATTTTAAAGGATTTGAAATTGATAGATTATATTAATGGGGGATATAGAATAGTTAGAGGAAAAGTGAAGCAAGACGTTAATTATTATTGTAGATATGAAGATGGACAATGCTTAAAAGAATATGTGAAGAAGTTTAAAGAAGATAATAATTTAAATAATCAGACTATATCAGAAAAGAAAAAGAGTAATAAGAAGAGAAGCTTGAAACAAAAACTTAATCATTTAGAAAAGGTTGGTGATGAAGATGCTGCAAAACGAATTAAGGAATTATATGATGAATTATAATCAATTAATATAAAACAATTTAAAAATATAAAAGTATGATTTTATCGTAAATAGAAAATTTTGCATAATAGGGCTTGACTTATATAAAATAATTTGTTAAAATGTAATTATGGTTATGGAAAACCAAATGATTGTAAAATATAATATAAAATAATTTAATAAGCAATGGAGGTGATTGTTATAAAAAAATACATTGGAAAATACAGAGTTTTATGTGAAATAGATATAGAAACTAACAAAGCAATTAATAATGGAGAAAATACATATATCAAATGTTATCGTGGAGTTCAAATTTATAGGGTTACAGAAGAAATATTGATGTTATATGCTCCATTTGTAATGCAAAGGACTAAAACTATGGACAGGCTAAAAGAAATCAAAATAATAGATTATTTTAACACTAGCTTGGAAACTCAAATAAAATTTTATGAAAAAGATTTAGAAAAGGTATTAAAAATATTTCCACCAGTAATAAAAGGGAAAGATATCAAACCAAAAAACAAATATAAAAGTAAGGCTTAAATATTTAAATTCTATAGGTAGTGCAAAAATTTAATAGTGAAAATCAATTTAAAATAGGATTAGGATTAATTACATATTGAAAGTTAAAAATGTAAAATTGGTATGTTATTTTTACAATTAGATTTTAAGAACTTAATTAGTTAATTAAGATGCGTTATGAGATGTAACTAAAGTATTTAATATCAAAATTCTATAGCTATTGTAAAAATGTACTATTAATTTTCAAAGATAAATACAAAAGGGTATATTTCATTTAAAGTGAATTATAATATAAAATAATTTAGTAAAATATATTAAAATTGAAAGGGGATATTTATATGAAGACATTATTAAAAGCTAAAGGACAAATACTAGGAGAGTTTAAGGGGGATTCAAAAATATGTAATTATAGATTATTGCAATCAAGTAAAGATGGATTAAAAAATAATTACATAACAGACATATTAAATAACAATCTAAATGAAATTGTACATATAAGACTATTAGAAGGCAATAAAGAAGTATTTAATAGTAAAGGTCTGCTGGAATATAGAAATGATTTAGGAGGCTCTCTGTGGCGTGTATTTGTAGGGGATAAATGCTTAGATGATGTATTGTGGACATACACAGATGAAGTAAAAGAGGTAGAAGTGATTATAGAATTAGCTGAGGAAGGGGATAAATAAAATGTGTTTAATAGATGATGATAGAGAAGTTATAGTTACATATAAGGATATATATGATTATGAAGAAGATAGACAAGCTTGGAAGGATTGGACAAGACTAAAGAATAAAATTAAGCGAGAAGATGATGGTAAAAATAAAATATATCGTACAGAAGAAGAGTATTGGAAGCAAGAAATGGAAGAATGGGGATTTATGTTATAGATTGAGATTTAGTTATACATATTAATAAAATAATTTAAGAAAGGATTAGCAATGAATAGATTAAGGATATTTATTAAAAGAACTATTATAAAGTATAAATTACATAAAGGATTTAAGAGTGGGAAAATTATAGTGGTTAATAAACAACATAGAGGAATAGGGAAGACTATTTTGTTAGTAAAAATGAGTAAAAAGTATAAAATACCTATAATGGTGGGTTATAAAAGTCAAGAAAATATTTTAAACGATAGATTTTGTAAATTCAACAAACCGTTTAATGGCTATAAAAAACAAATGGCAATAGGTGTAGGTAATGGTGATTTCTTAAGAGGTACAAGATTTAGAAACGGAGTATTTGTAGATGAAACTGTTAATATGAGACAAATACAAATGCTAATAGATAACAAAATAAAAATAAGAACGGGGTTTTATTATAATGATTTATTGCAATAATTTATAAATATATAATAAATCAAGTATTTTATTCAAATTTGGGAGGGATAAGTTAATGTTAAGTTTAAAAGATTTAAAAATAAATAATGAATATTATATAGTAGATGAAAATGGTTGTTATGATGATACAATTATAAAGTTTAAGGTAATACATAAATTAAAAGGGGATAAGAAGAAAGGCTTTGCTGGAGTTCAGTTTTTAAAATATATTTATGATTATGGAGAAGTAGATGTTAAATATAGTAATACCAAAGACAATGAAATTGTAATAGAACAATTATATGAAGAAGATGAAGAGAGGATTTTCAAAATTAATGAATTAAATGCAGCAAAAGAATATTTAAATTATATAATTGATGAACATGAGTTTATAGATATTGATGATTATACACCACCAGAAGAATATCCAGATTGGGATGGAGATGAATCTATAATGTATTACATTGACCATTATGTTGAAAAAGATGAAGATGATGAAGAAATAGAAGAATATGAAGACGAAAATATTGAAGATGAGGAGGACATCGAAGAAGTTGAGACATGGACAGAAGGATTATAACAATTACACATTTAAAAGGAGGGATTGAATGAAAAGTCCACAACTATTTTCGTTGTTAAAGCTAAAACTACAAGACTTTATAACATCAGAAAAAGAAAAAAAGATTAATAAAAAAGGTATTACAAAAGTAAAAACAGTATATAAGTTAAAGGATAATATAGCTTTGTCAAATGAGCAATTTGAGGAAGCAACTATAAAACAACAATACAACCATTTGTTTAGAATATTAAAAAATAAAAATAGAATAGAAAATAATTTTATAAAAGATGTATTATTTATAGATTGTAAAAATAATTCTAATTATCAAAAACAATTAGATGGGATTTTAAAAAAAGGTGTATTTGTAAACAATATAAAATATAAATACTGGGGAAAATCAGCTAGTATGTCTAGAAGTGGTATTTTAGGATTTGTGTCAGAAGAAATGTATGATGATATAGAAGAATATGCAATGATGGATATAAAATTTGATAAAACTATACTAAGTAAATTTGAAGCATATAAATGTTTACTACTAAGTTCCTGTTTCTGTATAGAGGATGAATTACCTTACATGATAGTAGTTGATGATTATGAAACAATTGTTAAAGATGTAAATATAAGATATGTAGATGAAAAGGAAGTTAATTACATTGATAATAAGACAGAAGAAGAAAAAATATTCAAGGAAAAGATAATAAAGCATGGTAAAAAAGATATTAACAATTGTATAAATGATGGAGCAGGGTTCATATCTAAAGAATATGCTAAAAAAATAAGTGAATATTTAGGGATAGAATATACTTTATGTATAGCAATGTTACGAATTCCTTATGTAAAAGGTTTAGGGATAGCAATGGATTTTAAATCCTATTATAAATCTAAAGGAATAACGCATATAAAAGATATATGGGGAAAGGAACATAGAGTAGAAGATATAGATATTATATTAACTAAAAGTCAATATAAAGGATATAAGTATTTTAAACAAGACAATACATATAATGATTGGAAAAAGTATTTAAAATTATTAAAAAAATATAATTATTGTGTAGGTATAAGTAAATGGAATTATTCCCATGAAACTGAGCCAAAAATGACAAGGGCAAACTATCAAACGTTACAAACATTAGATATTACAAAAGATGATTTAATTGAAATGTCTAAATACACTAGAAGTTGGATAGAAAAAATATTAGGTGGCGATTTATTATATGTTTATAAATATTTGGGGATAGGAGAAAATACTGAACCATCAAATATTTATATGAAAGCTATAATGCTAAATCCTCAAATGATAAATGATATAAAAGTAAGAAGCTATTTGTATGGATTATTAAAAAAGACAATAGATGAAATAAAAATAGGAAAAATATATATAAAAGGTGCTTTTAAATTCTTGATTCCTGATGTAATTATGATGTTAGAGTATATTGGGGGGTTACCAATAAGAGGTTGTTTAAAAGAAGGAGAAATGTATGCAAAAGAACATGAAGGTGAATATGTTTTAAATAGAAATCCACATATTTGTAAAGCTGAACATATAATATTAAATGCTGTAAGTAATGATGATACTAAAACATGGTTATCTCATTTAGAAAATGTATGTATGGTAAATGGGTATGATGTAACCGCACAATCTCTCAATGGGGCTGACTATGATGGAGATCTCGTATTTGTACATAATAATTCCATTTATATAAAAGGAATTAATAGAGATTCTTATATAGTGTTAGATATAGAAGATAAAATAACAGCAAAAGAACAGCCTTATGACAAAAAACATATAATAGATTTTACTAAAAAATCATTAAGCAGTAGGATAGGTGAAATTTCTAATTGTGCATCTACATATCATAATAAATTTGCTAAAGATGAAGAAACAAGAAAGAAATATGAAGATTATACCTGCCTGTTATCAGTCATTAATGGCAAAGAAATTGATTATGTAAAAACAGGTATTCGTTGGAATGTTCCTAGAAATATTGCAAAAGGAGCAAAACCATTACCGTATTTCTTAAAATATAAATATTCTGACCAAAATAAACACAATAGGTCAAAGACAAAAATGAATGAACATTGTTGGTTTATTGAAAAGTGGGAAAGAAAACTTAAATTTAGTAAAGATTTTATTAATACAAGTTATTGCATGATGAATAATAACATTCCTTTTGATGATAATAAATATAATAAAGTGGTAAAACTATTTGAGCTATATAAGAAAGAATATAAAAGTAATAAAAATTTTGAAAATATGTGTAAGAATTATGAAAAATATCAATATGAATTGGAGGAGCTAGATTTAAATAAAAAAGTAATAAAAGATTTTGAGATAGATTGGGATAAATTTTATAAAAAATATAGAATTGAATTTTTAGAAATAGTACCTAATCAATCAGAATTAGCAAACTATTTAGTAGAATTAGTTTATAATAAGATGAATGGTATGTATTATAATCAAATGTGGCAAATAGTTAAAGAGGGTATATTAACTAATTTAAGAATAAATCAGATTAAACCTATTTTAGTACCTGAAGAAACAAAAGATAATATGGGGACAGAATATCTAGGTAGGTATTATAAATTTGTTGAATATAAGGGGTGTATATAATATGGGGTACTTAAATGAAGTATTTAATACTTATTATTCTTCAACAGATAATAATCAAAAGAACAATATTAAAGAAGGTTTTAAAAATATTATATGGAGATGTCTACCTTATACTAAATTAGATAGATTTTTTAAATTTAAAATATCCTATGACAACATTAAAAATAAAGAGGTTTTAGATTTATTTAAAAAGTATAATTACATAGAATACAAAGTATTAAAATCAAGATATAATATTAATAATTTAGAGAAAGAGGATTTGATAAAAGCAAGAGTAAATAGTAATTATGGCAAATACTTTGATAAGGAAGTTTATTTAAAAAAAGATTATTATAAGGCTTTAGCAAATTATAAAAATATATATTTTAAATACCTAAATAAAGAAATTAATGATTCAATATTAAATAATTTGATAAAAGAAAATGACATAAAGGTAAAATCTTTTAAAGAAGAGTCATTTAATTATAAATATGATATGACTTGGAAGGATTATAAGTTATTTGTTGATATGTGTTTTGATAAGATATTTGATAATTACAGACCAATAGAAGAAAAGGTTAAAAATAATGAATTTAAACCAAATCATATATTAGATTGGGATGAAGATAATTACATATTAGGATATGTTAATAAAAGTCTAAATGGATATTTAAAAAACTATATTGGCAAAGAAAAATATTACAAGCAATGTGAGGTATGTGGTAAGTTTATTAAAAAGAAATCAAACAAAACTAAATATTGTCCAAGTTGTGCTAAAGAAATTAAAAAGAAACAAAACTTAGAAATATGGCATAAAAATAAGGATAGATATAAAAACTAGGAAAATAGAAAACACCTTAAAATATAGTAATATCAATAGCTGAGTGGAGTTTTAAGCCTTATTTTCCTTTTTATGAGTAGCAAAATTAACATAAAATCAAGAATTTAATATAAAATAACTTTATAATATTTAAAATATCAAATAAAGTACGCCAATACCTTATTAAAATAAATTTTGGGAATAGTTTACCTTCCCATGTGTTTTTTTACTAAATAATCTAATTGTTCAATGTCTTATCTACGCCAATAGATAAGCATTATAAAACAACGGAGTGAAGCTCCAATTAATCAAGACAACTTTAATGTTAACCCGCAGCATCTCTTAATAATGTGACCCATGTGCAGTATTAGTTGGCAAAGTACAAGTCAGTCAACGCAATTAGTATGGTTTAGCTGAGAATACGGACTGGTACTAATATAAAACAATTTAGCAATTGGAAGTAACTTGATTAAAAAATAGATAAAATTTTTTCATTGATATGGGTAGAAAACCTACCCATTCCCTCCTATTTTCATATCGTAAGAAGGCGTGGATAATGCCTGAATCCAAATATTCTATTTGCGATATAGGTGGGAATTAAAACAAGATATATAATCTTAAAGGGTTTATATAAATAAAAAAATGAGAAGGAGAAGTATGTAAAATGAAAATGTATGTTGATTTATTTAAAAGTAAGGGAGATAAAACAACATGTACAGTATCTTATAATGGAAGAATGGTAATGTATCATGACAAAGATATCTCGTATTATGTAGATAAGATACTTGAAGAAGCTAAGGATTATGATGAAATATTTGTAGATACTAGAGGATTAAGTAAATGTCTGTATGATTATCTAAAGAGGGCAGACAAACAAGGAAGAGTAAAAGAATTAAACATATTAAGAGAAAATGAAAAAAATGCTATTGATGAAATTTTAGAAATGTTGAATTTCGATAAAGACAAAATGCCTAATTTTCAAGAAGTAATAAGGGAATTAGCAATTAGATGGGAAAAATTTAATGATAATGAGAAAGATATATGTGGAAAAGTTTTATCAGGAGAATTTAAAAGTGAGATATTAAATGCTATAGAAAAAGGATATAATTTTGACAATAAATCTATGAAAATAGAATTTACTCCTAACAAAGTAAAGGATGGTGTCTATGCAACTATTGGGATTAAAAGAAATACTGAATTTAAATAGCTTTATATAAATATAGGGTGGTGACCAATCACTAAAGGAGAAATTTTATATGAATAGTTTTTTAGAAAGAGAGATTAAAGCTGATTTAGACTTGATAGAAAAGCATATTATATTAACTGAAGGTGATTTATTACAATTTACTGTGACTGATGTTAATATAGATGATGTAAGTAATTTTATTCACTTATATGAAACATATGAGAGATTAATAAATATATATATGAATAACTGTAATGTGAATAATATAGACAAAAATGTATTTACATTCTATGTAGCTAGGAGAGTTCTTTTAAAAGAAATAAAAAAGAATTTAAAAAGAAATATGAAAATATTATTTAATATTAATAAAAAATATTACAAAAAAATTATTTTTACTTATGAAAGAATAATTGATAAATATAAAGAGTTGTATAATATAGTAGAAGATATAAAAGTAAAAATAATTCACAGGTTTAACATGGAAGAATTATTACAAATAGAATATATATCTATTAGAAGTATTGATGATTTAAAAGAATTGATTAAATTATATAATAATACTTATAGGATAGCTATTAAAGGTGGTATAACTGAAATTCATGTTAATGATTTAAAAACAAGGTTTGATACTGATAATAAAATTAAAAATATTAGATTGATAATAAGAGGTCGGGAAATTCCAGTTATTTTAGATAATACTACTGAATTTGATATTAAGTTTAAAAATAATTAATTTAAAATCGTTATTTCATATAAAACAATTTATTAAAAATTGAAAAATATAAATTAATTAGGATCGAACCACAAAAACCTTAGAGGCTTGTGGTCTATATAAATAATAAAAAATTTTGAAAAAGATGATTTTGAAAGGGGAAAATAAAATGGTAAAAAATGAATTATTAAAAGCAATGGTAGAGGAAACACAAGGAGAATTAAATCAAAAACAATGTGAGTTAGCATTAAAAGCATTTGAAGAAGTAGTTAAAAAGGCTGTGAAGAATGATGACAAGGTATCATTAACAGGATTCTTAACTATAGAAACTAAAGAAGTTGCAGAAAGAGAATGTTTAGCTAATCCTAGACAACCAGAATTAGGTAAAAAGGTTATTCCTGCACATAAAGGTGTAAAAGTAAAAGTTGGTAAAGGCTTAAAAGATAGTGTGCTTTAATATAGAATAATTTAACGACATAGTGGAACAAAAACCAAGTGTTTTTGTTAGGTGGGTGTCTACACCATACTTAACTTTTTTCAATACAATAATTTATTAAGTGTATAATTATACATAATTAAACTTATATGTGAGAGGATTTGTATCCTTTCACCTCTGTAAGAGAGGGAGTATTAAAATGGATAAAAATATTAAAGTGTTTATAGATACAAATATTTTATTACATACTGATAATTTAGATGTATTATTAGAGGAATATGGTGAATTATATTTATCTAGCGTAGTTATTGAAGAATTAGAATCAATAAAGACAGACTCCAGAAAAGATAATGAGGTTAAATTTAGAGGACGAATTGCATTAAGACATATAATCGAAAATGAAGATAAGTATAAAATAATATTATGTGAAGACAAACATAGAAAAATCTGTGAAGATAAGCACCTAGAACAGAGCAATGATAATTTAATTATAGCAACTGCTTATGAAGAAAGTCAAAGAAGTGAAGTTAAGTTTATAAGCAATGATATTTTAGCTTACAAAATAGCTAAAGAAATGTTTAGTTTAGAATCAATAAGATTAATTCAACAAGAAGATGAATATAGAGGATTCAAAGAATTTATAGGAAATACAGACAATGTTAATGAATTATTTTCTCAATATGATAGTGGAAATAACTCATTAAATTTATTAGAAAATGAATATTTAATTTTGAAAAATACAGACTTAGATAAAGTTTATGAATATAGATTTAATAATGGAGAACTTAATTTAATAAAATTACCTCCATCAAAAGTTGTTAAAGGATGGAATAGCAAACAGCGATGTGCCTTAGATTTGTTGATGGACAAGAATATTCCTATTAAAATAATAGCAGGTAATTTTGGTAGTGGAAAGACTGTTCTTAGTATTAGAACAGCAGTATATCATATTTTAGATAAGGGGAATTATTCCAAGATAATGTTAGTAAGAAATCCTTTAGGATCAGGTGAAGAAATTGGATATCTAAAAGGTACAAAAGAAGATAAAATAAGAGAATTTTATAAGCCAATAGAACAAAATTTAGATGGTGGAGAATTTCAGTTAAATGATATGGTAATGAAAGGACAATTAGAAATGGAGATACCATATTATATGAAGGGTATGAGTTTAAAAGATACATTTGTTTTAGTTGATGAATGTGAAGATTTAAATAAGAAAATATTTAAATTAATAGGCTCAAGAATAGGAAGTAATTCATGTGTAGCTTTTGTAGGAGATTGGAAACAAGCTGAAGCAAAATATGTACATGATAATGGATTAATTCAATTCATACAATATGCAAAAGGAAATCCATTAGTAGGGATAGTAGTGCTTGATGAAGATGTAAGGTCTAGTGCAAGTAAATTATTTGCAGATTTTTAATAACATAAAATAATTTTAAAAAATAATATTTTAAAGGAGAGATTTTATAATGGCAAAACAATCATTAAATACAACTTTTAAAAACGCTGAAATCACAGAGGAAGATGGAGTATTTACGGTTACAGAATTTAGCAAAGACGAAACAAAGGTTTATAATTTAACAGAAGTTTTAAGAAGTCATTTAAATATGGAGGGTTTATCAATTAGAATAGCAAAAGATAGTGAACTGCCTTCAGAAGAATAATTGTAATAAATCAAAGATTTTATATAAAATAATTTAATACAATAAAGAGGTGTGAAAATTGCCAGAGTATGTTATGCCAAAAGAACAATATATTAAATTACAAAAATTTATAGAGAAATTAAGTGAAGATGGTTTTTTTGGAGATACTAAAATAAATAAAAAAACTACAAATATAACTACAAAGAATATGGTTCAAAATATTTTAAGAGAATTAAAAGGAGAAAGATAATTTTGTATTCAGATAACATAAAGAATTGTGGAGAAACACGCTTTTTTATAAAAGCAACAAGATTAAGTCCCTTATATTCAAATAAATTCAAAGAAACATTAAACAATATTTCAAAAAAAGAAATTATAGAGCTATTAGAAGAATATGACAAAAATCATATAAGCAATTTTGAAAAATTTTACAAAAATAAAAATGAATATAAAAGCAAAGGAATTTTTAATGAATAATAAAAATGGAACAGTTTATTTCATATTAGATACATCGGCTAATATAGTCAAAATTGGATTTACACGAAATTTACAAATGAGAATAAAACAATTAGAAACCTCAAATTGTAATTTGAAATTAATACATAAAATAGAAAACTGTTCTATGGATTATGAACAGAGCTTACATAAATTCTTCGAGATGGAAAGAATTAAAAATGAATGGTTTCAATATGGAGACTCTATTAAACAATGGATAAAAAGAGATAAAATTAAAAAAGAGTATTTTAAAAAGCTTAAAAATGTAAGTTAGCTATGACTTGTACAAGCATAGACTAAAAATAAAAGAGGTAGATTAATTATCTACCTCTTGTTCTGTAAGGTTTTAAATAATCAAAATCCAAAACCAAAGAACATTAAAATCAATACTTATTGTAAATATATCAAAAATTTGTTTATAAGTCAATATGTGTTATTTAATTATAAATACCATAAAATTCATCTTTTATTTGCATAACAGGTGAATTTTTAGTGTTTATAAGTGTGGTTTATATAGGACAAGCTACTTATATAAACGTCAACCTTTCTTCTATTAATGTGGTACGAGATACTGCAATAGATTTTAGAATATATTAATGTATTGCGAGACAATACGATATATTCTTTTTTATTTTTAATTATATAAGAAGAAAGGGAATGATAAAATGAAAAATCAAAACAATCAATTACAAGTATTTGAAAATGAAGAAATGGATTTGAGAGTAAGGGCTATTCAAAACGAAGATGGGAGTATAAGTATAAATGCAGAAGATGCAGCTATTGGCTTTGGATGGTGTAGAACTGAAAATAAAAATGGAAAGCAATATAAATCTGTAAGATGGAGTAATATTAATAGATATTGTAAAGATTTAGGTTTCGCCAACAAGTTGTCGAAAGATGATTTTATTCCAGAAAGTTTATTTTATATGTTGGGAATGAAAGCTAACAATGATAAAGCTAAGAGATTTCAACAATGGTTAGCTGTAGATGTAATCCCTAACATTAGGAAACATGGAGGATATTTGACACCTGAAAAAGTAGAAGAAGTTTTATTAAATCCAGATACTATAATAAAATTAGCAACGCAGTTAAAAGAAGAGAAAAATAAAAATAAACTATTAAACAATGAAAATAATGCTTTGTCTAAAGATATAATTACATGGGCTGATACAAGTATTATAAATGCTTTAATTAGAAAATATGGGGCAAATATAAAAAATGATTTCGGTGGTGCATGGATAGAATTCAAAAAGTGTCTGTTGTACAAATATTCTATAAATCTTAATAGTAGAATGACCAATTATTTAAATAATACCACTAAAAAAACAAAACCAAAAACACTTTCTATGCTTAAAAACAAAGAGGAATTAACGATGGCTTTAAAAACAGCCATATCTATGTGCAGAGATGAAGGTATAGATATTTCAGGTATATTAGGAAAACACTCAAAAGATGAAGATTTAAAAGAAATTATAAAATAATTTAATAAAGATGAATAGTACATAATTTTAAAAGGAGAATTTTTAAAAGATGAACATAGAACAAAGATATGGAGAAAAAATAAAATGTAATCAATGTGGTAGAGAAATAATATTAGATGAATTTAGTATTGAAAAAGTGGGTACAAGCACATATGTAGTCTATTGTGAAAATGGATGTGAATTTTTATTAGATGAAAAGTTTTAATATAAAATAATTTAATAATAGTATTTTAAAAGGAGAGAAGCAATGGAAGAGATTCTAAGAAGAAAAGAAGGGGAAAGCTTATTTGATTATTATAAAAGAATAACTCTTGGAAAGAAAGAGTTTGATATTGATTACATAGAATGGGGTAACATTATACTACAGGAAGATAACACTTATTCTTCAGAAAATTTAAGAAAAGCATTTTACGTTGTAGAAAAAATGTTTAAAAAACTAGAAAATGAAAATATAAAAAATATATCTGATGATAGTTTATTAGAAGAAGTTAAGAATATACTAGGAGAGTTAGATATAAAAAAACAAGAAGTTCGCAATAAAACTAATAAGTTGAATAGAATTAAAAGGGAATTTGTTAAAACTATTGAATTATCAAATGATTTAAAAAGATATATGAAAGAAAATAATTTCACAGTTGTTATTCCTGAATATTGTAATAATGAAATAAATGTTAATAAACAAGATTATACTATGATTTTAAATATTAGTGATTTACATATAGGATGTGTTATAAATAATTGTAAGAGTAATTATTATAATTATGAGGTCGCAAAAAAAAGAATAGATAAGCTTATAGATGAATGTTATAAATACATAGAAATGTATAATATTAAAAAGATATATTTAATAAACACTGGAGATACAATTGAACACAATTCTATGAGAAAAAATCAATATCAATATTGCGAATTTGGACAATCCGAACAAATAAACAAAGCAATAGATTTAATTTATTATTTAATAATTTCTTTATGTAAATATTGTTATGTTGAATATGATTCTATAGCAGGAAATCATGATAGAATGAATGGAGATTATTCAGCAAATTATGATGGAGATAATGCTGACAATATAATTACTGAACAAATTAGAAAATATAATGAACTAAGTGGAAATAAAAGAGCAAATATAATAAAAAGAAATCATACTGATAAAGAAATCATTAAAGAAATAAATGGATTAAAATGTAAATTTATTCATGGAGATAGTCAAAATAATAAAGATGGGAAAACTATATTAAAAAATGAAATTTCTATGGATGATGATTTTTATGATATTTTATTTCAAGGACATTGGCATAATTTTAAATTAGAATCTGAAAATAATAAAAGATATATTGTAACCACAGGTTGTTTGAGTGGCTATAATGATTTTTCAAAAAGGTTTGGATGCTCAACAGTAGCAAGTCAAACAATTGCTATCATTGGAAATAATCAAGTAGAAATGATTAAAGATGTTCAACTAAATTAATTATAAAAAATAATTTAATAAAATTATAAAAATAAAGGAGATTTTGAATATGAGATTAGATAGTTATGATGAATTTGTAGAATATGTAGTAGCTAAGTTTTATGAAGAAGATGATATACAAGCAATTTGTGATTATGAATTAGCCAACTTGTTAATGTGTGAATTTGGCAATATGAATTATACGGATTATAAAGGAGTCGACTTGCAATCAGATGTAGATGAATATTATGTTACATTATTTGGAGAAGAATGTTTTTGTGTAGAGCCATTAAAGGTTGATAATAGAATTAAAATGACAACTAGTGATTACTTTATTATAGATAATAATATTTTAGAAAAGAATCCTACATTATTCAATTATTTAGAAGGTAATAATTTTGAAGTTAAAATAATAGATTATGATGAAAAATGTGATTGTAATAATTGTTGTGAGTATTGTAACGAATGTGAAGCTACCAAAGCAGATGAAATGGATTTAGATGAATTGTTTGGTGGTAATTCTATAGAAGAAGAAATAAATGAAGAAGATTTAGTATGTGTATTCGCTAATCTAATAGCTGAATATACAGAATTAATATTGGATAATGATTGTAAGGAAGAAATTATAGGACATGCTTTAACTGAATTCGGATTTAAAGTTTTAGAGAAAATTTATTTAGACGAAGAATAATAAAATAATTTGATAAAATGTGAATTTTAACTAAAATTAATTTTGATAAGACACATCCAATGTGGTGTGTCTAAATGAGAATTAATTAAATATGAAATAATTTTAAAGAGGTTACTTTTATGTGACTTCTTTTGTGTTATATGAGATATAGAAAGGAAGTGAAAGAAAAATGGCTAGTAAACCTAAGATGAAATGTAAAGGGCAATGCAAAAGAGAATTAACTGTAGATAAATTTTATCGCAGTCAATCTTTGAAAAATGAAATATTTGGAGGATATTGTCCATATTGTAAAGAGTGTTTATCCGAATTAACTTATGATAAAGGTATATTTGATGTTGAAAAATTAAAATTTGTATTAAAGACTTATTTAGACAAGCCATTTTTCAATGATATATTTCAAAATGTATTAATGGCAGAGACTAAAAATCATTTGGGTATATACATAAAACAATTAAATTTAAGAAAGAAAGGTAAAATTTTAACTTGGAAAGATGGAGAAAGGGAAGATATCGACAGTCCCAATGAAAAAGAAAGTGATAATAAAAAAAGTAAAATAGATAAAAAAACGAGAGAACACATAGAAATAGCTAAAAAAGATGTTATAAAGCTTTTAGGATACGATCCTTTTGTTAATGAACCTGAAGAAGATAAGTATAAATTATATAATAGCCTGATTGATTATTTAGATGAATCTACCTTAGAAGATAGTTTTAAAATTCCTACAGTTATACAAATAGTTAAAACTTTTAATCAAGTAGATAAAATAGATAATGCCCTAACAGAGTATATGAATGATAAATCTAATATAGTTAATAGTGCAAGTTCTATCAATACTTTATTTGGTGCAAAAAAAAATATGTTAGCATCAATATTAAATATGGCAAAAGATAATGGAATAAGTGTTAATCATAGCTTAAATAAATCAAAAGGGGCGGGAACTTTAACAGGTACTATTAAAAAATTACAAGACTTGGGATTTAGTGAAGCAGAGGTAAATTTATTTGATATAGAAACATGTGATGGTATGCAGCAAGTAGCAAATGCAAGTAATAAAAGTATATCGCAACAACTTATGTTTGATGAAAATGATTATACTGAAATGATTAAAGAGCAAAAAATATTAATTGAAAAATTTCAGAACAAAGCTGATAAATTAGAAGAAGAAAATAGGAATTTAAAGTTTAAGCTATCCCAATTTAAAGAAGGTGGTAGCTAATATATGGATTATCAAGTAAAAAAAACTAAGATAGAAATGTCTGAAAGAAAAAAAGAAAATTATCTTAAATTAGCTCAAGTAATACAATGGGGTAGAAGATATCCTGTAAAGTTCGTAGATAGATTTTTTGGAATTGAACTTTTAGATTATCAAAAATATGTATTTCTAAACAGTTGGACGACTCCATTTTGTGTTTGGTGTCAATGTAGAAATAGTGGCAAATCTACATTAGGAAGTCCTTTTATAATGGCAAAATCAATGCTAGTTCCTAATTTCCAAGGATATTTATTAGCTGGAGATGGTTCACAATCAAAAGAGCTGTTTCAAAAAATTGAAAAAATAGCGAAGAAAGAAATAGCTTCTTTTACTGGCTTAACAGATATCTTTTATAATGAGCTAGTAAAAAACGTTAGTAACTCTGATGGGTTTACCCATAATCCCAATTCTTTTGAATATAAACTATTTAATGGAAGTAAAGTTAATACTCTAAATAGTGTTGCGGACAATTTAAGAAGTAAAAGAAGTAATTGTAATTTTTATGATGAAGCAGGTTTTATACCAGATGAGTTATTTGTGGCTACTGAACCTTTTACAACTCAAAATAGTGATTTCAGACTAGGTGGAGATTCAGATGTAACTTTATTACCAAAGCAATTTCCGAATCAATTAATATATGCCTCATCTGCATCTAGTGTAGATACATATTTCTTTAAAAAATACAAAGAATTTTCTAAGAGAATGTTTCTAGGAGATAAAAGATATTTTGTTGCAGATATAAATAGTGAGATTGTTATGAACGCAACATTTAATGGTAAAATCTATCCAGTAGCATTAATAACTCAAGATAAAATAGATAATGCAACTAGAGAAAATCCAGAAAAAGCTAATCGCGAATATAGAAATATATTTTCCAAAGAGGGTGGAGATAATCAAATTGTTAAAAGAGCTACAGTTATAAGAAATAGTTTTTCATATAAACCAGTTATGTTTAATGATAACAATAGAAGAATAGTTATGGCTTATGACCCTGCACACGATTATGATAATTCAATAGTGATTATTGCTGAGGAAATCTTTGATGAAAATATAGGATGGTATTTAAAGATATTAAATTGTGTGTGTTTTTTAGATGTTAGTAAAAAAAGTAAAAAACAACTAAGAACACCTGAACAAATTGAATATATAAAGCAACTATTATTAGATTACAATGGAAATCAAAAGGCTGATTATGAAAATATTGATTTATTAATGGTTGATTCTGGTGCTGGTGGTGGTGGACATATAATTGGAGATTATTTTATGGAAGATTGGAAAGATAAGAATGGTGTAAAACATAAGGGCTTAATAGATAAAGAAGTCAGTGAAGAACATATTTCAAAATTCCCAAATGCAGTAAATAAAATTAAATTAATTAGTCCTAAAAAATATAGGAATGAAATGTTTTCAGCATTAGAAGAAATGTCAAATTTAGATTTGTTAAAATATACTAAAGATTATGATATGAAAGGATATATATATTTAGATGGAGACGAGAGTTTAGATGAAAATAATAATTTAAAACAATATAAACTTAGCTTAGATGAAGAAGTATCTTTAAAACAAATTGATTTAGCAAAAGAAGAACTAGTAAATATATATAGATATGAGAATGGTACATCTGTTAAATATAGTTTACCTCCAGAAAAAGAAAAGAAAATGCATGATGATAGAGCTTATTGTTTGGCAATGTTAGCATGGAGACTACAAGAATTGAGAAGAAATGAAATTGTAGGAAAAAAAAGAAAGTCTAATTTAAATGTATCACAATTATTTGGTTTTAAAGCCCCAAATATAAGAAAAATCTAAATATAAAATAATTTTACAAAACATGAAAGGGAAGAAGGTGAAAATTTGCCTGAAGTAAAAGTAACAGAAGTTTCAGAGGAAGAAAAAGAAAAACAAAAAATGCAAATGTTCTTTACTAGCTTAGCTTCTTTAGTAGTAAATGATTTAAATAAAAATAATAAAAAAAATAGTTTCTTTAAAAAATATAAAAAACAAGATGTAATAGATTATTTGCAGAATCCTCAAAAATATGAAAAAGAATTAAGAGAAATATCAAGATTTCTATATGTTAATTCAGCACATTATAAAAGACTTATTAACTATTTTGCTAATATGTCCTTATTCTATTATGATTTTAAACCAACAGGAATAATAGATTTTTCAAAAATTAATAAAAAAAAGTTCTTAAAAGAGTATTATACAATATGTAGTAGAATTGATAAAATGAATCTTTCTCATGAATTTTCTAAAATATTAACTATAGCATTTAAAGAAGATATTTTCTATGGATATGAATATGAAACAACAGATTCTTATTTTATTAAAAATTTAGACCCAGATTATTGTTCTATAAGTTCAATAGAAGATGGTGTTTATAATTATCAATTTGACTTTGCGTTTTTTGATAATCGAAAAGAAAAATTAAAAGAATATGGAAAAGAATTTGAAATAAAATATAATAAGTATTTAAAGGACAGAAAGAATAATAGATACCAAGAATTAAATAGTAAAAAAACTATTTGTATTAAAATAAATGAAGAAATAGAATATCCAATACCTCCTTTTGCAAACGTATTTGAAGCTTTATATGATATTAATGATTATAAAATGCTAAAAAAAGCGAAAGAAGAGATAGGAAATTATCAATTGTTATCAATGAATATTCCAATGAGTGATAAAAACCCTGATGAACCAATGCTAGATTTTACTACAGCAAAAGAATTTTATGCCCAAGCGTTAAATGTGTTGCCTGACCAAATAGGGGCTATATTAACTCCTATGAAAATTGATTCTATAAAGTTTGAAAGAGATACTCCTAATAATGATAGAGTTATTGAAGCTGAAGATTTATTTTGGTCTAGTGCTGGAGTAAATGGAAATTTATTTAATTCAAAAGGTAATAGTGGTTCAGTAGTAGATCTATCAATAAAAACAGATGAGTCTATTGTGTTTAAAGTATTAAAACAAGGAGCTAGATGGGTAAATAGAAAATTTAAATTTGCTAAAACTCAATTTATGTATAAATTTAGTTTTTTAGATGTTACTATTAACAATCAAGAAAAAATGATAGATAAATATTTTAAATTAGCACAATATGGAATACCTGTAAAAACAAATTTATGTTCATTAGTAGGACTTTCTCCTATAGATATGCAAATAAATACATGGTTAGAAAATGATGTGTTAAAATTACATGAAAATTGGTTGCCACTTAATAGTAGTCATACTCAAACTAATGAGCCTACTAATGGAGACAAAAAAGCTGGTAAACCACAAACGAATGCAGAAGATTTACAGGAAACTGGTGAACAAACTAGAGAGAATGATTCTAATAATGATAGAATAAAATAATATTTTGAAGGGAGGTGGATAAATGAATAAAAAAGAAATCAGTAAAAACATTCCAATTATGTTTCAAAAATTAAAAGAATTTGATATTAGAGATACCAGATTTACAAAAACTAAGATTTGGCTTATGCATTTAGGTGAGAATTTAAATGGAAGTTATTTTGATAAAGAATCTACTGAAAAAGCTATTCCCTCATTAGCTAATACTCCTATATTAACATATATAGAAGACAATAGTGATGGAGAAAAAGATTGTTCTGACCATAGGGAAGTCTTAGCAGTAGAAAATGGACAATACAAAATTAAATATTTAGGACAGGCAGTAGGTGTTATTCCTGAAACAAATAATGCTAAATTTGAAAATAGAGTTTGTGATGATGGTATAGAAAGAACTTTTTTAACTTGTGAAGGACTTATATGGAATAAATGGAATGACATACAGGATATCATGAATAGAGATGTGAAAAAACAGCAATCAATGGAGTTACATGAAAGCTATGATGGTGTTTTTGGTGAAGATGGATTATTTCATTTTACAAAGTTTCAATTCTTTGGTGCTTGTATATTAGGAAAGGATGTACAACCTGCGATGCGTTCAGCATCAGTTGAGTTGCAAGAGTTTTCATATAAAAATTTTGCAAAAGAAATCCAATCTAAGTTGGAAATGTTTAAAGAATATATGAAAGAAAGTGAGGAAGATAAAATGGATAAGGAAAAAGAAAAGGTAGTTGAAGAAAAAGCAATAGAAACTAAAGATGAAACTACTGATGAAAAAGTTGTTAAAGAAATGAGTGAATCTAAGGAAACTGATATTGTAGAAGAAAACCAAGAAAATAATATTGAGGAGTATTCAAAAACAATAAACTCTTTATCAAAAGAATTGAAAGATTTAAAACAAAAATATTCTAATTTAGAAAAGGAAAATAAAGAGTTATCTGAATTTAAATCTTCAAGATTAAAAGAAGATAGGAAACAAGCAGAGAATGAATTATTTTCACAATACGAAGAATTAAAAGATGTTAAAGAGTTTAATGAACTAAAGAATACTTCTGATAAATTTCAGAAATTAGAGGATTTAGAAAAAGAATTAGCGTTATTATATGTTAAAAATCAAAGGAAATTTTCTAAAGAATTAACAGAAGAAAAGAAAACTGTAAAATTCCAAGTAGAAAAAACAGAAGAACAAGATGATGGTTATGGTGGTTTATTAAACAAATATGTTGAAAAGTAAAGCCAAACATTAAATAAAACAATTTAACAAATTAAAACAAAATTTAAGGAGGAAATAATATGGAAAAGAAAGGTATAGTTAGATTAGATAAAATTAAAAGTTGTTATGTAGGACATATATATTCAGTACAAGCAAATGAAGAATTACAAAATGGATTTATAGGACATTTAGGTGAATTAATAGATGGTGAAAGAGAAGTGTATTCTTTTGTAAAACCTACAGCTGAGAGTATTAAAAAAGATAAGATAGTTCTTATAGCTAATCCAGAAATAAATTATGAAGAAAGAACAATGAATGATTATGCTTTAGAAAATTATTCAATACCAGCAAATGAAGCTAGTAAAGCTTATGAGTTAAGTGAAACAGATATATTTTCTGTAAGTGATGATATGGTAGATGTTATTGACAAATCAAATGGTGCAAAGAAAGGCAATTATGTTGTTGCACAAGATGGTTCATTTAAGTTAAAAGAAGTAGAAACCTTAGATGGAACAGAAGTTTTTGTAGCAAAAATATTACCTTTAGAAACAATAGGAACAACAACTGTAATTGGTATGCCAGGACATATAGGAAGAATGACTAAATTTATACCAGTACAAATTAAAAAAGCTTAAAGTAAAAACAATATAAAACAATTTATAAAAATTAAGGAGGAAAACAAATATGAAAGAGTTAGCAAAATTATGTTTAGATACTTATAGAGGACAAGTCCCAAATTTTTCAGCAAAAGATTCAAGTGAGGTAATAAGAAAAGCTTTTGTTGATATGGTAGGTACAGATAAAATAGACTATAAAACATTTAGAAGACATCAAAATGAAATATTTGAAGTTATAGAAGAAACAATAGACCAACTGATAGTAGAAGGCTGGGGACAAAATATGTTCTTTGAAAGATTTGTTGAAAGAAAAGATTTAGATTTTGGAGATAAAAATGAATTTTATGTTGAAGATAGAAGTTTATTAACTATAAGTAGATTTAGCGGGAATCATTGGGATATAAGAAGACAAAAATTAAATGTTGGTGAAAGTTTTAATGTTCCAACTAAATTTTATGGGGCTAAAATATATACAGATTTTGCAAGATTTTTATCTGGCAGAATAGATTGGGTAGCTTTTGTTAATAAAGTAAAGAAATCTTATGATGATTTTATTAATGGTGAAATATATACTTCATTTATGAATGCTTCATCTTATTTGCCATCTGCTTTTAAAGAAAAAGGTTCTTTTACTGAAAGTAGAATGTTAGAAATATGTGACCATGTTTCTACTTCTTGTGGTAATGCTCCTATAACTATAGTTGGAACAAGAACTGCCTTAAATAAAATGACAGGAACAGTTAGTAGCGAATGGATTTCAGAAGGAATGAAAGAAGCTAAAAACCTAAAAGGCATAATTTCACATTGGAATGGTATAGAATGTATGCCTATAAGTCAGGTACATAAAGCAAATACATTTGATTTCTTATTGAATGATAAAAAATTATTAATAATACCAAATAACATAAAACCAGTAAAATTAGTTAATGAAGGACAAACTATAATAAAAGAAGTTAGTGATGGAATAACTAATATGGATATGTCTATGGAATATGCTTTCCAAAAGAAATTTGGAGTGGGTGTAGTATTTAATGCTATGTATGGTTCTTTTGAAATAGCATAATATAAAATAATTTTAAAGGCTAGAAATGAATCTAGCCTTTTTATTTTAATACTTTTGAAAGGAGAAATTTTTAAATGGCAACAAAAAAAGAAGTTAAAGATACAGATGTAAAAGTGGAAAATGTAGATGTTAAAGAAGAAAAAACAACTACAAAGAAAAAAGAATTAAAACCACCTAATAGAGATGAAATGATAACATGTAGAAGTGTAGTAATTGGGGGATTAACATATATATCTGAAAGAAGTGGGGCAACATGGCGTTTTGATGATTATGGTACTGAACAATATATTGAATATGGAGAATTATTGAGCATGAAAGCATCTAAACCAGTTTTCCTATTTGAACCTTGGCTGGTTATAGATGATAATCCTGCTGCAATAAAATATTTAGGATTAGAGAGTCTTTATAATTCAATAGTGCCAATAGAAAATTTAGAAGAATTTTTTAGACAACCTTTAGATGAAATATCTAAGAAATTAGAAAAACTTCCTTTAGGAGCAAGAAATATTTTAGCTTCAAAAGCTAGAAAAATGATTGAAAATAGGGAGTTATATGATATTAGGATTATAGATTTATTAGAAGAAAAATTACAATTAGATTTAAGTGTGGTTGAATAAGGGAGGTGGCAGTTTGGCTACTCCGTTTCAAAGAATTTACGATAAATTTTTAGCACAAATTGATGATACTGATTTATTAAAATTAGAAAATGAAGACATAGAATCTTTTTTATTTAATTATTTAGAAAACTCAATAGTAGATTTTAAGAAATGTAAAAAGGATTTAATAAAAAACATAAATGAAAAGAATCAACAATTCGATATAGAGTTAGACTTAGAAGAAATATACATTCTTAGCTTGGGTATGGTGTTACATTGGTTGCAACCTCAAATACAAAGATTACAGCTTATAAGACAATCATTAGGAGATAGAGATTTTAAGCTAAGTTCAAATTGGCAGACATTGGATAAACTAAATAATTTAGAAGAAAAAACTAGAAAAAATTTAAAAAATTATATTATTAGTTATACTTTTAATGATTTGAAATACAGGTAGGGAGGTTTTAGAATGGATTTTTCTTATTTAAATAAGTATAGAAGAAAATCAATAGTATCAGGTATGACCTCCCAAGAACAATTAATACAGCAAGAAAGAGAGAATTTTGATTATTATTTAAGTAATGCACCTAATAGATTTATTGTTGAGAAATTTAGAGATTCAAGCATATCTTTGAATAAAAATATTATATGTACAATACAAGATCATCATTTCAATGATTCTCAGAATGTTGATGGTAAAATACTATGCTGTAAATATAATGAAAATCTTAACATAGGAGATATTGTTTTATGGGAAAATCAATTACATATCGTATATTTTGAAGAAAAGAATACAATACCTTCTCATAAAACTCTATTGATTAAACCATGTAACAATGTATTAACATTGCAATATAATAAAAGTATTTATAAAATTCCTTGTATCCTGTCTAATGCAACATTGTATTCAGATGGAATAGACGTTAAGCAAATAACGTTAAGTAATGACCAAAGAGGTGTATTAGTACCTTGTAACAGTTTCACAAGCAAAATACAATTGCAACAAAGATTTGTTTTTAATCATAATAGTGTATTTTCAGTTTCTCTAATAGATGATTTCACTTTTAAGCAAGTAAATGAGAATAATGGATTATTACAATTAACAATGATTAGAGAAATGGAGAAAAACAATCTTGATGATTTAGAAAGTAATTTAGCAGATAACTCTCAACTAAAAAAAGAAGAACCTCTAGTATTACAAATGGATGATAAACCTATTCAATTAGAAGCTAATAAAACTTATCAATTAAATCCTAAATTATTCCAAGGAAATAAAGAAATAACTAATCAAACTGAAATAGATAAAATTATTTATACAGTTGAAAACAATACAATTGTTAAAATTGAGAATGGATTAATAACAAGTTTAGAAAAAGGAACTACGAATCTACAGGTTTCTTATGAAAAACAGGTTATTACAATTTCAATTCAAGTTACAGATATAAGTGTACATAGTGGGACTTGTAATATAATTGGACAAGACTTTATCAAGATAGGAAAACTAGGACGTTGGGAAGTTGAATTATATGATAATTTAGGAAATAAAGTTGATGGGAAAGTTGAGTGGGATATTGTAAGTGAAAATATAGATGAGTTAATTAAAATTAGAGAAAAGACATCTAATAGCATAGTTTTATTAGCTCATAAGAAACAAGAAAACATAGGTAAGAAATTTATTATTAAGTGTAAAACTCTTGATGGACTAAGTTTTGACCAACAAGAAATAGTTTTAAAAAGCTTAATATAAAACTCATATTTTATTAAAATTTTTACTTTGAAAAACAGAGTAAAATGAAGAACATAGAAGAAAACAAGAGATAATAATCACAAAAATTGAAGGAGTGATAATATGGCAGTAAAGCTAATTGATAAATTAGAATTTGATAATTTTGACAAAACTACATATACAAATGTAGCAGTAATTAGGGCTAAACAACTAGATGAGAATATGAGATTAAATACCTCATTAGTTGATGGTTTTATTGTTTTAACTAAGGAAAGTGTACAAGTTACTGAAATTGAAGATGGGGCTTTAGATGATGCAAAAAGTATAGGAACTTTTTGTTGTGGTTCTGATGGAAAAGTTAAGATAATAGTAGATAAAACCACCGTAGATACTGTTGAAAAGGCTAAAGCAGAATTATCTAAATATCAGGCAGTTACAGAAATGAAAGAAGATTTAGCTTATGAAAATGATTTATATGATGTAACTATGATAGACATGGGCTCTAATAGAAAAGTATTTAACACTGTATTATTAAATGGAGCAACTAATTAGTTGTTAAAAATATACTCAAATATAGATATAGAGAAAAGTATATTTTATAAAAACAAAAAGCTCCCTACATTCATAAAGAGTGTAGAGTGCGTTTTAAAAACGCCAAAACTCCTTTAATTGCTGGAAGTCCTTAAAACTGCATTGACCACAACGTAAGAATGAAACAAGTCTAAGCGTGAAGGTTACGAAAGTAGAAAAAATAATGTAGATGGTGCAAGGTTAAATCCTAAACATTTTAACAATGGGTAATCAGCAGGTAAGCCTCGAATAGAGGAAACTTCAACGACTAGAGAGTAATCTCGTACCTTCAAGTGAGGGGAAATGGGGAGAACCTTATATTTATTATAAGGTTGTGATATAGTCTGTGCTTATATGAAAGTATAAGAAGTTCATAAGAGAACTGCATAGGGAGTAGCGAATCTATGTGAACACTCTAAAAATATTACAAATGTAATTTAGATATTTTGTGATACAACCGTATTTTAAAATTTTATAATTATTTATTTTCTAAATCTTTAACAATTAATTTATAAACGTAATTAGATACAGAACGTTGTTCTTTACTAGCTTTTAATTTTAATTGTTCATTCATTTCTTTAGGAATAGTAATTTTAATTCTTATATTATTTTTACTAATAGCCATAATATCACCTTAAAATATTTTTATTATTTAAATGATATCATAATATAATAGTGTTGACAAGGTGGGGACACTATAGTAATATAAAAATATAGCAAATAAGTGAGGTGATTAATAATGGGTACTATTATAAAAACAGTAAAGCAATATTCATATGAATTAGATAATAATACATTAAATGAATTGTTATTTATAGCAAATCAATATAAGAATGTTAAAAACTATGTATATTCAAGATATAGTGGAATTAATAGTATTCCATTATTAAAAAAATATAGAGAAATAAGAAATGAATGGACTAAAACTAAATTTTATGAACAATGGAAATTGCCAGCTAGATATTGGAAACTTGCTTTATCAGAAGCTATAAGTAATATAAAATCAGAATGGAGTAATATTAAAAGAAGAGTAAAAGAACAATGTAAAGAAAACAATAATTTATCAAATGAAGATAGACATTATATTAATTATATTCTTAAATTTGATAAATATTATTGGAAAGTATTAACTAATCAATCTTTTGAAATTCCTAAAATATTTCAAAGTAAAGAATTAAATTATAAATATCTTAATAGTCTTATTAAAAGATATACAAGAAGATATAAAGGACATATATCATATGCTAAAATCGGGAAAACATTTTCTATTGATACGGGTTTATATTCTTATAAAGATGGATACATAAATATTACATCAACTAAAAAAGGTAAGAGATTATCTATTAAATTAACTGATAATAATCAATATGATAGAACTATGATAGTTAAAATAGTAGATAATAAAATAGAAATTCATTGTCCTTTAAAAATTAAAATTAAAAGAAATAATAATCCTAAAAATATTATAGGAATAGACAAAGGGTATAAATATTTATTTGCAGTATCAAGTGAAAATTTTTATGGAGAAAATCTTAATGATTATTTAGGTAAAGAAACCGAAAGATTAAACAAGGTTAATGTTCAAAGAAATAGATTTTGGGCTTTGTATAATCAATATTTAGAACAGGGTAATATTAAGAAAGCCAACGCCATAAAAGAAAATAATTTAGGTAAAGTAAAATACAATCATAACAAACAGAAACATGACCAAAGCGTGAAATCTTATATAAATTATTCATTAAATCAATTAATAAAAGAAGAAAAACCAAAAGAAATAGTTATGGAACAATTAGATTTTGTTAATTGGAATGATAAATATCCTAAAAGCATAAAACGTAAATTATCAAGATGGATAAAAGGTTATATAAGAGAAAGACTTGAATATAAATGTGATTTTTATAGTATTAAATATACTTATATCAATCCAGCTTATACAAGTAAGATATGCAGTAAATGTGGTAGTTTTGGTAAAAGAGATGGAGATATATTTACTTGTCCTAATTGTGGAGAAATCCATGCTGATACTAATGCAAGTAAAAATATATTAAATAGAAAATATGATAATGACATTACTTTATATACAAATTATAAAAAAGTTAAAGAAATATTAGAAAATAGATTACAAGTAAGTTAATTTTGAATTGATATTAAAAGAATATTTAATCACAAATATATGTATCCTATGAAAATAGAGCATATATTTTATCAGAAATGAGGGTTAAATAAAATTTTTTAATTATAAAATTTTAAAATACGGTTGTAGGATAATTTAGTGAATTGTAACTAGAAATTAGTTATAATGAGCTTTATGAACTGGTACATCCAAGACTTAAAACTATCATAAGATAGAATAAGTGCGAATTATCTAAAATGAATACATTTGTATACATTTTTAGAACCAGAGAAAATGCTAGGCTATATGAAAAATAATGTGGAAACTATAGATTTAGTAACAACTAATCCAATTAGATTTATAGTTGAACCTAAGCTAAAATAATTTAGTAAAGTAGTTGATAACAATGAGTAAGTATACAGGAAATAATAATTTAAATGATATATTCTATGAAATAGTTACTATTATGTTGGCTGATGACAAACAAGAAGCTATAGACTTAAAAAAGCTTTTATATTATCAAAATGAAAAAGATAAAGATGGCAATCTAATTTATGTTAATCCTTATGAAAAAGATATAGTTTATGAGGATTTATATAATGAAAATATATATCAATATGATTATATTTTTGACATACAAAAGGAACAAAGAAATATAGTGAACGTTCATTTTGCAGGGTTAGGCATTGATAATCCTAATCATTATATAGAAGACGATTATTTCATGGTAGATATATATGTACATAAAGATATGGAAGCTATTGAAATCGATGGAAAAAGAATAGGTAGAAGTATAGAAATATTAAATAAAGTTAGAAAATTATTAGATGGTGAAAAAATGCAAAAAGGTACAACGTGTTTAGAATTACAAGGAGTCAGAGGTGGAAAGATACAAGACACCTACATAAAACTTACTTGTGATTTTAAAATAAAGAATATTAGATAGAGTTGATTAATTATGAATGAAAGAGTTGATTTAACAGATATAAGGGGTAAACCTAAAAAACATAAAGGAATTGAGATTTATCCAATAAAAATCAAAGATTGTGAGGAGTTCTATAATAAAATATATACCTTACAATTTGATAAAAATAGTATTCCTGATATTAATATTGTAAGAATGTCCTATTTAACATTTTTGTACAATCTACAGATTTTACAAGATGAAAATGGGACTTTTTTATATGAAAATTTATTAATAGATTTAATAGATTTACTGGAATTGGTTTTACACAAAAAAGCTGAAAAAGATTTTTATTTAAACGCAAATGAAAAAGGACAAGTAGAATTAGTTTTTAAAAACGAGAAAGATGAAAAAATTATATTTAAAAACAATGATTTTGAGAAAATAAAAAAAATAATATTCAAACAAAACGCTATTCCTTATGATGATGAAGTGTTATCGCCTGATTTAAAAAAGGCTATTCAAGAAGCTAGAGAGTTTATGTATAACCAAAATAAAGATAAAATGCCAACTTTTGAAGAACAAATTTGTTGTTATCATAGTGCTTTTCATATGCCTTATGATGAAATTGACAATTTAACACTTTATCAATTTACCAAAGGATTAGAAAGAAAAGGATTGATTTACTCATACCAAGTTTATGGTATTGCGGTTGCTACTGGTATGGCTAGTGGAGAAATACCTAATTGGACATCTCATATTCCAGAACAAGGATTGTATGATGATGTTTTAATTGATGAAAAGGGTATGCAAGAAACTACTGCAAAAGTTCAGTAGTTTTATTATAAATAATTTAACATTTAAGGAGGAAAAACAATATGCAAAATAATAAAGAATTTGCTGTATCCGTTGCTGATGCTATCATAAGAGATATTAGAACAAAACAAATAGTTATGATAGGTAAAGCATTTGTAGATACTGGATTAAAACAAGCTGTACAAAATAAAGAAGTTCGTGGGGGATTCGGTAATGCACTACAATACGAGTTCTCATATAACAAAGTTGTATCTTGTGAAATACAATCTGCTAACTTTAAAGAAGAGTATATCGCTATGAATAACGGTGTTCCTATAGTTAATCAAATGGCTGAATATTGGAATTATAGTGAAGCACACAAAATAAAATCTCAAAAGATAACATTGAAAGAAGAACCAGTTGCAGGTACTAATGTATATGTTGAGCTACCAAATAGTACAATAGAAACTATAGTTCCTGTAGGTAAAACTATCACACTAACAACTCCAGTTCAAGATGATGAAGAGATTTTATGTACATATAGAGTCAAAAATGTAATAGATACTATAACTATTGATACATCTCATTACCCAATAGCTTATGAACTAACTTTAATCGCTAAAGTATTTGATAAAACTGGACAAACTAAAGAAATGCAAATAGAAATTCCAGAATGGAAAGTTGAAGGTAACTTTGACTTAAATCTAAAAGCAGATGATGTTGTAGTACCTAAAATTGCTGGTAAAGCACTAGATCATAATGGAAAATATGCAATGGTTCATATGAAAAGAGTTGATGGACAAGAGATACCAATACAACAAATAGCTGTAACTGAGCCTGAAGTGGAAATAGTTAAAGGTGAAAAATACATACCTCAAGTAATAGGTATAAGAGGTGGAGTATATGGAAACGTTCAAGTACCTTTGGATAGACTTGATATAAAATCAAGTGATGCATTAAAGGTTAAAGTAGGTACTGATAATGTATTAGAAGGATTAGCAGCAGGAACAGCAAAAATAACTATGGCTTTAAAAGATGATACATCTAAGAAAGATATTATAGAAGTAGAATGTACAACAGTATAATAATATAAAATAATTTGTTAATATAGGAGTATGGTTTTTCTATACTCCTTATTTTTAAAGGAGAGGATTTTTAAGTGGTAAATTTTAGCGATTTAAAACAACCAAGGATTAAAAAAACTTTAGAATTCAATGGTGAAAAAATAAATATATTAAATCCAACTAAAGAAGTTAAAGAAAAAATAATGGAAGTAGTTGGGAAGTGTTCTAAAAAAGATAATAATACGGTTGAAATAGATATAAGTTATGATGACAATCCAGAGTTTGTTAAAAATATTTTTCAGACTTTAGTTGAAGGCATAGAATTCCCAAATAACATTAAAGAATTTGAAGAAGTAATGGACAATCCCTTGCCTATAGTAAAAGAAATTCAGTATGAAATAGCCGATATAGTTAGAAATATTGGTATGGATAGAGCGTTAGAATTAAAAAATGAAATACAATCTGCAACAGATTTAACTATGGTTAATAATATAATGAAAGAGTTAGATGAATTTGCAGAAAAGAATAAAGATTTTAAAGTTCCTGAAATAGCTATTAAAAAAAATGATGACATTACACCTAAACCAAAAGCTAAAACTAAGAGAAAATCAACTAAGAAAACTAAAAAAGTAGATAAAGAAGATAAAATAATTGAGCTAGATGAATCTAAAAAAGATAAAAAAGAATCAGACGTAGTCAAGGAAACAGAGGAAAATTAAAATGGACTTTGATGATTTAAAAGACTTATATGAATATGTAGAAAAAGCACATGAAGAAACTGCTTGCAAAGATGTACAAGAAGTAATCAAAGAAGTTGAAAGTGATGTTATAGATGAAGAAGTTTATAGCAAATATGAAAATCCAACAGAATACGAAAGAAGAGGAAAAAGTGGAGGTTTAGGAGATACAAGCAATATGATAGTACATCCACCTAGAAAAATAGGAAATGCTATAGAAATAGAAATTACAAATGAAACACCTATAAATCCACCAGATGATGGGCTTATAAGACATTATAGACTTGATGAAGTCATTGAATATGGTGGTCGATACTATGAATATCCTATAAAGAATAGAGATGAAGATGTTTATACATATCTTAAACCTCGACCTTTTACTGAAAAAACAGAAATAAGATTACTTGCAACTAAAGAACATGAAAAAGCTTATAAAAACGCAATGAAAGCTAAGGGGATTGATATTAAATAATTTCCCCTATTTTTCTTTAAGTATATAGATGTGATAAATTATCAATTTTATTAAAATTTTAATTTGTATATTTAAAGAAAAATTTTTATATTAATATTGGTAAAATATAGAATAAAATCCTTGACCTTTTATTAGCTTTGAGTTACAATAAAGTTGTAACAAATATAAAATGATAGTATATGAAATTATTTTCTAAGATTAGTGTGGTGTCTAATCTTACCAATACTCGGGGATATACTGTATAAAATACGAGTTAGTATGTACCTTCATTAGAGGGAATAATCTAATGCACACCATTAACTGAGTAAAACCTCTATCTATTTTAAAGATGGAGGTTTATTTTTAAGGCTTGGAGTTGTTTAATTATGGCAAAAGGTTATACTGTTACAGATTTGTGTGAAAATAAAAAACTATATCCTGATAAATTATATACTAATGTTTTGCAAGACTTTTATAAAAGTTTGTTTGTAAAAAAGGTGTATGTGTATAAATTGTCAAATAATGATATCATACAAATTGTATTTACTGAAGGTCAATTTTGCCATTTAATTGGATTTGATTACTTCGGCTATGAAGGTAATAAGGGATGGGATAAGCTATTGAAAAATCCCAAAAAAATTAGTAGTTTTTCAAAACAAACTAAATTCAAATTACTTCAATATAGGATAATGAGTTTTAATAAAATATTTAGTATTTTAAATAATCCTAATGTTTACATATATGAAGCAAAAGAATACCCTGAGTTTAGTTATAAATCTATATATTTTGCAGTATTAAAAGAAGAAAATAGGATTTATAAATTAGGTATAGGAAAGGATAAAACAAATATAAATTATTGTGAAACTTATCTAGTAGATTTAAATAAAGAACAACATAATTATTATTTAAAAGAAGAAAATTTATTAAAAATAAAAAGTAAGAAAATATTAGATATAGTAGAGTTTAATGAAATTAGACAACAAAAATTAGAAGTGGCTCTTACAAAAGAGACTGAATAATAAAAATAATACATATTACATATGAACTTCTAACAAATAAAAGTTAGGAGTTTTTATTATTTAAAGATAATACTTGACAATTATAAAACAATTTGATAAAATATAAGCAATATAAAGAACTTTTTCTAGGTTGGCAATATTCTCAATTTGTGATAAATTATACATATATTATTAAAATTATATATGGAATTATTTGTATATTGGAGGTATTGCAATGAAAAAGAAAAAGTTTTTTAAATTGGTTTTATTATGTTTAAGTTTTATTTTTTGTCTAGGATTGTTTGTTGGGTGTAGTGAATCAGAAGAGGATAAAGCTAGGCATTATAAGTTCGATGTCTATAAAGCTACTACAGGCTTAGTAGAACAAAAATTAACGTCTCCTTCAACAGCCAAATTTCAAGAATTTGACGAAAAATTAGTACAAGACTTAGGTGGCGATAAATATGAAGTTTCAGGATATGTAGATGCAGAAAATAGTTTTGGTGCTAATATTCGTTGGAACTGGCATTGTACTGTTAGAATTGAGGGGGAAGGTGAGAATAGAAAAATAAAAACTGATGATATATATCTTAAATAAATATTATAATTAAATGGAATGACATATATTAAAAACTATATGTCATTTTTAATTTAAATCAAATTCCATGAGTAGGTATGGTACAATAATCTTATAAAACTCATATAAAAATATATGGAGGGATTTAATAAATGACAGTAAAAAACAATCTAAAAGAGATATTGAAAGATAAAGGAATAAAACAAGTATGGTTAGCAGAGCAGGTCGGAATCAATTCAAAAACCCTTAGTAATATCATAAATGGTAAATATAATACAAGTTTAGAAGTTGCTTTGAAAATATCAGAAGTTTTAAAAATGAGTACAGATGATATTTTCAAATTAAAAAAAGATGAATAGAAAAATACATTAATAAAAGTATTGACACACAAGATAAAAGGTAGTATTATAATATTTGTAAGGTAAAAGCAACCAATTAATCCAAGCCTTGCAAATATTATAATAGGGAGTTGTCGATATGTTAAATAAAACAAATGCTATTAATAATATAGAGTGGGAAAAAGAAATATTAGAAAGTGCTAAGAATTATCAAAAAGAAAATGAAGAAATGATTAAGGGATTAGTTATCAAACTAAAAACAATTAATCTATTCGGCACATACATAAAAAAAGAGAATATTGCATTAGCTATGGAAAATTTTACAGTAGAGGAAAATGACTATAATATCTTTATAACAGGATTTGCTTGTTTTGATACTGATGAGGGAGAAGATTATATTAATAATTGTATATTCGCAATTTCTAAGATGGGGTTAATCAATTGGAATGACGATTTTGAAGATATTGAGTTGGAATATATAGATGATATAGTTGTGTTGGAAGTATGATTTGCTAAAATTGTCAAGAAAATTTTGTATATTAAGATACAATTCATAACTTTTAATATTCATTTTGTCTTTATTTTTAGAACGAATTATCATCAATATTATACCAATTTATGGTAATATATAAATATGCTAATTATTTAATATATACAGACGAAATAGATAATATGCATATTTATATATTAAATCGCTCGATAAAATGTTGAATTTTGGTATATGAGGTGGTAGAATGGATATAAAGAGATGGACAGGCTATGAAAAAGTGTACAAGCTTAAAGTAAAAAAACAAAGGGGGAAAAAGATGATGGCAGTATCTATGGGAGTTTTACCTTGCTTAAAAAAAGAAGACGCTAAAATTTTATTAAAAGATATGGAGAAAAGTACCTTAAAATTGAATGTTTTTAAAGAGTGTGGTAAAAAATTAAAAGAAATCGTGGAAAAAGAAGGCTTATAAGGAAAGGGTTTATGTATGGCATTATATTTGGAACGATTAAGTGATAAACATTTTAGAGAAGTAGATGATTTTGAATGTGGTATAGAATATGATTCATTAGCCAATTTTCTTAAAAATGAAGCTTTTCATTATAATACTACAGGGGAAGGTAATACTTATTTAATAAAAAGTGATGTAAAAAATCAAATTATTGCTTATTATACCTTACGATCTAATTCTATACAAATGGAAAATCCCGAATTTGAAGATGAACAATTATCAGATGATGATAAAAGAAAATATATAGTTATACCAACTATAGAACTTTCTCGATTCGCAGTTCACATGGATTATCAAAATAAAAAACTTGGGCAAAATATATTATTAAATTATGTATTACCACATATTTTTTTCATAAGAAAATTAATAGGAGTTCAAGCAATATTAGTTTTATCTTTAGATGATAAAAAAACTAAGCATGTTTATAATAAGGTTGGCTTCGAAAAAATGGAAAACAAATTACAAACACTTATTGAATATGAAAATGAGAAATGTGTTTGTATGATAATTAAATTTGAAGAAGATAATAACAACAATGAAAAAATATTAAATTTAGCAAAAGAATCTTATGGAATTAATGATATAAAAAAATTAATTAATTAAAACCTTCTAGCTGATAAAAGCTTAGAGGTTTTTTTATTTTGCTTAAAATTAAGAAATAAAGGCATTTTTTACAATGTCTTTTTATTTTTGCTTAATTTATTCACATAAAAAATATTATGTAAATAAACTTAAAGTAAACAAATATGAAAGGAGGAATTTAAGTGGCTAAATTTGGTATAAGAACCACATTTGCATTAGAAGATTTTAATAGTGTGAATACTAGAGCCCAAGAACTTTTAAAGCAAGTTGGAGAAAATAGTAAGATAAAATTAGATTTCTCAGATGGAATGTCTTTAGATAAAATGAAACAACAATTAGATAAATTACAACAGGAAATTATTAAAAATAGTAAACAAGCTAGTCAAACATTTTCAAAATCTTTTGATGATGTAAACAAACAATTTGAACAACAAATAGATAAAATAAAAAATAATTTGAAAAATATGGGTTCAAATGTAAATGTTAGTTCTATAAAAGATGATTATGGGAAGATAATTGGTGCTATATCCCAATATGAGGATAAAGCAGGAAATATTGTAACTAAAAATTATGAGATAGATAAATCATTTAAGAACATAGGCAATGATGGAAAATACATAGAAAAATTAAAGGCTGTAACAGATACAAGATTACAAGACCAAGATAAGATAATTAAATCATTAGAAAAAGAAAGAAAGAAGATAGAAGAGTTAACTGGTTCTATAGCTAAATTAAAAGTTAGTGAAAATGGAAATGGCAAGATTCAAAGTGCAAAGATTAGTTATGTAGATAATGATAATAAATTAGTTGAACAGGCGTATAAAATAAAAGAAGATATAAAAAGAAAAGAAAATGTTATAAATAAAGGCTTATCTTTAGAAAATACGGGTGTTAATACTACTGAAAATGTACAAAAAAGTATAAAAACATTAGAACAATATCAGAAAACCATAGATAAATTGAATGAAAAAAATATAAAACTAGGTGATGGAAGCCAAAGTCAATTGTTTATTAAAAATCTTGAACAAGCACAGACATTAATTGATAAAACAAAATCATCTGGTGAATCTATGAGTAAAAGTATTCAAAAAGAACTTGATATTTTAGTTAGTAAAATGAATTTTGAAAATAAAACAATTAAAGAAAATAACACTGAAATGAAGAAAAAAGAAAAAATAATGAAAGATGCACCTGTAGCAATTCAGGGATATGAAAACAAAATAAAAAAATTAACAGATGCATATGGAAAATTAATAAAAGAAGCTGATTTAAAAAAACTAAGAGAAGAAATGGCTAAATTAGCAAATTCAAAAGAACCTGAAGAATACGCTAGACAATTGAAAGTTATAAAAAATGAATATGATAAATTAGAAAGCTCTGTAAACAGTGGTGGTAAGAAAGGTAATGGTGGAATCCTTGCTTCTATTGGTGAAGCTATGACTAAGTTTCCGATTTGGATAGGTGCTACTACTGCATGGATGGAAGCTATCCACAAAGTCAAGGAAGGTATTGGATTTATTGCTGATTTAGATAAAGCACAAACCAATATTGCAATGATAACAGATATGCAAAAAGATAAAGTTGCAAGTTTAACAGGCGAATATAGTAAATTAGCTGGAGAACTCCATACTACTACATTAGAAATGATGGGTGGACAAAGCACTACTGCCCATGTAAAACCTCGTGAACCTATAAATATAGGGTGTACATTTAACGTTAAAGTATCAAATGGGAAATAATTTGTTAATAAATGTGCTAACAGGGAAAGAGAAATCCAATCCTGTGCGAAATTATATTTATTTTTAAATATATAATCGTTAAACGACTATCGAAACCATAACATAAATGTAATTAGGGTTGTTTATGTGAATAAGGGAGTAGAGTGAATTAACACTATTAGTACATCCATAGCGAAACTCTATGGGTGGAAGTGCGAGGACTTAACCTAATAAGTATGATATAGTCTATTGATTAATTTAAATAATTAATGGGTGCAGAAGAGTTCCTTAGAGCTGGTAGAAGCGTAGAAGAAACTAAAGGATTATTAAAGGCTTCTACAATTGGTGGTGCAATTTCAGGGCAAGATAATAGAGCTGTTTCAGAACAATTAATTGCTATAACTAACGGCTTTAGTAAGATGACTGAACAAGCACAGAAAGATGGAAAAAGTTATGAAGAAGTAGTAATGCATGTTATCGACACCATTTCAACATTAGATAACGCTTCTGCTACTTCATTCCAAGAAGTTGCAACTGCTATGATGAGAACATCATCTTCAGCACAAATGGCAGGAGTAAATTTTGAGACTTTAGCGTCTTACGTGGCTACAGTTTCAGCAACAACAAGAAGGTCTGCGGAGAGTATTGGTGAATCCTTTAATATTGGAGGCATGATAATATAAACCCAATAAATTATCATGAAAATCCCTTTTAATTGACTTGGAAATCCTTGAAATAGGATGACAGGGGGCAAGTTTAAATACAGCCTGAACGACTAAACAAAGGGACTTTATTTGGGAAAATATAATAAAGATATGATAGTCTGCTCGTCTTCTATAAGCTATTAGTTTTAATAGTGAAGGAAGAGAATTTTGGTCGATGTGAAATAATCATCTAAAGAAGTACCAAAATCGCTATAATAAAATAATTTGTTATAGTCAGTAACTTGTTTCTACAAGTGAAAGTAACAGAAAGCAAAACCATATTCGCCAGATTCCAAGACATAAAACAAAATATTAATGTTGAAGATGGAGGAACAATTTCCAATGTTGAAAATTCATTAAATAAAGTTGGAATAGCAATAAGAAAAGACCAATATCACTTTAAAGAATTTTCACAAATTATAGAGGAATTAAAACCAAAATGGAAAGATTTAAATGATTTAGAAAAAACAGATATCTCAAAAAGTCTTGCAGGTAGAATGTGTGCCTGAGTATACAGTAATGTATATTTTAAAAGCGAACCATATCGGAAGAACCCTAAGTCAGAAATGATATGGCAATTCCGAGGAAAGATTTTATTTTAATTAATTTTATAAAAATATATTTTAACAATTATGAATATTGTATGAAACTCCAATACATGTTAAAATCATAATAGGAAAGCTATGGAATTGGAGGAATTGTAATGAAGAAAAATAAGTTTTTTAAAACGGTATTATTATGTTTAAGTATTATATTATGTTTAGGAATTTTTGTTGGATGTAGCGATAGCTCAGGTAGAGGAGATGAAAGTGAAGAAAGATATAAGGCGTATGAAACAGCAAAATCTTATGTAGAAGACGAGTTAAAATCACCATCAACAGCAGAATTCCCAAGTGCAAGTGAAGCGAAAATAACAAAACTAGGAAAGGATGAATATAAGATAGAGTCTTATGTAAACGCAGAAAATAGTTTTGGTGCAAAAGTAAAAAGCACTTTTAGTTGTAGAATTGTTGTTGATTATGATAAAGAAAAAGTAGATTGTTATGACTTAGTAATAAAATAATTAATATATGTATGTGTACCTTATATGGTACACTTTTATTTTGTTATCCATTTGATTTCATATCCAATTATTTGAGCTATTTGTAATAATTCTTTGTATTTAATAGTCTCATTATTAAGCTTTTTGCTAAGATTTTGTACAGAATAATTTGTATTATTTTTTTTATTTAATTCTTCTTGTACTTGGGTTAATGTCCAGCCACTTTTTACTATATAGGATTTTATATCATCTTTTATGCTCATTAAATCACTCCTTAGTATAATATTATACTAAGGAGTTTAATTATAGTCAATACTTTATAATTTTAAACAAAATAAGGGTTGACACATTAAAGAATAAGGTTTATTATTAAACCATAAAGTTGATATTTAAACCAATACAGGTAAATGGAGGGATTGTTATATGTATTTATTAGAAATACTAGAAAGTGCTAAGAGTTATCAAAAAGAAAATGAAGAAATGTTTCAAAGATTAGTTATCAAACTAAAATCAATTAATCTATTCGGTACATACATAAAAAAAGAGAATATTGCATTAGCTATGGAAAATTTCACAGTAGAGGAAAATGACTATAATATTTTCATAACAGGACAAGCTTGTTTAAATACTGATGATGGAGAAGATTATATAGAAAATTGTATATTCGGAATCTCTAAATTAGGATTGCTTAGTTGGAATGATGATTTTGGAGATATTGAGCTAGAATATATAGATGACATAATTGTTTTAGAGTTATAAACATAATAATAAAATACAATATTATTAAAATTAATTAAAATAAAAAATCCGTAACGACTAAACGTTCGCCTCCTATAAAAATATAGGATGAAGTTATAGTCTAAACGTCTATGGAAACATAGAGAGGGACGGTCGATGTGAAATAATCATCTAAAGAAGTACCGTTCCCGCCATGATAAAAATTATGGTCTGTAGCTTATTTTTTTAAATAAGTGAAAGTAATAGAATTGACGAGACAAAGAGAGAATTTTTTGGTTTTAATGAATAATTTAAAAACAACAGATAATTTATTAAAAAAAGTAGGAGACGCAGCAGGTAATTCTCAAGATAAGTTTGATAAAATATATGGAAATTCCCTTGAAGCAAAGATTAATAAATTTAAACATACTTGGGAAGAATTTTATCAATCTTTAATTTCAAGTGATGCATTAAAAGTAATAGTTCAAACGGGAACTAAATTGGTCGGTGTCTTAGATGCACTGGTTAATTCAAGTAAAGGTATAAAATTAAGTTTGTTAGTTTTATTACCAACAACAATTTTACTAGCAAAAAGATTTAAAGATTTTTTTAAAATTTTAAAGGATGGAAAAGATTTATATTCAATAAGTAAAACATTTAAAACATTATTTAATATTACCGATGCAGGATTGCCATCCATAAGTAAATTAAAAGGTGCATTTTCAACTTTAGGAACAGTTATGCTTAATTTAGTGACAACACCAGCAGGTTTAATATTCTTAGGAATTGCAACAGCAGTTGGGGTAGCGACAGCAGCAGTCATTAAACACATAAAGCATCAAAAAGAAATAAGAGAAGAAAATAAAAAACTAAAGAAAAGTTATGAAGATTTAACTGCCGCAATGAAAGCTAATAACAAAGAGGGTATTAAAAATGCTTCAGAAGACCCTCAGAAAGCTCAGGATGAACTTCAGGGCTTAATTAAAAAGAGGGAAGAACTTAAAAAAATAATGGAAAGTTCTCCGAACATGAAAGATGGAGCAAGTGTCGGTGTTGCTAATCAGTTAAAAGATACAGAAAAAAGAATACAAGAATTAAGAAAAGCACTTAAAGATAATAATTTTACCATAGATGAAGCAACTGGAAAAATAGTTGAGTTAGCAAAGGCATCATCTCAAATTACTAACCTTGATATGGCAAGTGCAATAAAAGAAAATGCAGAATATGAACTTGAAGAAAAAAATACTATCATTAATTTATATGATGAATACAATAAATTAATTTCAATTAAAAATAAAAACAAAAGCCAAGAGATGGAATTAAGCAATGTGTCTCAATCCTTAAATGATAAAGTCAAAGGTTTAATATTAACAAAAGATAAAGAAGGAAATGTGATTATTCAAAACACTGACTTATTAGGTAAGGAAATAGATATTTTAAAGACTGAGGGAATAACAGTTGACCAACTAACAAAGGTTAAATTAGGTGCAGCAAAAGAACAAGCTCAAATACAAATAGGAATAACAAAAGTAACATATGAAGAAGCAAGAAAAAGAATGCTTATTTTACAAGAGGAAGCTAGAAATTTACAACCATTAGCAGATGCTTTTGATAAAGCCCTTCCGACTTCAAAGATAACAGGGTCAAATCTTTTTCAAAGACAAATAGATGGCTTTAAAAGTACAAGTTTAGATATACAAAATCAAATGGCTAAAATAGATAGTATATATAATCAACCTAAAAGTACAATAACTACTGATAATAATACACCAGATTTTACCCCTACCGACCCAGAAAAAACAAAGAAAAGTACAGAAGCTACAAAAGAGAATACAGGCGAAACTGACAAAAACAGAGAAGCTGTAAATAAAGCTAAAGAAGCCGTAAAACAGTTTGAATTAGCCTTAAAATCATTAGAAATTCAAATGACTAAAAATAATATAGCATTAGGAAGATTATATGAACATAGTGATAAATACATTTCAAAATTAAAAGAAAGACAAAATTTAATTAAACAAGAAATTGAATTAAATAAGAAACAAATAGCTACAAATGGACAATTAGCTAATTCATTAGGTGCAGTAGGTGGTTCATATGTTAACGGCATGGGAAATAGTATCGGAGAACAAGTTGTCAGAAATGCACAACAATATCTAGGTAGACCATATAAATGGGGCGGTTCTAGTCCTAGTGAAAACTTTGACTGTTCAGGCTTAGTTCAATATGTATACAAACAGGTTGGCATAGGATTGAATAGAACTACATATGACCAAATAAAACAAGGTACACCTGTATCCAAAAATCAATTACAAGTTGGCGATGCTGTTTTCTTTGGCAGTCCTAGTGACCCGCACCATGTTGGTTTATATATGGGCAATGGACAATATATACATGCTCCAAAAACAGGTGACGTTATCAAAGTTTCTAATTTAAATAGTAGAAGCGATTATTTAACTGCTAGAAGATATGCGAGTGGTGGAGGAGCTTCAACTCATAGAACAACTTCATCAAATTATAGTGGACAATATGCTAGTTATATAAATGAAGCGGCTGCTAAATATGGTGTTTCTGCTGCTTTGATTGCGGCAATAATAAAACAAGAATCGAATTTTAATCCTAATGCTCGTTCCAATAAGGGAGCAATGGGGTTAATGCAGTTAATGCCAGCTAATGCAAGAGAATTTGGAATAAGCAATCCATATGACCCTAGACAAAGTATTATGGGCGGAACACAAGAAATTGCTAAATATCTAAAAAAATATAATGGTAATTTAGATTTAGCTTTAGCCGCTTATAATGCAGGTATGGGAGCAGTTCAAAAATACGGTGGCGTGCCACCTTATAAGGAAACTAAAGATTATATCCCTAAAGTTAAAAAATATATGAAGGAATATGGTGGGTCAGAATCTTCCATACATTCAACAATAGACGAGCAAATGGATTTGATAGGAAAATCAATGGATTTAGAAAAGAAAAACCTTGAACTTCAAGAAGAATTAAATAAAATAAATATACAAATATTAGAAGCAAAATTGGGTCAATACGATGATAGAGTTAAATCCATTGATCGAACACTTACTCAATTAAGAACTGATGTTGATTTATCAGGAAAGAATGATACAACATATATAAATTACTTGTTAAGAATAGATGAATATAGTAATAAGAAACTTAATACTTTAAAAGAAAAAAGAGCATTTTTAGAAAAAGAAATGAAATCTAATATATATGATGAAAAAACTATACAAATGATGAGAGAAAAGAATTCAGAATTAGGTACAGAAATGCTTAACATGTTAAAGAGTATTAAAGATTTAGGATATGAAATAGCTACAGCAAGATATGAAGCGGTACAGCAGATTTATAAAGACAATATAGAAATGCTTAATAATGAAATAGAAAGATTATCGACTGAAGAAAATAAAAATTTAAAATCTATTATTGGTTTAAGACAACAAATGATTAGTCAAGACGAAGAAAATATTAAAAGATTAACTAATCTAATAAAAGAATTAAATGCAGAATCTTATAAAGAAAATAAACCTTTTTTATTAGATAAAATAGAGGAGTATAATAAAGAATTAGATAAAGCTAATTCGGAATTAATTAAACATAAAAAAGAACTTGATAATGTAAAAGATACTTTTAATAGTGTAATAGATTCTATAGAAGATAAAGTTAAGCAGGCTATTCAAAAAACAAATGAAGAATATAAAAAAGGTGCAGAAAAAAGAAGGAAGTTATTTGAAGAATCAATAGACAAACAAGTAGAAAAAATAGAAGAAGCTAAAAGAAAACTTGATAAAAATGAAACTGCACAAAATGATTATGAAAAAATAATGGAAATTCAAGAAAAAATAAATAGGCTTGATTTAAATGATTCTATAGAAGCTAAAAAACAGAGGGCTGAATTAGAAAAAGAATTAAGAGATGCCCAAAGAGACCAACGTTCTCATGAAATGAATTATGAAATAGAGGATAGGAAAAAACAATTAACAAATGCAAAAGACCAGTATGGAAAATTAATTAATGGCTACGATGATAAGCTTGGAGAAACTTTAGAAGATGATAAATTAACTCTTGAAGCAAAACAAGCTATGCTAAATGGTTATATTGTAGATTTAAATGGAAATATGATTGATTTAGAAAAAGCAATAATTAGCATGGAAGATAAATTTGGTAAGGGATTAAGCAGTACGGGAAATAAAATAAAGAAAGATTTAATTGATAATTTACGTACGGTTCAAGATATTTTAAAAGAATTTGGGACATTAGATACTACCAAGATAGATTTTAAAGATAAAGCAGTTGTTAATGTGTATGGAGCAGGAGCAGATTTAGAAAATGCTAGAAAAATACTAGGTATAGATGGATATAATTTTGTAGATACAAAAATGGTAGACCATGAAAAGATTCAACTAGGAGAAAATGATATAGTATTAGGTGCAAAAGGCACTCATAATGGCTTGAATAGAGATGATTTAGGTGGCGCAACGAGACTAGGTGGCAGTAATAGATATGAAACTGCTGCAATTATTCAATTGTATAAAGACATTCAAGATGGAAAAGTGACACCTTTTAATGGAGTGGTGTATGGTAGTGGACAAGATTTAGAAAATGCTATGAAATGGTTAGCTCCTTTAGGTTATAAATTTGTTGACACAAGTAAAATAAATCCAAGAACAATTAGATTTACACAAAGTGATTTAATTGTTGGTGGAACAGGAGCTAAAAATGGTGTGCCTTTTGATGTTTCAGGGGTAAAAAGATTAGGTGGAAATAATAGATTTGATTGACTTGCCAACGCATACTCGTGACTTCAGTCATCAGTTAGTTGGCGAACAGTTAGCATATAGAGAAATCTGTATGTAGTGGTATTAGTCACAATACCCAATACTACCTGAATTGCTGGGAAACCCTAAAGCCAATTAAACTACAACATAAGAATGAAATAAGTCTAAGTGTGAAAGTTACGAAAGTAGAAAAAATTAATTGGATGGTGCAAGGTTAAATCCTAAACACTAAAATAATGGGTAATCAGCAGGTAAATTCCGAATAGGAAAAACTTCAACGACTATTCCTCTTGAGGGAAGTAGGTGCAAGCGTACCGAAGTGGGTAGACCCTAACATGTAATGATGAGGGATAAGATATAGTCTGTGCGTTATACGAAAGTATGAGAAGTTCATAAGAGAACTGCATGGGGAGTAGCGAACCTATGTGAACAATACCTCAAAATATGATTAAAGAACTTATAGTTCTTATATATATTATTTAATTATTTAGGTATAAATTCAATAACACTTTCAATATTACAATTAAGATATACACAAATATTTTCAAGTGTTTCCATAGAAACATATTCGTTTTTAGACATTTTTGCTAATGTAGCTGTGCTAAAACCAACTGCTTCACGAAGTTGAGTTTTAGACATATCTCTTTCTAACAATAATCTAAATAATGGTTTGTAACTAATCATTTAAATCACTCCTTTTTATTTAGATTATATCATATATATTTTATAAGTCAATATATAATATTTATAAAGCTAAACAAAATATGTTGACATTAAATTTAGAATATGATATATTATATTTAGAAAGGCAAACATAAGTCTTAAAATGAGGTGTTAATAAATGACTTCTGCAATTATTGAAAAGAATACAATAACAAAAGGTTTTAAATATAGGATATATCCAAACAAAACTCAAATAAAGCAAATAGAATTAAGTTTTAAAGCTAAAAGATATGTTTGGAATTATTTTTTAAATATTAATAAACATAGATTAAAACATCATAAATCAGTATTAAACTATACTAAAATGTCAAGATTATTAACACTACTTAAAAAGAAAAATATATGGCTTAAACAATGTGAAAAATCAGTATTACAAAATACTTTAAAATATCAATATGAAACATTTTTAAAATTCTTTAAGAAAGAATGTGGTTTTCCTAAGTTTAAATCATATAAAAATAATTATCAGTCTGTAAAAATAAATTTCACAAATAATAATATTGAAGTAATTGAAAAGGAAATAAAATATACTTCCACAGGTAAGTATAGAAAGCAATTTTGTAAAATTAAATTACCTAAATTAAAAAAAGTAAAAATAGCTTATTCAAGACAATATCAAGGCAGAATAGTTAGTTCTACTTTATCAAAAGATACAGATGGTAAATATTATATTAGTTTGTGTTGTGTAGATATACCACAAGAGAATAAAAATAAAACAGGCTTAGTAGTTGGAATAGACTTGGGCATTAAAGAATTTGCAACTACAAGTAATAATAAAGTTATTTCTAATCCTAAATATTATAGAAAATATGAAGATAAATTAATAAAAGCTCAAAGAAAACTTAGTAAACGTAAAAAAGGTAGTAATAATAGAAACAAACAAAGATTAATAGTAAATAAATATCATAAGAAGATTTATAATTGTAGAATAGATTTTCTACAGAAGTTAACTTCAGATTTTATTAATAAATATGATATTATTTGTTTAGAGGATTTAAATACAAGTGGAATGTTGAAAAATCATAAGTTAGCTAAAAGTATAGCTGATGCAAGCTTCTTTGAGTTTAATAGAGAATTAGAATATAAAACAAAATGGTACGGTAAAATATACCAACAAATAGATAGATTTTATCCTAGCAGTCAATTATGTAGTAACTGTAAGAATCAATCACAACAAACTAAAGATTTAGGAGTGAGGACATATATCTGTAAGAAATGTGGATTAGAAATAGATAGAGATTATAATGCTAGTATAAATATTTTAAATGAAGGATTAAGAATAATTAATAATAGAAAAGTAGTAAGTATGTAAATTGAAATAATTAAATAATATATATAAGAACCGTAGGAACTACGGGGATAGCTTGGTAAATTTACTTACAATAGTAGGTACTACCCAAGAACCCCGTGACTTTAGTCATGGGAGGTTCAGACGGATAAACAAATAGAAAAATATGCAAAATCACAATTAGAAACAAAAATAAATCAAGCCTATAGAGAAACTAATAAGAAAATTGGAACGGTATATGCAACAGGAATAGATTTAATAAATGCTAAAAAATATTTGAGTAAACAAGGATATACATTTGTAGATACTGATTCCGTAGTTGATAAAGTTTTAAGCCCAAATGATGTAGTTGTTGGTGGAACAATGAAAGGTAGAGAAAATATTTATAATAGCGGTTCTAAATGGTTATATGGAAAAGATAGGCATGAAACTGCAAATCTAATAAATGAATTTGCTAAATATAATAATATTAGAGGGTTTAGTACAGGCGGAGTTGTTGATTATACTGGTTTAGCTATGGTTCATGGGGAAAATAATCCTGAATTAGTATTAAATAATGACCAAGTTGTAAAACTTCATAATTTTATAAAGGGTTTACCAAATTCAGGAATGAGTACAAATGCTTTAAAATTTGCTAGACCAAATATAAGTACAACAAATAATTCAAAAGAATCTAGTATTATAAATAAATATGATATTAAGTTAATTGTACAGGGAGATTTAAAAGGAACAGAAAATGATGCAAATAGATTCACTAATATGATGGCTAGTAAATTAGTAGATGTAATGAAAAAGAAATAATAGTTCTAATCAGACCGTGTAATAATTTTACATGGTCTCTATTTTTAAAGGTGGTGATTTTTTGATTAGAGCCAGTGAGGAAATTTGGTTTAATGGACATAGTAGTAAAGAGTTTGGATTAATAAATGCCAATATAGACAATGATGGATTTTTAGAAGAACCATTTTTAGCTGAGAGAAAATTAAGTATGGATAGAATAAAATATCAACCTAAAGCTTATTTTGATAGTGTTGAAGAACAAGAGAAGTCTTTTGAATTAAAATTAGCTTTTAAAGATAATATTAAAATGGACAAAAATATTTTAAGAAAAGTTGCTAAGTGGTTAAGTGTACTAGATGGTTATAAAGAATTATGGTTTAGTGAAGATTGTGAAATAGATGAAAATGGAGATTATGATATTAATAAGCCTACAAGAATTTATTTTGCTATAGTTGAAGGAGTATCTAATTTACATCATGCATGTTTACCACAAGGTTATATAACAATTAGATTTAAAACTAATTCTCCATATTGTTATTCTCCTAAAAAAACAACAGTAAAATATACTTTAGGTGAAGGTGATAGAGTTTTTGTTTATAATGATGGAGATATGGCTTATCGTCCAGAAGTTAGTATAAAAAACTTAGTAGAAAATCAAACTATAGAATTAAAAAGTAATGCTTTTGAACCTGATAATTATATAGATTATCTAAATAATAAAAGTAAAGATAAATTTGATTTTATATTTAAACAAGGAGAAAAAGCAAAAGGAAATTTTGATTTAGATGGAACTGCTTATGATGGTGAAATATTTAAATTATCAGATAAAACATATGAATTTGATCTAGGAGATAATAAAACTAAAAATAAATATGATATTAATAATATATTAGTACCTGTAAAAGGTGGGACAAAAGCACATAATACATTAAAATTTGAAGATGGAATAGTAACAGATGGAAGTACAGTAACTATAGGAGACCAGACTTTTGAGTTTGATAATAATAATATTTTTGCACCATCAAATGTACAGGTAGATATTTCAGATTATTGTGGTAGGGCAAAAGGAACATTACATTTAAATTCGAATTTAATGCCTAATCAGACAATGAAAATAGATGAAACAACTTATACTATGGTAGGAGGTACTAATGAATTTATTATAAAAATGACTGACCATTTGTTAAGTGATGGATTAGAAACAAATATAACTGTCAAAAGTGATAAAGTTAATACAAAACAAGATAATGTTACAGTAATGACTCCTAAGTTTAAAAAAATAGATAATTGTTTAGTAAGAAATGTAACTAAAAATCCTTCTGATTTAGGTATTAGAAAAATGAAATATTTAGATAAAGATTTTGTTATGGTTTTATGGGACGGAGAAAGCAATGAAGATTATCAAGACTCTATAGAAGATGTTGGAATAAATGATAGAGTAGTAATTAAATTTGATAAAGCTATAGATAAGGATACGATAACAGAAGATACAATAATTGTTAAAGATTTAGAAGGTCATAAAATACCTATTTTATTTGATTATGGTATGCCTTCAGATTTAGGAAAAGTAATAGGTATATTACCTAAAAATGGTTATGAATATGACACATCATACACAATTCAAGTTACAAAAGGAATTAAATATGAAAAAGGGTCTAATATAAAAAATATTAGAAAAATTAAAATACATACTAAAAAAGAAGGACAAAGTTCTGAAAATGAAACTTTTACAAATATAAGTACTGTAAAAGCTTTTACATTTAATTCACCACATAAATTTAAACAAAGCACTATAAATAAAGACAATATTTATGTTTTAAATGATAAAAAAGAAAAAGTGGATGTCAATTTAAATGTTACAAATGGTGGGAAATCTTTAGTTGTTCAACCTGTAGTTAAATATGAGCAAGGAAAAACTTATAAATTATATTTTACAACAAATATATTAGATTTAAATGACATGAGTGTGGTAAGAAGTGAAAAGATTATAACATTTACTACAACAACAAAAGATAATTCTGCAAATATAGATTTAGATTGTGATGACTTTTATAGCAATGTCCCTATAGATAAACCTTTTTCAGTTCCCTTTCCTAAAAGATTAAATTTAAATCAAATAAATAGAACTTATGGGTTAGTAGATTTAAGAACTAGAGATAATAAACAAATAGCAGTTTTTTATTCCTATAAAACAAGCAACACTAAATTACTAGAAATTACTCCTAGTGAAAATTTAGAGTACAATACTACTTATTTTCTATATATTAGTAAGATGGTTCAATATGATGACCAAAGTGGCTATATAGACGAACCTTTAAGAATTAAATTAATTACAGAAAAAGACCCCTCAATTAAAGATGATATCAATGAAGAAGATACTATCAATGAAGAAAAAATAGTTGATAGGAATTTTTATAATGTAGCTACAAATAAAGATTTTACAATTAGTTTCAATGCCCCTGTTATTAGTATAGAAAATGGTGTATATATTAAAAATTCAAAAGACGAAATAGTTAATTGTTTTACTAGAATAAGCTCCCAAGGAAATGGAATTAGTATTTATCCATATCCAATGTGGGAGATAGATGAAAAATATTATGTATATGGAAATGAGAATATTAAACTATCTAAAAAACCTAGAATATTTGCAGGAGATTCTTCTCCAGATGGAAATGGAAATAAAGGAGATTATGCAAACGCTAAAGAAATATTTGAACCATTAGGATTACAAGTTATTAAGACCAATAATTGGATTGTACGTGGTATGGAATTATATGATACTGAAGGAAATAAAGTTTTTATAGATAAAAGAGATGTTATAATAGGTGGTGACTTTAGAAAGAATTCTAGTGATTATAAAGATGATGGAACTATTGTTGACGGTACAGCTATTAATAATATTCCTTTGGCTATTTTTACAAATGGTGCAACTAGAATTTTTGGAATAAATAGAGTTGAAACTAGAAAGAAAATGTTAGAATATAAAGAAAAAATAAAAGATAGAGCTTATATTAATAGAAGTATGTATAAAAAAGATACATTAATGATGATATTTAGTGTAGACCATAAGAGTAGTGCAGTAGAAATAGATGTTGATAGGAATATAAGTTTATCTGATAATAGATTATTATTAGATAAAGATGAAATACCTAAGAAAATTAAAAATATGAGGGCAAAAGATGATATTTACTTATATGAAGGAACAGATTTAGATTTTACAGTAGATATGAACATGCTTATTCCAAATAAAGTACCTATTGGTGCTAAAGCATATGCTGCAAAAACTGGAACAGTAGTTAATAAGATACCTGACGATTATACTAATGCAATAAATATTTTATCAGAATTAGGGTATGAAATAATAGATACCGCAGGAATGTCATACTCAGATAAAAATAATATTATTTTTAAAGTTGGAGATATAGTTATAGGTGGAGAATTAGCAGGTGTTCTTCCTAATGATTTAGATAGCAATGGAAATTTAAAACCTACACCTCCACAGATAGATAATCCAAATGACAAAAGAAAAGAAAGGGCAGCAGGTATTCCTAGAGGAATCAATATTTATCCTGCTAGAAGATTACAAGGAACTGCAAGCAACCCTGGAAGAGATGGAACTAAAAAAGCTATGGAAGATTGGGCAATGTTAGTTAAAAATGCACAAAGTGCTGGTGATTTAGGTGATGGATACGAAACTAATATTGCATTAAATGGAATTACTGTGAAATATAAAGTACCTAAAGAAGCTAAAGTATATGGTACAGGTACAGATATGTACAATGCCATAAGGTATTTAGGTGACATGGGATATGATTTTATAAATGTTGGAACTATGACATTTGAGGAGAAATTATCTTTGCCTTTTAAAAAAGGTGATTTAGTCGTGGGTGGTGCAAAGGCAAGTGATGTAGTAATTGAAGATAATACCAAGAAGAACGTTACAGGTGTGCCTAATATCCCAACAAATGGAGCTTTAAGGTTAGGTGGAAATAATAGATACGAAACAGAAAGGAAAATAAAAGCGTTTGCAGAAAAATTAAAAGTAAAAACTATAAATGCTGGAGATATAATTAGAATAGATATGATAATAGATACTCCTGAAAATGATATAGTAAACTCCGAAACAGATTTTGAAAATACAGCAAATGTAATACCAAATAATAAAAGGATAGAATTTCATAGGGTAAAAAGTATTAAAGAATTAAGCAGAAATAGGATATATATAGAATTTGAAGAAAATATCAGAACGATTAATTATATTAGTACAATTGAGATAACAAATTTATATAAAATGTATAATAATAGGGAAGCAGAAGATTATCTATTTACTGCCCCATATCAAATAAAAGTCGGTTATGATAAAAATGAAACTTTAGAAAATATAGTAAAAGCTATCAATGATACAGGAACAGGTGGTATTGAATATAGTCTAAGAACATTTAAACATAAAACTGTTGCATGTCAAAGAGCAAATGATGATGAAAATGAATTTTTAGCATTAGAAATGGGTGAAAAAGGGAATGTGGTTACTAGTTTAGTGGATAAAGTAGATATCGCAAACAAATTCTTAAATCCAACTTTAACAGGTGGAAAAGATTGTAATCAAAGTAATGCTATAAAAACATTAGCAGAAACAATAGAAAAGCAGAATGATAAACCAGAAAGATATAATAAAGATAAATATACTTGTTATTATAGTTCAAATAGTATAACAGTAACACATATGTTATCAGGTATAAAATATAATAACATTATATGCTTGTCTAATGTTACAAAGTTAGTACAAACACCTTATTTAATTAATGAAAAAGATATAGGGAAATTAGAAGAGTTTTTAAACAGGGAAAAACAAATTGCAAAATGGGAATACCCAACTTTAATTGGTGGTGAAGACCCAACTTCAAGAGATTGTATTTTAGCTTTGTATAATAAGATATTAGAAAATCAAAATAGCATTGTAGATATAAATATAGTAGATAAAGTTAAATATGGGAAAAGCTATAGTGGTATAAATATTGAATATAAAGTTGTAGGTGAAAAAGGAAATATTTTAATGAAAACAACGTGTGTAAATGGAATATTAAGTGGTAAAAAGCTAAAGGATGGACTAAATGGGTTGTTGCAAAATGAATCTTTATATATAAATTGTGATAGGCAAGAAATTATAAGTAGTCTTGATAAAGATAGATATAAGAATTTCAATAATGATTGGATAAGAATACCTGTGGATGGTACTACTATAACAGTTGTCCAAGGAGCAATTGAATTACAATTTAAATATAGAGAAATATTTTTAATTTAAGGAGGAATTTTATGTTTATTGATTTAGATTATACAAAAGAAGTTCCAAAACCAAAGTTATTTCTTGCAAAACCAAATGGAAATATAATTTCACCTATTAATGACATAGAGCCTGAATTAAAAATATTTTTGAATACTCCTGATGAAATTTCTTTTAAACTACCTTTATTTATAGAGGAAGAGGCTAATTCCTCTATAAATAATTTCCCAAAGTTAATTAAGAATCCTTTAATAGAACAAATTAAAGATAGGTATTTAATTTTAGTTAAATTTATGAAAAAAACACAATGGTTTATTATAATGCAAATAAAACCTAATTCATCTTCAGCAGAAAATGACAATGTCGAAGTAAAAGGATTTAGTCTTGAATATGAATTAAAAGATAAAAAAATCAATTTTGGCACAGAATCTTCTACTGTAAGACAAATTTTAAATGGTAATTACTTAGATAAAATACCACATGGAGTTTTAAATAATACGAAATGGTCGGTTGGATACATAGACCCTTATTATGAAGATGTTTATAGAGAGTTTTCTTACACAGGGGACAAACTTCAATTGTTACAATCTTTAACAGAGAAATTTGATGCTATAATTAAATATAATACAGAAGATAGAATTATAGATATCTATTATAAATATAATTTTGGCAAAAATTCTAACATTGTGTTTGATTATAGAAAATATCTAAAATCAGTATCTAAAGATCAAGATGCCGATAGTTCAGTTATGTGTACAAGATTGCAATGTTTTGGAAAAGACAATATGAGCATAGAAAATGTAAATCCTACAGGGAAGAATTATATTGATGATTTCTCTTATTTTATGCACCCTTTTACAATAGAAAATGGAATAGTTACAAAACATAGTGATTATGGAATGAGTGATAATTTATGTATAGCTATTACAAAATATAAAGCTAAGATTATGCAATATAGAGATACTTTTAAAGAATTAATTATGACAAAAAACACTTATAATAAATTAATGTTATATAAAGAGAAAGAATTAAGAGATTTAAAACATGAATTGGAAGTGTTTAAAGATAAGTATTCAGTTGCTATGATGTCTGGAAATAGTATTCAGCCCATAATAACTATAAAAAAAGAAATAGAGCAGAATATAAAAAACAAAGATAATGAAATTAAAGAATATAGAAATAAATTAAAAGAAGTAGAAGATAGAATATATGATATTAGAATAGATTTAGAAGAAGAAAATAATTTTACAAATACTGAATTAGATGAATTGGACAATTATATTATAGAGGATAAATGGGAAGCCCCAGATTATATAGATGACGAAGATTTATATAGGGATGGGAAAAAGAAATTAAAAGAAAAATCTAAACCAAAAGTAATTTTAACAATTGACTATGTTGATTTTCTTAAATGTATAGATGAACAAAATATGTGGGAACATTTAAACGTTGGAGATAAGATTGGAGTACAATACCCATTATTAAATATAGATGAGAAAATTCAATATGGTGAAAATACTTTTGTAGTAGAAGATGAGGTGTAGATTTATGGCTTATGTAAATTTACCTTTTGATTTTAATGAAATTATTAATTATGATAATGTTAATTCTGTAGATTGTAGATTACTTGGTTATACTTATGATATTAAAAATAATAATTTAAAATTAAATATAAGTAGTATAGATAAAACAATTAATGATATAGATAATTTTGAAAGATTAGGTAATGCTTTAAAATTATCAGAGAAACATGAAGAATCTATTCAAGAATTGAAACAAAAGCTTAATAAGCTAGAAGAAAAAGTAGAAAAATCTAAAAATGAAAAAATAGAAGAAATAAACACTAAAGATACAAATATCATAGCTGGTGCAAGTAATACCGTAAAAATAAATGAAAGTGGATTATGTACACATGAAGTAAATAATCCAGATAGAGGTTTGATATGGAATGCAGGTGCTTTAGGATTAAAAGATGGTGATGATTTTGAACCTATTATAACAGCAGATGGAATTATGCCCAAGTTTTTACCTAATACAGTAAATTTACAATTAGAAAAAACTTCAGATAATATTAGAAATATAGAAAGAAATGATAGTGAAAACAGGCAAGAACAAAGACCTCCAACAATAATGAAAAATCCACCAATAAGATATATGGATTTAACTTGCAAATTAATAAGAAATGAAAATAATCAAGTTAAACAAATTCATTATTATAACTTACAAGGAGATATTGAATATATAGAAAAAATAATTAGAAATGAAAATGGTAAGGTAGATAGAGTAGAGAAAGAACGTACAAACGCAGAAACACAAATTACTACAATTATAAGGGATGAAGAAACGAATTTAGTTACAGATGTTTCTGTTGAATATCAAAATGATAATGAAGATTATGAATTTGGTGGAATGTTATAAGAAAGGAGTGATTTATTTTGGGATTACCATCGTACATATTGAACTGGGATGAACTAGACCCTATTTTAAAGGATTATTTAGAAAACAAAATAGATGTAGATATAGGAAGCCTATCTGTTGATACATCTAAAATTGAAGAATTATTAGAAGGTATAAAAGGACAAATACCAGAAATAGATTATACAAATTTAATATCATCTTTAAATAATCTAGCAAAACAATTAGAAAGTTTATCAAATAATATAGGTATATCAGGTACTCAAAAAGTATATGGTAAAATGCTAGAAATACCTGCGATAAACAAAAGTTATCCTATTATTTTTAAAGCATCAAAGAAAGGTAAAATAACAGGTATTACATATTCTTTAAGTACATGGCATTTCTTAGATACAATAGACTTATCTGTAGTTAAAGATATTGAGAGTACATCTGAAGTATTATTTGACAATATGAGAACAAAAGATTTTGGAGAGAATAAAGTTTTTAATGTGTTCTACAATATAAATAAAGATGATGAAATTGTATTTAATTTTAAAAATAATAGTGGTACAAGCAAAATTTTATGGGTAGATTTTAATATTTTAGAGGATAATTAGGTGAAGAGTATGTTACCAAGATATATAATTAATTTAGAAGAAGCAAATCTAAGAGTTATATTTTTAAAAGTTATACAACAAAAATTAGCAGAAAAAATGCCAAATTTAAATAAAGAAAAAATCGAAAGTATATTAAAGGATTTATTAGATATGCTTCCACAACAATTAATCAATTTCCAAGTAGTGATTGATGATGTGGTGGATTTTATAATGTTTAAACTAAATGGAACACAAAAGATTAAAAGTATTATGATAGATGTTCCACCTTTGAAAAATAATATTATTCAAAAAGAAATTGAATTTAATAGAGAAAGTTTTTTAACAGGAATATTAGCTACACAATCAGGGTGGAAAAAGACTGATAGATTTACTGTTAAACTTAATAATGAAACTCTATTAGATAATATTTATTTAAAAGAAGTAGGTCAATTTAATTATCTTAATGGAGTTTGTAAGGTAAAAAATGGTGATAAAATCATAATTTTATACAATAATCAAGAAGGAAATAGCAAGCAATTTATAATGGATTTTGAATATTTAACTTTATAAAACAAAATAATTTATTAAAGTCTAACTTTTAGAGTTAGACTTTTTATATTTTAAGGAGGAATTTTAAAATGGCAGATAGTAAATTAAGTTTATTTGAAAATGACAAGTTTTATTATGTCGAAGGAAATACAAATGTAAAAAATGTTGTTAAGACATTAGCTACAGAAATATGTATTAATGCAACAGAGGCTTATAAATGGACATTAGTTTATCCTACAAAAGAGACAGATATAACAAATTTTGCGTTAATAAAAGCAGTAACAACTTTTGGGAAAGAATTTCATGTGAGGCTTTATAGAGAAAAAGGTTGCACTACACATATGGAAATGGCAATAGGAAGTGATATTGTTACTATTAACAAATCAATAATAGACAAAACTTCAGGAGAATTAAAAGAAATAGAAGTCACAGATTTAAATGAAGAAACCTGTAATACTCCTTGTAGGTTAGCTTGGTATACTAAACCAATGGCAGGGGTAAAAGATTGGTTGCCTATACAGTATTGGATGAATGTTACAAAAGATGCTGTAAATATTGTATTAAGAGGAGACCCATCACCTGATGTATATCCTTATACAAATTATTTAACAGGATATGCTTATTTAGGCTCTTTAACAAAAATAGAAGAAGATAGTGATGATGATAAGGAATATAATTTTGGAATCACTACATCTTCAAATATAGAGCCTGTTTTTGAAAGAAAATTTGGAGAAAGAACTGCAACAGGAACAACAGATGTATGCATGATAGCTAATAAAATAGGTATGCCTATGCAACCACATATACCAGCCTTTTATACTGCTCATCAATTCATGGATAAATGTAATGTTGATGGTGGATCAAGATGGAATAATAAAAAATATCAGTTCTCAGATATAACTTTAATACATCCAGTTGAAATGGAAAGAGGGAAAATGCAAAATATTTTGGTTGGCGATGGCTATGGAATATTTGATGCTGATAGGTTAGTATTAAAAAGAAATACAGATAATGAAGAAAATTATAAAAAGTTTAAAATTACTGCCCCTTATAATTTCTTAAATAATACTGCCAATAATTCATATTGTATAGCTATTAGATGCTATAAAGACAGTGGTGATTTTTATTGTCCAATGCCACCAGAACATCAAGAACCATAAAATATATAAAGAGGTGATTTAAATGCCCCTACATAAAATACCCCTATGTAGTTTTAAATATGTAGGGGATGTTCACTCTAGTGGTACATTTATATATAAACAAGAAGAATATATATCTAAAACAAAAGAAATGTTTTTGAAAAGTCAAGAAAAGAAATATATAGATATTGAAAAAAATAAAGATTTGAATAGGGAATCTAATATATCACTGTATAAACAACAAGTAATTCCAATAGTTTTGTATCGTCAAATTAAAATAAATAAAACTATAAATAAATTATTAGAGAATGTAATGAAGAATAATTTGATTGCTAAAGATTATGTTTTATTAAATAAATTTAAATTATGGAATATAAACAAAAATACAAGCAAAATTATTCAAAAATATCAAAATATAGATATTAAAAATATAGGTAAAATTTATAATTTAAATAATAATAATAAACAAATATATTTAGATAATAAAAGGGCATTTTTGTTTCATTCAGATAAGCATATCTTTATAGAAAATGATAATATTTTTACTTGTTCTAAATATAGAGAAATACAGAATAGTTATAGTAATTTATTGTTAGATTCAAAATATAGAAATATGATAAAAGATAACGAAAAATATAACTTGAATAAATATAAAGTTAAAATAGATGTTATCAATAATCGTATATTGTCTTTAGATAAATATAAGAGTTACATTTATAAAAACAATCATAAAAACGAATTAGATAGATACAAAATTCAGGCTGATATTATTAATTATTCTTCACTTTTTTTAAATAGATATAAAACAAATATTTATAAAGATGTTAATGAACAATTTATAAATAGATATAAAGTAGAATTATATACTAATAGTCATATTGATTTTTTTACTAGTTATAAAACTAACATATATATAAATAAAAATATTGAAAGTTTAAGTAATAGCTATAAAAATATAAACAAGATTAATGATACTTTTTATTGCAGAAAGAAATTAGAAGAAATAAATATTATTTTAAATAATAAAATAATTAGTAAAGAAATTGATAATAAGTCTAATGGAATATATTTAATAAATAATATAAATTATTTAAACAAAAGTAAAAACAGTATCTATTTAAATAGCAAAAACAATTGTTTAGATTTAACTTTTAAAAAATTATTTAAAATAAACAAGGGTGAATCATTAATTAAAACTCATTCTATAATTCAATATTATGAAGATGTGTTACTGTTAAATAAATATAAGAATAGTATTATTTTAAATAGCAATATTTTTACGGAAAAATCTAAAAAAGAATTGAATATTTTAGATAATATTTTTATTGATAAGTCTTATTCTAATATTGACAAATCAAATTACTTATGTTTAGATAAATCTTTTACAAATATTATAAAAAATGAATCTGATTTATTAGAAAAAATGTTTATAAATAAACAATTCTATAAAAAAGATGGATTATGGTTAACAAAGAAAAAAGGAATTAAAGATATTAATATAATCAATGTAATGAAAAATATTACAATTAGTTGTAAAGACATAAATAACATAAAAACTTATAAGGAATTAATCAATCCTAACAAGGGATTAAATGTGTTTGTAACTAAAAAATTAAAGAAAAAAAATAAAGAAATATATAACTCAGATAACATTTTTATAGAACACACAAAAAAAGATTTGAATAAAACTAATAATATATTACTTAATAAAAAGAAAAAAAATATTAACTCTCATAGAAATAAAATATTGTTAAATAAGAAATTCAAATTTGTCACTGTTCAAAATAAAAATAAATTAATTGGGAAAACTTATATAAAAACAAATAAAGATATAAATGGTAAAAATATTAAAAGAATAAAACCTAATAATATTAATAAAAAAGAAAATGTACTTTTAAAACATATCTATATTAATGAAATGTGCAATGTTAAGTACGATAGTCTATTAGAAAAAGTTATGCCAGTAGCAGAAGTATTTAAACAAGATAATGTTTTTCTTGATAAAAATATTATGTCTTATACTATAGTAAAAGAGAAAGGCAATTTACTACAACATGTATATTCTAATAGTATTTTTAAAGGAACTTTAAGTATGTTATCCCATGTTAAAAATATTGAAATGGTAAAAGAAACTTCTAACCATCTAATTAAAAAACATAAATTATTAAACAAAACTTGTAACAAATCTTTAGAAAAAGGCAAAACAACTATTCATAAAAACAAAGATAACTCTTTAGAAGTAACCGAAAGATGGTGGGTATTAAATCCAACTTCACCTTTTGATAGAAAAATATTACCTTTTGATTATGATTATTCAAAAATGCCTTTAGTATCTAACAATAATATTATAAAAACAAGTAAAGTCATTAATCAACATCCTATTTCATTTGCTCCATATATGATAGACAGTGGAAATGGAGGAAATGATTTAAATTATGGCACTAAAGAAATAGATGTAAGTATAGAAATAATGTTAGATATGGTTAATATAGTAGGAATGATTGTTTTACAAGATGTTAGTAAATTTAAGAATTGTACAGGACAAGAAGCATTAGAATTTATACTTGAATTAATATTTGACTGGCTTAGTATGGATTCGACAATAAGAAAAATGGAACAAAATAACTCAAGAGAACATTATTTAAGAGGTTATAGATGGATTAGATGGGAAGCTGAACAGCTATGGTTTGAAGCAGATGAAAATCATACAATTTACAAAAACTTAGGTATAAAATTTGCAGGTGCATTATTAGGTAAATTAATAGAATATATTAAATATCATCATTTTGATATAGTACCTTTCTGGAGAAATTTAAGATTTATGGACGTAGAAAGACAATTTAATAAAGCAAAAAATAAAGATATTTTTAAAGATGTTGATAAAATTAAATCACATAGACACTATATGCTTAATACTCAAATACAAACAAAACAACATTTATTTCAAAAATAAAACGAATTATTAAAGTCTAACTAAAAAGTTAGACTTTTTATATTTAAAGGAGGAATTTTTTATGGCAACAGCAAGTTATAAATCTGTTTATAATGAACATCAGGGAATGTTTAATAATCCTCGTCAAAAAATGTGGGGGGTTTTTCATAATACTACATCAGGATGGAGACCAGAAATTTTTACTAGCAATTTTGATGAAGCAAAAAGTAAATTTAGAGAAATACTACATAGTAGTAGTGATAGAAGTGGAATAGACGATATAGTTTTGTGTGAGATAGTGCCAACAGATACAATCTTAGTCCCACCTGCAAGATTCTAGAGGTATTATAATATGACATTATTAAAAATAAGTGATGGGTTATTAGAGGTAGATAATTTTTATCTTACCTCTAGTTTTAGTGATTTTGCAAGAAATTCTTTAGTAAGTAGAGATGTTGGTACAGGAAAAATAAAATTAGCATCTAATAATATGATAGAAAGGAGTTTTCATTATAATGAATTTGTTATAGATTTCCATAAAGAAAATTTTAAAAACATGGAAGTCGGAGATTATTCTATGATGTATTTAGGTAATGAACTATATACCTTCGGAATAAAAGATGAAAAGAAAACAGAAAAGTTAGATGAGCAAAATGAATATTGGAGAATATTAAAAAAAAATAATTATATACAAACTTATTCTAGTCCAGATGGTGTAAATTATAAGAATATAGGTGGAATGGAATATGATAAGACTGTAACTAAACAAGGCTTTCAAAAGTTTTGCAATGAAGATTTTATACTAAATAATTATAAAGTTTATAAAAACCCCTATGTAACTATTATAAATTTTGAACAAAAATATAAATGTGAACTATACGATAATTATAATAATTTAATACAAATTAGAGAATTTAATGAAGATATGGAATGTAAACTATTTATTGAAACTATTTTCATAGGATATGTAGTTATTAAAGATTTAGAGGGTAACAATATATTTCAAAGTGAATTAATGAGATTTTCTTTTGGAGATGTATATATAAATTCACCATATAACTTTCAGATAAAATATAATAATCAGGTAGTCACAAATGAGCAATATGGGGTTTTACAAAGTTATAAAGAAATAGTACAAATAAAAAATAAAGATATAAAAGATTATAATAATATAATAATTGGAACAGAAACTGCATCTCAAGATTTGATTAAACTAAGTTTAGATAATATCAATTATAGCGAAGAATTGATATTAGAAAATTTCAAATCTCAAGAAACAAAAGAAATTTATATAAAAATTACAAAACAAAAATCAGATACAAATTATTATATTAGAAATTTTCAACTACTCGTTAGTTAGGTAGGTGTTTTAAATGAGTGAATTTTTTAATGTTACATTAAGAAATGATGTAATAATGGATGATGGAATAATTTCTAATCAGACAACTTGGAGTAGTGAAAAAATACAAAAAGAAATAATAGAAAAAAGAATTACAAAGTTCGAGGAGCTTGAAGATGTAGATGTTACAAATAAAGAAGATAAACAAATTGTTGCTTATAGTGGAGATACTGGAAAATTCATAACAGTTAATGCTAACCAAATAGGAGAATCTTCGGGCTTTTCTATGAAACAAATATCTAAAATGGGCATCATAGGTAGCTTAGAAAAACCACGAATAGTTAATATCCCTATTAATACTATTGACTTCAAAGTACCACAAGTAAATATATTACGATATGATACAGAAAACACACAAGATTTAATAGAAACAAAAAATGAATTTACTAATGGAGAATCCAATGATTTTGTAAAAGATAATATGGTAGTATTTGATGGAAAAGCATATTTAAAAACAGAATTTGCACAAGATTTTAAAGTAATTGAAGATGTGGAAACTGGAGTAGAATATAGTACTCATATAAAAAAATCTGATTTTAAAAAAATAGAAAGTTTTGGATCTTTTCAAGACGGAGTTATTGAGAAATTGAATATAAAAGCTATCCCCCATGATAGATTACTTATTCCTAAAGGAGACTTAAATTTATCAAATGTAGTAAGTATTAATAGTTTTAATTTAACAGCTATAGGAAATAATTTAAAAATAATTTGCAGTGTCGATGGTGGTATTACTTGGAAAACATTTAAAACAAACAAATGGGTAAATATAGGCTTAAATATTGAAGATATTAGGGCTAACGGAATGAGTATAGAATTGTTTAATTCTATTAATGATATATTTTGGAATGAATTGGTTACTACCAAAAAGATTAGATTTGCCTATTTGTTTAGTATGGATAATATAGTTAATAAGGAAGAATTAGACAATCTTAGTTTGCAATTTGATGGTGTTGGAAGATGGGAGCAAGTAAGAGAATCGGGATATAAAGCGACTTATGTATCTAATACTTTACTACAAGTAGAGTTGTATTTTAATGGAGATATAAAGATAAATTATGGATATTAAAAAATATTTATATATTATACTTAATAAATAACCAGTTTTAAAATTATTTATTAAAAGAGGTGATTAATGAAAGGAGATTTTGACAATGGACATGGAACATCAAATACAAGACCATGAAAATCGAATTAGAAAATTAGAGGAAAGTGATATTAGACAACAAATTCAATTAGCTAATATTGAAAAATCCCAAGCTGAAATTAAAGTTATGATAAATGAGACTTCTAAAGAACAGACAAAAAATATGAATGAAAAAATGGATAAACAACAAAATACGATGAATGATATGGTAACAAAAATATTAGAAACATTTACAAATGGGGAAAGAACAAATCAAGAAAAGAGATTCTATGAAACAAAACAGTTTTGGGGATTTATTATGGCTTTGGCTGCAATTGCAAGTTCAGTAATTACATATTTTTTAAAGTAGGTGATATTAAATGGCTATTTCAATCATGGGGGTTTCTCAAACAACAATAGATCAATGTGAACTATTTTTACATAATATTAATCCTAATGCACCATATTTAGCTAACATATATAAAAAATATTGTGATATTTATGGAATCAGATTAGAAATAGCATGGGTGCAAATGTGTTTAGAGACCAATTTTCTTAAATATTCAGATACGAGTATAACAACATTAGATATGCATAACTATGCTGGATTAGGTGCTTTAGACGGAAATGGAAGAAAACAAGCTTTAAAATTTAATACAAAAAATGAAGGTGTTGAATGTCATGTTCAGCATCTTTTTGCTTATTGTAGTAAAAATAATCTACCGCAACAACAAAAATTGATAGACCCTAGATTTAAATATGTAGATAGAGGTTGTGCTATTAATGTTGAAGATTTAGGAGGTGGTAAATGGGCTAGTGATAAACAATATGCAAACAAACTATTAGACTTATTAAGCAGACTTATGAATACAAAAACAGAAAAGAAAGGGGATAACGTAATGAAGATAGCGATAAGAAGAGGTCATCAAAGAACTGGTGCTGATGGATGTGCGTCAGGAATAGTTAATGAAATTACTGTAGCCGAAGATTATAAAAACAGATTAATATCTAAATTCAAAGCATTAGGATGTCAAGTTTTAGATTGTACACCACCAGAAGCAAATAGAAGTTTATCAGATAGTTTGTTTTATGGGATAAACAAAGCAAATGCGTGGGGTGCTGACATATTTATTAGTTGTCATGTAAATAATGCATATGATTCTTATAGTGGAGCAATTGGTTGTGAAGTTTTATATCATAGAAATAGTTCTAAAGGACAAAACTATTCAACTAAAATTGAAAGAGAATTATCCAATTTAGGATTCAAATCAAGAGGTGCTAAATCAGATACTAGAGGTTTAGCTGAAATAAATAATACGAGTTGTCCTTGTGTAGTTATTGAACCATTCTTTTGTGAGGCTACTTTAGATGTGTCTATTTATAGAAAAGTTGGTGGGGAAGGAATAGCAAATGCAATTGTTAAAGGTATCTTGGGTAAAACAGTAAATGAAAGAGGTAATTCTTCATTTAACAAACCAGTAGAAAAAAAGGAGGAAATAAAAGTGAAAAATATAATTTGTTATCAATATGGACTAGATGAAAATGCGGCGGAGTACTTAGGAGATTTCTTAAATTGCTCAACAATAGAAGCACATAGACCTTATGATTATAAAAATGTGGAAAATATATTTGCTGTAGGAGGAAATAAGAAAGCATATACTTCTTATTTAGATACATTAATATCTGGCTCAGATGCAAATAATACATTTGAAAGAACTATAGGTTATATTTTAACTAAAAGAAATATTAAATGGAATGTAACTAAATACAATATATCTCAAGAAGAGAAAAATGCCAAAAATAAAATAGTTATTTACAATAATTATGTAGATAAAAGAGCCGCAGAATATTTAGCTGCTAAATTAAATTGTCCTTCAAGAGAAAACAAAAATATAAATACAACTAACTATGACTTTATTTATCTTGTAGGGGATGATAAAGATGTTCCTCAAAGTAGTAATATTAGGAATATAAAAGGGGAAGATAGGTATTTAACAGCAAAAGAAACTATAGATTTTATGAAGTTTATATAAAATAATTTATAAATAAAAGGAGTGATTTTTATGTCAGTTAATGATTTTATGAAATTAGAACAATTGGCTACATTTACAGGATGTATGATGGTAACTTTTATGTTTGTACAAGTATTAAAGGATTTAAAACCTTTTAAACAAATTCCTACTAAGTATTTATCTATAGTTATAGGTATATTAAATGTAATTATGGTTTCTGTTATGCAAAATAAATTTGATGTTGCTCAATTATATTTAATGATTATTAATGGTACATTAGTAGGGCTTACAGCAACAGGTACATATGATTTTAAAGGGGAAAAGAGAGAAGATGCAAATGTAGCTACAGATACAAAAGAATTTGATGATGTAATAAAAGGTTAATCTTAACAAAACTTAGGGTTAGTATTTTATGTACTAGCCCTTTATTTTTAATTAAAGGAGGTAATTAGAATGGGAGCATTAACTGAACATAGTTATTTTATATCATCTACAAAATATCCTAAAGCTGATGCAGAAGGGTATTATCAAGCTACAGATGGAGAAATAATACAAATGTATGATGATAACGATAGACCTGTAACCATAAATGGTATAAGAATTATTTCACCAGATGAACCAATTTACATATCTTTTGATAATAGCAAATCTTATGCTTTAATAACACCAAACATGCCATTAGTTATTAATAAACTTAGCATATATAGAATTAAAGTTAAAAATGCTTGTAGATTTTATTTTGATGGATTAACTTATTAATAAAATTGTTTGAAAAAAGGAGTGATTTTTATGCCTTTTGTAAGTATAGGTGGAATTTCTAATGGTGGAAGTAATAGTGGTTCTACAGATTTAACATATGTTAATAAAAGAATCAGTGCTAATACAACAGAAATAAACTCAATAAAAGAAAAAAATATTCAGCAAGATTCTAATATAAATATAAATACTTCTAATATATCAACTTTAAAAACAGATAGTATCCAAAATAAAAGTGATATATTAGAATTGAAAACAGAAATAATAAACAAGAAAGATGAATTAGTAAAATTGAATTCTTCTGACACAGCAGATTATTTAGAAAATAAAATTGATAATAACTCTATTCAAATTAAAGATAATAAATTAGTTGCTAAATCCCTAAATGGTTTAGAAGTTACTGTTGCTGAATTGAACATGCTAAAAGGAATTAAAGATAATATTCAAAAAATGATAGATTTAAGTCAAAAAGGGATGCAATTTCGAGGATTTGTAAATACATATGAAGAATTAACACAAATTCCTGATGCTGAAGCAGGATATACCGCCATTGTTAGGGCTGATGAACAAAGCGAAAATAAAAAAATGTTTTATATTTATGATGGATTAAAATGGCAACCAACTTATGAAGTTTCTTCTGACAATATGGGAAGGGATTTTACTATAGAGCCTTTAAATTTGATGGTAGAAACTAAAGGTATATTGCCAGAAAATAAAATAGATGAAAACATAGCAAGAAAAACTGATGTTAACAATAAATTAGACAAAGTTGTTAGTGCAACTCAGGATAATATCGCTATATTAAATTCAGATGGAACAATAAAAGATGGTGGGAATAAATTAAATAATTATGCAAAAATAAATCATGCTCATAAAGATTTAACTGAAGAAATTGAATTAAAAGCGTATAAAACAGATTTACATAATCATACCAACAAAGATACTTTAAATAAATTAACTACAAGTGAAGATGGGGAATTATTGTTTAATGGTAATTTAATTGAAGGAAACTCTAGTGGTGGGACAGGTATAACTTCATGGAATAAATTTGAATTATAGGAGGTGTAATCTATGAATATTAGCTTTGAAGCTTTATCAAGTAAACCTTTGGAAGCAGTTGAAGGAAGAATATATTTTATAAAAGAAGATAATGATGTTAATTTGTATCTAGGCAAGAGCGATAAAACATTGCATTATATAGGTAAGCAGTTAGGTGATTCTTCTATATTACCTACCGAATTGCAAGGAAAATCTATAATGGAAATGTTTGCTTACCTTTTTCAATATGCCAATAGGAATAAAAACAATTTAAAAGTTTTAGTGGGAAATGCTATTGGCATAGATTATTCCACGAAATCAGATGAAGAAATATCAAATAATATTATAGACAAAAAAGATTTGATTTGTAAAGCTTTATTAAATAAAGGAATTATTGCTACAAAATCAGATGAATTATCTACATATGCAAATAAAATAAATTCTATAGTGCAAAATTCTCAAATTAAAAATACTAAATTAAATATAAAAAAAGGAGAGACTAAACAAATTGTATTAACTAATCCTACTGATATTCAAAATATATGTACAAGTGTATTAGAATATAGAGCTGGGGAAGGAAATATAGTGAAATACGATTGTGGATTTAACAATGGAGATAGCACAAGTTTTACACATGCTCCTGATATATTTTTTGATGGAAGTATGAAACAGGAAAATAAAATTAAAGAGGATACGTTTATTAAAATACAAGAAACAGAAAACTTCACTGAATATCAGTGTCATATAAATAAGAATCTATTTCATACTTTAGATAAAATTGAAAATTATGAAGAAAATGAAATTGAAAAAATTAAATTAACAGGAACTTATTTTCCTGTAGTAGTTAAAGCTAATGATGATATTAATTTAAATGGGGTTGATAAAATTAATAAAATTACATGGATAGCAAATGATGGAGATGTTTCTAAAAATAGATTAATATTTAGTTTAGATAGTGGTATTACATGGAATAGTTATGATCCTATTAATAAAATGTTAGTAAATATAGATGAAAATGATTTATCTGAAATAGTCAACAAGGGATTAACTGTTGAACAAGTAAATAATCTTGAAATGGTTGATTTAATTATTTTAAGAAATAGAAGCCCTAAAATAAGATTTGGATATTATTTAGAAAAGAATAATTCTTTTGACAATTTATACAATGATAATATATCTATTACAGTTGATATGAAAGGGCAAGATATTCCTAGTTTGAACTACATATGGAGTTTTGATGAATATAATAAGACTATAAATTATAAATTTATACAAGATGGTACATATACAATTATTTACGTGGATAATAATTAAAGAAAATAGAATTTTGATAAAGATGAAAGAATTGTATAAAGAACTAACAAATTAAAAATGAATTTTAAAGAAAGGAGATAAATGATATGCAAAAAGTTAATTTAATACCTATTATGACAAGTGATATAACTCCTAGTGGAGAATGTAAAGTTAGCTCCGTTGACTCATCTAACTATACTCAAGCATTTAAGGCTTTCGATGGAGATATAACAACAAATTGGGTAAATAAATATACTTCTACTTCTAAATGGATTTCTTACATATTTCCTTCTTTTACAGTAGTTAATGAGCTATTGTTTGTATACAATAATGCAAAGATATATTGGAACTCAGTAGACTTGTATGGTGACAATAATTTATTATGCAATATTTCAGAAAGCGAAGGGATTGTCATTGATAATAATAATAAACAAATTAATAAAAGTTTTAATAATGCTAATAGATACAAAGAGTATAAATTAGTTTTTAATTCAAATAATGGAGATACAGCCAATTGGATTTATATACATACAATAGAAATGTATTTTAATAAAAAAAATAAATATTTATTAGGACAAAACGATCAATATTATACGATAAAATCTGACTTTTATAAAAATGGTAATTATGAACCTATTACACAATTAGAAGGGAAGGAAATATTAGAACAATCTGATTTTGAAACTTATGGTATAGATGATTTAAATTTATTAACTAAAACTATAGATACACAAATCATTAATGGTGTTAACAAGGGGAATTTAAGTAATGGTAAATTATTTGAAATACCTTTTAATAATGATTTTATGAATATAAGTGAGGTGAGATAAGATGGCTAGAGTAGGAGAACAGTTACTACAACCAGAAACAGGCTGGAAGAACTATGAATGTGATGATATAAATATAATATATGTTGGAGAGGGATGGAATTTAAGAACTGATTCTTGGTATATTGGAAATAAGGGCATGGCAACTAATGGAAGTATAGGCGAAAAATATGTAAAATTTAATTTTATAGGAACAAAATTAAGAATAATAGCAAACACAAATATAGTAAACAAAGCAAAAGAGGTGTCTATTAATATAGATGGTAAAATAAATGATAGTTTTACTGAATGTTATAACGACACATTGGGATGCTTAGTTTATGAAAAATTAGGATTAGAAAACAAAGAACATTCAGTAAAAATCTATGCCAATATCAATGATAATATTTTCAAGTATTTTAATATTGATAATATTCATATAGATTCAATAGGGATTTTAAAATCTTATAGACTGTATAAATATTTAATTCAAGATAAAAACAATATTTTATACACACTAAATGGAATTGATTTAGTGCAAGCTCCATTACAAATATTAGATGAAAATAACTTTATAGATAATGGATTTACAGATACTGATCTAATAACTAAAGATTTATTATTAAACAAATTTGAAAATTTAGAAGAAATTAAATTACTTGTATATACGGATGATTTAGAAAAAAACAAATGTGAAATGATTTATAATTGTGAGCCATATAGACCAATAGATAAGTTAAAGAAAAATAGTGATATTTGTAATATATTATTTAAGGAAGTATAGGAGGGTGTAATAAAGTGAATAAGTATGCTTTAAATTTTAATCGAGGATATAGCATAATTCCTATATCTAATAGTGATTTTATATATAATCAACATACAATTGAAATGTGGTTTAAAGCTCCCTCTGGTAATACTAGACGTTTTTTTATAGAAAGTAGTCCTGATTTTACAATTTCAATTGGATTTCAAACTGATGGTACTATAGAAATATATACTAATCCAAATAATTTTAAAAAAACAACCAAAAGATATGATGATAATAAATTTCATCATTTAGCATATGTATTTAATAAAGGAGTAGAACGATGTTTGTATATTGACGGAGAAAAAGTGATTGACAGTTTTGATATTAATAGTTTTGGAACTTTTTCTAAATTAGTTTTAGGTAGCTATAGGGATTATAATGATAGATGGTTTCAAGGTAGTATTGACGAATTAAGAATATGGAATATAGCAAGAAATGTTAATGATATTATAAAAAATGCAAATACTATAGTAAATCCACATGCAAATGGTTTATTAGGATATTGGAGATTTGATGAAGGGGTTAGAAATACTGTATATGATTTAACTTCTAATAATAGAAATATAATAATAAATGGGGATTTTAACTGGACTAATAATTCAGCTCCTATAGATTATTTAATAAAATATTTAATAAAACAAGATAATAACTATTACTCAATAAATAATAATTATATAGATTTAGGAACTATAGATAATAGTGAAGAGTTAAACAATATAATAGATGAATATGGTTATAATGATATATCCATACTCACTAAAGAATTAAATACTAAAAGAATACCTACAAAGCCAGAAAATGATTATTACAAGTCCTTTGATATTAATCTAAATGATATAAAAGACAGTATAAATCTTATAGAAGAAGATGATAAAAAATATATTGAATATGGCTGCAATAATTATAAAATATCAGATAAGGTTAAAGAAATCAATAATGCTAAATTCGAAGTATTAATGAAAGAATAATAAAGATAATAATATAAAATATTCATTTTAAATAGAATAATTTTAAAATATAGATTGGAAGTGGTAATGTTATGGGTTTAATAACATGGGATATAAATAAAAAATATGGAGATGTAAATTTTACGAATCAAAACTTAACAACTCGCTTAATTTCGAGTAGAAGTAAAGTTTGTTCCACATCATCTAAAAAAGGAGGAAAATTTTATATAGAATTAACAACTAATAAATATCAACTTGGAGTTTACTTGGGAATATTTAATATAGATAATTATAATATAATTAATTCAGACTATCCACCTTCTAGTAATAATGTAAACAGTATAATAACAACTAATTATCCTCATACAGATAATTTAATTTTTAATACAGGAGATATTACTGGAATGGCGATTGATGGGGATAAAGGTGTAGTAAAATTCTATTGCAATGGGCAACTAATGTTAGAAAAGGAGTTTAATTTCCAAAACTTCAACATAATATTAGGATGTGCTTCAATGGATTGGAATGAACATACTGCTAACTTTGGCGCAACCCAATTTGATATAACAACTTCTAACCCAGAGGAATGGGAAAAATTAGAAAGAGAAGGGTATGCCCCATATGATAATAAGAATGCTAATTGGTTTAAGACTGATAAATATCTAATCAATCAAAATAAAAATTATTATTTAATTAATTCTAATTTCTTAAATCTCGGGCAACCTACAGATAATACTCAATTGCAAAATTGGTACAATAAATATGGCGCAGATGATGTAAATATTATAACTGAAAACTTAAATAATAAAGAGTTTCCTATGTCTAAATCTGAAAATGGAATATGGAAAACTGATTTTCAATTAGATATGAATGATGTTACGGATAATATTGACTTGGTTGATACAGATGAGAATAATAAATCTATTAAATATGATTGTAATGATTATAGAATACTAGATTTGTGCGATGATGAATTTGATATAAGAATGTTTAAAGAAAAATAGAGAAGGATTAGATATACACCCTTCTCTAGTAAAATGTAATATGGGATTAAAATAGCTAATATTTAATAATGTTACTCATATGTTAACATAAATTATAAAATATGTAAACCTCTCTTATTTCATTTAAGTTGGCTGTAGAATTTTATTAAACAGATATTTGTACATGAATAAAATTCTATTTTCAAAAATTTCAATAGAATTGAAACCAATAATTTGATAAACAACTTTCAAAAATAATTTTTTATTAGTATATAAATTTGTTTATGGCTTGCTAATTAATAATAATTGTTGTTATCAATTAATAATATATACGAATTTTATTTATTAATTCATTTTTCAATTTTTCATCATTTAAAACCTAAAACAAAACAATTATATATTTTTTTAAAAAACAGACTATGAATTTTATTATTTGTAGTCTGTTTTTCATGACAATAATAATCATTTTTATTAATAGCTTTTTAAAAAAGGGGTGTTGTGTTTGGAATATAATTCTGAAAAGAAATGGTCTATAAATGTAAATGAATCTTTATATAACAAATTTTTGACTGCTTGTAAATTTATCAATAATAATTTAGAAGAAAAAGTATATGGAGACAACAATATAGTGATTACATATTTATTAAAATATATAAATGTACATATAAACGATGACAACTATTCTAAAATTTTAAATGAAAATAAAAACATATCTTATGGTAAATGTTCAAAGTCAATAGTAGTTTTTGTACCTTTGTTAGAATGGGAATGTTTTGACAAACATATTAATAATTTTAAAATAATTCCATGTGAAATGTTATATTTGTTTATGATAGATATAATAGAAAAAGAATACAATAGTAAAAATGTTAATAATAATATTGATATACAAAAATATAAAATAAAAAAGAATACTAGAATAACTCTTAAAGGAGATTTTCCTGAAAGTGTTATAGATTTTAAACTAAAAAACAATGAAAAAATAAAAGTAAAGCAATTAGTTGATGAAAAATTTCCTATAATAAATAACGCAAATAATAAGCTATTAGGCAATATGGAAAATAGATATTTTATTTTTGAAAATATCTATAAAATGAGATATTATTTTAATTATGCTCCTAAGGAGATATATACTTGCTTGAATAGAAGTGATAGAACAATTCAAAAATGGTTAAAAATTTTGAATTGGCATTTTGATATATATGAAGCTCAAAGTAAAACTGTGAAGCGAGGGTTACGAGATTATAATAAAATTACAATATCAAGAAAGAAAACTCAGTTTAAAAACGCTATTTTTGGTAGTAAATCAGAAGAATATATAAGGCAAAAAATCAACATATTATTAACTGAACAGTTTAATAATTATGAAGTTATTGTTGGAGAAAACAACACTTCTATTCTTGATAACGGAAACGAAATTGATATACCTATTATAATGATAAATAAACATAATAACCAATTATACAAAATAGCGATTGAGTGCAATGGAGATATTTGGCATAATCAAATTGAAGAAAAAGATATATATAAGAAAAATTTTATACATAATAAAGGATACACCCTCTTCTACATATATGTGGCTGGGAACACGAAAATACAAAGAGAAAAATATAAAACTATAGATCATCAAATAAACACTGTATGTGAAAAAATAAAAGATATGATTGTTTGATTAATTTTCTTCCCATAAGAATAGTTATGGGAAGAAATTGCTAAAAGAATCATAATATATTATAATATTCTTGAGGTGTAATATAATGAATGGAAACATAAAACATTTTCAAGAATATCTAATTAAAAATAAAAAGGATTTAAAAACAATTGATTCTTATATCACAGATGTTGAGTTGTTTTTTCAATACATAAACAAAACTATTGAAAATATTAATGATTTAGATATTGAAAAATATAAAAGTTTTCTTTTTAATAAAGGATATAAAATTTCATCTATTAATAGAAAAATGGTTGCTTTAAATATATTTATGAAGTTTTGTGAAAAAAATATAAATATCAACCAAGAAAAAGTTCAAGTTCAAAATTTTTTAGATAATGTATTGGAAAGTAATGAACTTCTTAAAATTATTGAACAAGCAGAATTAAAGCAAGACTATAGAGCTAAGGCGTTGCTTCTAACAATGTATTATACTGGAATGAGAATTAGTGAATGTCTTCAATTAACAGTTTATGATATTAATAAAGATACAATTATTATTAAAGGCAAAGGGAAAAAATATAGAAATGTATTTATTCCAAATAAATTAAAATTAATATGGAAAGAGTATCTGAATTATAGAATTGAAAAAGGAGACAAGCTATTTACTGGTATCCGAGGTGGTATAACAAGAAGATATGCAAATGATATTTTCAAAAAATATGCATTATTAGCAGGAATAGATAAAGAAAAAGCACATAATCACAATCTTAGACATTTATATTGTAGGAAAATGATTTCTAAAAAAATAGATATAGCTACTTTAGCTGATTTGGTCGGACATTCAGATATCAATGTCACAAGAAAATATTTGGTTAAATCTAAAAAAGAATTATTAGATATTATAAATGATTTATAAGTTAGTTTCATACTAGCTTATTTTTTTATATATTTTAAAAGAAAAGTGGTGATAAAAAATGAGATATTACTTGTGTTTTTCTTGGAAACAGAAAGAATTTCTAAAAGAACATGGATTTAAATATAAATTTAAGGCAAGACATGTCGGAAATGGAAAGGTTTTTTACTTTTATTTTTGGAGCTATTCATTAGACTTGTGTCTAAGAGAATATAGTGAGATTAAAAGAATTAAATTAGAATTAAAACAAGATTTTAATTCTAATTTAAAATAATTTAACAATATTATTTAATAGGGAGGCGTTTAATATGGCTAAAGTTAAAAGAGTTAAATATTTTACCAAAGAAAAATTAGATTTGATTAGTAAAAGTAACTGGGATAAATATGAAAAATATTTAAAAAGTAATATAATCAAAAATAAAGATGTTAAAAATACCACATATAAGGTATATAAAAATTATATGCAACATTTTTTAGTATATCTAGCAGAAGAATGGGATAATGTTGATTTATATGATGAAGATTTTATGGAAAATGCAATAGACATAATGGAGGGTTTTATATTATTCTGCCAAGATACTTTAAAAAATAATAAGAAAGTAATAAACACAAAAATATCTGCGGTTTCTAGTTTTTATTTATGGAGTATGAGAAGAAGACATATAGAATTTCATCCATTTGATAAAAGATTAGAAAGAATGAAAGGAGCAAGAGAAGAAAAAATTATAAATGCTTATTTTTTAACAGAAGAACAAATAAAGCAAATCAATGAAGGATTAATAGAAAATAAAGGCAATAAGTTTGATTTGTTAGATTTAGTGTTATGGAATGTAGCTTTAGATAGTGCTAATAGAATTGGAGCATTGAATAGACTAACTTTATCTCAATTAGATTTAGATAATTGCTGCTTTAAAGATATTCGTGAGAAGGAAGGGTATATAGTAGATGTAAGTTTTAATGAAAACACAAAAGAATTAATCTTAAAATGGTTAGAATATAGAAAAGAACATATGGATAATCTTGAAATAGATGCTCTGTTTATATCAAGATATGATGGAAAATATAATAAAATGACTAAAGGAACTTTACAAAGAAGAATAAAAAAGATTGGGACTATAATAGGACTGGATGATTTTCACGCACACTGTATTCGTAAAACAAAAAGTAATAGCTTATTAGATACTGGAATAGACCCTAGCCTAGTTAGCCGATATCTTAATCATAAAGATATTTCAACAACTTTATCATTTTACCAAAAGCCGAAATCTTCTACAGAAATTAGGGACGAAATTAAAAATCAAATTAAAAATTTATCAAGTAAATAATGATTTAAACTACATTTTTAGTACATATAAACAAAAGAAGGTGAAATTGATGAACAGTAAGGAAATAAACATTGATAAAACCAATATTTCTAAGACTCATATAACTAAAACTCAAGTTATGCAAATACTATACAAAGATTTACAAGACACACATACAGAATTTCACAATACACATACTTTTGATTTCTCAAAAGGTTATATAAAAGGGAAAGAAGATACTATAAGAAAAATAGAATTGTTGTTACAGATATTAGATTAAATAAAATAATTATATATTCAATCCAATAAATTAAATAATACCAAAACTATTAGTAAGGAAGGATATAAATCAATGGGGTTGATAATATTACCTTCATAGTTTTGGTATTACAACCATATTTATTTAAAATTCTCTTTAATTATATAATAATTTTTTTCATATGTCAAACGTTTATTCGATAGTTATTTGAAATATTTTGGGGATAATAGTCTATTAATTAGATTATTATCCCCATTTTTTTACTTTTTATTTCTGTTTAAATTTTAAACATTTTTTCTCTCCTGTATCAAAATTAATTTCTAGATTTTCTTGTATTCTACTTTCTAAAGCATTCTTATATATAGAACAGCCACCCTTTTGCCCTATTTTATTTCCCTTTTTACAATTGTTGCAATATGTATTTATGAACTTATTATAATCTTCTTTATTATCAAATACTCCTATGTCGGGTGCATATTTTATTTCTAATTCTACACGAGGATTTTTTGAATCATAATAAATTTTCACATCTTTATTCATAGATATATTATCATCATTCCATATTTTCAAATCCTTAAATTTATCACTAAATTCTGTAATAGCATCTATTGCACATTTATATCTGTTATTTGTATCGTTTTTTATCGAAGGGAAAAACCAAGTCCAATATAAATACACAAATGAATTATTTTCTATTGGTTTAAAATTTTGTTTATCTAATGCTTTTTTTATTAATTTAATCATATCTTTTTTAAATTTCTTGGCTTCAGCAGTTTCATACATCATAGCCATAGCATAATATTTTTTCTTTATAGGATTAAATTTCAAAATTCCTCTTGGTTTCATATAATCATTATTGATACTAGGCGGTATCGGAATTGTTAATTTTAAAGTATTCGCAATCTCTTTACTAATATAAATCACTCCTTAATTATATTTTAATAAATTATTTTGTATTATTATTTTGTTCTCCACAAATTAAATAAGAATGAGGTAATGTTTCAATCCATTTACAAAATTCACGCCATTCAGGTAATCTATGATTTTTTCTTTGAGAATAGACAGTTTTTAAAGCTCTATAATTAGTTGTAAGCCTTGCGGTTAATTCAAATCCACTAGGGTTGCTATATAATAGTTTTAAATAGTCTTCCTTATCTTGTGTCTTGTTATATGTATATTTTAATTCTTCCATGATATCTATTATTCTCTTATCAACATATTCGTTATATTGAGTTTTTAAATCAAATTTAGCTATTCTATGCATTGTACTTTGACTAGATACAAAATTAATAAAATTATATCTTTCTAACTCAACCCATGCTTTGTTACTAAAGGTCAAATCAAATGACACTAAAATTCCTTGCAGAAAATTATCATGACCTTCGCCCTTGTTAGACTGTGCTAATTTTATAACAGTATCTGTGATATTGGATTTACATCTTTCAGTATCGGTTGCCATAGGGTATTTACTTGCAGCTATGCTTTCTTCTAAATCATATATTTTAACATTTTCTATTTTCATTCTACTACCTCCAAATTATTAAATTATTTTATAATATATGTTTATACAATTTATTTACTTTATCTCTTCTAATTCATTTCCAAAGAAATAAGCGGTTTCATTATCATTAAATAATACTTTGTATTTTATTGTACCATCATTAAATTTAATATATGAATAAATACTTCCTACTTGCCCTATGTAATCTATTAAGTGTTTAGCTTTTTTCATATCATTAATTTGTCTAATTTTAATACTATCTCCTATTTCATGATTTTTCATAGGTTTAATAAATTTAAAGGTATCTAATATTTTGGTTTCTAAATTATTTAATCCATTTTCAGATTCTATGTAATAATCAAATTTATAATCATCTAAAGCTGTTTCAGATATATGTTTTTGCTGTTCTTCGGTTAAAGGACTAATAAAATCTTTTCTACTCACTCTTATTGTTTGTACCATATTAGGAAATGCTTGTTTAATCAATTCTATTTCATTAGGAAATCTAGCATCAGTAATAAATATATATTTGTATTCATTACCTACTATTTTTATAGTATCTATAACTCTATCTACCCAATAATCAGGTTTGTTTAATCCTTTTCTTACTCTTTCTGTACCTAGCTCTTGTAATGTTTCTCTACCTTTTTCATCTTTTATACCATTCCATCCAAGATATTGTTTTGCTATAAATTTAACATAATCTCCATAAGCTATTCTTAAACATTTTTCGTTATAAAATTCTAAGTGTTTTTTCATTATTTCATATGTAGAGTCCTTACCATTTCTTGCTTTTCCTGATATAATAAATATCTTTTTCATATAATTATTTATCTCCTTTCTTAAATTGTTTTATTTGATATTTTAATTGTTCTAATATTTCCTTTTCTGTATCATGTTTATAATTAGTTTTTTCTATTAATTCCATAGCTTGTACATCGTTTATTTCTGATATGTGTTTTTTAATAACCTTTATATACTTGTTTATATTCATTTAATCACTCCTATTTTATATAATCATTTTTAATTATAAATGAATTACAAGTAAATCCATACCCACAATTACATTTATTAATTTTGCATTGCCCACCCTCTACAAATGTATAAGGTGATTCTATATAACTCTTACAACAAGTACAATCTCCTATAAAGTGTTGAAATGGATGAGAACATTTTATATTTTTATCATTAATTAATTTAATATCTTCTTTTTTAGGTATTTGTGCTATTAGTTTATTTAATAATTTTTTATGTTGTGTTAATTCTTGTTTTGTAGGTTTAAAAGCTTTCCTAAAGTCACTAAACATTCAATTTCTCCTTTAAATTATGATAGTGTTGTTAAGGCATATATAAGAACCATTGACACACCTGTTATTACACCTATAATATATTCATCAAATATTTCAGATTTACTTGCTTTAGCAATTTTATCTCCTATGACATTTATTATTGCTATCATAATTATTCCTAATAAATATTTCATAATTTCCCTCCTTTCAGTTTTGATAAAAGTTGAGTTTTATAGCATTATTAAATTGTTTTGTATTTTTCAATTAATATTTCTAAATCTTCTACCAAATTTTTTAATTTTAAATTATCTCTTTGAATTGTAAAAGGTTCATTTATTAGCAAATCATCAACACCTAAGTTTTCTTCTCTTAAACTCGATACTTTTTTTCTAAAGTCCCTACCAATTACTATATCATTTTTATTTAAGTTAATTTCTTGATACATCTTAATAATTTCCCATGTTGAATATTGATTTTGTAGAAGATTCTTAAATGTTATTCTTTTATATTCTGAAAAATTTTTATAAAAATCTAAATTGCTATATTCCAAATTTCCATCTGATGTTATTCTATAGCAAGTGTTTTCTTTATAATCGTTAAAATAACTTTTTTCTATTAGTCTTAAATTCCAACACCATTTAATCCCTTTATTATGTAAATAAATTAAAAACTTATTTGCTTCTTGTTTAGTTTTACAATTAACAACTAGCTTTCCTTTTGAAAACTCATTCCATAATTCTTCATTCAACTTCATAAAACTAAACACTCTCTTTCTTGGATAAATTTTTTAAATCTTCTTTTATAGTTTTTCCTTGAGCTTCACATAATTCTTTCCATGTCATATTAAAAACAACTGCTTCACCTAGCAATCCTAATTCAAATTCCAAATTTATTCTTGATTTATGTTTTAATTTAATTTTGTCATAATTTTTACAATAAAAGTCTTGAGGGGTATCTCCAAATTTAATAGACATTGCTGACCAATCACATATCATTTCAATAATATACCTTAAAGGCATTTCTAAATTTTTTTCATGCCAATAATTCCAGTGATGCTTGTTTCTATCTTTATGATGTTGCCATGCCTTATTAAAATCTCTTTTTATGTCCTCTTTTGTTTTTATTTTGTCTTTATTCTGTATGCATGGAACATCAAATAATACTGCATCTGAAGAATAATTACCATAAAAATACTTTGCATAAGGTATAAATTCTTTAGGATTAAATTTGCTTAAATCATGTGTGAAAGCATGGATAATTAAATCCCTTTTATCTTTACCTTTATATTGCTTGGACTTTTCTATACATTCTTTAAACACATTTTTCTTATGTTCACAAACATATTTGAAATACTTTATGTATATATTTATATCAATCACTCCTTTTATATATTATTAAATTATTTTATATTAATATAAAGTTATCATTTTATTTATAATTTTTCTTCTTTTCTTAGTAAGTACCATATAATTATAAAGCCACAAGTCATAAATCCAGTTAACCATATTATAAAATTAGGTGCTATATGATTTTGAGATATTTTAAGTCCAAATATGTTCCAAAATATTATAAATAAGAAAACTAATAAATTCTTTTTAATTTTATTCATCTGTTATACCATACTCCTTTATTAATTATTTAAATAATCAGCCACTTCTTCTAAAGTTTTAAAATATTTACCTCCATTTCTTTCTATCATCTTACCTACTTGTTTTAAAGAACGTAACTGTCCTTTATCAAATTTTAGTTTTGCAACAGGCATTGATGTTAATTGTTTTGCAAAGTCATCATCTTCCTTCTCTAAGTAGCAGAATATAGTCTTTTGAGGTCTTTTATTACTATCATCAATCACTTCTGCTATGCTATAAACACCTGTCATTCTTGGTGTTATTACATATAAGCAAAAATCACAAGTCTCTCTTTGTCTTATTTCTTCTGCCATACATTCAGGTGTCCAGTCTTCAACCACAGGGTTAAAATAGTCAATTTTCAATAGTTGAATTAATTTATTCCTCCACTTACTGTCATTGCAAGTTCCACCTAAAAACACTTTTTTCATATTATCATTCTCCTATCTTATTTACATAATTTATATAATTCTTCAACCTTATCAGATATATCATCTAATAATTTTAGTATTTGATTATACTCTTTTGTATCACCTTGAAATTTACATTGTAATCCATGTATATTCATTCCATTACCATATAAAATATTAAAGTCATCTTCTTTTGAATTTATATGTATGAAATCAGAATTCTTATCATAAGATATTTTTAAAAGTTTATCTTTATTCACTTTAATCACCTTTCTTTTTTAATATAACTTTTTATGTATGCACCTTTGACTATTCAATGGATATTTAGCAAATTTTTTAATATCTTTAATTTTATATTCTTTTAGATCAAACCATGTTGTCATTTTACCATTCAATATTTCGTTATTATATAATTGAATATTTTTTGTTCCAATTTTAAAAACAATGCCTGAAATAGTTTTATCTTTAAATTGTATTGAAACTTTATCACCTCGTCTTATTTCTTTATATTTGTTACATCCATAACTATATAAATATCTATCTATTCTTGAATTAATCATATTGTCTTATCACACTCCTTTATTTAGCAAATTTTATATTTCTTCTAAAGCAACTTTCTTTAAGAATTTAAATCCCTCATGTTCTTTTTCTACTAATTCAATTAATGTATCTCCAAACAAACAACTAAACCCTTCAAGAGAAAAATCTTCTAAGTTTAATAAATCCATATGCTTTCCTTCAGAAAGAGTAACGACTACAAATCTTAATTGCTCATCATCTTTATCGTCATTGTCAAATACTAATACATCTTTTGGGAATATATATCTTGTTAATGAATTAATTCTAATATCAGTATTACCTACCCCGCCACGAATTTCACTTGCATTAACTTCATAAGCCAAATTAAAATATGTTGCTGATTGATTTACATAAACCAAATTTTTCTTTGCTATTTCTTGCACTTCTGATAACTTTGGGTCATTATAATGGTTTAATATAGTTTTTATTTTTATTCCTCCTTTATCAAATTATTTTATATAAAATACTGATTTTATTGTATTTTTATCCTTGAGAAATGTAGCATGAGTGAGTATTAGGGAGTATTCAAGAGATAAAAATACAACTTTTTCAATTTATGAATAATTTATATAATTTTTAATTATAATAACTACAAACAAGAGAGAAAATATTATAAATTAAAGTATGAGGTCTTTTGTTATGATATTAAGTTTTGTATTTTCTCTCTTGTCTGCTTATTACAATATCTTCGGATTGTGAACTAATACTTCACCATCTCAAATCTATATTTTTGTTGTGCCTCTGGGTATTTTTCTTTATCTACTTTACTTGCAAACATATTTAAAGGTCTTGCATATGGGAATTTTGAACAATCATATAGTGCTTTATATATTATTAAAGCTTCATCACTATCTTTAGGATTATGATAATACTGTCCTTCTTTTTCAAATAATGTTATTGTAGTTTCTCTTTCTGTTAATTTGACAGTGAAAATATTAACTCCAATTGTGTTAAATAAATCATTAAGTATATTATCATACTCTGATATTGGTTTGCTTATAAACATTGTTGCATACATATAATTATTTAACACCCCCTCTTTAGAATGTTTAAAATGTTTATATATTGCAGGACATACTATTTCTTTACTCATTGCTTATTCCCTCCTAATCTTTAAATTATAAACTAGATTTTATAAAGTATCATACAATCATCTATATATTTAAAAGTATCACTATCATTATTTTTAAAGTATTTAAACCCATTAATTTCAATAATAGTAAAAACATTTCCATTAATGTGTTTTAATTTATCTCCTATTTCAAAATCCTTTGCTAACATAATATCTCCCCCTTTTATAATCAGAACATAATACTACTTATATATCATCAACATGATAGTCTATAAAAACAACTTCACCATCTGGATAATTTTCACTACTAATTTCAACTCTTGGAGCATAATTATTCTCTTCTGTGTAAACTTGGCACTCTACTTTAGTAGTTTTATATTTAAATCCACATAAGTTCATATCTTCTTTTATAATATTTTTTACTTTTTCTATTCCACCAGTAGACATTAGATTTTCTAAAATATTATCTAAATATTCATCCAAATTCATTTAGTTTCTCTCCTTTAAGATAAGTCAATATTGTTTTAAAGTCTTATCTATCTTTTCTTTAAGTTCATTTAAACACTTTTCACACAATGCTATTTCATTACAACAATTTAAAAACTCGATGTTATAAATAATGTCATAGTTTAATATAAAATCATCATCTTTATCACTAAATCGAGTTATATTATCGCAATTGTCGCAACAGTCATTTATACCAGCAATTTTTCTTTTACTTATTTTTATCATTTGTACGTTTCTCCTTCATTATATAATCATTTCTGTACCTTCTTAACTGTTGCGAATTCTATTTTTGTAACAAAATTGACACTAAAAGGTTTACCACACTTTTCACAATCCATTGAAAATTCACCTTCCATGTCTCCACATTCTATATAATCAAGACCATCATGTTTATGTTCACAATAAGGACATTTTATTGTATAATCCATATTTAAACTCCTTACTAATATATTTGTATTATAACTTAATCTTTATCTATCTTGAATTTAACCTTTTCAAAAGAATTAGCATCTGCAACCCCAGTAACACCATCTTCAGTAGTTTCATAATACTTTTTAGCCTTTTCTAATGATTCCTTTTCACTACTAGCTTCTACATCTATATAGTAGGTATAAGTTTCTGTAATTTTAATTTTGTGTTTCATTGCCTATTGTCCTTTCATTTCATCTTATATTTGTATTGCGATGCTATTTATTTTCCCAAACACCAATTTGTATAGATTGATTTTGGGTTGTATAATATCTTTCTTTGTGAAGCTCCATATTTTCATTTTTAACTTTTTCAGCACATTCTTGACAACAACATGGCACAAAGAGTAATT
>NZ_BAAAAU010000013.1:0-116885 GCF_054768115.1 Clostridium sp. CTA-6
GTGTTGTTAGACCTGTATATATCTATTCTATAGATATACAAGAATTCTCTGTTAATAAACTATCAGATAGAGGTACTCTAGAAGTTAAAACTCTAGTTACAAATGCTCAAGACTTTATTACAAATATAGCTAAAGCATTAGTTAAATAGATTTTTAGGATGAACACCTATTAATAGGTGTTCATTTTTAAATTTTACTTATACACTATATATTAATCTTTCTTATTATTTTATAAAATTCACATTTTTATTTCTAAATAAATTTTTATACCATCCACTTATAAGTGGTATACGACAAAAAAGTCTCTTAAAACTAAACTCGTTTTATTATTCAACTTCTATAGCTGCTACAGGACAAGAATCTCTAGCCTCTTGAGCTAAATGTGTCAATTCTTCAGGGACATTCTCATTTTCTACTATAACATGAGCTTTTCCATCATCCTGCATTGCAAATACTTCACTGCATATACTAGGACATAACCCACATCCAACACAAGTATCTTTATCTACATAAGCTTTCATAATCATCGTAGCTTAAATAAAAACTACGATTTTTCACCTACCTTTCAAAATTTATAATTAACAATACTAAATAATCACCTTTTATTATTTATATTTTTTTAAATACTTCTCATTATTACATTTTTAATAAAGGCTTATATATATTCTCTGCAAATGAAAAAATATTATTACTTTATATATGAATAGTTAATATATATTTGTCAATAATTTAAAAAGAATTATGAATTAAAGGAGTAGGATTTATGAAAGTAGGAATACCAAGAGGATTACTTTATTGTAAATATAATATTTTTTTTCATAGTTTTTTTGAAGAATTAGGTGCCGAAATTATAACTTCTTCAAATACTAATAAAAATATATTAAATAATGGAGTAAAACTTTCTGTGGATGAAGCTTGTCTCCCTATAAAAATTTTTCATGGACATGTATCATCCATTAAAGATAAATGCGATATTATATTACTTCCTAGAATAATGCAAATAGAAAAAAACAAATATATATGCCCTAAGTTTTGTGGATTACCAGAAATGGTTATAAATAATATACCTAATATGCCTAAAACCATTACTTATCCTATTTACTATCATTCAAAATATAGCCTTAAAAATTGGGCTTTAAAGGCTGGTCTAAATATAACTAAAAATATTCCTAAAATATTTAGATCTTATAATATAGCTATAAAAAATCAAGAAAACTATGATACAGGTATAAACATATTATCATCTAATTTAAATATAGCACTATTAGGTCATCCTTATAATGTTTATGATAATTACGTAAATATGAATATAGTAAATATTCTTAAAAATTTAAATATAGGTATAATAACTGAAGAATTTGTAAGTGAAGATGATAAAAACAAATACGTAAAGGAATTATTTAAAAATCCCTTTTGGAGTTTCGCTAAAAATTCTTATGGAGCTGCAGCTTATTTGGGTAGTGAACATAAGGTAGATGGCATAATATATATATCCTCTTTCGGTTGTGGAATAGATTCTATAATAATAGATCTCATAAAAGATAAATTAAGGGATTTTCCTATATTAATTCTAAAGATAGATGAACAAACAGGCCAAGCAGGATTTCATACTAGAATTGAGGCCTTTACAGATATGTTAGAAAGGAAGTGTATTTAATATTGAAAGTTACGTTTCCACACCTAGGTAATAGTTGCTACGCAGCTAAAGCAATTTTTGATACTTTAGGAATTAAATATATAATTCCTAAAGCTAGTAATAAAAAAGCTTTAGAAATAGGTTCTCTTTATTCTCCAGATGAAATATGTCTTCCCTTTAAAATAATGATTGGAAACTATATTCAAAGTATAGAAGAAGGTGCTGATACTATTGTAATAGCAGGTAGTTGTGGTCCTTGTAGGTTTGGAGAATACTGTGAACTTCAAATGAACACATTAAAAAAATTAGGTTATGATTTGGATTTTATAGTAATAGATTCTCCTAAAGATATAGGTAAAGATGAATTTTTAACGAGAATAAACAAAATAGCAATTCACAGTAACGTAAGTTCTACGAAAAAATTTTCTTCATTAATATATGGTTTAAAAATAATAAACTTAATGGATTCTTTAGATAAAAAGGCAAAAATAAAAGCTGGTTATGAAATAAATAATGGAGACTCAAAAAAAATTCTTTGGGATTGTAAAAATCAGATTTTAAATTGTAAAACTGCTAAAGAAATGATTAGCTTAGTGAAACATCATCATAAAAAATTAAAAGAAGTACCCATTGATAAATCAAAAAATCCATTGAAAATAGCTATAATAGGAGAAATTTATACCATAATTGAACCTTTTTCAAATCTTTATATTGAAGATAAATTAATGGATTATGGTATTTGTACTTCTAAAATTTTATATCCTAGTTGGTGGGTAAAAAATACCGCTTTATCCCCTCTTAATTTAGATTGTCTTTCATTAAAAAAAGCTTCTAAGAAATATTTATCATTAGGTATAGGTGGTTATGGAAGAGAATGTATTGGTGAAGCTGTTCTTGCTAAAAAAAATGGATTTCATGGAGCTATTCAAATTTTTCCTTTAGGATGCATGCCAGAAATTGTTTCTAAATCCATACTCCCTACTATATCTAAAAATGAAAATTTTCCTATTATGTCTCTTGTGGTAGATGAGATGACAGGAGAAGCAGGCTATTCAACTCGTATAGAAGCCTTTATAGATTTATTAGAAAGGAGAGAAGAAAATGTACTATATGGGAGTTGATATAGGTTCTGTAAGTACAGATATTGTAATTATTGATGAAAATTCAAATGTTATTGATGCTCTGTACTTAAGAACCAGAGGAAATCCTATAAAAACTATACAAGAAGGATTAAAAAAATTAAGTAATAAATATGATAGTAAACAAATAGGTGCTGTAGGTACTACTGGTAGTGGAAGGATTATAGGTTCTTATTTAATAGGTGCTGATGCAGTAAAAAATGAAATAACTGCTCATGCTATAGCTTCCTTAAATTTAGATAAGAATGTTAAAACAATAATAGAGATAGGTGGTCAAGATTCTAAAATAATACTTCTAAGAAATGGGATAGTTACAGATTTCGCTATGAATACGGTATGTGCCGCTGGAACAGGCTCCTTTTTAGACAGACAAGCAGAAAGATTAGGGATACCCATAGAAGACTTAGGTGATTACTCTTTAAAAGCAACTTCTTCTGTAAGAATTGCTGGAAGATGTGCCGTTTTTGCTGAATCAGATATGATACATAAACAGCAATTAGGTTGCAGTCAAGAAAGCATAATAAGAGGCCTTTGTGATGCATTAGTTAGAAATTATTTAAATAATGTTGGCAAAGGCAAAGAAATTCTTCCTAAAATATTTTTTCAAGGTGGTGTAGCTTCTAACAAAGGAATTAAAGATTCTTTTGAAAGAGCTCTAGGATATGAAATAATTGTACCTAAACATCATAAAATAATGGGATCTATAGGAGTAGCTTTAATAGCCAAAAATAATTTAGAAAAATCAAATTCTACTACAAATTTTAGAGGGTTTGACATATATAATAAAAATTTTATCTCTAAAACTTTTGAATGTAATGGCTGTGCTAATACTTGTGAAGTAGTAAAAATATTGGACAATAATATTACATTAGGTTCTTTTGGTGATAGGTGTGGTAAATGGAGTAATACCTTAGAATATAGAAAAACATCTTCCTAAAAAATCTAATATAAAACAACAGAGTATTATAAAAATAATAACTCTGTTGTTTTACATTGCATCAGACTATATATTATATTCTGATTATATATTATATTCTGATATTTTTTTATACAAATTTGCTCTACTTATTCCTAATATCTTAGAGGTTTTATTTTTATTTCCATTATTTTTTTCTAAACAGTTACAAATAACTTCTTTTTCTACTTCCGAAATTATGTCTTTTAAATATTTATTTTCTTTAGTGGAAGCTTTTACAATATAGCCTTTTAATATTTCTTTTGGTAAATGTTTTGGCTTTATAACTAAATCTGAGTCTAATAAATTTGCAGATCGTTCTATTACATTCTCAAGCTCCCTAATATTTCCTGGCCAATTATAATTACATAAATATTCTTTAGCTTCTTTAGATATTCCTTTTATACATATGCCTAATCTATCAGATACTTTTTTTACTAAAAAATCTGATATTAATAATATATCTTCTTTTCTTTCTCTTAGTGATGGAACATTAATCCTTATAACATTAAGTCTATAATATAAATCCTCTCTAAATTTATTTTTTTCGACTAACTTTTCAAGATTTTTATTTGTAGCTGCAATTATCCTAACATCAATTTTCTTTAGTATATTGCCCCCCACTTTTTCTACTTCTCTTTCTTGAATGACTCTTAGAAGCTTAACTTGCATACACATTGGCATATCACCAATTTCATCTAAAAATATAGTACCTCCATTTGCCAACTCAAATTTTCCTTTTTTTCCCCCTTTTTTAGCTCCTGTAAAAGCACCATCTTCATATCCAAATAATTCAGACTCTAACAATTCAGCTGGTATAGCCCCACAGTTAATTTTTATAAAAGGCCCTAATCTTCTATTACTAGCATTATGAATTGAATGAGCATATAATTCTTTACCTGTTCCACTTTCTCCTACTATTAAAACATTCGAATTTGTATTTGCAGATTTCTTAGCTAAACTTTTAATATTATTACTTTCAGAAGAATCCCCAACAATATCCTTAAAAAAATATTTAGCTCGTCTATTTTTTTCTAATTTATTATCGTAACATTTATGTGTATTTTTTGACTTATTTAACTTTCCATATAAAAAATAAAAATCATTCACATCTTTAAACATTATTTTCCCTATCGCTCCAATAATTCTATCTTCTTTTTTCAATGGTATCCTCATAGTAATTACTTGTTTGCCATTAATTTTTTGTACTTCTCCACTTTCTATGTTCCCTGTTTTTAAAACTCTATGTAACATAGTATCCTTTATAACATCCCCCACATATTTCCCCTCTGGATCTTTGCAATTAATAAACTTTTTATAGCATTCACTCATCATTATAATTATTCCATTTTCGTCCACAACTACTATACATTCGTTTATTGTATATAGTACTTTATTAACAACATCTAAAACTGATTTATAATATTTTATATCTTTTTTCATTTCGCTGTATAGTTTATAATCTAACGTAGTTGCACATTCTGATTCATTTATACTTATTTTACTTTCTACCTTAGAATTTTTATTAATCTTTTTATGGGTTTCTTTATTTTTTAATATATCCACATGCCTATTATTACTTTTATTTTTTAATAAATATTTATCAGATAGTACATTATTTTTATTATTGATATTAATTGTACCCTTGTTAATATTTTCACTTATAATTTTAAAGTCTTCTTCCATAAACATAGAATATACCCCCTAAGTAATTACCTATAACTTCATTATATACCTTGATGCAATATTTGACAAATATTCTTTTATAATACATATCTTTACATTGTTAAAAAAATGTCTTGATCTATATTTAAATTATATAACTTTATAATTAAATAAGTCTAAAAAATTAATTGATTTTCTTAAATACCATATTTACCTTAACACTAATAATTACAAAAACATTCTCTCTAAAAAAAATTATGTATTTATATATAATATAGCATGGGAATAAAAAAAGAATGTGATATATTATTTATATTTCACATTCTTTTTTTATATGATTATAATATATTTTATAATCAAATTTAAAAGTAACCATTACTATTTTATCTAATTATTAATCTTTTTTATTTCATCTATCATAGAAGGTAATATTTTTTTGTAATCTCCTACTATAGATAAATCTGCTACTTGCATTATTGGTGCTGATTCGTCTTTATTTATAGCTATAATATAGTCACTGTCTTGCATTCCTGCTAGATGCTGAATAGCTCCTGATATTCCACAAGCTATATATAAATTAGGTCTAACTGTTTTTCCTGTTTGTCCAACCTGATAAGCTTTATCTATCCATCCACTATCTACAACTGCACGAGAACCTGATATAGCTCCTCCCATTAAATCAGCCAATTCTCTTAATAATTTAAATCCTTCTGGGCTTCCAAGTCCTCTTCCACCTGAAACCAATATTTTTGCTTCACTTATATCTTCTATCTCTTTTGCTAATTTAACAATTTCTTTTATTTTTATTTTTATATCTGATTCTTTTAAATTTACTTTTATATTTTCAATACTTCCATCTCTATTAGCATCTTTTTCTAACTTTTGAAAAACGCCTGGTCTTACTGTAGACATTTGAGGTCTATTGCTGTCACAAATTATTGTAGCCATTAAATTACCACCAAAAGCAGGTCTTGTCATTAAAAGATTCCTTGTATTATTATCTATATCCAATCCTGTACAATCCGCTGTAAGTCCTGTCCCTAATCTTGATGAAATTCTAGGTGCTAAATCTCTTCCTATATAAGTAGCTCCGACTAATAATATTTCAGGTTTTCTTTCTTGTATTAAATCATATATAACTTTTGTATATCCATCTGTATTATAATTTTTTAATAAAGGATTATTTACATACAATACCTTATCTGCACCATAACTTATTAACTGCCTTGGTATATCATCAATATCATAACCTAATAAAACAGCAGTCAATTCTACTCCTAATTTTTTAGATAACTCTTTACCTTGACCTATTAACTCTAAAGCTACTTTTTGAAGCTTTCCTTCCCTCTGCTCTGCAAAAATCCATATGCCTTTAAAATCTGATAAATTCATCATATCTCCCCCAACCTAAATATAGTGTTTTTCTTTTAATTTTTCTACTGCATATTGTGCTGCTTCTTTAAAAGGCTTATTTATTAAAACACCTTCTCTTTTTGTTTCCTTTGTAACAGATTTTTTTACTTTAGTTGGTGAACCTGAAAGCCCTAATAGTGATTTGTCAGCTTCAATATCCTCTGCATTCCATACTTTTATTTCTTTATTAAAGCATTCGAATATTTTAGCCATATGCATATATCGTGGAGTATTTAAATCTTTTATAGCAGTTAGAAGTACTGGCATTTTTACAGATACTATTTCATATCCATCTTCCAATGATTTTTTAACCTCTAATTCATCATCATGTACTTCTACTTTTTCTACATAAGTAACTTGAGGTATATTTAGATGTTCAGCCATTTCTGGTCCTACTTGCGCTGTATCTCCATCTATAGCTTGTCTTCCTGCAAATATTATATCGTAATCTAATTTTTCTGCAGCAGTTGCTAGCGCATAGGATGTTGCTAATGTATCCGCTCCTGCAAAAGCTCTATCTGATATAAGTATTGCCTCATCAGCTCCCATAGCTAAAGCTTCTCTCAATGCATCTTTAGCTTGTGGTGGTCCCATACTTATTACAGTAACTCTTGCACCATTATTTTCTTTTAATATTAAAGCTTCCTCTAAAGCATTTTTATCATCGGGATTTATAATAGATGGAACCCCTTCTCTTATTAAAGTTCCTTTTATGGGATCTATCTTAACTTCATTTGTATCTGGTACTTGTTTCAAACAAACAACTATATTCATATAAACTCCTCCTAGTGTAATAAGTTATTAGCTATAACCATTTTTTGTACTTCTGAAGTTCCTTCATATATTTCAGTTATTCTAGCATCTCTTAACATTCTTTCTAATGGATAATCTTTAGTGTATCCATATCCACCCAATACTTGTAGAGATTTATTTGTTACATACATAGCTGTTTCAGCTGCATACAGTTTAGCCTCAGCTGCATCCATTGTGTAATTTTCTCCTGTAGATTTTTTCCATGCTGATTTGTAAACAAGATATTTAGCAGCTTCTACTCTCACTTTCATATCTGCTATATACCATTGTAAGCCTTGAAATTTAGTAAGATTTTTACCGAATTGTTTTCTTTCTTTCATATATGCAACAGCGTGATCTAAAGCTCCTTCTGCTATTCCTAATGCTTGAGCTGCTATTCCAATTCTTCCGCCATCTAAAGTTTTCATGGCTATACCAAATCCTTTTCCTTCTTTACCAAGTAAATTTTCTTTCGGAACTTTTACATCTTCAAATATAAGTTCAGTAGTCGATGATGCTCTTATTCCCATTTTATCTTCTGTCTTACCAATGCTAAATCCAGACATTTCTTTTTCTAATATAAATGCAGAAATTCCTTTAACACCCTTACTTCTATCTGTCATAGCAAATATTACAAATGTATCTGCTGCTCCACCATTAGTTATAAATATTTTTGATCCATTTAATATATAATGATCTCCTTCTAAAACAGCTACACTTTGTTGAGCAGATGCATCTGTACCAGCATTAGGTTCTGTTAAACCAAAAGCACCTATTTTTTCACCGCTTAAAAGATCTGGTAAATATTTTTTCTTTTGCTCTTCTGTCCCAAATTCAAATATTGGAGCGCAACATAAAGATGTATGTGCTGATAAAATAACAGATGTAGTTGCACATTCTTTTGCAAGTTCTTCTACTGCTATAACATAGCTTAAATAATCAGTGCCAGCTCCTCCATATTCCTTTGGAAATGGCATTCCCATCATTCCATATTTAGCCATTTTTTCTACTGTTTCAATTGGATATCTCTCTGTTTTATCTATATCAGCAGCTATTGGTTCCACTTCATTTTCTACAAATTCCATTAGCATCTGCTTAACAAGCTTTTGTTCTTGTGATAAACCAAATTCCATATTTAATCCCCCTATTATTTCTGAAACTTTATTTTAGCTATAAAGCTTTAATATTAAAATCATAATAAAAAATTTGTATTATATTTAATTGCATCATTAAAATAAATCTATTTTAATGATGCAATGTTAATGTTATCTTATAAATTGTATTATATTATTAAGCTAGTAATTATATATCTTTAATAAAAATATATTAATATCTTTCAACAATAATAGCTGTTCCCATTCCACCGCCTATACATAAGGTAGCTAAGCCATGTTTTGAATCTCTTTTTTCCATTTCATATAATAAAGTAGTTAATATTCTAGCCCCTGAGCATCCAATTGGATGTCCTAAAGCTATAGCTCCACCATTTACATTTACTTTATCCATATCAAAACCTAGATCTTTAGCTACTGCTAAACTTTGAGCTGCAAAAGCTTCATTTGCTTCTATTAAATCCATATCTGCTATTTTTAGGTTCGCTTTTTCTAAAGTTTTTTTAGTTGCATAAAATGGTCCATACCCCATTATCTTTGGATCTACTCCACTTGTACCATAAGCAACTATTTTAGCTAAAGGTTTAATTCCTAATTCATTTGCCTTTTCTTCACTCATGATAACTAAAGCAGCTGCTCCATCATTTATACCTGAAGCATTACCAGCTGTAACTGTTCCATCTTTTTTGAAAGCTGGTTTTAATTTAGAAAGGCTCTCTTTAGTAGCACCAAATCTAGGAAATTCATCAGTATCAAATACTATTTCGCCTTTTCTACTTTTAATAACTACTGGTACTATTTCCTCTTTAAATCTTCCTTCTTTTACAGCTTTCTCTGCTTTTTGTTGTGATTTAGCTGAAAATTCGTCTTGCTCTTCTCTTGTTATTCCCCATTGCTCTGCTATATTTTCAGCTGTAATTCCCATATGATAGTCATTAAAAGATTCCCATAGTCCATCTCTTATCATCTCGTCTACAATTTTTCCATCGCCCATTCTCTGTCCCCATCTTGCTTTTTCTAAAAGATATGGAGCTGCAGACATATTTTCTGTACCACCTGCTACTACTATATCGTCATCTCCGAGTTTTATTAATTGAGTTGCTAAACTTACTGCTCTAAGTCCTGAACCACAAACCTTATTTATTGTAAAGCTTGGTACTTCTACTGGTATACCTGCTGCTACTGCAGATTGTCTTGTTGAGTTTTGACCAAGACCTGCTTGAAGTACATTACCCATTATAACCTCATCAACATCTTCTGGTTTTACATTAGCTCTTTTTAAAGCTTCTTTAATAACAATACTTCCTAATTCTATAGCTGAAACACTTTTTAATGTTCCTCCAAATTTTCCTATAGGTGTTCTTACAGCACTAGCAATAACAACATTTTTCATTTTCCATACCCCCAAATTTAATTATTATTTATATTCATAAAATCCTTTTCCTGTTTTTCTTCCTAATAAATTTCCTCTAACCATTTTTATTAGTAATGGATGAGGTCTATATTTTGAATCTCCAAATTCAGAGTGTAATACATCCATTATTGCTAAACATACATCATTACCAATTAAATCTGCTAAAGCTAATGGTCCAATAGGATGATTAGCTCCTAATTTCATAGCTAAATCTATATCCTCAACAGTAGCAATTCCTTCTGCATATATACCAATAGCTTCATTTATCATAGGTATAAGCATTCTATTAACTACAAATCCTGGTGCCTCCTCTACTTCTACTGGTTCCTTTCCTAATTTCTTTGATATTTCAATTACAGTGTTTTTAGTTTCTTCTGAAGTTGCTATTCCTTTTATTACTTCTATTAATTTCATTACAGGAGCTGGATTAAAGAAATGCATTCCTATTACTTTATCTGGTCTATTTGTACTACTAGCAATTGTTGTTATTGATAAAGAAGATGTATTTGTTGCAAATATAGCTTCTGGTTTGCAAATCTTATCTAATTGACTAAATATATCTTTTTTCATTTCCATATCTTCTTTAGATGCTTCAACAACTAGATCAGCATCTTTAGCTAAATCCATATCTGTTGTAACTGTTATTCTCTTGATGCAATCATTTTTTTCTTCTTCTGTCATTTTTCCTTTTTTAACTTGCTTATCAAAGCTTTTTATTATTTTATCCATTCCCCTACCAACGAATCTTTTTAAAACAACTTCATGGCCAGCTTTAGCAAAAACTTCAACGATGCCCGCTCCCATTGTTCCTCCGCCTAAAATAAATACTTTCATTTTTATACCCCCTTAAAATTTAATATTTATTAATAAAATTTGGTTTTCTTTTTTCTAAAAAAGCTTCCATTCCTTCTTTTTGGTCTTCTGTTGCAAAACATAAACCAAATACATCTTTCTCAATTACCATTCCTGTTTCAATATCTGTTTCATAACCCCTATTTATTGCTGATTTAGCATATCTTATGGCAGATTGAGGTTTAAATGCTATTTTTTCTGCCAACGTTATTGCTTCTTCTAATAAGCTTTCTGCTGGTACTACTTTATTAACAAGCCCTATATTTAATGCTTCCTCAGATTTTATAATATCTGTGGTAAGTATCAATTCCTTTGCCTTACTTAACCCTACTAAGCGTGAAAGCCTTTGTGTTCCCCCGAATCCTGGAGTTATTCCCAAACCTACTTCTGGTTGACCGAATTTAGCTTTTTCTGAAGCTATTCTTATGTCGCAACTCATTGCTAATTCACATCCACCGCCTAAAGCATATCCATTTACGGCCGCTATAGTTGGCTTTTCCATGGTTTCTATTTTTCTACATATGTTCTGTCCTAATTCTCCAAATATTCTTCCTTCCTTAGGAGTTTTATCTTTCATTTCTGAGATATCAGCTCCAGCTATAAAGGCCTTTCCTTTTCCAGTTACTATAACTACATAAATATCTTCATCATTTTCTATATCATCTAAAATTGTATTAATTTCTTTTAATACCTGAGTGTTTAAAGCATTAAGTACAGATTCTCTATTTAAACTTAAAATAGCAATATGATTTTTTTTATCTAATAAGATATTTTTACTTTCCACTTAACCACCCCCTTATTTTTATAAGAAGCAACTTTCGTGCCAGCATATGGAATTTATTTTTTATTCAGAATCGATAGCTATTATTTTAACAATGATAGCCTATTTTCCAATATATTTATGATAAAAATTTATCTATAAAATCTTTAATTTTCATGTTTTAAGTTGTATACAATGTATACACTTCTTTAGTTTTACTGATATAATTATATATATATCTTGATATACAGCCATTGAATAAGCCTTTGTATATATTTATTACATGTTTATCTTTTTTACATATACTGTTTTATTGAATAACAAAAAAATAACTAAGTTATTACTATAAAAATCACAATAAATTTATTTATTATACAATTATTTTTCTATAAAAAAATAACTTAGAATAAATATATTTATTCTAAGTTATTTTAAAAATTTTTATATTAAAGATGCGTCTAACATCACTTCTTCATCATAAAAAGTTAAAACTATTTTATCAATTGTTTCTCTGTTATTAGGAATACTCCAATGTTTTTTTATAGCATTCCACTTGTGCCCTTCTATTTTCTTTATTCTCTCTACCCTATTATGAGTATAATTAAAAGTTACATAGAGCCTATCGTCATCATCTTTTTCTTTACTTATAACTATTGGCATCTTCTTCTCCCCTAATCCTATTTTATATTTTATTAATAATATTTTATATAAATTTATTTAATTTATCAATCATATAATTAGACCATTTTAAGGATTTTTCTCCTAAATCACAAACATTATCATCTTGTTCTATATTACTGTATACTATATCTTCCTTTTTCATATTTATATATGAAAATATTATATGCACATAATCTATAAATTCTTTGTTTACAATATTTTTTGATTTATTATTATAATTTATTAAATAAAATCCTAAATATATATTCTTAAAATATTCTTCTAAATTTTCTTTAGATATATTATCTATAGTTATAGTATCAATGTACTCTATATTATGATTATTTATAAAAATCACTTTAAATATATTCTTTCTTGTAGCATCAATTATAATAAATTTATTATAATTATTTAATGGAATGATATGTTTATATTCCTGAAACACACTACTAAATACATCTATATACTCTTTAAATATTTTAGCTTTTTCAAACTCTAGAGTTTGAGAATGCTCTATCATAGCTTTTTCTAATAAAATAATTAAATCTTTTTCTCCCTGAAAAAAACTTATAACTTTGTCTACGTATTTTTTATATTGTTTAGAACTTATACTTTCAATACAAGGTCCTTCACATTTTCCTATAGCATAGTTTATACAAGTTGATTTATGCTTTAGATAATTATTGCATTTTATTAAAGGTAAAATTTCATTTAAACCCTCTATAAATTTTAAAATTCTATTATAGCTTATAAAAGGTCCATAATATAATAAATCATCATCTATTATTTCTGAAACTACTTTAATTATAGGATATTTGTCTTCAATATTTATTTGTATATAAACATATCTTTCATGATTTTTCATCAATCTGTTATATTGAGGTTTTATATGTTTTATAAAAGTACATTCTAGTAATAAAGCTTCTAATTCTGTATCAGTACATATATATTGAAAATCTTTAATATTTTTTACTAATTTTTCAACTTTAGAAGTAATATTATTTGATTTTATAAAATAACTGTATACTCTTTTTCTTAAATTTTTAGATTTACCAACATATATTATATTACTTAAAGAATCTCTCATAATATATATTCCCGGTGACTGTGGCAATAATTTAGCTTTATCTTTTAAATTCAATATACCAACTCCATATATAAATTAATTAATATTATAATATATAACTACATGTAAATACAATTTTTTTAATCTGCAACTATCTAACCAAGATAATATAATCATATATTTATCGTAATTTTTTCAATAATAAAAAGCTATTAATTTAAGTTCAATTTAAAATGTACTCTACGGGGTAGATTTTTTAATTGTCTACTCTAAAAAATACATTTTATAATTTATAAATTAATAGCTCTTTATTAAAATGTCAATTACTAATTAGTATAAGAATTTATATAAAGAATTTTAGTACAAATAATGCTCCTACTATGAATGTAGTTAAGCTTACATCCTTAACTTTTCCAGTTAATGTTTTTATTACTATATAAGAAACTACACCAAAAACTATACCATCTGATATACTATAAGATAATGGCATCATTATTATAGTTAGAAAGGCTGGAATAGCTTCTGTAAAATCTTCTAACTCTATTTCTTTTATAGGAGACATCATAAATAATCCAACTAATATTAATGATGGAGCTGTAGCTGGTGCTGGTATCATTATAAATAGTGGTGATATAAATAGTGCTATTAAGAACATAGTTGCTGTAGATACTGCTGTTAATCCTGTTCTTCCACCCTCTGCTACTCCAGATGCACTCTCTACAAAAGTACTAACGGTACTTGTGCCTAAACAAGCTCCTAAGGTAGTTCCTATAGCATCACAAAATAGAGCTTCTTTAACTCTTGGCACATTACCATTTTCATCTAACATTTTTGCTTTAGTAGCTACCCCTACTAATGTTCCTACTGTATCAAACATATCCATGAATAATAATGTAAACAACGCAATAAACATATTAGGAGTAAATATATTATGCCATTCAAACTTTAAAAATATTGGACTTAAACTTGGTGGCATACTAAAAAAACTTGTGGGAACTTTAGTTATACCCATAGGTATCCCTATTAATGTAGTAATAACTATACCTATTAAGAGAGCTCCTCTTATATTTTTAGCTAACAAAATCCCAGTTATTAATATACCTATAATAGCTAATAATGCATCTCCACTGGTTATATTCCCCAAAGCTACTATAGTTCCTCCATCTTTAGGATGAATTACTACATGAGCATTATCTAACCCTATAAAAGCTATCAACAATCCTATACCAACAGATATAGATTTCTTTATATTATTTGGTATTGAATTTACTATAGCCTCACGAACATTAAATGCTGTTAATAATATAAATATTATTCCTTCTAAAAACACTGCTGTTAAAGCAAATTCCCAAGAATATCCCATTTGTTTAACTATGGTAAAAGCGAAAAATGCATTCAATCCCATTCCAGGGGCTTGAGCAAAAGGTAATTTGGCGTATAAACCTGTTAACATTGTAGCCAAAGCTGCTGATAAAGCAGTAGCTGTAAACACTGCTCCAAAGTCCATACCTGCCTGAGATAAAATCCCTGGATTTACTACTAAAATATAAGCCATAGTCATAAAAGTAGTTATACCTGCCAATATTTCAGTTTTAAAAGTTGTATCATTTTCTTTTAACTTAAAATAGTTTTCCATATAGTTCACCTTCTATTTTTCTTCTTTTTTTGACACTAATAAATAGTATCAAATACTTATTTCAAAGTCAATGAAAAATACGAACATTAGCAGTGTTTTCTTTGTTATTATTTTTACATAAATGAATATTATTTAAATTTGAAAAAATAAAAGCTGTTGATAAAACAATCCTATCAACAGCAAAAAAATATGAAATATTAGATATCTTTGTATATTGTATATTGAATATTACTATATTTTTAATATATTACACATATATCTTTCCTTCAATTCTTCTGTCATATTGACTCCAAGTATTTTCCTCTACATCCTTTTTTACTATAGCAATTTTATTCATATTAGCATCTATATAATCTGCATAATGAACAACATAACTTTCTTCTAATTTGGGTGATCTTGGAGAACCATATTCTACTTTTCCATGATGCTGAATTATACAGGCTTTTACTCTTTGTTTGAAATCTTCACTATATGCTTCTACATTATAATTAAATGCTCTTTCAAGCATTTCTACCCCTATAACTATATGTCCTTCCATTTCTCCTTTTAATGTATAAGTAAAAGGACCACTAGTGCTTAGTTCCTCTGTTTTCCCTATATCATGGAGTTTAGCTGCTAATATAGCTAATTCTTTATTCCTAACATTATATCTATAACATAACATTTTAGCTAAATACATTACATTCAATGTATGTTCTGCTAATCCACCTATATAATTATGATGTTGACTTACTCCACCTATTCCTCTTTTAAATTTCTCCAAAAATTCTTGATCTTTAAAAAAATAATTATTTAGTTCTATACACTCCTTGCTCTTAAATTCATCTTTTGATATTTCTTCTATTTCATTCATTATTTCTTCTATAGATCTATCTACAGTAGGTAAAAAGTCTTCCAATAAAAATTTTTCCATTTTTTTAAAATTTAATATCTCACTGTTATTAGAAAATGTAAAATTGCATTCTATAACATCTCCTGCATCTAGAACAGCTTTCTTATCTAAAATTTTAACTTTAATATCTCCAGTTTTATCTCCTATGTAAGCTATAATGCTATCTCCATCTTTATATATTTTTTTTAGTATCATAAATTGAGAATTTATTTTTTCACCGGGCTTTACTTCTTTTATGTATATTTTTTTCATTGTTTCAGCTCTCCTTTTATATTTTGTAAAAAAATAAAGGTAATATAAAATCACCTTTATTTTTATCTTATTTACTTTTTTTATTCTTCCCTAATTTTTTAGATTCATTAGAAACTCCCAGCTCATTTGAGGTTTCTATTTTCATTTTAGCTAATTCCTTTTTAGTCTTTTGTCCTACTTTTTTATTATTTTTACTATTTTTATTATTCTTATGTGCCATATTATTATACCTCCCATATAATAATAGTTTTTATATGTTTATTTTAACCACTATTAGTAAATATATTAGAAGTATAACAAAATAAATTTTAAATAAGGTTTATTTTAAATTATATCATTCAAAACTACTAATTTATCATTATTTCTCTTCTTTTTTCATAATATTGTATATAAAAAATATAGACAAAATTATACCTGCTATACTCATCAATTGTGCTACTCTTATAGATCCCAAATATAAACTATCTGTTCTTAACCCCTCTATAAAAAATCTTCCTAAAGAATATAATCCTATGTAAGCCATAAAAACTATACCTTTCTTTCTTGTCTTTTTTAAAAGATAAATAAGAAAAATGCATACTATAAAGTTCCAAATTGATTCATACAAAAATGTTGGATGATAGTAAGTCCCCTCAATAAACATTCCTTTTTGTATAAACTGGGGAAATTTACTTATAAATTCTTTTGTAACAGGTCCTCCATGAGCTTCTGAATTAAAAAAATTTCCCCACCTTCCAATAGCTTGACCTAGTATTATAGAAGGGGCAGCCACATCTACATATTTAAAGAAACTTTCTTTTCTGTATTTTAGGTATATATATACTGCCAATACTCCAAAAATTATTCCTCCATGAATTGCTAAACCACCCTGTCTTGTATTAAAAATATTAATTAAGTTATCTTTATAATCTTCAAACTCAAAAATAACATAATATAGTCTAGCCCCTATAATTGCTGATGGAAAAGCTATTAAAAACATATTTATAAATTCATCGTAACTTGCTTCTCTTACTTTACAACTATACTCAGCTAATAATAACCCTAAAGCTGCTCCTATAGATATTATTACACCATACCATCTAATTGCTAAATTTCCTACATAAAATGCTATTGGATTCATTTATATCACCTTTATTCTATATATTTTATATGGTAATTATACTATAAATACCATATGAATAAAAATTTTATGATTAAAATTTAATAAATATTAATTTTAATCATAAAATTAATATTTATTAAACTCTAACCTTATTATCCTTTTTAAAATTTTTATAAAATACTACAAATATTTAATTATTTCCAAGGAAATGTTATAATATTTTACTTACTTATTATAAAAACAAACTTTAGCTTCTATTTTATCTTTTTTTAGAGTTAAAACTACATAAGAAAACCATCTTTCTCTTATTTTTTTACTTGGTGATCCTGGATTTATAATAAGAGTTTTATTTTTAGTTTTTATCATAGGTTGATGACTATGCCCAAATAATATAATATCCACATTGTCATTTTTAAAAATATTATACACCCTATCTAATGTATTTTTTTCTGTTCCATGACCATGAAACAAGCCTATTTTATATCCATTTAAAGTAACAATTTCTTTCTCCTTTAGTTCTTGCCTTAATCCACTTCTATCATTATTTCCCCAAACTCCTATTACTTTTTTCTTTTTCTTTATTTTTTCTAAAACCCTTGGGGAAGTAAAATCTCCTAAATGAATTATTAAATCTACATCTTTCAAAGATTTATCTATAAGTTTTTCTATTTTGCTAGTATGCTTATCCATATGAGTATCTGATATAACACCTATTTTGATAATATCACCTTCCTACTGCTCTTTACCACAATGGTTACAAAAATCAGAATACAAATAAATTTCCTTTCCGCAATGCTTACATAACTTCTTTTCACTATATTTTAATTTTTTTTCTTCTAATTCTTTTACTTCTTTTTTTATTTTTTGTATAGACTTACAATACTTTTTATAATCTTCCTCTACATTATTGCCCTTGTTATATTTTTTATATACTTTTCGTCCTATTTTTTTATAATAATAATCTATCTCTTCCTGTAAAGACTTTATTTTAAATGTTATTTTAGAAGCCTCATATACATTCTCTGATTTTTCTTTTAAGTTATATCCTTCCTTTTGAATATTGTCTTTTATTTTAGAAAATTTATTTTTAAAAGTCATTATATCCCCCCTTTGTAATTCTATAATATGAGTTATCAAACTTTAATGTACAAATAATTAATCATAAAAATGATGTTAATCATATAATATATTAATAATATTATAGAAAGATAAGAAAGAGAGGTAATAATGAAAATTTTTCCACTTAACATAGCTCATCGGGGTGCTAGTTCTTTAGCTCCAGAAAACACCTTAGAAAGCTTTAAGAAGGCTATAGAGCTGAAATGTGATGGAATAGAACTAGATGTTCATATGACAAGAGACAATCAATTAATAGTTATACATGATGAATTTTTAGATAGGACTACTAATGGTACTGGATCCGTTAGAAATTTAACTCTTAATGAAATAAAGAAATTAGATGCTGGAAGCCATTTTAGTAATAAATTTAAATACTCTAAAATCCCTACTCTTAAAGAAGCATTAGATTTAATAGTTCCTTCTAACATTTTACTTGATGTAGAAATTAAGCAATGGGAACCTGAAATAGAGAAAAATGTGATAACTATGATACAAAATTATAACTATGAGAAAAAAACTATAATAACATCTTTTAATCCAATGTCGGTTTTAAAATGCAAAGAAATTTGCAAGGATATTAAAACAGGTCTTTTAGTTTTCTTCCTTCAAACTAACCCTTTAGACATGAAAAAAAAATTAAAAATAGATTATCTATGCATGGATGTAAATTATATTAAACTACTTTCACAAAATAATATTGATACTTTAAAAAAGAATAATTTAAAAATACTAACTTTCACAGTAGATAGAAAGGATGATATGGCATACATGATTGAACATAAAGTTGATGGCATTATAACTAATAAACCACAATTATTAAACTTATTTAAATATAATCCCTTTAACTTTATAAAATTTAAGTAAAAATTAGATAAAAAGGTCTTTCTTTAATAAATCTGATTCATGTAAAACCCGAATAAAGAAAGGCCTTTTTATTAAAATTTGAATTACTTCTATTTCTAAATTTCGAATTTGTTAACTAATTCATCCAATGTACTTGTTATTTCTTTTAAATCTTTAGCTGTTTGTGAAATACTTTCCATAGACGCTGTTTGTTCTTCAACTGAAGCTGATACTTCTTCTGTAGAAGCCGCTGATTCTTCAGCTATAGCAGATATTCCTTGTATTGCAGTTAATACTTCTTCCTTATCTGAATCTACCTTATTAACATTTTCTACTAAAATTTCTATTTGATTTATTATATCTACTATAGATTTTGTTATGATATCAAAGGATTTCTTTGATATTTTCATAGCATCATTTACTTCTCCCACAACTTTCTCTGATAAATCCATATTATTTTTTGTATTATCTATTTCAAATTGTATTTCCCTTACTATATTTTCTATTTCTTTAGTTGAAATAGATGTTTGTTCTGCTAATTTTCTTATTTCTTCAGCCACAACGGCAAAGCCTTTCCCTGCTTCCCCTGCTCTAGCTGCTTCTATAGCCGCATTTAAAGCTAATAAATTTGTTTGTTCTGCAATAGACTGTATGGAATTTATTATTTCTCCTATAGATCCTGACTTACTAGATAACATCTCTACATTTTTGCCTAATTCTTTATTCACCCTATTATTCTCTTTAAATTTATCTATAGTTTCTTCCATAGATAATATGCCATTTTCACTATTTTCTTTAGTTTCCAAAGAATATGTTTTGACTAAATTCGTACTATTATGTGTTATTTTAATTTCTTCTGCTAAACTAAACAATTTTTCTGACCCATTTTGTGCATCTTTAGCCTGATCTACAGATCCCTTTGCTAGTTCATCTACTGTTGTTGATATTGCTTCTATAGATTGAACTGTTTCATCCGTAGCTCCATTTACTATTTCTGAATATTTTAATACATCCTTTGATGATTTTTTTAGTTCTTCTACAATATTTTTTAATTCTTCTCTTAAATCTATAACTGCCCTACCTATTACTCCTGTTTCATCTTTATATAAAGCTATAGTTTCATAGTTGTTCCTGCTAGTTAAATCTAGATCTTTTGTTTCATTTACTAACTCTGTTATCTTTAAAATAGGATCAGATATTTTTTTACCTGCATATAGGGCAAAAATTACTGCTGCCACTAAGGATATCGCTATAACTGATAGAAAGCCTATAATAATATTATTTAAAGGTTTTTTAAACTCTTCTACAGGTACTGAAAATCCTACTGACCAATTTGATGATGGTATCTTACTTCTTGTAAATATTTTTTCTTTATTATCATAGTCTTTTGACTTTAAAACTTTATTATTGCTAGAATCTAACTGTGCTAAATCTTTTAATTTTCCATCCATAATTTTGCTTACATTAATCACTTTTTCATCTTTAGGTTGAAATTCTTTATTAGGATGAACAATAAAGTCATTATTACTATCTAATAAAAAACCATAACTATTTTTTACTGGTGTTGCTTTTTGTACTAGAGTTTTAAGGTAATCTACAACTACATCCATACCTACAACGCCTATTATCTTTCCATCTTTTCTAATGGGTTTAGCTACAGTTATTACCATACTATTAAATTTCTTATCTATATATGGGGCCGAATATATTATTCCATCTTTTTTAACAGCTTCTTTATACCAATCTCTTTGTCTACAATCATAATCTTTAGTTGGTATCCATCCATTACCGGATATAAATTTTTTATCCTCAAATCCAACATACATGCCTATAACGTCTTTATTATCCTTTAATTGACTTTGAAAATAGCTATATATATATTTTTGATCATATTTATTATTATATTGAAAATCTACCGCCATTGAATCCATTAATTTAGCTTTAGTTAAAAGCCATCCATTTATCATTTCTGAATATTTTTGGGATGCCATGCTTACTTTATTTGTAGATTCTGCCATTATAGCTTTATAAGAAAAATAGTAGCTTATAGAAGAACATAAAGCTACACTTACTACACAAACTATAGCTATAATTGTTACTATCTTAGACTTTATACTTTTCATATATATTTCTCCCCCAACTTTGTTAAAATAATAATAATATTTATGTTATCGTTTAAATTCTACAAAAATTAATACATAAATTACATTTTTATCTTTATTTTTTTATATTTACCATTAATTCATCAAAATTCTAAAAGCAAAAAATAAAAAAGCTACTAAATCAATAGTAACTCTTTTATAATTATATTTAGATTTTATTTAAAATATCTATTTAATAATCCTCTAAATGCTGATCCATGTCTAGCTTCATCTTTACACATTTCGTGTACTGTATCATGAATAGCATCATAGTTTAATTTTTTAGCTAATGTTGCTAAATCCTTTTTCCCTTGACAGGCACCATGTTCTGCTTCTACTCTCATTTCTAAGTTTTTCTTTGTACTATCTGTAACAACTTCTCCTAATAATTCAGCAAATTTAGCAGCATGTTCTGCTTCTTCAAAAGCTATTCTTTTATATGCCTCTGCAACTTCTGGAAATCCTTCTCTATCTGCTTGACGACTCATAGCTAAATACATTCCTACTTCTGTACATTCGCCCATAAAGTTAGCTCTTAATCCTTCCATAACTTCTGGATCTACATCCTTTGCTACACCTATTCTGTGCTCATCAGCCCAAGCCATTTCTCCTTCTACCTTTTCTACAAATTTATCCTTTGGCGCATTACATTGAGGGCATTTTTCTGGTGCTTCCTCTCCTTCAAAAACATAACCACATATTGAACATATAAATTTTTTCATATTAACATCCTCCTACTATAAATTTATTTAAATTTATTTAATTAATTTTTTCCTTGTTAACAATTATTATTATATAATAGTAATTACAAATAATCAACCCTTTTTCTAAAATTTATTTTAAATATGTAATAAATTCCTGCAATTTTAAAATTACTAAATTTTTAAAACTAATTCTATTATAAGCTTTTAATCTAACTAAGTAAAAAATATTATCATATTAAAATACTTTTTATATTTTGTAACAAATTTTAACTATTAGAATATATTAATGTATTAATAGTAGTTAGGGGGAAATATTATGACTAGAGAAGAGGAATTTGAAATTACAGAAGATGTTATTGAGGAATGCCTCCAGGAATCTATTGGTTAATATATATTGAATTTAAATCTAGTTATATGAACATTTTGTTGTTATAACATATGTTGTTATATATAATTTTCAAATTAATAAGAGCTTCTAATTTGTTTTTCATTAAAATATATTATTATAAAATAAAACTAAGTCTGTCTTAATAATAATTTTATATAATATATAAAAAAAACAAATAAGAAGCTCTAAATTTTTATAAATTTATAAGCATTTACTATATTTTAATATAATCATTTAAATATAATTTTTATATTGAAATAATTTTCTTTAATTCTTCAAGCTTATCTTTACTCAAAGGACTTACATTTTTAAGTTTATATTCTATTCCCATATTTTCATATTTATTTACACCTAATGTGTGATAGGGTAATAGTTCAATCTTTTCTATGTTGTTAAAAGTATTTATATAATCTTTAAATTTATATATATGTTCTACAGTATCATTTATTCCTGGAACAACTACATGTCTTATCCATAATTTTTTATTAAGTTTATTTAGAACATGCTTAAATTTATTGAATTCTTCCATTCCTTTCCCACAGATATTAATATATTTTTCTTCCTCTATATGCTTAATATCTAATATAACTAAATCTACATATTGAAGTATTTCTTCATAATTTCCTTTTCCTACTCCTGATGTATCTAGTGCTGTATGAATACCTTGATTTTTAGATTTTTTTAAAATTTCTAAAAGAAATTCAGGTTGCATTAAAGGTTCTCCTCCTGAACAAGTTATTCCTCCAACTTGCTTAAAATATGGCTTATATCTTAATACTTTTTTTAATATTTCATCACTACTAATCTCTATACCCGCATTTAAGTCCCATGTGTCTGGATTATGACAATAAATACATCTTAATTGACAGCCTTGAAAAAATACTACTACTCTAATACCTGGACCATCTACAAGTCCCATAGTTTCTATTGAATGAATTTTACCCATATTAAATCTCCTTATGAAGTAATTATAATACTCAGATGAAGAACATTGCTCTCCACCTGAGTATTAAAAACTTATCTAGGGCTATAGTATCCCTTATATACAGTATAACACCCTATAAATATATATCTCCTAAAAAGACTGGTAATAATAGTCCTAATATCCATAATACAAAAATAATTTACATATCCTTATGGAAAGTTCTGCTTATAACTTCTAATTGTTGTGCTTTAGTCAATCTATTAAAATGAACTGCATAGCCTGATACTCTTATAGTAAGCGATGGATATTTTTCTGGGTGTTCCATTGCATCTATCAATAACTCTCTATTTAACACATTAACATTTAAGTGATGAGCATTTTGTACAAAATATCCATCTAATATAGATACTAAATTATTTATTCTTTCTTCTTCACTTTTACCCAATGCATCTGGAACTATAGAAAATGTATTTGATACTCCATCTTCACAAATATTTTTGTAAGGTATTTTAGCTACAGAATTTAATGATGCTAAAGCACCATTTTTATCTCTTCCATGCATAGGGTTGGCTCCTGGAGCAAAGGCTTCTCCTGCTTTTCTTCCATCTGGTGTTGAACCTGTTTTCTTGCCATACACCACATTAGAAGTTATTGTTAAAACTGAAAGTGTATGTTTTGCATCTCTATAAGTTTTATTTTTCTTTAATTCATTAATAAATTTATTAACTATCTCCACTGCTATTTCATCAACTCTATCATCATCATTACCGTACTTAGGGAAATCCCCTTCTATTTCAAAATCTACAGCAATACCATTTTCTCTTACTGGTTTCACTTTTGCATATTTTATAGCACTTAATGAATCCGCTACAACAGACAATCCAGCTACCCCAAAGGCCATAAGTCTTTCTACTTCTGTATCATGAAGTGCCATAAGTCCAGCTTCATAAGCATATTTATCATGCATATAATGTATTATATTCATAGTATTTACATACAAATCTGCTATATATTCTAATACTTTGAAATAATTTTCCTTAACTTTTTCATAGTCTAATACGGAATCTTCTATTGCATCTATATTATATATTACTTTAACGTTTTTCTTTTCATCTACTCCACCATTTATAGAATACAATAAAGCTTTAGCCAAATTGCACCTTGCACCAAAAAATTGCATCTGTTTTCCTAAAGTCATAGCAGATACACAACAAGCTATACCATAATCATCTCCATATATATCTCTCATTAAATCATCATTTTCATATTGAATAGAATCCGTCTTTATAGACATATCCGCACAAAATTTTTTAAAGTTTTCTGGTAAGTTTTGTGACCATAATACTGTCATATTAGGCTCTGGTGCCGGTCCTAAATTATTTAAAGTATTTAAAAATCTATAGGATGTTTTAGTAACTAAAGTTTCACCATTTAACCCCATTCCTCCTATAGCTTCTGTAATCCAATTAGGGTCTCCCGCAAAAAGATCATTATACTCTGGTGTTCTAAGATGTCTTACTAATCTTAGTTTTATAACAAATTGATCTATAATTTCTTGTGCTTTTTCTTCTGTTAATATTCCCTGGTTTAAATCTCTTTCTATATATATATCTATAAATGAACTTACTCTTCCTAAAGACATAGCAGCCCCATTATTTTCTTTGACTCCTGCTAAATAACCAAAATATAAAAATTGCACTGCTTCTTCTGCATTTTTAGCTGGTTTGCTTATATCTATTCCATATTTTAGTGCCATTTCTTTCATAGCTATTAAAGCTCTTATTTGCTCGCTTATCTCTTCTCTTTTTCTTATAGTAGTTTCATTCATTTCCCCTTTAACAACTTTTAAATCTTCTTCTTTATTTTTTATTAAATAATCTACTCCATATAATGGTATTCTTCTATAATCACCTATTATTCTTCCTCTTCCATAGGCATCTGGAAGTCCTGTTAATAATCCTGCACTTCTAGCTTTTCTCATCTCTTCAGTATAAGCATCGAAAACACCATCATTATGAGTTTTTCTATATTTAGTAAATATATCTTTTATTTCTGGTTTTAACTTATAATCATAGGCTTCTAAAGCTTGTTTTACCATTCTTATACCACCAAAAGGATTTATAATTCTTTTTAGTGGTTTATCTGTTTGAAGACCTACTATGGTTTCATTTTCCTTGTCTATATATCCTGCATTAAAAGCATTTATAGCAGAAATATTATCTAAATCTACACCTAATATTCCTTTTTTTATTTCTTCCTCTATTAATGTTTCGCATTGTTCCCAAAGATCTTTTGTTTTTTTAGTAGGATCTTTTAAAAAAGTATGATCTCCATAATAAGGAGTATAATTATCTTGTATAAACTCTCTTACATTTATATTATTTTCCCATAAACCTTCATTAAATTTTTCCCATGAATCATAAAACATAGTAAACCTCCTAAAACTTAATATATTTAAAAACCGCTTAGAGCCTATATTACCTAAGAGATTCAGGTATTAACTTTAATTTATAAATCAAATTCTACATCTATCAGCTCTATGCTTTTTTAATTAATTTCATTTTATATCATTTGATAATCTTTGTCAATTACAAATCTTTCTCTCTATTTTATACATATCCTTGCATTATGTCTATATTTTTTTCCATAAACCTTTATTAAAATGTCCCCATGAACTAAAAAACATAATCCCCCTCCTCAATCCTTATATTTGTATTTTAAAGATAAAAAAACCCCCTGGACTTTTTGTTGCCCAGGCGGTCGACATTCTAACTTAAATTTCTAAATCATACTCCCTGTGGTTAAATCCACCTCCGCCAGTCATATGATTTATTCTAAAATTTAATTTTATTTTATATCATTACGAACATTCTGTCAATATAAAATAATTTTATTCATACTATCCCTTTTTATGAAATTTATTACACATTATATATCTTATTTATATATCCCCTCTAATATTTTTTTTGCTAACTCTTCCTCATTTAAAGCTTCATCAACTTCTATCTGTATGTTTTGACTTAATCCCTTAGCATTACCTTTAGTGTATACAATCTCTCCTGTATTATCATCTATTTTTCTTACTATCATAGCTTTATCACCTGGAGCAACTTTAACTGCCCCACCTTTGCGTAGTTCCACCACAAAACTATTTGTAAATTCTATCTCTTGCCCTATTTTATACTTCATAAACTTTCCTTCTTTCTAAATATTTTAAATTTTGTAAAATAAATTTGTATATTTATAGAAATGTTAACTTATCTAATAAATACTTCTAAACTTATTTTATATATAAACTAAAAAAAATAAAATTAGGTTCTCTAATTTTATTTACGAGAAGTAAAAGCAAACCTATATAAATCTCATAAAATAAATCAGAAAACCTAATGTTTAAAACTTCTTATATTTTAACTTACTGTTTCTTCAGCTGTACCTTTTCCATTATAAGATACTGTAGCTAGTAATTCTTCTGGATCTGTATATAATTTTATATCTTCATCTAATTTTATATCTGATACTTTTATATTATCTCCTGGCTGATTTTCTCCAACATTTACTACTATTATTTCTGGAAGTATCCCTACTTTCCCAGCTACCTCTATATATGGAGTAAATTCCTCTAGTAAAAATCCTTTATGTTCTAGTTGTTCTTTTCCTTCAAATTTTACTGGTATACTATTTTTTATAACTTCATCATGTGAAACAGCTTGCATATCTATATTAAGTATTTCACCTGTTGTTGGTTCCTTTTGTATTTCCTTAATTAATACATACTCTTTTTTATCTCCAATATTAAGCCATAATCTTGAATTGATACCAGCTTTATTTAAATATCTTAAAAGGCTAGGAACTTCAAATTTAACCTTTATAGCTTCTTTCATTTCTGCTCCATAAATTATTCCTGGTGCAAATCCTTCTTTTCTGCATTTTTTACCACTTTTTTCTCTTATTATAGCAGTCATTGAAGTATTACTCATATAAAACTCCTCCTATCCCATTGCAAAAATCATAGTAATTATATTTTTATTAGATTATAATCGTTATATATAAGTATAATTTACATTTAAATTACTTCAATATAAATTCCCAAACATTTACTGTTTATTCATATATTAGTAACACTTCATTTATAATGTATATAGTTATTCTATAATATCATTCAGTTTTATAAGAACTTCTCTATATCCTTCCTTTATTATATTATTATCTATTAAGTTATCATAATTACATTTTTCTATGTCTATCTCTAATATTTTTTTATAATTACTACCATATACTTTTTTTAATAATATTTCATAATCCATCAATATATTAAGCCAACTATTTTTATTACTATAATCTATTTTTTTTACATCATAATTTATTTTATCTATTATTCCATATAATTGATTTATATAGCTTATTTCTCTTAAAGTAAATTTTTTAGTTAATACAGCTATATCTTTATAATAGTTTCTATTTATAGAAATACAAACAGGATAATACTCTTCTTTATTTTGTTTAATCTTTTTTATAGTTCTTATTCCCTCAAAAATTGCTGTACATATATCTAGCCTTACAGTTCTTCCACTTTCCTTAAATTTATCTTTATAATATATTTTATCTATTTTTTTATGTTCTTCTAATATATGCTTTTGTATTTCTTCATTCTTAGTAATAGTTTTTCTATTAATGCAAGAACTCCATATTCCACCTATTATAGACCCTATTATTATAGCTGTAGCTGAAATAGCAGTTCCTATTAAAGCTTTAGGCATAACAATACATCCTTTCTATTAAATTTCCAATCTGAAAATTATTAATTGAAATAATTATATTTTTATAAAAATGTTAATATTACGTTAATAACTATGATAAACTGTTGTTATGTCATCTTAATGTATAATTTGATTAATTGTAATGTTTATTTGACAATAATCATTTTTGACAAATAATTTTTTTTATTATATAATTAATTATATTTAGAGTAAAGGATGGTGAATATGGATACAATCGCAAGTATTTTCAGAGAAAAAAATCTAAAATTAACACCTCAGCGTATAGCTGTCTACAAGTATCTTAAATCTACTAAAGAACATCCTTCCGCTGAAACTATATATAAAGCTTTACAACCAGACTATCCTACTATGAGTTTAGCTACAGTTTATAAAGCTTTAAAAACCTTAGTAGAAGTAAATTTAGTTAAAGAGTTAAATGTAGGTGAAGGTAATTTTAGATACGATGCCAATACTCATTCACATCCACATATACAATGTGTTAACTGTGGAAGAGTAGATGATATAGAAGAAGTATCTTTTTCAAACTTAAATAATGAAATAAAAAATTTCACAAAATATAACGTTTTGTATAATCGTGTTTACTTTTATGGCATATGTGAATGTTGCAGCAATAAATCAGATTCAGAAAATTAGTAATTAATAAGCACTTAAATTTATCTAATTTAAGTGCTTATTATATTGCTACTTTAATTAGTAATATTTTATTTTAAATTATCTTCTACAATTTTATTCCACTCTTTTCCTGTATACTCATTGTTTAATATCTTATCAATAGAAGCTGAAATGCTAGACTTAAAAGTATTTGGTAAATTATATAATATCAATATACTATTTTCATTTAAATTACTTAATTTCTCTACAGTAGTTTTATTCAGTTTAGTAAGCTCTCCTTCTTTTTCTTTATTAATTTTCTTATTTCCTGTTACAAAACCCTTTTTCAATAAATATTTTTGAGTTTCTTCACTAAAAGTAAAATCTATAAAATTATTTGCTTCCTCTGAATTTTTAGCTTTTAATGGCAAACACATTATAGAATTTATAATTACAGGTTCTGTGTTATTTAATTTATCTACATTATACAATTGTTTAACAGATTTTATATTAGGATTTTTTATTTGATTATTATAATAAGAAGTACTTACTATAATGGGAATATCTCCATTATTAAATTTTTCTAATGTAACTTCCTTGCCTTCCTCAAAAGAATTCTCATCTAAGGTATTATCTTTAACCATATTATTTATAATATTGAAAGGTTCCTGCATATTTTTTAAATTCTGGTATTCTTTCTTTTCTTTATTATAAATATTTTCTAATTCCATAGAATTTGTTATATTATTTGATATTATTGAAAACATAACTGAATTTATATCTAAATCATTTGTTAACATAACAGGTACTTTAGTTGATGAAGTTTTTAACTTTTTCATAACATTTTTTATATCATTTATATTTTTAGGTTCCTCTATTTTTAGTTTATCTAAAGCCTCAGTGTTATATAAAACTTCTATAGTATAAGGTATAATAGGTAATCCATAATATTTATCTTTAAATCTACCATAGCTATTAAAAACATTATAATAATCTTTAGTAATATCATTTTTTTCATAACTTGTTTCCATGTTATCCAAAAGACCCTTTTGGGATAGCTTTATCATTTCATTTCTTGATACAAATATTAAGTCAGGAGATTTTTCCTTTTTTAATTCTTCTTCCACATTACTACCTAATGCATTATTTATATTTATTTTTACATCTTCATTAGATTTTTTATATTCTTCCATAATAATTTTTAATATATTTAAAGAATTTTCATCTTTAATATCTATATACATATTTAACTCTTTATTATTGGTTTTATTTTCTTTTTTACAAGAAACAAAAGTTATTGGCAATATTAATATAAGAATGAAACATATTATTTTTTTAAATTTCAACAACACTTCACCTCCATCGGAAGTATATTCTTCTATTTTTATTTTGTACAAATTAATTAAATATATAATAGCTTCATATAATTAATTAGAGGTGAATTATATGAAAATGAGGGTATTTTTCCTAAAAAGAAAATCTATTTATTATTTCTTGCTTTTAAGCTTAATCTTAATAACTTTATTAACCACTATTAAGTATAAAGATACTTCTGCTTTTAACTTACTAAAATCCAATAAAACTATAAGAAAAGATTTAACTGGTGATGGAAATGAGGATAGTATAAATATTACTAGTAAAGATAACAAATATTCTATAACTATAAAATCTCAAAATAAAAACTACACATTAAAAAACAATGAAAACAAAAAATTTATAGGAGATCATAATAAATTTTGGCCTATTAGTATTAATTTTGAAGATATTTCCAGAGATAAAATTCCTGAAATATTTATACAATGTTCTCAATATAAAATGCCTGTACAATATATTTTTACATGGCAAAATAATGAATTTAAAAAACTATATTCATCTAATAACAATATTATTGGATTAATGGATTATAATAATAATAAAACTCCCAAAATTATATCTGGCAATCTTAAAAATGGCAAAATAGTTTTTGATTCATTTATGTTTATGGAAGACAATCTTCAAAGATTTGACTATAACTTTAATGAGGATTTTATGGGAAGCAATACTATTATAGAATTTATAAATTATATTCAAAGTCTTCCTATATCTGAAGAAAATAGACCTGAAAATATACTTATAAATAGCATAAGTGGCAAAGACACATCTGTTATAGGCAATCTTGTAAAAGAAAATAACATATACACTTTTCAAGATGCCAATTTTAAGGATATAAAAAATAATAGAGATGGAGAAATTAGTGAAATAAAATGGTCTTTAAATTTTAAAGGTATGTCAAAACAAGACAATAATTTAATAAAAAATTATAACATAGATGTTCTATTAAAGTTAGTGGATAATCCTGATGATAATTATAGATTTAAGATTTATTCCATTATTTTAAATTAAAAACAAAAAGGGACCGTTTTACGGTCCCAAGGGGGATGGGGGGTTGTTGCATCAAATATATAGATTTTATATATTTGATGCATTAGGGAGATTATCTCGCCTAACTACATTTATATAATTGCCAATTTAAATAAAATTATTCAAATTTATTAAAACTTTATTAATTATATATATTATTTAATTCAGATATCTCCTCTATCAGCTGGAACTTTAATTCTTTAGGCTCTAAAACCTGTACATCTTTTCCGAACCCTAAAATCCATCTCTTTATTTCCTGTAAATTTTCTACATATACTTTAAATAAAACTTCACCATTTTCAAGTTCCTCTATTTCTTCATTTATATACCATTTATTCCCTTTTATGAAATCTGCCCTATTTTTACTAAACTTTAGTTCAACTTTCACCTTATTGTGTATAAATATACTTTTATATTTTTCTAAAAAACTATTTATTGAAAAACTTTTAGAAATAACAAAAGTATCCTTTGTATCCTTTATATCTTTAATTCTGTTTATATCAAATATTTCTATGTATTTATTGAAATGACAATATCCTACAATATACCATTTCCCATATTTAAACATAATATCATAGGGATCTATTTTTCTAAAAGTAATTTCGTTCTTATTTATACTAAAATAACTTATATTTATAGATTTATTGTTCATTATAGAATTACATATTTTAAATATTTTATCCTGTGAAATTTTATTATTTCCTATACTGTTTATCCTAAAATCATTAAAATTATATATATTATCTAATTCTATATCCTTACTACTTAAATTATTTTTTATCTTTCCTAAAGCTGTTTTATATTCTTTTTCATAAATAAAGCCATTTTCTTCTGTTAAAATTTCCCCTGCCATTAACAATGCTTTTATTTCATTTTCATTTAACTCAGGACTTTTCATATAAAAATTTTTATCTATATAAAAACCTCCATATCTTCCTTTTTTAGCGTATATAGGTATATTGGCTAAATTTAAACTATTTATATATCTATATATTGTTTTTTTATCCACCATTAAAAAATCTGAAAGTTCCCCAGCTGTTACAAATTCTTTATATTGAAGTATAATTAATAATTGTAATATATGAGAAATTTTTGACATATTATCACCTCTTTTCTATTCTTTAGTTATATCGTTATATTTATAATATTTTTTAGTTTTACCAAATAATATCTTTAAATTAATTACATATAATAAACATATTTTATTATAAACATACAATTTATAATGATTAATTTTTTAAATAATTATATTCCTATAATTATTATGCTAAAAAAATAGAAAGAACTTTAAGTCTTTCTATAAAAAGCACTATTTATTTTTTCATCAATCTACTGACATAATATATCTGTATTAATTTATCTACGAGGTCTTTCTTATCTGGATTAACCATAGGTCTTAACATATTTAAAAATTGTAATGTATAATCATTTTGCATTTGATTAAGGTTCATATTATTCATATTATTATTCATATTGTTATTCATGTTATTAAATACATTATTATTATCATATTTTTCATCATCATAGTCATCATCGTAATCATCATCATTACTATTATTATTTCCTTTATTTAATGATGTCATTATATTAGACAACTGATTCATATCTATATTATTTAACATATTTTGTATATTATTCATATCTAAGTTATTTCCATTTCTATTGTCATATTTATGTTTATGCTTTTTTTTATGCTTAGACATTAAATACCTCCATTTAAATTAATGGTAAGGAGGGTTAATAAACCCTCCTTGCTTAAGTTATTAGCAGCACAATGAAAAGTCTCCACAACAGCTTAAGAAGAATAATACTATTATAAATAATATACTATTATCTATTTCACAGCACCCTCTTCTGCTTATGTGATGGTCATCATGACCTCTTGTGCAGCATCCAAATTGTAGTAATATTAATATTAATATTATTAGCCCATTACCTGAGCCTCTTCTTTCTCTGCATCTGCTTTTGCTTCTGCATTTGCATTTGCATTTACATCTTTTTGACATGCTAAACCCCCCTTTCCCGGGCTATGGCTTTTTGTATTTTATTTTTCTTCCTTAGCATTCTTCTTCCCTAGCATCTACATTGATTATATTACCAGATGATCTAGGTTCTCTTACTTCTCTTATTGTCGTACATGTTGACTGTCTACAACAACAACATAATATTAAGATTAAGATTATTATAAATGACCAGTCACAACAACAATTATCATCATCACAGCAATCACAACAATCTCTTCTCTTATGTCTTCTTCTTCTACAGCGGCATTCGCATTCACAACAGTTTCCAAAATTGCCAAAACCTCCAAAGCCACTTCCATTGCAACAGAACAATAGTATAAGCACTATAATCCAAATAAACGAACTGCCAAAACCAAATCCTAGTCCTGGTCCACAGCCTGGAATTTTGCAATCTTTATCATTTGTAACTCCATTTAATAAACCTGCTATGTCATTAAAATCCACTTTACATCCCCCCTTCAAAGGTTAGTTTATTATTTTTTAAACCTAGTTTCTTTATTATCTTTTGTTCTTAATATATAGTATTCTACTAATGTATTTTTGACACAAAACTATAATTGAAAAATTTTTAAAAATAAAAGCAATAAAATATCCATAAAATAGATATTTTATTGCTTTTATCCAATAAATAAACATATTATTAAATTTATAATAAACATATATTATTTTTAATGTTATAACTTAGTTAAAAATATCATAGCTGTATTAACAAGATTAAATACAAAATGATTAAATACAGCATACCAAAACCCTTCTTTATGTATTAAATAGCAATTAAATAAAGCTATAAATACTAGAGCAGGAAATACTTTTACATTAAAATGAACAATCCCAAAAAGTATGCTACTTATAATAGATGCTAATACTATACCTAATCTTTTATTTAATAACTTTTCAAATATATACCACCTAAAAACGAATTCTTCTGCCACTGGAGCAAATATAACAGTTACAGGTATAACTATTAAAAATTTATTTAAAGGCATATTAGAAAGCCAGGTAACCACATCCTGATCTTTTAAATCTAACTTTAATGAATTAAAAATGATATAAAATATAATCATTATTAGAATATATCCTAAATAGGATATTAGGGCATATTGTATACCCTTTATAAATGAAAAACTAGATATATTAAATTTAAACCTATGGTAATCATCATTGTATCTAAACTCATGTAATTCTTCAGACATTTCCTGCCGTTTTCTTAATTGAAATATATTCATCAGCGTTAATACAAATGGAAAAAGATTTTGTGTAAATAAAGATCCTATTATATAAACTATAAAAATAATAACACTTATAAATATATTATTTTTCTTTGGCTTTATTCTAAAAAATAATATTATAGGGGGCATCCATAGTATTATAAATGTAAGTATGCTTTTTATTAATTCCATTATATCTTCCCCCTAAATCTAATCTAGTAAACTAATATTTGTTCTAGAACTTCTTCTTTTCCTTCTTTATTTAATGAAGATATTAACAAAATCTTATCGTCTTTGTCCATCTTTAACGTATCTCGTATAATTTTTTTGTTTTTATTTATATCATTTCTTTTTAATTTGTCAAGTTTAGTTCCCACTACTAATACTTCATAATTATAATGTTTTATCCAGTTATACATATTTATGTCATCACTGGTTGGTTTATGCCTACTATCAACTAATAAAACTATTTTTTTTAGTTGATCTCTTTCTACAAGATACTGTTCCATTATATATCCCCAGTTTTCTTTTTCTTTTTTTGAAACTTTAGCATAGCCATAGCCAGGTAAATCTACAAAATACATATTCTCATTTATTAAGAAAAAATTTATTAATCTGGTCTTCCCCGGAGTAGAACTAACCTTTACTAGCTTTCTTCTATTAGTCAATGTATTTATAAGAGTAGACTTACCTACATTAGATCTTCCTACAAAAGCAATCTCTGGTCTACCATCCTCAGGATATTGAGCTTTTTTCACTGCTGATATTACAAATTCTGCTTTTTTTATTTCCATTTCCATATTTAATCTCTCCATTATTATTCTTTTATTAAAGCATTATCAAGAACCTTTTCTATTTTATCAGCTACAATAAAATCAATTTTACTTTTTACAGTTTTAGGAATATTTCTCAAATCTTTTTCATTAGCTTTAGGAATTATTATTGTATCTATTCCAGCCCTATATGCCGCTAATGACTTTTCTTTTAATCCACCAATAGGTAGCACTCTTCCTGTCAATGTAATTTCTCCTGTCATAGCTACATTATGTTTAACCTTTTTATCACCTAAAGCAGAAATTAATGCAGTTATCATAGTTACTCCCGCTGAAGGACCATCTTTTGGTACTGCTCCTTCTGGTACATGTATATGGATATCCTTATTTTTATAGAAATTAGTATCTATTCCATATTCACTAGCATTTGATCTTACATAACTATATCCTGCTTTCGCGGACTCTACCATAACTTCTCCTAATTTTCCTGTAAGTTGCAATTTGCCATTACCCTCCATGACGGTAACTTCTATAGGTAGGGTATCTCCACCATAAGCAGTCCAAGCTAATCCTGTTACTACACCAACTTTATCCTCTTTATCTGCTTTTTCATAGGAAAATACCTCTGGTCCTAAATATTTCTTAACATGGTTTACTGTAACGTTAGTTGTATCTTTATTTTTTTCGATCATTTCTGTTATAGACTTTCTTATAATAGAGGATATTTTTCTTTCTAACCCTCTAACTCCTGATTCACGAGTATAATTATCTATAATATAATATATAGAGGAGTTAGAAAAAGTAATTTTCCCATCTTCCATATTATGCTCTTTTAATTTTTTAGGAATAAGATGGTTTCTAGCTATATAAAACTTTTCTTCTGAAGTATATCCAGATACTTCTATAATCTCCATTCTGTCTAACAATGGCCCGGGTATTGTACTTAAAGTATTTGCAGTTGTTATAAACAACACTTTAGATAAATCAAAATCTAATTCTAAATAGTGATCTCTAAAAGTAGCATTTTGTTCTGCATCTAATACCTCTAATAATGCATCTGCTGGATCCCCTCTAAAATCATTACTCATTTTATCTATTTCATCAAGTAAAAATAATGGATTTCTAGATTTTGCTTGCTTCATACCATAGATTATTCTTCCTGGTATTGCTCCTACATAAGTTTTTCTATGGCCTCTTATTTCTGCTTCATCTCTTACTCCACCTAAAGACATTCTTACAAAATTCCTATTTAAAGAATGTGCTATAGACTTAGCTATAGATGTTTTTCCCACTCCTGGTGGTCCTACTAAACATAATATAGGTCCTTTTAGAGTTTTACTAACTTTTCTTACTGCTAAATATTCTATTATTCTATCTTTTACATCCTTTAATCCATAATGTTCTTTATCCAATATGTCTCTAGCTTTTTTTATATCTAGATTATCTTTAGTATCTTTATTCCATGGTAATGATAATATCCAGTCTAAATAAGTCCTAATAACTCCCCCCTCTGCAGAGAAATTACCAGAATTTTTTAGCCTATCTAATTCATATATAGCTTTTTCTTTTACCTCTTTAGGAAGTTTTGCTTTATTTATTTTCTCTTTATATAAATTTATTTCTTTTTTATCTTCCTCTTCTTCCCCTAACTCTTCTTGTATAGCCTTTAATTGTTCCTTTAAATAATATTCCTTTTGTACTTTATCTATTTTGTTCTTTACTTTAATTCCTATTTTTCTTTCAATTTTTAGTATTTCTATCTCTTCATTTATAATGATTAATATTTTTTCTAATCTCTCTTTAGAATCAATAATTCCTATGAGATCTTGTTTTTCTTCTTGATTTATATTTATGTATGAACCTATAACATCTGCTATTTTACCTGGTTCTTCTAAATCTTCTACTCCTACAGTTAAATCTGAAGATGAATCACCTGAAAGCTTAATATACTCATCAAAATTAGTTTTTACTAATCGTATAAGAGCATCTACTTCCTTATCATCTTCATATTGATTATCTTCTATCTCTTCTATCTCCACTTTTAAAAATGGTTCTTCTTCTAAATAATTAACTATTCTACCTCTAGTTTTTCCTTCCACTAAAACTCTAACTGTATCTCCTGGCAATTTTAGTATTTGTTTTATTTCACATATAGTTCCTACATCATATATGTCTTCTACAATTGGTTCTTCTGTTTCAGCCTCTTTTTGAGCAGATAAAAATATTTTTTGTTCATTTTCCATAGCTTCTTCTAAAGCTAAAATAGATTTTTCTCTACCTACATCAAAATGTAAAATCATATACGGAAATATAATTATTCCTCTCAATGGAATTAAAGGAAGAACTTCTAAGTTTTCTTTCATATATCTCCCTCGCTTTGATAAATTTAGCTTTATATATAGCTAGACTAATATATTATACCTATAAAAATACTTTTTTTCAAATAGTTATTATAAGGTTATTTATTATTTTTTTAAAATTATACTTAACTATATGAATTTTATTTAGTCATAGATTCTGCTGATAGAAATTCTACACTCTTATCTATATTTAAAAATAATTTATCCTCTTCTCCAACACAAACAGCTTCTTTTATTACTGTTTTTATATTTGAAGCAGGTATTACTTTTACCTTATCTAATTTTTCAAATTTATCCTGCCAATTTTCCTTAGGTATTATAATTTTTTTGGCTCCAGCTTTAATAGCAGCCTCTACTTTAGAACTTACTCCCCCTACAGGTTTTACTTCCCCATGAATAGATATCTCTCCAGTCATAGCTACGGTGTTATCTACAGGTTTACCTGTAATAGCACTATACACTGCTGTAGCTATACTTATCCCCGCCGATGGCCCATCTACAGGTATACCACCTGGAAAATTTATATGTATATCACATTCATCACACTCTAAATCAAATATTTGCTTCATTATAGTAATAACATTTTGGACAGAACACCATGCAGTACTTTTTCTAATTGCTTTTTTATTAGAACTATTAATTTCTTCCTCTTCAACTAACCCAGTTATAGATAAATTTCCTTTTCTAAAGTTTATTCTCTTAGCGGTTGCTTCTATCTCCATAACCATGCCCATATTAGCTCCATACACTGCTAATCCATTTACATATCCAACTTTAGGTTCTAATGGTATCTTCTTTTGTATTCTTGGAGAATATTGACCATTTTCTATAACCCATTCTACATCCTGTATTAATATCTTATTTCTATTACTATTTATTGATAAACCTGCAGATAATTGCACTAAATTTATAGTATCTCTACCATTATTACAATATTTAGATATTAATTCACAAGCCTCTTCTTCTATAGTAAAATTTAATTTTTTAATGGCATTCATAGCTATCTTCTTTATTTCTTCTGGTAATAAAGCCCTAAAAAATACTTCTACACATCTAGATCTTAAGGCTGGAGTTATTTCTTCTGGACTTCTTGTGGTAGCCCCTATTAATCTAAAATCCGCTGGCAAACCGTTTTCAAATATATCTTTTATATAACTTGGTATATTATTATCTGAAGAATTATAATAAGCACTATCTAAAAAAACTTTTCTGTCCTCTAAAACTTTTAACAATTTATTCATTTCACTAGGATGAAGCTCTCCTATTTCGTCTATAAATAATATTCCTCCATGAGCCTTAGTTACTGCTCCTGCCTTTGGTTGAGGCACTCCTGCCAGACCTAATGCTCCTGCTCCTTGATAAATAGGATCATGAACTGAACCTATTAAAGGATCTGCTATTCCTCTTTCATCTGATCTCACTGTAGTAGCATCTATCTCCATGAATTTAGATTGTTGATTAAATGGAGAATATTCTTTTTTCTTTGCATCTTCTAAAATTAATCTAGCCGCTGCTGTTTTTCCTGTTCCTGGAGGTCCATATATTATTACATGCTGTGGATTAGGACTACATATAGCAGCTTTTAATGCTTTTATTCCATTTTCTTGACCTATTATTTCATCAAAAGATGAAGGCCTACTTTTTTCTGTTAAAGGTTCTGTTAATTTTATGCTTCTCAACTTTTTTAATGTGTCTATTTCTTTCTTATTTTCTTTGTCAATTACCACCTTATTAGATTTTTGACTCTTTAATGCATTCATAAAATATAATCCCATAATAACTGTAAAAAATATTTCTATTAATATTAATGTTTGCGTCATATCCAAAACCCCTTTAATACTTTTTTTATTATTATGTTCTTTTTCCATCTTATATATTCAAAAATAGTATCTTATTCGTTCCATGTAATAATAAAAAAATAACACCAAGATAAAATCTTGGTGTTATTTTTATGCTGTTTCAGAATCTTTTCTCTTCTTACCTTTTTTAGGTTTGATAGGTAATCTTTTACCACCTTCAGCCTCTATAAGCTCTGGTTTTCTAGTTTTTATACAATCTTCATTTACTATTACCTTACTTATATTTTCTTGAGATGGTATATCAAACATAATTTCTCTCATCATGTCTTCTATTATAGCTCTAAGCCCTCTAGCTCCAGTATTTCTATTTATTGCTTCATCAGCAATTCCCTTTAATGCCTCTTGGTTAAATTCTAATTCTACATCATCTAGTTCAAACAATTTCTTATATTGTTTTACAAGAGCATTTTTAGGTTCAGTTAATATTTTTATTAGAGCTTCTCTATCTAATTTATCTAAAGTAACCACTATAGGCAATCTTCCAATAAATTCAGGTATTAAACCAAATTTTAATAAGTCTCCTGGCATAATATCTTTTAAAAGCTTACCTAAATCTTTTTCTTTCTTAGATTGAATTTCAGCTCCAAATCCTAAAGAACTAGTTCTTGTTCTTCTTTCTATTATCTTATCTACACCATCAAAAGCTCCACCACAAATAAATAATATATTTGTAGTATTTATTTGTATAAACTCTTGATGTGGATGCTTTCTTCCACCCTGTGGCGGAACAGCTGCTACAGTACCCTCAAGAATTTTTAATAATGCTTGTTGTACTCCTTCACCTGATACATCTCTAGTAATAGAAGGATTTTCTGATTTTCTTGCTATTTTATCTATTTCGTCTATATACACTATTCCTTTTTCTGCTCTTTCTATATCATAATCAGCATTTTGGATAAGTTTTAAAAGAATATTTTCTACATCTTCTCCTACATAACCAGCTTCTGTAAGTGTTGTAGCATCTGCTATAGCAAAAGGTACATTTAAAAACTTAGCTAATGTTTGTGCTAATAATGTTTTTCCTGAACCTGTAGGTCCTAAAAGAAGAATATTACTCTTTTGAAGTTCTACATCATCATTATTTGTATTTGAATTTATTCTTTTGTAATGATTATACACAGCCACAGATAATGATTTTTTAGCATCTTCTTGACCTATAACATATTGATCAAGATAAGTCTTTATCTCTGTAGGTTTTGGTAATGATGTTAAATCCACTTGTATATCATCTTCAAACTCATCACTTATTATTTCAGAACAAAGTTCTATGCATTCATCGCATATATATACCCCTGGGCCTGCTATCAGTCGTCTTACTTGATCCTGTGTTTTGCCACAGAATGAACATTTCAACTGTTTTTTTTCATCTAATTTAGACATTCCTACACCTCACTAAAGGTTATTTCTTTTTATCAATAACTTCATCAATTAAACCATATTCTTTAGCTTCTTCTGCACTTAAGAAATGATCTCTTTCTGTGTCAAGCTCTACTTGTTCTAATGGTTTTCCTGTTCTATCACTTAGTATAGTATTTAATTTTTTCTTCATTTTTAGAATTCTTTCAGCATGTATTCCTATATCTGTTGCTTGACCTCTAAATCCACCTAGTGGTTGATGTATCATAACTTCACTATTAGGCAATGCATATCTTTTTCCCTTTGCACCAGCTGCAAGTAAAAATGCGCCCATAGATGCTGCCATTCCTACACATATAGTAGAAACATCTGGTTTTATATATTGCATTGTATCATATATTGCCATTCCAGAAGTTATAGAGCCTCCCGGACTATTAATATATAGATATATATCTTTATCTGGATCCTCTGCTTCTAAAAATAATAGCTGTGCCACTATTAAACTAGCGGTTGTGTCGTTAACCTCTTCACTTAGCATTATTATTCTGTCCTTCAACAACCTAGAATAAATATCGTAAGATCTTTCCCCTCTATTAGTTTGTTCTACAACTACAGGTACTAAACTCATATATATCTCCTCCTTTATAAAAATAAGATACTAATGATACCTATGTGATATTTATAATTATTAAAACTTAGTTGCCAGAAAATATATCCTGGCAACTATATTATTATCTATCATTATAAATGAACTAAGCTATTTCTTTGCTATTTTCTACCAATAAATCTAAAACTTTTCCATTAACTATATCAATTTCTAAGTATGCTTTTTGAGCGTTTACTATTAATTCAGCAGTTTTTTCTACATCCTTTTGACCATATTGTTTAGCTACTTCCATAGCTTTTTCTTTTAATTCTTCTTCTGTAGCTTTTATATCTTCTACTTTAGCAATTTCTTGCATTATTAAATCTGTTTTAACTCTTTTTTCAGCTGTTTCTTTCATATATTCTTTTACTTTTTCTTCTGAGCTATTTGTAAATTCATAATATGATTTAAGGTCTAGACCTTGATATTTTAATCTCATTTCTAAATCTCTTACCATATTATCTATTTCTTTTTCAATCATAACTTTTGGTATTTCTATTTCAGCATTTGCCGCAACTGCTTCAACTACTGCTTCTTCATATTCTGCTTTAGCTTTATCAGATAGCTCTTTTTTCATTCTATCCTTTATATCTGATTTTAATTCCTCTAATGTATCAAATTCTGAAACTTCTTTTGCAAATTCATCATCTAATGCTGGAAGTTCTTTAACCTTTATATCTTTAATTGTTACTTCAAAAGTAGCTGGTTTCCCGTTTAAATCTTCTCTACCATATTCTTCTGGGAAACTTACATTTACTTTTTTTGATTCATCTTTTTTAAGACCTACTAATTGATCTTCAAAATCTCCTATGAAAGTGCCTGAACCTATTTCTAATTCATAGTCCTTAGCTTCTCCACCTTCAAAAGCTTCTCCATCTACATATCCTTTAAAATCAATTATTGCTATGTTTCCTTTTTCAATTTCTCCTTCTTCTTTTAGGGATACTCTTGCATTTTTTTCTTGCATAGATTTTAATTCATTTTCTACAGCTTCATCTTCTACTTCATATGAAACTTTTTTAACTTCTACACCCTTATATTCTCCTAGTTTAACTTCAGGAACAGTTGTAATTTCTGCTGTATATATGAAATCTTTTCCTTCTCCTATTTGAACTACATCTATTTGAGGATAATCCACTGGTTTTATGTTGTTTTCTTCTATAGCTTTAGGATATGTATCTTCACAACAGAAATTTATAGCATCTTCAAATAAAACACCTTCCCCATAGTATTTTTTTATTATATTTAAAGGTGCTTTACCTTTTCTAAATCCTGGCACATTAAATCTTTTAGCATTCTTTTTAAATGATTTTTTAACAGCTTCATTGAATTTTTCACTATCAACTGTTATTTCTAATTTTACAACATTCTTTTCTATATTTTCCACTTTAACGTTCATTATACTTCTTCCTCCCAATTCCTTGTTATATGCTCATTTTAACTATATCATTATATCATATATTTAGAACTATTAACATAGATTACACTAACATAAAATAAAATAGCTTATAGTTACCTAAATTACACTTTATTAACTATTATATATCATATTCCATATTGTTTACAATATTTTTCATCATAATAAAATATTTTGAAGAAAATCTTTTGAATCTATTATTTCTGAATATGAGGAATAATTATCATTATAAACTTCTATAGTATAAACATTATTATACCCCATTTCCTTTAATTTACAACATATTTTTTTTAAATTTATATTCCCTTTTCCAGGTAGAAGACAAATATTATTTTCATCTCTATCATTTATATGAACATTAACTATTTTGTTTCCCATTACATTTATGTATTCCATAGGATCTTTACCTATTTTAAAAGCTTGTTTAATATCCAATGTGTAATGTAACTTGCTGCTGCACTTTTCATTTAATATATTTAAAAAATCTATATTTGAAGACATACACCAAGCTACATTTTCTTGAGCTAATTTTATTCCCTCTTCATTAGCAATATAATTTAATTCATTATAAACATCTATAATATGATCCATATTTAAATCTAATAAATTACTTCTTCTCATACCATGAAATGTATAATAATTTGCTTCTAATAAGCTCCCTGCCCTACATACTTTTTTAAATATTTTTAGCATATCTCTTTGCCTTCTTTTATATGGGTCAAATAAATATGGCTCAAAAGCACTTGAAAATGCATGAATTGAATTTATTAAAAAATTATTTTTTTCCTTTTGTTCTTGCAAAATTTTTATAAAATTTTCATCATATTCACTATAAGTATTTAAAAAAATTTCCCCAATGTTAAATCCTAAACTTTTCATAACTGATATGCTTTCTTCTATTGGTACTTTAGGATACAAACAAGCAGAAGACATTCCTATTTCCATATTTACCTCCTTAAATAAAGCAAGAGTGTATATATTTCATACACTCTTAAAAATTTTATATTTTAATTGCTACTTATTAACTTTTAGTTATTTAATATTTTTAATTTACTGAGCTATACTTCCATCTGCTTTTAAAAATAAAGTTTTGCCATCTGCAATTACTGTAAGACCTTTTTCTGTTAATTTATCAAACTTAATGTCTTCTCCTGATATATTTTGATTATACAAATGAGTTTTATTTTTTATATTATACATCCATACATATTTAGTGGTTTTATTAAACCATGGCAGTTGAGAAACATAGGCTATATTATCATTATCTATGAATTTAGGTAAAACTCCCCATAAATAATCTTGTTTTGACGCTAATATAGCATCCTTTTGAAAAGTTGTTCCAGATGTTGATGTATACTGCTTATTTGTTATATCTTGCTTTTCACCATTTAAATTTACTAAATAAATATTTTGAGTTTTAGGATTTGTTATAACTATTGAATTTTTTGAAGGATTTATATCATATAATAAATTATTTTTATTTAAATCTATAGACTTAATAGTCTTATTTTTATTAGTATCTTCTATATATATCAACTTTATTTTTATATTGTCTTCTAATTGAACTTCTATATTATTATCTTTAGGAACTTCACTTTCTTTTTTTACTGTGGCTGCATTTTTATTTTCATTTTCTTTTTTATTTTCCTTTTGTTCTTGTTGTTTATTTTTTTGTTCTTCTTCAGCCTTAGTTTCTTCTTTTATTTGATTTAAACTATTTTTTATTTTTTTACCAATACCATTATTAGTGAATATTATTCCTAAAAAAATTACTATTATAACTATAACTGAAAAAAATGTCCTTCTTTTTCTCTTTTTCATTCTATTTTCATAATCTTTGCTAAAAATACTTGGTTTTGCCACAATAATTCCTCCTATATATAATACCTATCTATACTAAAATAAATAAAATGTATCAATTATTATAATATATAATTAACACTATTATAACTCAAAACAACAAAAATTAATAACCATTTTCATAATTATTAAAGTAAAATTAAGTTTTTGTTTAATATTTGTTAAAACTAAAAAAGATGTCTCAAAATTAAATCTATTTTGAGACACTCCTTATTTTTAAATTTATTTTTGTTCTCTACTACCTGGTTTTACAAAAGGTATATTTTTTTTACATAACTCACAATTATCTTTTTCATAAGTTTCTATTTCTAATTTACAAGCACTATATATTGGGTAGTTTGTTTTTATACCTTCCGCTCTTCTATCAACTATGCATGCTATACCTACTACTTCTCCACCCATTTCTTCTATAACTTTAGCTACTTCTAAAGAAGATTTTCCTGTAGTTATTACATCCTCTGATATTATAACTTTATCTCCTTTTTTTATTTCAAATCCTCTTCGTATACACATAATTCCATCTTTTCTTTCTGCAAATATGCCTGGTCTATTAGTTTGCCTTGCTAATTCATAAGATACTATTACACCACCCATAGCTGGTCCTACTATTATATTAAAGTCTGCATCTTTAAGCTTTTCTGCTACTACACTAATAACTTTTTCTGCTTTTTGTGGATATTGAAGTAGTTTCGCACATTGACAATATCTATTACTATGTCTTCCAGATGATAGTAAGAAATGCCCTTCTAATAATGCATTTGATTCTTTTAATATATCTATAACATTTATATTACTCATTTATATCTTCTCCTTATACTCACAAAATTTATTTTAAATAATTCCCCTTATTTCTTCTAAAGTTTGAATGCCTTCTTCTTTCATATAATTTTCTAATTCTTCTATTATATCTAAGGCTGAATATGGATGCATAAAATTAGCTGTTCCTATTTGTACTGCAGTAGCCCCTGCCATAATAAACTCTATTACATCTTTATAATTACATATTCCTCCTATACCTATAACTGGTATTTTTACCTGCTTACATACTTCATATACCATTCTTAATGCTATAGGTTTAATACATGGACCTGATAAACCTGCAGTTACATTTTCAAATACAGGAGTTTTTCTTTTTATATCTATAGCCATAGCTTTAAATGTATTTACCAATGAAATTGCATTTGCTCCTGCCTTCTCACATTTTATAGCCATATCTACTATATCTTCTGCATTAGGAGATAACTTTACTATAAGTGGCTTTTGGCATATTTCTTTAACTTTTTTTACTACTTCATAAGCTATTTCTGACTTTATTCCAAAAGCCATACCTCCATGCTTTACATTTGGACAGGATATATTTAGTTCTATCATATCTACATCTGTTTTATTTAATTTTTCTATGACTTCAATATAATCTTCTATACATCCTCCACCTACATTTGCGATAGTTACTGTGTCTATTTTTTTCATTTTAGGTAACTCTTCTCTTATAAATTTATCTACCCCTGGATTTTGAAGCCCTACACTATTCATTATACCGGAACTAGTTTCATAAATTCTTATGCCATTATTTCCTTCTTTAGAATTTAAGGTCAATCCTTTACTTGAAATTCCCCCTAATTTAGAAACATCATAGAATTCCCCGTATTCTTCTCCAAATCCAAAAGTTCCTGATGCAGCTATAATAGGATTTTTAAAAGTCTTATCACATAAATTTACTTGAAGCATTATATATCTCCTTTCAAAAGAATGTCCTCTCCTTTAAATACGGGACCATCCTTGCAAGTTCTTTTATTACCAAATCTAGTTTTACAAGTACACACAAGACATGCTCCTATACCACAGGCCATTCTTTTTTCCATAGATACATATAAAGGAGTTTTCTTCTCCCTACACATCAATATAATCTTATCCATCATTATTTCTGGTCCACAACATAGAACCAAATCATAATCTTCTGGATGAAAATAATCTGTTACATATCCTTTTTCTCCGGCACTACCATCCTCTGTAACTACAACTACATTATCTACTAAATTATTAAAATTTTCCGTGCAATAAACCTGATCTCTAAACCCTGCATAAATATCCATATTTATATTTTTTATACTTTTTATTAAATAATTCATAGGAGCTATTCCTATACCACCAGTTACTATAGCTATTTTCCCCTTTATGTTCTCTAAATCAAATCCGTTTCCTAAGGGTCCCATTATCTCAACTTCTTCTTCTGACTTTATTTTAGATAAAATTTTAGTTCCCTTTCCTTCTAATTTATATAAAAATTCTATGGAATTATCATTTATATCATGTATGCTTATAGGTCTCCATAAAATAGGTTCATCTTGCCAAGCCCTTATCATATAAAACTGTCCTGGCTTTCCTTTAAAAGTACCATCTAAGGTCATTTTAAATATACCTGTTGATATACTTTTATTTTCTATTACCTTTACTTTAAAAGTTTTAGACTTTATTTTACACACCACTCTTTCTCGTGATCTAATACTATAAAAATATATTTATGTCATGGCTACAAGCTCTTCATCTATTTTATTTAAATAGGAATCAACTGCTAATACACTCCTCAATAAGTTCTTCTAATACTTAAAATCACTTAATGTAAATCTATATAATCTGTAAAGTTTTTTTCATATTTATAACTTCTGCTCTCGCATATTCTTCAAAGTTTTTTCCTTCTTCATCATATTTTTTATATGCAAGCAATATTCCCCTTGAAGAATTTATAATACCTCCATTACCTTCACTTAAATAAGATTTAGCAACTTCAGCTTTTCCTCCCTGAGCTCCATAGCCAGGTATTAAAAAAAATGTATGTTTTAATTCTTTTCTAATATTATTTTCTTCTGCTGTACATCCAACCACTGCTCCTATAGAGCTATATCCACAATTACCTAAAAATTCTTTTCCTATATTCTCTATCTTTTCTCCTACTTTGTTGTATACCTTTTTATTGTCTTTTAAATCTAAATATTGTATATCCTTTGAACCTTCATTAGAAGTTCTTAATAACAAGAAGGCTCCCTTATCCTTATTTTTGAAATAATCTTTATAGGGTTCTAAAGTATCCATTCCCATATACGGATTTAATGTTATAAAATCACTTTCAAAATCTCCCTCAAGATGAGCTTTTGCATACATTTTAGCTGTAGCAGATATGTCTCCTCTTTTTATATCTGCTATAACTATACCGCCTTTTTTTCTTATATATTCTAAAGTTTTCTTGTACAAAATCATTCCTTTAATTCCCATAGCTTCATAATAAGCTATCTGAACTTTATAACAAGCTGACACATCAAAAGTTGAATCAACTATCCTTTGATTAAATCCAAATATAGCATCTTCTATATTGGTAAATTTATTTAAAAATCCTTTTGGTATGTAACTTATATCTGTATCAAGACCTACACAAACACATCCCTTTTTTTCTACACTTTCATACAATTTATCTATAATCAATTTATTCATCCTTTCTTCTTATATTAAAATTCACTATATACTATACATCCTGCTTTAAATGTAACTTTAATTCTTCCTTTAAGGCACATACCATCCATAGGAGTATTTTTCCCTTTTGAATGAAACTCTTCAGATTTTACTTTATATTCTTCTTTTGTATCTACTAAAACTAAATCTGCTTCTCTTCCTATTTTTATTTCTCCCTTATTTACACCTAGAATATCCGCTGGATTCTTAGACATTATTTTTGAAAGTTTGCTTAAACTAATATGATTATTATGAACTAATTTTGTATAACATGTAGAAAAAGAAGTTTCTATTCCTGATATTCCCGGACTACCTTTTAGCTTATCTTCTTTACTATGAGGTGCATGATCCGTTCCTATGCAATCTACTATATCTTCTTTTATTGCCTCTATTAATACTTTTATATCTTCTTCTTCCCTTAAAGGTGGATTTACTCTATAAAAAATTTTATTTGTAAGTGCTATATGATGTGGTGCTACTTCACAAGTTACTTTTAAACCTTTCTTTTTAGCATCACTTATATATTCCATAGATTCTTTAGTGCTTACATGAGCTATATGGACCTTACACCCTGTAAATTCTGAAAGGGCTATGTTTCTCCAAGTCATTAAATTTTCTGAAAGCCTAGTATCTAGATTTGTTACATCATGTTCCTCTGAGTGACACATTACTATAAGATCTTTTTCTTTAGCTTTAAACATAGCATCTATTAATACCCTTGTGTTCATTACATCTTTTCCATCTTCTGATATTATTTTTACTTTCTTATCTATAGAATCTATATGACTTATATCATCACCAGAAAAATCTTTTGTAATGGACATACATTGATGGATATCTACCAACCCTATTTCTTTCCCTTTTTCTAAAACATATTCTACTTCTTTATTAGAACTACATATAGGTTTAGTATTAGCCATTAAGTTTACCATAGTATACCCACCTTTTACTGCCGCTCTGCTTCCTGTCAATATATCTTCTTTATATGTAAAACCTGGTTCTCTAAAGTGGGCATGCATATCTATGAAAGATGGAAGAAGAGTTAATCCTCTTCCATCAAATATTTCACAATTTTTATTTAAATCTTTTCCTAGTTCCTCTATAATTCCGTTTTTTATATAAATATCTCCATGGAAGTTTTGACACCAATCTATTATATTGACATTTTTAATTAGTAGTTCATTCATTTGTGCACTCCTCCATAAATTTTATATTTTATTTATATCTCCTCCTGAATATATTTCGTCACAATATTTACATCTATACTCACCATTTTCTTCATCTACTAAGTAAAATTCATTAGGTATATAATTTTCTATAGATGTTATGCAACGTGGATTTTTGCATTTTATAACATTTTCTATTGTTTTAGGTAGTTCTAACTTTATTTTTTCCTTTATTTTTTCATTTTCAATAACATCTATTGTTATTTTAGGATCTATAAATCCTAATACTTTATAATCTATCTCCATAATATTTTCTATTTTTATTATATCTTTTTTACCAAGTTTTGAACTTTCCGCATTCATTATAAGAGCTACTCTATAGTCTGCCTCTTCTAATCCTAAGTATTTAAATATTTTTATACCATATCCCGCTTGTATATGATCTATTACTATACCATTTTTTATACTATTTATTGTTAACATATTATCTTACCCCCAATAATTTTGCTATTAAAGCCATTCTTACATACATTCCATATTTAGCCTGTTTAAAATAACATCCTCTTGGGTCTTGATCTATTTCATAAGCTATTTCATTAACTCTTGGTAGTGGATGAAGAACCATCATATCTTTTTTGGCATATTTCATCTTTTCACCATCTAATATATAACTATCCTTTAATCTTACATAATCATCTTCATTAAAGAATCTTTCTCTTTGAACTCTTGTCATATAAAGTATATCTAGTTCTGCCATAGCATCTTCCATTTTTGAAACTTCTTTATATTCTATATTATTTTTTTCTAATATTTCTTTTCTTATATAATCAGGAATCTTTAATTCTTCTGGGGACATAAAAATAAATTTGTTGTTTTTATACCTTGATAGGGCCTTTACTAATGAGTGTACTGTTCTTCCAAATTTTAGATCTCCACAGCAACCTATAGTTAAGTTAGATAAATCTCCTTTTAAGGATCTTATTGTTAATAGATCTGTTAATGTTTGAGTTGGATGTTGATGACTACCATCTCCAGCATTTATAACTGGTATTTCTGAATACATTGCAGCTATTGCTGGTGCACCTTCTTTGGGATGTCTCATAGCTACTATATCTGCATAACAACCTACAGTTCTTATAGTATCTGCAACACTTTCTCCTTTTGCTACTGAACTTGAATTAGGCTCTGAAAATCCTATTACCTGTCCACCTAATCTAAGCATAGCAGCTTCAAAACTAAATCTTGTTCTTGTACTTGGCTCATAAAATAATGTAGCTAATATTTTTCCATCACATACATGTAAAAATTTTTCTGGGTCCTCAATTATTTCATCTGCTAATTTAAATACCTCTTCTAGTTCCTCTAATGAAAAATCCATTGGGTCTAATAAATTTCTTCCTTTTAACATATACAATTCCTCCTTTTTAATCTCTCTGGATTAAATTTAAAGGTATAAAAAATGCCTTCCTTTTTTAAAGGAAGGCACAATTATACTCTAGTTTAAAATATTATACTTTCATATAATATTTATAATTATACTCTTTTTATAAAATATGCTTTTCTCTTCCTTTTTAGTCTCACAGGACTAATTTTAAAGGTCTTATAAAAATTTTATTAATCTTTATTGGTAATGTTAGCACAGAAATTAAACTAAGTCAACTATTATTTTAATCTTTGTGACATTAAAGCTGCTCCTATAGCTCCAGCATATCTTCCAAGTTCATGGGCTTTTACTTCTGAGCCTAATTTTTCTGATAGTCTCTCTAATATGTAATTATTTTCACTTAATCCTCCAGTTAAAAAATATTGTCCATTATCTGAATGTTTTTGGCATAAAGATTTTACTTTTCCGGTTATAGAATCTAATACTCCATAGGCTATATCTTCTCTTTTCTTACCACTACCTATTAAACTTATAACTTCTGACTCTGCAAATACTGTACACATAGAGCTTATAGTTACATTTTCTCCATTTTTTGCTCTTTCACACATTTCTTCTATATCAAAACCCAATGTATTTGCCATTAGTTCTAAAAATCTACCTGTTCCTGCAGCACATTTATCATTCATAGTAAAATTAGTAACATTACCATCTTCCACTGTTATAACTTTTGTATCTTGGCCTCCTATATCTATAACTGTGCAATCCTTCTTAAATAGATAGTAAGCTCCCTTGCCATGACAAGTTATTTCTGTTATAGTTTTATCCGCATAAGGAACAGAAACTCGACCATAACCTGTAGCAACTATTTTAGAATTTTTTTTATCTGCTCCTATTTCTTTTAATTTATTTTTAATTTCCTCTGCAGTTTTAACACTGCTCCAACCTGTTGGCAATACAAATACATCCTTTATATTATCATTTTCAAATACACAAACCTTAGATGCAGTAGATCCTATGTCTATACCTATATAAAACATTTAACCCCACCTTTTCTATTAATTAAGCATAAAAATTTTTTATAGTTTTAGTTAATGAATGTAATCCCGAAGTCTTCACTCCATTATTTTCTATTAATTTTTTTATAAAATTTTCATCATTCTTATTATACATTATACATATACCACAGGATTTAGATAGTTCTCTTGGTGTAGGAACAATAGTATGTTTTATTTTATTTTTGCTAAGTAAACTATCCATTTTCATACCTTCTGTATGTGAAGGAAAAAGAATATAGTAATTTGTTTGCTCCATTTTATACACTTCCTTTCACAATATTTAATTATATGTATTAAAAAAATAACCTAGTTTTACTATAGCCCATATTTAATAAATATGTAACTAAAATTGAATACTTATTAGCTATACATTATACATTATATATTTATTATAAAACATGAGAAACCAGGAGAGAACCCAAACGGTGCATCTCCTGGATAAAATTTGTAGATGTAATTTCAAACTTTTTAATTAATTATATTTTTAATCTCTTTTTATCTTATATCATTTCAAGAAATGCTTCTACTCTTGTCTTTATCTGTCCTGAATCTTCTGTTGAATAATCTGTTTCTATATGCATTATTGGAATATTCTTCTCTTTTAAATTTGCTTCTACATCCCTATGTTCAACTGCATAAGTATGGCAGAAAGATAAATTAGTATCTATAACTCCATCTGCTCCATATTCTTTTGTATATTTTATTATATCATCTATTCTTCCTGTGTTTGGCGTAAAACAGGCACAATTTATATTCAAATATCTATCTGCCAAATTTTTAATTAATTCTTCTAAAGTTTCGCCCTCTTCTGAAACTTCCCCTTCAAAGTATCTAGTTCCTGTACAAGTTTCTTCTACTACAACTTCAGCATCTAAACTTTCTATTATTGAATGAAGCTTCCAGTTTGGTAGTGCCATTGGAGTTCCTGTTATTAATATTCTCTTTTTATTGCTTTCTTGAGAGTTTTTAATTCTTTCTTCTAATTCATCACATAATTCATGAACTTTTTCTGTAAATCTCTTTGGATCATCGTAGAAAGCTATTTGAGTTATTAATAAACAGTCTAATCCACTTATTGGTGATGGTTTATATTTTCTTAAATCATATAATCTTTTTAAGGCTTTTCTTTTAGCATTAGTTACTCTTATACCTTCTTTTAGTGCTTCTACTGTTATTTTATTGCCTGTAATTTCTTCCACTTTTTTAATAAGGTCATTAATTTCTTCTCCCCATTTTTTGAAGTCTTTATCTCTTTTCATTTGAGGAAGATCCATTACATGTACTGGTACATATTCATCTAATATTTCCCATGCTTTTTTCTTTCCATCACAGGTAGTTTCTCCTATAACCATATCACAGGATTGGAAATAAGGGCATGTACCACCTATTTTAGCACCCATAAAAGCCTTTATAAGAGGGCACATATTTCTTGGTAAAACCTTTTCTCCATCTTCAATCCAAAACTGAGAACCTGCACATAAACCAACACTTAATGCTTTTGCTGCTACAATAATTTCTTCAGGAACAAATACACAAAAAGTTCCTACTACTTTTCCACCTTTTTTTCTATGTTCGTCTAATTCTTGAATTCTAAGTCCATGAACTTCTGACACAACAAAATTAAAATAATTCATTCCCTCTGGTCTATTTTCTTGTGTCAAATATGTAGAGCCATATAATTCTGGTAAAACAGCACATAATTGATCATGCTTTTCTAGGTTTACTCCTAAATCCGTCCATAATTTTCTATAATCTCCCATTAATAAAATCCCTCCAAATCAATTACTTCATATCAATTTTACCATAGTTAATATATAGCAAGTTATTTGAATATGTAATGATTACAGTTATACTTATTATATTTTTTTATACAAATTTAATTTTCATATTATAGCATTTCTATAAAAGCCTCTACTCTAGTTTTTAGTTGGCCTAAATCCCTTTTAGAATAATCTGTTTCTATTTTTAAATAAGCTACTTTTTTATTATTTGTAACAAAAGTTTTTATTCTATGAGATTCTATATTATAGGTATGACATGCTTGTAATATAACTTCTACTACACCCTCCACCCTATATTCATCTATTAAATAATCTAAATATTCTATCCTATTATCATTAGGACTCATACAAGCACAGGCTGTTCTTAAATATCTTTCTGTTAATGCATCCATTGGATTTTTTTCTTCATCTACTAATAAACTTTCATCTTTTGCATCACTACAATTTTCATAACAAACTACTACTCCTCCATTATCTTCTATAGCCTCAATTACTTTTTCAGTAGAATCTCCTAGAGGACAACCTGTTACAAGTATTCTTTTAGCCTCTTTAGAAACAGGCCTTTCACCTTCATTATATTTTTTCATTGTTTCTCTTATTATATTATTTATATCCTCTATTTCCTTTTCCTTATCTGATAAATATAAAGTCCCCTGTATTACCCTTCTCAAATTATAACCTGTCATAGGTGGTGGACAAAGTTTAGATAAGCTATAATAATCTCTTAAAGCCGTTCTTTCCCTATTTCTTAATTTAATTTTTTCTTTTAACTTTTCTTCCGTAATTTCTACATTCAAATTCTTTTCTAATTCCTCTTTAAGCTTTATAATTGCTTTCTTGTAATAACTATAGGAATCCTTTCCATAAGGGGTTTGGGGTATATTCATAACATGCATAGGTTTCATTTTACTTAATGCTTCATACATTTTCTTTTTTCCATCACAAGTAGTTTCTCCTAAAAGCATATCTGAAAAATAATAAAATGGGCATTTTTCTGTTAATGCAAAACCATAACTTGATTTTATTAGTGGGCATAAATTTCTTGGCAAATGTTTTTCTGCATCATCTATAGGTTCCTCATCCATTCCACAAAGCCAAGCCCCCACTGCTCCTGATGCAGCTATAACTTCCCAGGGAGCAAATCCACAATAAACTCCCACTATTTTTCCACCTTCATCTTTAATTTCCTTCATTTTTACAAATGAATTTCTTTTAGCTTCACTAAAGTCCTTAATAAAATCTGGTAATTTATTCATATAATATCCCCCTCTAGATAAAAATGGAATGCCTCAAAATAGATTTAATCTTATATTTGCGATTTTAAAATTAAATCTATTTCATTTTGAGACACCCTTTCTTTTCTTTTATTATATTGTTATTATATGGTCTACTCCTGCAGAATCTAATGCTGCATAACATACTGGGAAACAACCTATTGCCGCTTCTTTAATTAACTTGTCCTCAATTTTTCTTTCTTTAGCACATTTATCACAAGCTAATAAAACAAGCCCAGTTTTTTCACTTAATTTTTTTAATCTTTCTGCTGTTTCTGTACCCTCTATTAAAAAATATGTATTATCCATTATAAAAAACATTCCAACTACATCTGCACCATGCATTTCCTTTTCCATTTGTGGAATAACCATATTGGTTAAAATATTTTGAGCATGTGGTGACTCTAATACATAAGCTACTTTCATCTTAAAATCCTCCTAATTATTTTTAATTTAATATATTTATCCAATGACTACCCGCTCTAATACTCCCATCTTCTTCAAAGTGGGAGTAAAAACTCCCTCTGAAGCCAAGAACTCTGTTTATAAATTTTGGCTTAATGAATCCTTTAATATATTAGTTAATTCCTTTTTTAATTCTAGATATTTATGGTTATCCCTATTTCTTGGTCTTGGTAAACTAATTTTCATATCTTTTATAATTTTTCCTCCCTTAGCTGCAAAAACAATTACCCTATCACTTAGGTATACTGCTTCGTCAACATCATGAGTTACCATTATAACTGTAGTTTTATCCTTTAACCATAAACTTTCTAACTCTTCTTGCATCATTTGCCTCATTTGAAAATCTATAGCACCCAAAGGCTCATCCATAAGTAATACCTCTGGTTTACTGGCTAGTGCTCTTACTACTGCAGTTCTTTGTTTCATACCACCTGATAATTGATTAGGGTATAAATTTTCTTTTCCTTTTAGCTTAGACATCTCTAATAAATAATTTAACCTATCTATAGATTCCTTTTTAGGAATTTTTTGTTGTTTCATAGGGTACATTATATTATCTTTTACAGTCATCCATGGGAATAATGCATAATTTTGAAAAACAAAGCCTCTGTCTGGACCAGGTTTCATTACCCTCTTATCATTTAAAATTATTTCACCAGAATCTGAATTATGAAAACCTGCAATCATTGTTAAAAGCGTTGTTTTTCCACAACCGGATGGACCTAGCAATGTTACAAATTCTCCTTCTTCTATATTAAAACTTACATTATCTAAAACTTTATTTTTTTTCTTATTATTTATGTAAGATTTACTAACATCCTTTATTTCTAACCTCATTATTGAACATACCTCCACTTAGTAAGTAACTTATTTAATTGAAGTAGTCCCCTGTCTATAAAGAATCCAATTAAAGCTGCTAATATCATTAATGCAACTAACATATCTGTTTGCATTTTTGTTTGAGCTTCTACCATAGAGAAACCGAGACCGGCACTCGTTGCTATAAACTCCGCTCAGATTACGGACATCCATCCTCCACTTATAGCTATTCTAGCTCCTGTTAATATATCAGGTATAGAAGCTGGTAATATTATATTACTAAATATGCTCCAAGGGCCTGCTCCCATACTTCTAGCTGCATTATAATAATCTTTAGAAATATTTTTTACTCCAGCTATAGTATTTAATATTACTGGGAATATTCCTGAAAACGTAATTAAAAATATGGTAGGTCCGTCCCCTATTCCGAACCATACAATCGTAAGAGGAACCCATGCCATTATAGGAACTTGCCTTATGGAATCTATAAATCCTCCTATAAGATTATTAGCCATTTTAAAAGCTCCCATAAAAAGACCTAATGGAACGCCTATTATCATGGCATACATAAAACCTTTTAAAACCCTATTTAATGTAATAAGTAAATTGGTCATAATTTCACTACTAGTCAAACACTTTATAAAAGCTTTTCCTGTTCTTTTAGGTGTTGGTAATATTAATTCATTACCATAATGTTCTGCTAACAAATACCAAACTATTATTAAAATAACCATCATAATTAATTTGTACATTAATTCTTTAATCTTATTTTTACTGGTTTCTTTTAATATTCCTGTTGAGGTATTAGAAAGAACTTTACTTTCAATTTCAGCCATTGTTCCACCTCCTCATTAGATAAGTTAATTTTTTTATAATCTTCTATAGAGTTTTTAATTCTATCTTTTCTTTTTAATTCCATAACGGACTTATTATAATTAGTTATAAACTCTTTAAATTTTTTATCCTTTTTAAATTTTTTCTTAATAACTAATACATAGCTTGTATAATTTTTATTTATACTTAAAGCTTTTTTTTGTCCATTTAACTTTAATGCTTTTATTGAATCTATTATAATCCCATCAACCCTACCTTTTTCCAATGCATAAGGCAAAGATGAATATATCATCGGATATATTTGTACTTTTTCTCCACATTCATCTTTAATAATTTTTTCTTGATAAAATCTATTTTGTGTCATGGCTATTTTTTTAATTTTATTTTCATCCTTTAAAACAAATATGTCCGAATTACTAACTAAAGGACATATTATTTCAAATCTATCATCATTTTCAATTAAATTTTTAGCTGCTTCTGGACACATTATTGCTATATCTAAAACATCTGAGCTTAAAGCCCATTGAGAAGTATTACCTCAGCAGTCCTTTATAAAATATGGTTCAAAATTTTCATCTAAATCTGCATTTTTTAATCTATTATTATTAATCATATAATTTATAACAAGTCCAGATGAATCATCTGAAACTCCAATTTTTATTTTGGAATTTAAAGATTCATCTGGTAATTTATTTAGTACTAAAATAAATATTATTAATATAGTTAAAGTTATAATAATTTTTTTTAAATATTTCATATACATCCCTATTTTAAATCAGTAACACTAAATAACATTTTCGCTACACATACAGCTTCTTTGATATCTAAACAAAATATATTGTCTTCATCAATATTTGATTCTTTAACCCAGTTTCTATAATGTTCTTCACTACAGAAGAAGTACATTATATTTCAACAACTAGAGGCCCAACTATTATTTTTATTTAAATCTACATGTAGTACTCTTAAATTTTCAGGTATACATTTTTTAATTTCACCATTTTCAATAATAACTTCTATAGAATCATTACACATAATGCAACTAGATTCTATCTTTATATTCTGTTTAAATGTAAAAGCTGTTCCTATAGAATCAACTGCACACATAGCATTTATTTCTCTACCATCTTCTAATTTAACTTTATAATTAGTATCAAAGGCACTAACTGGATAAATAAAATTTATATTTTCTTTTTCATCCATAACTAACACTTTTTTATTTTTTAACGATAATACTATATTTATAAATTCATCCTTTGTTACTCCAATATTACGAATAAAGTTATAGTCTAGATTTTTTAAATTATAAGGTCTTTTTTCTTCTATAATATAGTCCATTATATATATTCTTACTTTTTTTTCTAAATAAGATAATTTTGAATCTATACTGTTTATAATCAATCTTTCCTTTTCATAATGCTTAATAACATTTAAATCTATTTCTTTATCTAATAAGTTATTTTTCTCTAAGGTTAACATATATTACTCCCTTTTCTACCTGAACTCCTATTTATCTATTTCCATAGCTTTAACTTTCCACTCTTCATATTTCATTCCTACTGGGAAAACTGAATCTACATTTTCTTTTATAAATTTATCAAAATCATCTACTTTAGCTTCTTCATATATTTTTTTAGATATTAATTTATCATAATCAGGTTCTTCTTCTATTAATTTATATTTCATTAAAGTATCTATTTCTGTTTTAAAATAATCATCATTCATTTTCCAAGTTATAGTTCTTCCCTCACCTACAGTTTTTTTGTAAATTGTCATAATAGCTACTTCTTCTGGGACTTGATAATTTTTAGCAAATATTTTTGCTGCTTTTATTGGATGTTCATAACAATATTTCATAGCTTCTACATGAGCTTGTATCATTTTTTTAGCTAGCTCTGGATGTTCTTTTTCAAATTTTGTATTCATAGAGTAAACACAACATTCACCCCATTTATCTTCTCCAACAATTTTATCTGCTGTTGCAATAATATGACCTGTCTTTTCATATTCCGCCATTGATCCCCATGGATCGCAACAAGTAAATCCATCTATTTTACCTGCTTTTAATGCTAAATATGCATCTTTGTCTGATCCAAATTCAACACAATCATAATTTTTGCCTTCCGTAGGAATTCCTAACTTCTTAGCGCACATTAACCAGGTTTCACTTTCTTCAGGCTTTGTTCCTATTCCTAATTTTTTACCTTTTAAATCTTTAGGATCCTTTATTTTATTAGAAACAACTAAATACATTGATCCACCCAAATGATTATTAGCTGCAACAGTTATAGGTGATCCCTTTGCTAATCCTCTTATTAATCCTGCATATCCTATATATCCTACATCCATTTTTCCTGCTGCCATGGCCTGAGGAACTTTTCCATTTCCTGATACATTAACTTTTAGTCCCATTTTATCAAATATACCCGCATCTTTAGCAACACAAGCAGAGGTCATATGATCACAATTATAATAGCCTAGGTTTACTGCATAATCCTTATCCTTTTCAGCTGAAGTTTCTTTACTTTCTTTAGAACAACCTGTAGCAATTAATGTTGTTCCTAAAACTAATGTACATAATAAACTTATTATTTTTCTTTTTTTCATTTTTAGTCCTCCTTAAATTAGCAACAATCTTTCATGTCTTCTCCAAATAGATTTATTATTTTACCTTTTTCTATTCTATAAATTGCATATCCAAAACTTCCATTTTTAGATCCTGATACTACAAACTCTATTGGTGGTTTTTTATCTATATCCTTAAATTCTATTTTTTGATTTTCTATGGGTGCTGAAACTTCATTTGTAATCTTATATTTTTCTTTATCACTTAATACAACTACCATAGAATTTTTATCATTATCTTCTTTATAAATAACAATTAAATCTAATTTATTATCATTATTTAAATCTTTCTCTGCACATTTTAAAACTTCTTTATCTTTGTATTTGTGTTGAAAATAAAGTAATCTTTCATTATCACTTTTCACTCCTATATTTTTGCTTTGTTTAAGTTCATTAACATTTCTAGAACAACCAAATAACAAAAATACTATTGCAAACACAAAAAATATTTTAATATTTCTCATTTATCTTCACCTTTATTAAGCTGATATTGCTTTACTTATCTTTTTTACTTTAGGAAGCATAGCTTTTAAAAATAATACAAACATAATTAATGAACAAACATACTTCATAGGTTCTGGTGCTGCAAAAATAAATTTATTAGCAGCCTTTATAGTATTTTGAGTTCTATCAAAACTAATAACAGGTTCAAAGTTAGGTAATATAATATTTGTAAAATACCCTACAATAAAAGATAAAGCTATTAATGTAGTAGTATATATAACTACTGTCCTCTTACCTATTAACTTTCCAATACTTATAAGTTCCGGTAAATTTGATGCAGTTCCTGCCATCAAAAAAGTTATGGCTACACCAGGGGCTGCTCCACTAGCTACTAATGCAGCAATAAAAGGTATATGTCCTACCGCACACACATACATAATGCAACCGATTACTGCTATTCCTAAAATAGATACTGCGTTTGGTGATCCTAAGTATTGTTGTATAAATTCTTGTGGTACGAGAACTAAAAGTATTCCAGCCAATACCATACCTGGAATTACATATTTTGATACAGCTACAGCCACATCACTAAAAGACCACAGAATCCCCATTTTTATTTTTTCAAATATTGATGTTTGGTCTTCTTCTAATTCTATTTCTTCCATTCTTTTTTGAATTTGTTCTTCTACTCCAGGGGCTTTAAGTTCAGGTCCCCCCAATTTATTCCCTATTACTCCAATTATTAATGGTACTGTAAAACCTACTACTAAGTATATAGTAGCTATTTTAGGTCCTAAAAGACCATAGGATAAAAAAACAGCAATAGGATTTATTATAGGTGTAGATGCTATAAATGCTAATGTAGGTCCTAAATAGGCACCAGAATAATAAAGGCTTAATCCTAAAGGTATAACACCACAACTACATATAGGAAGCAACATTCCGGATAAAGTTGCTTTAATCAGAGATGAAATTTTTTTATTACCTAACATTTTTTGAAACTTATCTGGTGCTAAAATATTATGTAATAATCCAGCTAATATAAAACTAAATATAAGCCACGTAGATGCACCATTTAATAAATTTATTGAGGTTAACAATATTTTTTTTATGTAATAGATAATCATTACTTATTATCACCAATAGCCTTTTCTATTTCACTTTCTATTATTTCTTTAGATAGCTTGTCTATTTTTTTCTTTTCATTAACTATTAAGGTTCCTTTTAATATCATCCCATACTTTTTAATATAATCTATATCCTTTCCTGCATAATAAATTTTACACTCTACTTCATCAGAGTATTTTGAGCACACTTCCTTTACAAATTCTGAATACTCATCACAACATGGACAAGTGTTTACGAATTCTACTAAAATTTTTTTCATAAAAATTCCTCCTAAAATTTAATTCATTTTTATGATAACATATTTCCACTTATGTAGTTATTTGTAATAAAGATACGAATCATGTAATCTATAAATAAAACTTATAGATTACTTTTTTATTTATAAATAAGAAAAAAGAGATGATTTAACATCACCTCTTTAAGCTGCAATACCTTCATATACTACCAAATATTATGAATATTTTAATAATAAAAATTAATTCTTATTATTAATTTTGTTTACTTTACAAACTAATTGTACTGTTTATTTAGTTTATATTACTCTCACAATATTTAGCATTGGATTTTGAATAAAAATAAAAAAACCAAGAACTTAATATTTTAAGTCTTGATTTTAAATATTTATATTATCTATTTAGTTATCCTATGGTGCGCCCAGCAGGAGTCGAACCTGCGACCTCCGGATTCGGATTGAAGCATACTGAATAAACCTATATATTACTGTAACTATTGGCTTTGCTTTATTTAAACATTATATAAAACTTTATTATACTGTATCATTCTAAAACTAATGTGGGAAAGATGTGGGAAAGAGTGCTAAAAAAAATCGGCACTCTTTTTTTCTTCGATTTCCTCTAAAATATCATTAAGAACTTTCTTTGCTTCTTTATACTCTAGCCCTGCAATTATCTTATTTATTTCTTCGTTTAATTCCATATTACAACTCCCCTATCTGTAAACTTCTTATTATAATGTTAGCATTTTTAACCATTAATGTAAAGAACATTTGTTCTATTAGTATAAGTTAACTTTTATAATTCATTATATAATGTGGTTTCATTTACCATTTTTATTATATCACCTAAAAATATTCCTGACAGGAATATTTCGACATGTTTTTACCATTGGTAAAATTTGATTGTTTTATTTCTTAATAAATTATGTAAAAATAAAATCAATTGAAAAACTTTAAAAATCAAGGGATATAATTAATATAATGTTGAAAAAAGCACGAAAAACAAAAGGTTTGTCGCAAAAAACTTTAGCTAAAAAGCTAGATATAACACAATCTTATCTTAGTAGGTTAGAAAGTAATGCAAAATACAATAAAAATATAACTATAGGCTTAATAAAAAAAATATCTATAGAGCTAGAATTAGACCCTGTGGATATTTTCTTATATTTTTACCATTAAAGTAAATTACAACTTTACTTTACATTATAAAAAATAAATAATAATTTTATTTTGCCCTTCTGGTGTAAATGGATAATCTACACTTAGTTTATAAGTTTAGATTAGCACTTGGAGGGATTATTTTGTTCGGAGATAGGTTAAAAGAATTAAGAGAAGAAAAGGGAATGACACAAGAGCAACTTGGCAAGTTACTTAATATAACTAAACAAGCTGTATATAGTTATGAAAAGGGAGATAACGAACCTACTATAGATGCCTTAGTAAAAATTGCGGATATATTTAATGTAAGTTTAGATTATTTATTGGGTAGAACAAAAGAAAGATATAATTTAAATCTAAAAGATAAAAAGAATAAGGAATTATTATTAGATCTAATAAAAGTAATAGATAAGCATAAATAAAAAAACTCTAGAGGTTAACCCTTTAGAGTTTTTTAGTTCTTTATTATGTTTAAGACTGCTTTTCTTCTTCATCTAGCTTTAACACTTTTGCTGCATTGCTATCATATAACTTTAAAAGTGCCTCTGTTATTATATTGGGAGTATTTTCTCCCATTATTACCTCTACTTCTATATCCTCTGCCTTCATATATACCTCCTATAAATAAATTTAAAGTTAGCCTATTATAGCATTGGTGGTGGTAATTTTGTAATACCTGCCCAATACCCATTTTCATATTTAATTAAATTTAAAGAGTAATGCCTTTTTAAATTAAATAAATCCTCAAGTGTAAAACCTTGTTGTTGGAACTCTTCTTTTAATTCATTGTAATTTGTTTTATCTGATCCACTTATTAAAATATAACTTGTATTAGCAGTTCTTAACTTTTCTCTTATTTTTAGTTCATTAATGTACATTGTTGATATTATGAACTTACCACCAAATTTAGCACATTGACTAAGCTTTTCACCTACAAATACTTGAGAGCTATTTAATTGGTTTAATTCATCTGTAATGATATTTACTGTTGTTCTATTATATCTATTAGGTATCTTAGCAGCTCTCATTTGTAATGCTAGCCATATTTTTGTAAGCCAATAAGTAGTTATAATATCACGTTCTTCAGGTGTCCCAAATCTATTCTCAGGCATTCTTATAAATATAGCTTTATTCTTTTGTATTTCATCAGCTAAATTAATATTATCTTTAGTATCCTTTTTAAGCATAAGTTCTAGTACTGTATTTTTCTTTAACTTATTAACTCTATTAAGTATTCCTTGGACATAACTTATTCTAGTTCCTATTACTTCAGGTGTGTTATCTTTATTTCCCTTGCTCCATTCATCCAATTCTTGTAATGCTAAAACATATTCTTCTACATTTTCTTTTTGCTCTTCTGGGATTTTATGAATATACTCATACCTTAATATATGATCTTGTAATATTTGAAAAACATCTTTTATAGGACCATTATTAATAAAAACAACTATAGCCGCTGCATCTAAATATCTTTCCATTCTTGCCTTTAAATCACTATCATCATTAATAGAATTAATTAGATACTCCAATTGATTAGTTTTAAGCTTAGCATTATTGTATTGTTCTAAAGGCTCTTCTGTTTCAATATCCAATTCATTATATCCTAACCCTTCTAAGTCTTTGAAATTACTTAAATCTATTTCAAGTATTTTTTCACCTGGAACATACTTCTTTATATCTTCACTTAATCCACAGTTTTCTATAAAATCTAATACCACTACACACTCTCCAACTTTTAAACTATCATGAGATAAATTACATAAAGCTGTTGTTTTACCACTTCTAGTAGGCCCAACATAAACAAATGCTAAATTTTTATAATCTCTATCTGTAGTAAAATAAGCTATTTGATTCTTACCTTTGAAAGTATGATTGCCTAATCTCTTTGTACCATTTTGCAGTTGTGAAGGTATTTCAGTTTCTAAAACATCTATTTTTTTAACACTGCTATACTTTTGTAATAAATCCTTTCCTGGTAGCTCTAAAAAATTTTGACATTCATCTGTACTCATCTTATTAACTTCAATATTTTTTAATGTAAAATCTGTTGGGTTAAAATCTGTTTTAGATTTCTTATATATAAGTTCATTATCATTGCTTATGGTATTAAAGCTATTCATAACAGCTATAGCATTATTTCGTTTATTAGACGAATCATTTGCTTCACTCATAACAAGTATTTGTGTATTTAATATAGTTGCTTCTTTTTTATTAACTGTAGATGTTGTTAATTTTTTCTTATCGTCTAGCATAAGTGAAGTTACAGCAACTTCTGTCAAAGTAGTTTTTTGTTTTGTCTTTCCTCCTAGAAATTCTGTTATAGCATCTGCAAGTTCATTTATCATATCTAAAATAAAATTAGTTGTTACTTTTAATATATAACTAAAATTAAACTTTTCCTTATCAACTGGATAGTTTTCTCTTATCCTTTGTATAGTTCTATCGTGTTCTTTTCTCCAGGATCTTTGTCCTGTTGGAATAAAATTATAAAAAATGCCTACTTTATCACCTTCATGCATTATATCAAGGACATTAAATATACTGTTTAAAGGTTCATTACATTTTTTATCTAAATTTAGACTTAAAGCATCTTCTTTGGCATAAACAAGTTGATGTTTGAAGCAGTCTTTATCAAATTGAGGAATATCTTCTACAGTTTCTATTGTAGCTCTTCCCCATACAGCACTTATCTTTTCTTTCATTAGTTGTTCATATCTAGTTGGGACTATAAAATAAAATTCAACATTATTCTTCTCAATGTAAATATAAAAAGATACCTTGGCTGGACACTCATAAGTCCACATTTTTGCTTCTTTGTGTATTCTATTTGTAATAGTTCTGTGTAAAGTTTGAATTGTTTTAGCAATAGTCGCTGAGTTATAGTTACGAATTGATGTATCCGGTGTAATTTTAAGATAAGTATAAGTTGGCTTTATTATTTTAAAATAGTCGTTTATTTTTATACTTCTAACTTTCCTAAAATCGTCTAAAGTTAATTTAAACACTCTATTTCCTCCTTAAATTACTTTAGATAAACATTTAATCATGAAATATCCAGCCATGCTGCCTATAGTTATTTTACTGCCTTTTTTATATCCCATAGAATAAGATAAAAAGCCAACTAATGCTATAAATAAAAATATATTCATAGAATTTTGATCTAATTTTTGCCACATAGGTTTTAATAAATGGCTTGGGTGCCAAAAATAATCATTAAAAGTACTTATATTATCAACTAATATTTTTAAATTTTCTCCAATAGAATCTGTTTTATTAAAAAATTGTTGTGCTGATTTCATTCCTGGTAGATTATTACCATCTATTAATGGAGTTGTTGGTGTATTTTCCAACTCACCATATAGAGCTATTGATGTTAATAAGTTTAATATGTTCATAAATATCCTCCTATCTTTTTGAAATAGCATCTATCCATAAGAAATATTTAATTAAAAATGTTATAGCCCCAAAAGCTAAACCATATTTAAATAATATTTTACCTATAGCCTTATGATCTCCATCATTTAGAGATTCCAGAATATCTTTGACTGCAAATCCGGCCATAATCCACATAGCACCTGTTTTTATAACTTTCCATACTTCAAATCCTATGTTATTGGCAGAATTTATTGCATCATCTGCACTAGCTAAAACTATATTAGGCAAAATACATTGAGTTACAATAATTGAATTTATAATTAAAGCTATTTTCCCCATTGTTTTTAATAATTTTTTTCTTTTACTATTGTTTTTACGTTTGCAATACATAAAAGCAATTTTCATTCTAATCCTCCTGAATAAATTGATTTATAATTGGAAATATTATATATAAGTGAAGGGAAGTGTTTTTAATGTTCACAGGTTTTTTAGTTGCTGCTGGTGCATATGTTATAGCAAATGGTGTGCTTATACTCTTATATTAGTTATTAATTATTTGTAAACATTAATTGATTTTATATAAAATAGTAACATTTTAAAAATTGATAGCATAAGCTAGAAGTGTAACGCAGTGTAGCGAGAGCAAATGAAGTTCACTTTTAGCAACATGGGATAAGTCTAACCTTTTGGTTGGGCTTTATTTTTTCCCTATATATCAATTTCATCTTCATAATTATGTCTAAATTCACTTCCCAAACTTTTGCATTTTAGAAAGCATTCTATAGCCTTTTTTACAAAGCAACTCTTATCACTTTCAGCCATTACATAATCATATAATTTAAGATCTCTTTCATCTTCCTTAAAACTTACTTGCACTCTTTTAGCCAAAATATACATCTCCTTTTTAATTACTTTTACACACATTTAATTAATATTCATTACTTATAGTTAAAGTTCTGTATACATATTTGTGTGTATTTTTCATTCTTTTAATATATTTATATGTACATATACACAAAAAGTTGACTACTTAATCTATAATTTATACTAAAAAGTTTTTTATTTGATTAATTAATCTTTTTAAAAATAAAAAAAGAACAGTTCTTACTGTTCTTCCTCATAAACTATATCCTCTATATACATATTTAATTTTTTAGCTGCCTTATATATTACTTCTAAACTAGGCTGGCTTTTATTAGACTCATATCTGCTATACTGTTGACTATTAATTTCTAAAAAGTCTGCAAAATCTTTAGCAAATCTATATCCTCTTTTTAATCGTATTTCCAAAAATCTATTCTTAAGATTCACATGCACCACCCCATTCCAGTATATGTAATTATTCTAGGAATGGGGTGGAAATCCTTTATTTGCTATTATAGAAAATACATAATTTTGATTAGTCTCTCCAATAATATTATTACATGCAACACAAATATTAAGGAGGGATTAATAATGAACATAAAAATAATTATAAAAATCATCATAACTATTTTATAGCTCTAATGTGCGGTATAATCACATTTATGCCGTACATTATTAAATTATTCCTTGTCAAATTGTTTTACATTGCATTTATATTTTAGCCTTATTAAATTATTTTATTCAAACTTTTTAACAAATTATTTTATATTAGTATTTAAAAGATTTTTATTTATACTAATTTTCCTAATGTTTTAAACGTTTCTTATATGATTAAAATATCCATACCTTGGATATAATAGAAATAAGCCAATACTTAGCACCAATATAAAAATACAAAAGAACCCTGTTTATTAGGGTTCTTTTGTATTTTTATTTTAATTTTGCTAATTTAATAATTTTATTGATGTTTGGTATTCGTAAATAAATAAATTTTTATTCTATGATTTCAATATACTTGACTTTAATTATTTCTGAAGTATTCTTTACACCTTTTACAATCACTCTAGAATCTAAATATTCCTTCATGTCCGTAACTATTTCATCAGTTAGCTTACACTTAATATCATTAGTATTTATATCTGAATCCCTTAAAATAAATGTAAGTTTATCTAAATCCAGCCCTCGTATACAACCCTTAATGGAGATTATTTCTTCTTTATCATTATCCTCTTCTATTTTTGTTTTAATTTTTTTCTTAGTATTATGATTTACAACTATTTTTTCATTCGATTGAACCATTTTACCTGAAAAAGTTATTCTATCAATCTTCTTATCATCAGGAAGAGTTCTTAATGCATTAATTAATAATCTTTCTTTTATATCTTTATCTATATTCTCAATATAACTCTCATCATTGTAATATGTCCATTTCAGAACATTAAAATATATTTCCAACGCCTTTTGTATATTTGTTTCTTCAAACAAAGATATTTGATGACTAGGTAAAGGTAAAGATATAGATAGATTTATACTCCCTGGTTGAAAAGCATTTAAATTAAAATCTGTTAATTCTGAAATAGTTTTAGGAACACGCCTACATTCCATTTCATTTATAACCATGTAATAGTTTTGTATTGTTGTTTTTAATTTTTCTAAATAACTAGATATTATACTTATTGGTGCTGATCCATAGCCTATAACTGGTCCTTCTATATGGATGTTTATATCATCTCTTTTTATATTAAAAATCTCCATACCAGTATATTCTTCTATTTCTTCTCTTATTTCTCTAATCATCCTAACATAGACAGCAGCCATGGCTTTAAATTGCTTTTCTCTTTCGGGCATTAATTGTGTCTTTAATGATACTATTATCTTTTCTAATTTGTGTATTTTTTCTTCAGCAAACCTCTTTTCTTCATCATTTCTTATCATAATATCACCCTTATTAATCCCTTTCTGAGCCCTGGTTTATCACTAACATCATGCGCAAAGTCTAAAGTAAAATCTTTACCATCTGATTCTAAAAATGCTGATAACACATGAATGCCTGGAAATTTTATTCTTACTAAATCATCGAATATTAATTCTTCCCACCTATCATTATAATATTCATTATCATAAAAAAGTAATACATCTATATCTCCTGGTTCTACCTTATTAGTTACAAAACTGCCATCTAAATAAACTTCAAACTCAACTTTATGTTTTTTCAAACATTCTAAATACCTTATAAAGATATTATATAATTTATTTCTCTTACTTACATCACCAATTGAGCAAAATTTTTCTTTAATATTATTTAAAGATGCATCATATATACCCATTGGCAAAATTCCTTCAATCGTAAAATCAGGTATTGCCATATTAATCCTCCATCTTATAAGTATTGTATTCATAAGAATTTTACATTATAATAGAGGTAGTAAAACTTATAAATACGGTCGATTTTTATAAACCACTTTGACGGCAATCAGCAGTGGTTTCTTTTTATATATTAAATGTTAATATTTTCATCCTTTGTATGTTATTCTACAAATTTTTTAAAATTCCTCCAAAAAATAAAAAAGAAGGTACTTCCATTAATGAATAGCACCCTGTCAAGTAGACACATTAAAAAATAAAAAGATGTTATCTCCAATCATCAAAAGTGATTGGGGATATTTTTATACTACCTTTTTCTGTAAGTAATTTCTATATTCTAAAGGGGTCATACAATTTAAACGTTTTTGATAACGACTAGAATTATAATAATCTATATATTCTTCAACTGCCTCTCTTAATTCCTCATAAGTGTTAAAAGTATTTAAATAATACATTTCTGACTTTAGCATACCCCAAAAAGCTTCCATTGGTCCATTATCAATACATCTTGAAACTCTAGACATACTTTGTGTCATTCCTGCATCGTCCAATTTCTTTTTAAACATCCTGGATGTATACTGGAATCCCCTATCACTATGAAATATGGGTTTGGATTCAGGATATTGAGCATGAGCTATATCAAATGTTTCAAATACAAGTGCATTATTATTTGAATGTCCGAGCACAAAAGCTACAATACTTTTATCGCTAAGATCTAAGATTGCACTAAGATAAGCTTTATTGCTTGCACCATATTTAAATTCAGTTACATCAGTTAACCATTTTTTCCCGAATTTATCTGTTGTGAATTCTCTACCTAAAACATTTTCGGCAGTTATTTCTGGTATTGATTTTATATAAGTTCGCCTTTTTTTCCTACATACAGATTTCAAACCAAATATTTGCATTAATCTATAAATACGTTTTTGATTAACATGAAAATTATTTTCTCTATTAAGCTTTATTGTCATCTGACGGTAACCTAAAATACCATTCCTTTCTTCATATGCATCTTTGATTAATGGTATTAAAGACTTATTAAATTGCTCATTTGCACCTTCTTTTCTATTAAGCCATTTATAATAAGCAGAACGTGATATTCCAGCAATTCTGCATAATTCTGAAATAGTACAAATTTTAGTGTTATGTATTTCTTGAATTGCCAAATAGATTGTTTCATTTTGAACTTGGCTTAATATCGCCCCCTTTCTATCTCTTCGAGCTTTTTTAAGAAAGTATTCTCCAATTCAACTCTTCGTTTTTCTGCCTTTAAAAGTTTGTTTTCCATACGAAGTTTTTCAATTTCAGACATTTCATTTTCTGCCTTTTTACAACCTCTTTTATCAATAAGACCTTTAATTCCTTTTGATTCATATTTCTTAAGCCATGTATAAACCTGTTGATAAGATACTTTATACTTAATTGCAGTTTCGGTATAATTATTTTCATGTTCTATGCAATATTTAACAATTTCTACTCGCTCTATACATGTAGTTTTACGCCCGTTAGTCATGATACTATTTCCTCCTGTTGTAGAAGATTTTAATTTATCATGACTATTATACTTCATAATCCAGCTTTGGAGTTGAGTACAACTTCTTATTTTATATTTTTTACATATATCTAGCTGAGAACCGTTGCCATTTAAATAATCCAAAACTGCTACTTGTTTCAACTCAGAAGAATAAGTGTAATTTTGGGTGATTGTTTTTAATCCATCAACTCCTAATGAATCATATCTGGCGATCCAATTTAAAACAGACCGAGGAGTTACTTCTATTTCTCTTGCAACTTGATAAGCAGGTTTTCCATTTTCTTTTACATCAAGAACACATTGATACATAATTTCAAAAGGTGTTTTAGCTTTTCTTCCCATAAAAAATATGCCCTCCTTATATCAAACAAGTTTTTATTATTTTACTTGTCTACCTATAAGGGAGCATATCATAAAAGAGAGTACCTTCTTTTTTATTTATAAAAGTTTAGCAGCATCTTTAAAAGAATCATATCTATCTGTTCCAGGTTTACCACCTATAATTATTATTTCTTTTGCCTTTAATTTTTTATCTTCAAAATCCTTTTTTAGCATCATAGGACACTGATACTTTTGAGATACTAATACCGCACTTAAAGCGTCTAAAGGGCCAAAATATAATACAACTTTATCCATATCAAATTCCTCCTTTTTAATTTCTTGTTTTGGTTTTATACCCATTTTTTTATTATATTCAGCTTCAATTTTATGGTAGGTATCATTACCTACCCATCCATCACATTTTAAATTACAGTCTTTCTGAAAGGATTTAACAGCTATATAAGTATCATTACCCCATATCCCATCAGCACCAGCATTTCCACATGGATAACCGATTTTAATTAACATATTTTGTACTTCTTTTACATTATAATAACTTCCACCGATACTAGAACTGAAAGATGAATAACCACTTGAAGCATTACCACTACCAAAGAACATTGCAGCTTCTTCTCTACGTCTTCTTAATAATCCATAGACCTGTTCACCGCCTGCCATACTCCACATTTCAAAATTAGCTGTAATAGTTGCTTTATCCCTTATACCGTTACATATATTTTTGTATAATGTAGAACCTAATACGCCAGCATAACCTACGTTATAAGCCATACTAACCAAAGCATCAAATTGATTTTGATTAAGTTTAACACCTCTTCTATCTAAATCCTGTTTAATAGGAGTGGCATATTTGTTATTTAATAAATCCTCTAACATTATACTTGCTTGAGGTTCTGTTACACTTAATAGTCCTTCTATTTCTTTTCCTGTCATGCCATAGCCTAGAGTTTTTACCCCTACTATGTCATAATAAGGCTTTGGATAAAATCCCTCGAATCTTTTTACAAATTCAACACATTGCTTACTTACTAACCCCATAATCTTACCTCCTTAAAATAAAAAAAACAGAACTATTTGCTCTGCTCTTTAATTTCTTTTTTATTCCCTTCCCTAAGTTGCACTAACATTTCTTTTAATTTTTCTGGTACTGGCACACCTGCTTTAGTAGCATTTTCTAATATACTTATCCCTTCCATGCTTGCATAGAAAAATATAACCATACTTCTAATCATGCCTTGTGCTCCAGTAGCATTATCTACAGACACCCCAACTCCAACAATTATAAGTATTATTATTTTTTTAGCCAAGCCTTTAAATCCTGCACTAGAACTTAAACTCTTGTCTTTGACTGCGCAAATTAATCCACTTATATAATCTAGAACCATAAGTAGTAATAATGTCTTTAATGCCATATCTAATCCTCCGAAGAAATAGTTTGCACAAGCTCCTACGCTTGCTATTATTGTGCTTAATATTTTATCCCATTTCATTTTTTAACCTTCCTTCTATAAAAATAGCGTACAATAATAATTGCACGCTTTAAAACTACTCCTCTATAATAAATTTAATATAGTAAATTTCTTCTTTTTCTAGTAATTTATTTTTATTGCCTATTTGTAATTTTTCAGTAATTAAAGGTATTTCTACAGGAAATTTTATTATTTTTATTATTTTTATATTCTTATTCCTTTCTAATCTCTTAATTATTTTACAGTGGGTAATGCATGTCAATACCTGATTTTTAGGCAAAGCCTCTGTTAAATTGTTTAAAGCCTTTACAAACATTTTTACATTACGTGTATTTGTAGATTTTTTTATTATATTCTTCTGTTCCTTACAAATGTTTAAAGAAATATGTGTGTGCAAAGTTAAAGTGAAATAATTATTAAGTCTATTCATCAGAATAACCTCCCATTTTACTGTTATATATAGTTGTTATTCCGTTTTAAAAAAAATTGGGAGGTTTCTAATAATTTTATTAAAAATAAAAAAGACTACAATATTTATAGTCCTTACTTTGCCTTTATATATTAAGTTAAATTATGTCGCATTAATTATCTATTGTGTCTTAATTATATTTTCTTTATCTTCTATAGTTATCCATTTTGCTTGTATAAAAATATCTAAATCTTCTTCCACATATAATCCCATTAAAAAATACTCTTTAATATAACTAAGCATTTGCATTACCTCCTAATTGTGCTATTTTTAATAATAAATCTGCATTTAATTCTTTTTGTTTATTTAGTTCTATTTGCATCTTTGCATTATCTTTCAGTAATTTTGCATTTAATTCTACTTGTAATTCTTGTGAAATTTCTTCATTAGTTTTTTCCCTTGTGTATATTTCATAAGTCTGTTCTTTGGTTTTTGGATTTATATAATGTATTGCATGCTCGTTGTCTTTTAATTCAGGTTTTGGTAAAATATCATCTACTACTACATAATTGCCATCACTAAGCATATAGTCTGGTGGTTCTACTTTATAAGTTAATCTAACTTCTGCTTTTATATCTGTTTCTTTTTTATAAAATAAATATTTCATATCTTTTACCTCCCTATTTTTTTATATATAATTCTTTTGTGATTTTACTTATTGTATTGCTTCCCCCGGTTAAATAGACATAATTTTTATCTACTACTATTGCACCTGGATTATATCCCTCGTATGTCCAAATTTCTTTACCATTTGAATCTAATTTTACTACACCTTTACTAGAACATGTAAAATAAATGCATCCTTTGTTATCAACTGCTATACTATTAATTTTATCACTTTGCTTATAATTCCAAATTTCTTTACCGCTTGGATCTAATTTTATTACATCTCCATTAGAACTTCCTAAATAAACATAACTCTTATCATCCACATCTACTACATTTGAATAATGTTCATTGTTATTCCAAATTTCTTTACCATTTGAATCTAATTTTGCTACACCTTTACTAGAGTATACAAAATAAACGTACCCGTTATTATCTATTGTTATCCTACTTTTAATGCTAATACTTTGCTTATAACTCCAAATTTCTTTACCATTTGGATCTAATTTTACTAAATCTCCAGTAGCTATTGAACAATAAACATAATAATTATTATCTACTGCTACATCTTCTATATATGGGTTTTTACCTTTACTTGTAAAACTAAATTCCCAAATTTGATTACCATTTGAATCCAATTTTCCTATTGAATAAGTACCAACATTACAATAAATATAGCCATTATTATCGACAGCTAAATTACCAACTGACGTAAGATAATTTAATTTTTTGCTCCAAATTTCTTTACCACTTGGATCTATCTTTCTTATAGTATCAAAATAATGAGAACTATAAACATACCCTTTATCATCTATATCTATATCAATAGAATTAGAATGGCTAGGATCTCCTCCGTCAAATCTCCATATTTCTGCAGATTTATTAAACAATTTAACATTTAAACCTGCTACATTAACTCTCCCTATGGCCATTTATAACACCTGCCTTACTAATTTCAAATCGCAAATTATAGATTCCTTTGGTGCTTCATCTGAATAAATCTCAACATATCCATTAAAACTTTGATTTGAACTTTTAAAATTACTAGCTTTTTCTAAATCTGAAATTTTTATATTTACATCTACTATTGTATTTTCTGTAATATCTGCATCTTGAATTTTATATTTGTATAGTTCAAGAGTGGAATCTTTAACCCATCCTATAGTTTTTATAGATATATTTCTTTTTATTATATTTAAAAATTTAATATCTTTATCATTATTTTCAACTTCTGTCGCAATTTCAGCCAATTGTTTAGTAACAGATTCAAAATTATCATCTATGCTTTTGTTAATTTCCTTTTGATTTCCACCTTTTAGATATAAAAAAGTTTTATTTGAATTAATTACTGAATGATCCCAATTTAACCTACTAACTTCAGCTGTAACATTTGCGGCATTACCTATTGCAGCATTAATTTCGTATTGCCATGAATATGGTCCTTGTGCCTCTGGTGCATAGTAATCTCCGTATTGTCCTGCCGAAACATATCCATATAGTATTTCGCCTTCATCGGGATCCTTTGCGAATAGCCCCAATTCACAAATATAAGTAGCTTCTGTAACATCTTTATTAGTTATATTACCTATTATTGTTGCACTTTTCATCTCTGGATTAGCTGTTATAGATGTTATTGGAACATCTAGTTTAGGGTCTAATAATGCTAGTAAAGTAACAGGATTTTGTGTTTCAATTAATCCTGAGCCAACTTGCATTTTAGTGAAATGTATTTCTTGGCCAGCTTGTGCTTTAGCATATAATGCCATTCCTTGATTAGTTATGGCCATATTTTTAAACAGAGCCAATTTCTTCAACTCCTTTCATTTCTATTGTACTTTTAGTTATTCCTTGTACGATAAAGTATGGATTTTGTTTAAAACTTATAAGTTCTTTAGGGTTATAACTCATGTTAATTGTTTCAGATTTAGCCATAGACACAATCATGCCTGAGTATGGCTTAAAATTTACTAAAGATTTACCTATATAATTTACTCTAACCCCTTCTGGTTTAGGTACTATGTACCCATGTTGTATTAGGTCTTGCCTAATTTGATTTACATAGCCAGTTATATAAGCATTAAAACTCATATCTTGATTGTCTTGCAACTGTAGCCCTATATCTTTAAAAATATTATCCCAAATTTCATACATCTGTGGAATTGTTCCATCCCACATATTCATAGCTACTTTTGCTTTTAATACAAGTCTATATGTTTCATCATCTAGTACTGGATCATGCCCATTTAAGGGCTGAAAAGTTAATATTCGTTGTCTCCCTATTATAGTTCCTAATATGTCCAATTGTTTCCCTATCGCATAATCCAAATCAAAATTTATATCTATACTTTTAGCAGCTAAATAAGCATGGTCTAAGATAGTTAAACTACTACTTAGCCATGCTATAAATTTGGGTTTATCTCTATGTTGAGATGTTATATTATCTATATATTTTTCGATAGCCATAACATCACCTTCTTAAATTAAATTTGCAGTTATATAGTTAATGTTTCCTCTGCAAACCTCATTAAATTTCAATTCTATATCCTCTGCTTTCTGTTCTTCTCCTACTCTTGCAGCAGTTATACCAGTTATAGAAAACATAGGGTCCATTAAGTTTGGCATAGCTTGTAATGCTGCTCCCCATAAGCTTGAAAGAGACAGGTTTGAACCTATCTCCATTGAATTTAAGTATGTTTGTAAATTTTTTTTAATAGATTCTGTTGTTTCTGTAGTATATCCGCTCAATGGTTTTATGTTTATTGTTACTTCTATGTCTATATATGTTGGCCTAAAAAATCTAATTGGTGGCCCCTCAATACCTTTTATTTTTATAGATACATCTCCATTTGTATAACATCCAATTCCTTTATGAATTCTAATAGCCTCAGCTATTTCTTCATCTTTTCCACCTTCAACTACTGCAGTAATAGAATGCGCTGGTAATCCTAATTCATCTATTTGATTAGTATCATTTTCGTATACTCTGGACCTTTTTACCTTATTAACTTGAGCTACTGCACCTCTAGTTCCTTCTAATATACTCGAACTTGCTTGTGCAGTACTCTGACCTTGTCTTTTCCTTAGTTTAGGGTCCTCTTCTACATAGACACCAAGTTCAGCATTTACTTCATTATAAACACCATTCCACCCGAATGTTGGATTATATATCTCTGTTATATCTCCTGGATTTGCCACTATTGGACCAGGTATTTGACATACTGCCATAACTTCTATTTGTCCACTTTCAGGAATGGTTATACTAGGCGGTAAATTCCATTTTATATTACCTTTGTCTGTAACTATTCCATTCTTAATAGTAGTATTTTTTACTCCACTAATAATTACCGGACATTTACTATAATCTTTTGCTTTTCTTTTTATCCCATTTATTTTTACTATGCTATCTAGTCCTACACCTATTGCGGTATTAGGTGCTCTATTATTGTAAACAGCTTGATTTATTTGAAAGGCATCATATATTTTTTCTGCTACTGTACTAATCCATTGATAATCTTGGCTATCTTCTCCAAGGTATATGTCTTGTCCATAGATTAATCTATTCTCTTCTATAAGTCTATCCCTTATATCAATGTAAGTAGGCATATGAAAACCTGTTTTATCTATAAAAGGAGCAAAATAAGCCATATAAATTCCTCCTTCTTTAATAATTCATTCCAATAAGGACATCTCCATATTGGGATATTATTACACAACTAAATGAATAGTTTCTATTTTCAATTTTACTTTCAAACTTTTTTATACTAACAACTCCTTGAGTTTTTGATATTCGTTCTTTAATTATGTTATCAACAATAATCTTATTATCCATACTTGCTGAATTACCCAATATATCCTGAAAAAGTGGTAAACCTTCTTCTTTATTTTCCCACCACTCTTCTTTAAACAGTAAAAGACGTGTCTTTACTGCTTGAGATACTGCATAAGTACCATAGGTTATATTTTGCTGTCCTTTTCCAAAAGAATAATCACCGTTTTCATCCAACATTCTATATCTCACAAGTTAACACATCCTTTCCATTAGCCTTAACCTTTGATGCATTCATATTAATTTCCCCTGGTTTAATGTCTATAGATGTAGTTCCATCTATAGTTCTTAATTGACATGTATCTGTTGAATAATTTTCTATTTTATTTGGTTGGCTCCATGTCCCTAGTATTGCAAAACCATCACTTAAATCATGGCGTCTTTTTTCTATTTGATTTTGAACATTTCCATAAGTAAACCATGCATCTATACACATGTCTGCAAATATTATTAAACATTCATCTCCTTGTTTTACTGGCATTGTAAGGCAATAATCTCCGGCTCTAGGGATAACTATAGGTACATCTAATAATAGTGGTAAGTTAATCCACTCTTTTGTAAAATCAGGTTTAGTTATATTCTCTCTCAAGGCCAATTGTACGGTTACTGTTTGCTCTTCTTTATTAAAATTTTGTATTATACCGGGGCATGCAACCCTTAATACATTTTTCCATGAATCCCCCATACTTCTGAACATTTCAGTATCAGAACCAATAATTTCATTTAAATTTCTATTTCTCATTAAATTACCCCCTAGTTTGAAACAATAGGTATTGCTCCGCCTAATTGGTCTATAGTCTCAAATTTTACATACCAATCGTTTCCTCTTGTATCTCCTATATACTCTAGTTTTATAACTCTATATATACCATCTTTATCTAAGGATCTAAACAAAGGTGGTAAAGAATCACTTGAACTACTTTCATTACCTGTACTATTTGCGCTTGGCATTGTACCATTATCGGTATCTATTAAGCATTTAGGTCTCCCAAATTCCGGGCTTCCATATAAAGCATGGTAAGCAACTTGATCTTGTGGAGCTTTTCCTTCTCTACCTCTTGCAGCATAACAATGTCCATCACCCGCATATAGAGCAATATGATGGCAAGCACTATCTTTGCCCCAGAAAACCATATCTCCTGGTTTTGCTTCTGATTGTGAAATAAATTTACCGCCTTCATTTTTTACCTCAGCATATTGATTCCAGGTTATATCTTTAACTTCTAACCCTGCTACTTTATAACAATGCTTAACAAAACTAGAACAATCCCAATATTTAATACCACCGACTGTTTGCCCCCTGTAATCTTGGCTATATTGTACGTTAGGATCATCACAAATTTGTTTTGCCTCAGCAATTATTTTGTTTCTAGTATCAGTTGAGGCACCGCCACCTTCGCCGCCTATTGCTGGCACTGAATTAGAACTACTTAAATCTATTCTTTTAGCTCTTACTAAACTGTTATCGACATGAATTAAACTATTTAATTTTATTTGTGGATTTAATAAACATTGTCCTGATATTCCAAAATCAGTTTGTTCCGGAGTGCTTATTAATCCTGACTTTGGATTTAATTCAAATATTTCATTTTTAGGTAAATCCTTTAGATTTATTAAATTCAATTGTCCATTATCCATGTAATATTGTAGATTATTACTTTTAGCAATTTGTCTTAAATAATCAGAAGACTTACCAAAGAAAACTTTCCCTCTTGTTAATTTCTGGCCTTTTAAATTATCTGATATACTTCCTAAGCTGACAGGGCTTTGGGCTTTACTTACTATATGATCTACCATACTTCTTGCAGTTTGCCCTCTCATTATAGAAAAATTAGCTACATCAAAATTAATCGCTCGATCTGAATCAAGAGCGATTATTGTTAGCTTATAGGTTGTTGCATCTTCTTTTTCCCTTATAGTCTGTAATATATCTCCATCAAAAATAAGACCGAATTGAGTCCCCTCATATCCCGCCTCTATTGTTACCCTAACCCCATTTATCATGATTGCATTCTCTGTTTGGGCATTAAGGTTATATATTACTATTTCTGATGTATTAGGTTCCATCATTATAGTTTTGCTTATATTAAAAGTACAATGTAACTTTGAAACATCTAAGGCATTACCTTTGGAATCCGAAACTGTTATTCTATACCTTCTTCCAAATAATATGTCTCCCTCTTTTTGTGAGCCTTTGACAACCTGATAATTTGTTGATTCAATATTTATTGACTGTCCAGAATTATTATCAATATTAGCACTGTTGGCACCAGAACTTCCTTTGAATTGATTGAAATATTCTTGTGCTTTATTTTGTCTTCTTTGTAAATGGGCTAAGGCTGCATTAGGCCTTTCCCAACAGAAACACATGGCTGCTGTCAGATCAGCTATACTCCCTTGACCTTTCATGAATTTATCATGTGATAAATAACCACTTTTATTAATCCACTCTAGTGAAGCACCAGTATTTCCAACATTTCCAGATAATTCAGCCCACATAAAATTCAATTGATGATTTAAGCCGGTACCATATGCTTTAAGTTTAGTTTTACGTCCAAAACTCCACTGGCATAAACCAAAACCTTCTCCACTACCTTCTTCAATTAGTTTAATATTAAATTCCGATTCAGCTTCAATATTACCCATTACTGCAGCAACACTTTGCTCTGGAAGTCCTTTTGCTCTTAAAAAAGACCATACAGTTTTTTCTACACTTATTTTGTATCACCCCAAACCAATATAAAATCTTTTCCTAAATTAAATTCATTTGGATTATCTTCCATTAAATTAGGATTTAACTTAACTATATATGCAGAACCAATATTTAAATAACTGTATTGCTCTAAGAGGTTTAAACCACATACCAAAGGAAGAGAATGAATTAAATCATGGTTATCTGAATCTTTTAAATCCATTTCCCAGCACTTTTGTTCTGTGTTATATCTTAAGAAGAAAAAAAGTTTAAGTTTTTCTCCATCTACAGGAATAGTGCTTGTAAATGTTTGATTCGGACTTGGTGTTAATGGTATTTGTACTGTCACTCTTTATCACCTTATTTCTTGTAATAAAAAAGAGCCTAGAAAATTTCTAAACTCTTTTTAGTATATTAAATTCCTATACTTGTAATATCTAATAGACTTATTTTATTTGTAGCATTATCTATTTTATAAGCATCTCCTGTTTGCATATCTACTAAGAAATCATATTGATAAGAATCTACAACTGTATCTTTTAAATTTTCATCATAGCGATATAATCTTATTCTATGATAATTACTTCCATCATAGCTATAAGTTCCTATAACTATAAATCTTAAATTAGAATTAAGTTTAACCTTAGATTTTACTGTATTTAAAGCATTTGTTTTATTTACTATACTGTTCAAGGTATCATAACTTATAGAGCCATGTAGTCCTAAAGCAAATATATTTTTTGCATTATTATTAGCCAATAAATCTGTTATATAATAACTATTTGAGCCATTTCCCACTAAAATTATAGGATTCCCATTCAACGCTGCTAAAGCTGATCCACTAAGAGCATCTGCAAAACCTTCTCCAGAAGCTAAGATTGTATTACTAAAATCCATATCATTTTTAAATGTATCTACTATATCTAAATTTCTACTATATTTATCATGTTCTCTTGCTATTCTTTTTACATTTAAAAATTTAGATGCTACATTATCACTAATTATATCTGTCCCACCTAAAATATAAGTCTTAGGTATAGTATTATTAGACACAAATTTTTTCTGTATAGAATCTAAAGTATCTTTTTGTGATAGCATTATAGGCATCTGTAATTTTCCAGCTATAGGTGCTATAGACAAAGCATCTGTATAATTATCACCTGTAGTAAGTATAATTCCATTTGATGTACCTATTTTATTTGCTACTGCTATAGAAGTTGAATATCTATTTGCTCCACATAATCTTTCTGTGTCTATTCCCATATCTTTTATTTTGCTTTCTACTGCATTACTTAGTACTCCTGTACCACCTATTATAAATGCTTTTTTTACTTCCAATCTTTTTAATTCATTTATTGTACCAGGATATAAATTACTATATCTTGGGTCTATAGCTATATTACATGATAAAATAATAGGTGCATTGTATTTTTTTGCTAATGGTGATGCTGATAAGGCATCTGCAAAGCCTTGTCCACTAACTATAATGGCATAATCTGATTTTTGCCATCCTTGTTGTACTATTTTTTCATTTGTTTCATATCTATCTTGTCCACCTAGTCTTGTAACTTGTAATCCCTCTGCTTTCGCATTAAATCCACATAATATTATAAATGTAAAAGCAAAAATAAATTCTAAAATTTTTTTCTTCATATCACATTCCCCCTATAATATCATAATACCTTAATATTACAGGAAGATAAAGTATTAATTACCTAAAAGTGACGATAATAAACTTTTATCAGCTTTAATTACCTTCTGGTCGCCTTCGTTTGTTTGCTCTGATTTATGCGGCCGTTCTGATATTTTAACAGTAGTAACACTTACAACAAATATTTGTTTTAATGTAACTGTAGCCCTTAATCCATAAGTAGTTTTACTATCATCAGTAGTTGAAATTGTCTCAACCATCATATTGTTATAAGTGCCTAACCTCGTAACTACTGTAATAGGTAGTCTTTTATGTTGTAAATCTCTAAGCTTTTTATATGCACTTACAGATCTAGAACTACCCGAGAATTGACCAGGAACAATACTAGTCATAACATCACTCATGCCTATATCAAAGGTTAGCCTTGCAGCTTCCTCATAGGCATGATCTGCTATGTCCGCCCCTGTTTGAACTGGATGCTCTGTGATGTTTAAACTAGTATCATGTTGGGTGCTAAATATAGCATCAAATATAAGACTTTCTGCGCCTGTATTAAAATAAGTCTTTAATACCTGTTCAGCCATCTAAAACACCCCCTGCAGATTCCTTGTATTTATACCCGTTAATTTTTTACCTATTGCATTAGCATTGGCATTAGGGTTGTTTCCGTAAACATTTATAGTATTGGTGTTACTTACTTTATTGTTGCTGTTAGCTGTTGTTGTATTATTAGCTACACTACTGCTATTTGTATAATTTGGAGCAACAGCTTTACTGCCTTTTATATCTTTGTTATAAACTTCTACTTTTTCTCTTACATCTGATCCTGTAAAGAATTCTTTAGTTTTATCCCAAACTCCTTTAGACCATTCCTTGATGTCCCCCCATACTTCTTTTGCTTTTTCTCTTATACCTTCAAAAACTTTTATAGCGTTATCATAATACTCGTCCCAACCATTTTCTTTTATTTTTTCTTTAAGTGATTCTTTTAAATCTCCAAATTTACTTTTGATGCTTTTCATAGCATCAAGGCCCTTTTCTTTAAAGAATCCAAACACACTTCCTATAACTGATTTTCCACCTCTTAAAAATGTAAATAAATCGTCTAGAAGTGCAATAATTAGCAATATCACTCCAACTGGTCCTGCCATTAATAAAGCAACTATCACTCCTATTAGTTTTAAAATTTTCTTTATTGGTCCTGGTATTTTTTCTATTAAGCCTATTACAAAGCCAACTATTTTAGATATTATTGAAAATATGGGCTCTAGTACTCTAAATATTAATAATAAAATTCTTAATATTATACCTATAGCAGAACCTATTACCTTAGCTATACTAGGAATTATTTTTATAAACTTATCATTGAACCTAGTTAGTTTTTGCTTAAACTCTGCCAATGGTCCAGCAACATATTTTAAAATATAATGTCCTATCCATTGGAACGCTAGTTGTCCGAATTGTTTTAACCTCTTAAATTCTAGCCCTAAGCCTTGAATAACTTTTATATTGTCCTTGAATTCTGGTGGTAGTCTTAATTGCTGAGAATCTTTTCTTAATTGATTAAATTGTTTTAAAAGAGTTGGACTTAACCACAAATCTTGCATAGTTACTCCTAATGTTTTAAGAGCACTATCTATATCTCTAGCATTTTCTTTTGTAGTCCATAACTGCCTTGATAATTTTTCATATTGTACATCTTGCTTTCCCAGTTCATTTAAAAAATTACTTATTTTTTTTATTGCTGCTACTGCTGCAACAACTGCAGCAACAACAACAGCTATACACGTTGCCCCTTTTAAAGAAAATTTTAATAGTGATTTACCTCCATTTGCAGCTAATGATTCAGCTGATGTCTCTACATTTTTTAACCCACCTATTGAGCTTTTCTTAAAATCTAATACACTTTTCTTTGATTTTGATATACTTTTTATTAAGTTCTTAAATCCACTATCTATACCACCATCATCTTTTACATTATCTTCAGGTTTTTTTATGTGATGTCCTTTAAAAGCTTGTATATTCTTTTCTTTACCTGTATATTTTTTTATATTTTTAGGTGTAGGCTTACCTTCTTTTTTACTAATGTCCATTTTGGATAAATCACTATATAGTTTCTTTACAGCTTTTATATCTTTAAGTAATCCATTAAGAGGTTTTTGTAACTCTGGAAATAGTCTTCCTATAGAACTAGATTGTCCAAATAAATTAAAAAGGCTTTTCATAGCGTCACCACTTTCTGAAAAACCTTTCTTACTATTATCATTAAACTTTTTAATTTTTTCTTCTGTTATCTGTATAGATGTTTCTGCATTTTTAGCAGAATTAGAATCTACATCAAATCCTATCCCTATAAGATAACTCTTTATAAGATCTATCGCCAATTACATCACCTCTCTTTCTACTGCTTCATTTGCTCTACGTTCATTTTCATTTTTTACTGCCATTATTTCATGTGCATCTAGTAAATCATCTAATGTATAAGTCCCATCCCAGACCTCGTGCTGTTTCCACATACCAGCTACAACGGGGCTGTATAAATAAGCATCTACATTTTTAAATTCTGCAGGGATGTAGTTAATTTCTCCGTTATTGAAGTCAAGGGGCTTCCGTCGAAAAAACCTTTCACGTTGAAAACTAGAGATTGAATAGTCAAGTTCGTTAATAATGATGTATCTAATTCAATATTCATAATTCCAAAGTTTCCATACTTATCAAGAACTTTTGCTGGTCCTGCAGGTAATATTTCTTCTACAACCCTGAGACAATTATCTTGTATATATCTAAATTCATCTTCTTGTAAATCAAAAATAGATGACATTAAATCTGTAAGATTAATATCATCTAAGCTAATATCTTCAGCATTATCTACTTTTATATTTTTAAAAATTGGAGTTAATATTTTCATTAGTTTAAATAACATAAATGAGCCTGTTCTTGCATCCATCTTATTCAATCTAAATTTACGTTCATTTATTTCAATATCTTTACATGTTTCTACCATTTATGTTCCTCCTAACTTTGTGTTATTTCAGCAGCCATTAGATTCCATGTAACCTGTTGACCCTGTGCTTGATATGACCTATCTGCTAATTTTTGTGGTGATACACCTGTGCAAGTGGCTACATCTCCTAAATTAGCAGATTTTATTGTTATAACCATCTTAGCGAATTCAGATGAGTTCGCTACATCTACGTAATTGTACCAACGTAACAAATATTTATTAAGTTCTGACGTTTGTTGCATTGTTACTGCTAATGTACCATTCTTTCCAGGTACTTTTGATATCATTACATAACCATCTGAAGCCTTATTATGTTCAGTTTTATTATCTGCCATAGCAATGGATATGCTCCCCATTCCAGCACCACTTGATGATGCAGTTCCTACACCAGGATGTATAAATGAGCAAGTAACATCCTCAAAACTATAAGTACTATACATAAAAACTCTCCTTTCTATCTATTTACAAATATTCTAATAGCTACACATTCTATTGAACCCGCTAGCTTGACTAAAATATAAATAGGTGGTGATTTTCTTGCTTCTCTATCAGTTTGTGATTGTTCATCTACGCTATCTGCTAGAATCATATATCCTCTAGGTAGTGTGTCGCCAGTTTCTATAGATAATATTGGTGCTGCTTTCCAAACACCTGGAGCAACAAAACCTATTTTTCTAGATTGTTCTAAAGGTTCAGTAATATGGTTTAAAAGATTATCCATTCCAGGATCAGTTTGTGGGATTTTTGATGAGGTTTGCAGTCCATTTAAAACTGCAGCTTGTATATTATTTGTTAAAATATCTAAATTCAAAACTTCATCAAATGGTGTACCATCTGCCATTACGCCATTCTCAAACATATGATAAACAGCACCTCTAGTAAGGTACACGTTGCAGTTATTATTTTTTAAAATTGTTATTTGTGTGCTTGTTAAATTTTCAGGTTCTACACCAACAACTGGTTTATTTCTTAATGTAGATGCAGAATTTGCAGTTTGGGTATTGGATGCCATAGCATATCCTCCAATTCCTACTGCAGCATTTTCGGTATTTGAAAATTGTCCTAATGTTCTATGAATCCCTGATTTTTTTAATGTTTCTATAACATTACCAGGCTTGTTTTCTAATACTTCACTATCATTTGTTGTGTAGAAAAAGGTACTTTCTGGACTAGCAGATTCAATATATTTAGCTATTTCTATTATTTCTTTTTTACCAATCCCGCAGACATAACCTATATACCATTCACTGTTAGCCTCTCTGCAGGCTGTCATTGCTTGTACTGCACTTTCATTCTCTTTATCCCAAACACCAATTGCTACTTTTGTTGGTTTAGGTATTTGAGAAAAATATAATTGTGCTGCAAGGTATTCAGGTTCCGTCCCTTTCCAACCATCTGCTGTCATATCACCCATTTTATTATATGTCTTAACCCTCTCCTTAGGATTTATTACAGTAGATTCTCCAACTATAAGTGCTAAATTAAAATTAGTTCTTACAGCACTAACAGGACCTAAACTTACAGCTACATCCACTATATCGCTTAAGGGTAAACTCATTTGTTATCTCCTCCTTTATCTATTAGGAATAATCCTTATATCTGCACCAGTAATACAAGGTACTTTATTTTCTCTAATAACAGCTTCATTGAAAGTGGCGGAAAAATCTGTCCTTTCCCACCATTGGCCATTATAATATTCTGGCAAACGTGTTGGCATTGGTACATCTGTTATTAAAAAAAGATTTTTTTCTTTAAATTTCTTCATATAATCATAATCAAATATTAAATGTCTAATTACATCTGCATTATCGTAGCTATTTGGACCATACAATGTCCAATTAACCTTATGAACCCTCGTATATCCTGTTCGCTTTTTAGCATATGCTTTGTTTTCTTCATCTGGATTAAATTTAATGTTCTGCTGCCTTGCCATTTTATCATCTACTGGTGTTATTCTTAAATAAATTACATCTTCATCTATAGCCCAGGATGGTGCACCTTCTGTTTGCCATGCAATCCTTACTTTACTTTGATTTTCTTCTTTTTCTAAATCAATTTCTAACATCTGACATGTTATATCATAAAAGAAGTCCTCTATCTCTTTAAGTTTTAACACTTGATCTGCCATATTAACAACTAGCCTTTCTCATAGCTATAGCTTTGTAATATCCATAATCACTGTAAAGACTTACAGAATATATTTTATATCTTTCTCCATTCCATAATAGCTCGTCCGAAGTTCCTGCATCCTTTTGTTTTGATGTATCACCTTTACGTGTAGTAAATATTTTTTGTGTGCTATAAATTGCTAATTCTCCACCGACCCTATCACCTTCAGGAATCATTCCTATATCCTTAGGCTTTGCTACGCTTATAACTCCTTGCATATTAATCTCATCTTCACTTTGAACAAATCTTCCTTTTTCCCATTTCCCTGATTTTCTAAAAATAATAAAGCTTTGAGATACTCTAGGGTCATTTATTACTCTAGATACATTAATCATTAACTATCACCTTCCTTAATTATATAAGTGATACTTTTTCTAAGCTCTCCAGAATCAATTAATGGCTTATCACTCTTTTTTCTTTTTATAGTGTCATCTGAATTCTTATGCCACTTATTTTCTGGGTTAGTAAACCAATCTCTAGCTATGTTTTGGCCTAATGTACCCACTTTTTCTAATTCAGGAGTTGAATTACTTCCATCTAAAATAGTTTCAACTGCTTTCTTCATTTGTTCTGCTATTACTTCTTTAGAGTTATCCATTGCAGGCTCAAGAACTGGCCTAGGAGGTACATTCCATAAAGGTGAACCATTTTCATGAACATATAATTCATGTGCCTTACTATAAGGCACACCTGAATCTAAATCATGTTGCATTTTCCTTCGCATTGTGGTATCTCTTACGCCATGTGTATGGATGTATAGCAGCTCTGCATTAGTAATTTTCCCATCTGGATGCTCTGTACTATCTGGAACACCCACACAAACAGTCTTTTTAGCTAAATCTTCTAAAGATTTCTTTATATCTTTTGTTAAATCATTAGTTATACTAACATTAGTAAATCCATTTAACATATAATCACGCCTTTAATGAACATACATACCGCCCTTTCCAAGCAATGTACCTATAGATATTAGTTGCTGACCATATGCACTCAAACTCCAACCATTCCACCCTTCTATGTTGGTTGTGGTAATACTATAATCTGTACTTATAGATACATCCCCAACACTTATAGAAGTGTCTAGACCTTGAGCTTTCCCAGCTTCTAGTATTCCTTTAACTCCACCATTAGCATCTGCAACTCCTTGTAAATACAAGGTGCAAAAATGTGCAATAAACAAGCACATTCCATATTTCCACTGTTTATGCCATCTACTTTCCTTAATGCAGTTATTTGCCATATCTAAGTACATTTCTAATACTATTAGTGGAACTGTATCTTTAAATTGTGGATATACCTGGTTAAAATCTTCTAAAGTAAAAGGTGGATTAGTTCCTGGTTTCATATTACCTGCACTGCCTATTAATCCATTTAATTTACTCATAATTACCTATTTGCTCTTTTCATCTTTTTTAACTTCTTCTGGCTTAACTTCTTCTGATTCATCATTACCACCTTTTCCTTTGTTTCCATTTTTACCTGTCTTCTTTAAATCCCCATTTTCAGCTGCTACCTGCTGTTCTTTACTTTCTATAACTGTTAATGTTCCATCTGATTTAGCTAATTCAAATAAAGGTGTATCTTTTACCCAACCTGGTACATCTGTCATTTCAAAATTTTTAACTTTTTTTCTCTCATCTCCATTTATAAAAAGTAATGATTTATTTGTATATATTCTCATGTTTTCCTCCTCAACAAAAAGCTTTAGCAATACACTAAAGCTTTTAATTTATTAATTTAAATTATTTTTATATACCATCTGCATATATAACACATTGATTATATAAGAACTTAACTTGTCCTATATTAGCCATATATGCAGTTAAATAAGCAACATCTGCAACACTAGGTTGTGTCATTCCTCTCATAAGTGGTACTGGTATATCAATCAATACTTTACTTTCATCATTTACATAGGCTACCATACGGTTAGTATGGTTAAGTCCAGCACCTACGCACCATCTACTAGGAACAATTACAAGTTCAACCCCTTGATTTTTAGCTATATTATTTTCTAATAAGTAAGTTAGTATAGATACATTACCAGCTTCACTAACTTTTCTAGTGGTAATGTAGGTATATTGTTGCGGACTAACTAAAATGTGATTTGGCATACCTCCCAAGTCATATTCTGAATTAGTCCATGCCTCAGTTAAGACAGTATTAATATCATCTAATATTTCATCTGGTGTTTTAGAAGACCAATCTGTTTTACCAGATTTCCCCTTAGCTACAGTAGTAATCGCAACTGATGAATTATTTACTAATCCATAAACATCCTCTTCCTCTACACCTTTATAAGTCATATAATCTATGGTTTTATTGTAGTTTAATCTAATACCATCATCTAGAATACTATCTAAACTTCTTCCTATAGATTGCATTTTCTGTTGATCTATAAAAGGTATCTTTAGTATATTAGACCAAACAAATGTCTTAAAAACATCTTTGCTTGTATTAGCTTGCATTACTGGTATATTGTTTGTTTGTCCTCTGATTAAGCCGAGGTTATTACCACCTGTGGTTGCATAATCTACAAATAGATTAGATGTATTTTCTATCCATCCACCACCGGTTTTAGCTACTATATCTCTCATCCAGGTTACGCTAGTTAATGGCTCATTTAACTTTGGATCTCTTTTTTCTAATTCTCCTGTTAGGAAAGCCATACCTGTTCCATTACTTGCTGCATCCATAGCTGATCTTGTAGTAGTTACACTTCCAAATGCATTATGCACTTGACCATTATAAGCATTTATATTTGTTGTTAATCCATTCATGTGTTGCACCTCCTATATTGTCCTAGTAAGAATTGTAACTTCTGCTACTCTATTCTTATCTAGCTTATTTGTAGCCCATTTTAAATCTGGGATTTCTATAGTATTATCTGCGTCTGCTATTGCTTCAAATTGTCCAACTTTTCCATCAGGAATTGCTGGGTTTTCTTTTATTCTTATATAGACTTTTCCGCCTGCAGTTGGAGTACCATTATTACAATTAACTGTTATACTTCCTCTGTTGAGTACATCCATAATTCCATTTGGAAGGTATGCACCCGCGGAAGAATAATAATCTATAGTTTGTTTAACTTCTCTTACTGCAATACCCACGAAATCTTTTGCTGTATTACCTTCACCAAACTTACTATAAGTATTGTCTGAATTTAAAATAACAGCTTCCCCAAACGCTACTGGAAAAGCTGTCTCTTTATCGCCTTCTATTTTACTTTGCAATTTTCTTGCTGTTATAATAGTATCTACACTTCTGGATACTGTACCTGGATAACCTAAATTTAATTCAATTCCTATTGCTGCACCTGGCATATTATTTTACCTCCTTATAATGTGGATTAAATTGTTTTTTATAATTTTCTCCTATAGCTTCTGTTTCTTTAGCCTTTTCATCTTCAACTCTTTTTCTATCCATTGCATTTTTTCTTTGAGCCTTTAATATATCAGCATAGCCATTACTACCCTTAGATGTTTTCTTTGCACTTTTGAATGCACTTAAAAGAGAATCACAAGCTTTTTTCTTTTCTGCTGGATTGCTCATGTTTGCTATTATAGGCTTCATTGCTTTAAGTGCCATAGCCATAGCTTTATTACTATCTGCATTAGGTATTGGATTCTTAGGTCTATCCTCAGGGTCAATTACTACACCATCTGGAATATCTTCATCATTAATTTCTTCTACTGGAACTGTAACAGATTCTTCTTCATCACCTACAGTATTTTCTTCACCAGCTTCTAATTTATTAATTACCTCATCTATAGCTTCTTCTGGTGCTTTTTCTTTATTTTGATTAGCTATTAATTGTCCAACTAAATTACTTAATTCTGATACTTGCTGTGTAAGTTTAGCTACCTCTGGATTATCATCTTTAGATTCTGTTTTCTCTTCCTTATTTTCTTTAATTTCTTCTATTTCCTCATCTTCTCCTGTTCCTCTTTCTTCAACTAGTTGATCTAGAGTATTGGATATTTCATCAGGCTCCGCATCTGCGGCATAATGCTTGAATCCTAATGCTGTTAGGATATTAGTTACTGGTCCCTTTTTTTGTGGTATTTTTACTTTTTTACTCACTTTCTTCTCTCCTTCCAATTTGTTGTTTTTAGAATCCTTTATAGATACACGATTACCTGCTCTTCCAGCTTCTACAACTGCTACATGATTGCCTCGTATATCTATTTGGCTATATGTTCCATCTTCATTCTCTTTGTAATCACATTCATATCCACAACTCACCTCACGTTTACCTTGGTCTACTTCATCAATTAAAACTGAATCATAAATAATAAGGTCTGCAATTAATAAGTCAGATTCTTTTTTATCTTGTCTTACATTTTGTGTAGTACCTTTTATAAATATTTTAGAATTATCAGCTGTTAGTAAGTCTGGGGGATGCTCATCTGTTACTGGCTTACCCTCAAAGCTTGCTATAGCTGTTTTACTAAATACTTCATCTGGATCTCTATACACTTTTATCAGTTCATTTTGGCTACCTTCAATTCCTAATTCCTCAGGTAAATACTCATACCATCCAGTACGAGCAATAGGCACATTATGACATATTAAAAAACCTTCTGGTGTTCTAGTCATATTAGGACTAAAACGTGATCCATAAAACGCTCTCAATCAAATCACCCCCTTTCAAAATAATCATTATATTTAATTAAAAAATCCTCCCCAAATTAATAATCCAATCACTATTCCCGTAGAGATTAAGTTTGTAAAAAAATTATATTTATCTTCCCTTGGCTGTCCATGCCTTGACATCACTATTCCTAAACTTAAAGTGGATAATATTATAAGAATTATTTGTGGCATTCCCATTGTTACTCCTCCTTTATACTTATATCAAATTAATTTAGACAAAATAAAAAAGCCTTATTGCTAAGACTTATCTTTATTGAATATCTCTAAAATTATAATCATATACTTTCAATATTTGGTCTATATAGCATTTAACTTTTCTCTTAGATACATAGTTCGTAGGCGCGGGCCTTCTTATTATTTCTTCTAATAATTTTTCTGTTTCTACAGAATTTATATATTCATTATTTTCTTTCTCTATACTTACTATAGATTTGCGTTTCAAAACTAAATCGCCAATAGTTATAAATTCGGCATCAGAATTTAATTTATTATTTATTTCTTCAACTGTGTCATATGAATAAGTTTCAAAGTCTTCTCTATTTTCTAGCTCAATATATATTTTTGTTATTATTCTTTGTATATTTTCTGAAGATGCTAAAACATTCTTACTTAAACCTAACTTTGAAATTTCCTTTCTAACGTCATCAACTCCCATATCATTTGGTGCATTTATTGTTATATTATTTACCTCATTTGGCTTGTCGTTGTTTCTTTTCTTATTAAATATTTTAAGCATATAAATCCTCCTACATTATTTCTTCAAACTGCTTTCTAGTCATTCTTACAATGGACCCATTATGATATACTTTGCATGGCCATTTAATAAAATCAAGACTTACTACCGGCTCTGGATAACATCTGCAATTATAAATGTTACCTGCGTGATAGTATCCTACAAACCTTTCATTTATAAGCTTTTCTGGACTAGGTGGATTATTCCAATTAATTAAAACACCTTCCATATGTGAATGAGAGTTTCTTACCCTTTGGTCTTCTGAGGTCCTCCATATGTACCAATTTAGTCCTATGTTTTCACATCTAGCTTCAGTTAATGCTGTTGAGGTTTTACTTACTTCTGTTCTAGCTATTAACTTGGCTTTAGATTCTAACATATATGGTACTTTCTTTTGCAAATCCTCTGCTATACTCTCTGCTCTTCTACCTTTAAAAACTTCCTTAGCCACATGCTCTGTAATATCTTTAGAAACATTTAAAGGCATACTCTTAATTAAGTATGCATTCCTTTGTATCTGTTCTTTTACAGATACACCTATAGGTCCTTTAAGTTCTTTCTTTAATGCTTCATATATTTCTTTACCTTTACTATTTTTCTTTGCTGCTTCCCTCCACGTATGCCCTGCATCTGTAAATAATTGAGTTACCATTTTCATAGCTTCTCTGTCTGCATACCGTTTGAACTCTGGACTATTTGCCACTTTTCTTAATTCTTTTATAAATTCCTCTGTTGTCTTTAATTCTTTTAATCTTCTTTGCAGTTTTTTTACTAATTGTTTAAGCCTTCTTTTATACATTACCTCTATGCGTCTTTTTGGTTTCCACAAGTCTTTAGCTGTATTCTTTTTAATCATCTTAACACCGCCCTAAATGCAGGCATAATAAAAGCACCTACTAATCTCTACTTAGTAAGTGCTTATTAATTATATTGTGCAATTATAGAATTTGCTTCTTCTTCTGAAATATGCTTAAAATCATCTTCAAAACCTATAAATGCTCCAACAGCATCATTGTTTTGCTCCCATGTTTTCCTTTGAGATGTCCAATCTTCTACTACTCCTGATTTACGTCTGACTAAATAGTTTCTATTACCAGGCAAAGTAGGTAAAACTGTCTCCATCATATATTCCCATTTCTCCATATCAATCACCCTTTCTTATAGTTTTTGATATTGTCAATATCTTTGGGTTTAGGTAATTTTGAGGATATATTTTTCATAATTTGGCTTAATTCTTTTGAACGTTCTTTACTAGTATTAACATTTCTCGCTTCTTCATATAGTGGATGTATCTTATTTTTTACATCCATACTCTCCTCTGAATGAATCTGTAGTTCAAATTTTTGACCTTCTGGAGATATAGCATTAATATGCACTCCTTTATAGTCACTAATAGTATCAAGATATTTATTATCTATTTCTATTACATCATACCCTTTTTCTGTCAGTATTTCAATAGTTTTTAAAGTATTGTTAGCTATTTTATCATGTTCACATAATTGTGTATATCTAACAATGTCGCCCATAGACTCAATTGCCTCTTTTTCTGTAAATCCTACTTTCTTTTTCCTTGCAATTTTATCCTCAACTGATGAAGCAGTTTTAACGCTAAACTCTAGTCCATACATCTTAGAGTTTAGTTCTTTAGCAATATCATTCATTACTGGTGTTATTACTTTCTCATTTTTCCTATTATTATCATATATTTTTTGTATTTCTTTACTACAATTCTTTAATATACAATCTTTTTCGGCTTCACTTCCAGAACCTCCACCTTCACCACTTCCTCCTATTTCTCCTGGCCTACCTTGGTGTCCAAAGTTGCCACTTCCTTTTCCGCCATCAGTTGCCGGCAACGTATCACCTAATGGCAAATTAAAATTTATATCATTATCATCCTCAGGCATATCTCCAGTTGAATCTGTATCATCGTCAGCATTTTCTATATCTTCATCAGTTATATTAGTAAACATTCCTGTTACTTCTCCCATTTGCCTTAATTCTTTTAAAGAAGTCTTTTGACTTATTAACCCTGAATTAAAAACATTAATTATGGAATTAGATTTTTTGTCTACTATATCAGCTAATTCTGTTTCATTTGAAGAACCTACTGGATTGCATTCATAGTCTAAGTCATCTGGGATTGCACCAAATTCACTCATAAACATTATAGGAAGCAATTTATCTAGTGCCGGATATAACTGTGATGCTTGCTTCTGTTCAATAATGTCATAGTAATTTTGCAAATCGGATTCCCCAGTAGCATTAAATCCTGCTGGACTTCTACCAAATAGTTTCGTAACTGGTATTTCAGCAGCACCAGCTACATCTAACATAAAAGATTCGTATATATCATTTAGGCCACTAAATGAATATTGATGTGTTTGAAAATCGTCATCTTTATTTAATATGTACATACCCATATTAGACATTAACCAATTTTGGGCCTGTACCGTATTATATAAATCCTTTTGTGCCTGTTCATCCCCTATAGCGAGTAATTCACCCAAATCTGTCATTTTCAGTACTCTTAGGTTAGCTAAGAACACAAGTTGCGCTATATTCCAACTTGTATTATCTCTCTTTTTTAATTCATCAAAGATTATTTCTATCTCACTTGCTCCCCATTGCTGTTCCGAATATCTTTCCCAATTCGGTAGATCTCTTCCTATAAATCTTAAGACTCTGCTATGATGAACTTTTACGGTTCCTCCTGTTTCAGTGCTCCAATCATAATATGCAGGTAATCCAAAGTCAGGGCTTCCAATATCCTCTATAATTTCTTCTGATGGAGTTAAGCCACACCACCTATCTGTAACTATCATTCCTTTAAAACTTCCAGGCATTATCATGTCATAGTCTAATGGTGTGCCTAGTATATCTTCATGTCCATCTATGATAATTACTGCACCAGCACCACCGTAAAGCCTTGCCCATTTCAAAGCTTGCAATATATCTCTTTGTACTCTCGTAGTACGCTGTAGCTTTGTGAATCTATCTAAGGCATCTGGAGTCATTTGAGAATTTATTTTTATCCAATTCTTACACATATCTTCCGGTATACAATCTATTACTTTTCTTACTATCCAATGTGACCTATAAAGACTATTCATTAATTGAAAATTCTGTGTAAGTCTAGTCATTGGATAGTCTGTACCTTCTAATAAATTTGGTGTTCCTGCACCTAATCTAGCTAATACATTGGCAAAAGCATCTGTGGTAATTCCTCTTGAAGGTTGTTTGTTTTTCTTGGATGAAGGTTTAGACTTTATCTTTGAATCCTTATTATATTTTTTCTTTTTACTCACTTTACTAAACCTCCTTTCTTGTTAAATATTTAATACCATAAAAGGCTATATACAAAAGCGAATAAAATTCCAAATGCAAATAAATGTATTATTAACTCACCTATTATCAAACTTACTTTTACGAAATAATAGTTTTTATCTTTTTCAATTGGTTTCCATTCTAATCGTTGACTGCTTATTCCAATTTTAAGAAATAAGCACCAACTAAAAAATAACCCTAGTATTAAAACACCTAGAGTAACTAAAATTTTAATTCTATATCACCTTCTTTAATTTTGTGACTAAATGCACATTTAGCGAAGTTATAAAATATAATACTCCACAAACATTGATATTAAGCTATTCTTCAATTTCGCATTTTTATTTTTCTGCAAATATATTCTCATTTACAATTTATACACGAATATTTATGCAGAAAACAACGTATGTTAATGTATATATGCACTATTTACTTTGCTAATCTTCTAGATTTAATTATAGTCTTTACAAAATATCTCAAAGCATCTGCTCCATGGTCATTTTCTTTAACTGGTACTTCTTCACCATGCCTTGAAGCTTTTTCATTCCAAACATAGCTAGTTATATCTTTTATAGTTCTTAGACAATTAGCTTTAACAACTTTTATTTTTCTTTTTGATATCATTGTTGATGTCATCCTTATACCATCACTAACATCATTGTCAGCTTCTTTTACTCTATATCCTTTATTTCTTAATGCGGTCTTAAAACTTGCAGCCGAAGGGTCAATAATAACATAAGTAGGATAGTCATCACCAACAAATTTTTGAAAATCCTCTGCATATTCAAAATCTTCTTTTTGTCTTCCTGTTTCTTTACTATCATAATAATATTCATCTATAATCCATACTGTATCTCCATCATCCCAAATATCTAAGAAAACCATAGGATTACTGGTACCATAATCTATAGCAATATATCTTCTTGCTTTATGTTTTAATCCTAAAGGAAGTTGTTCTTCTGTGATCTCATTTTCTTTTGACCACATATCAAATATAGCTCCTTCAGCCATTACCCATAAGCCTTGAATATATCTTTTAAAGAATACACCTACATACATATTGCGATAACGTTGCTTAATTTTCTCTGATAAAGATAAATTATCATCCATAGTAAAATGTAGATATAATATGTTTTTTAAATTTACCCCTTTTGAGGTAAGATCGTTTTGCTGTTCTTTACTCAGATATCCAACTGATTTATCTATCCAATTTACTTTAAACCAATGCATTGGACCGTCTGGGTTACAATTAAACCAATACTTAGAATCATCTACAGAACAACGACCCGTTCCTTGATTTACAAAACTTTCAGGCATTAATGCAACTTCATCAAAAAAAATCCCAGCCAAAGTTATTCCTTGGATGAGATCTTGTGAAGCTTCATCTTTACCACCAAAAATATAGAAAAAATTTGTTTTCTCATTTTTAGATATTTCTATATAATTTTCTGTTTTATGATCTTTATATCTATATCCTCTACTTAAAAGCATTATTTTAAGCCAAAACCATACATTACGTCTAAAACTTCCAACTGTCTTACCACACATAGCAAAATTCTGGTTATCAAAACTTTCCATAGCCCACATAACAAATGATAAAGACATAGATACAGTTTTACCACTTCTTATTGCTCCATCTGCTATAATTCCATCTGCATCTTTTACTGGACTGGATTTTGTCCACCAATTCAATACTTTCCTTTGCTTTTTAGAGAATGGTTTGAATTTAAATACTGCTTTAGTTTTCTTCTTCATCTAACCAATCCTCCTGGGCTGTACCTTCTAATGCTTGTATAAAACCATCATCTTCGGTCTCTTCTTCTGGATCTTCCTTGAATTTTAATGCAGCAATTCCATTCCTTTGTTCTTCTAATTTTAATTTGGCATTATCAAAATCTATCTTGTGTTTGTCCATAGGATTCAATGCAAAATAATTTGTTAACCAATCTAAGGATTTTTGCTTATCATATAGTTTTATTTTAACTCCATTTTTCCCTGTAGATACTTCATTTATTAAAGAGCCATCCACCTCAAAATCTTCTTTTAGACGTACTGAATTTACTAATTTTGTAACAGGTTCATCCTCTCCTGTTAATGGATTCTTTTTTATTAGGGGCATACCTTTAACTAATACTGGTACTCTTTCTCTTCCAAATTCAACAAAATCAGTAATATCCGAAAAAGCTATTCTCATATGTACGTCAATCAAGTCCTCTTTATCTATTAAAAGCGATTCACGCTTAAGCTCTTTTAGATATTTTATATAGGTCTTAACCTTACGATTTCTTACTAACTCACTTCCAGTTATAAACGCTCTATCTGGTGAATATCCTGCTTTTACTGCTGCTTTATATGCTATAGGTACTTTTACAAATTCTTCAGCAAATAACCGTTGTCTTTCAGTAAGTTCAGTCAGTTCTAGTGACATATTATTTTTATCTTTAGGCTTTTCCTTTTTAATATCTTTATTTGCTTTTTTATGTTTGGAACGTTCCGTATTTTTCTTACTATTTTTTTGGAACGTTCCATTCAATTTATCATCCCATTTATCTTTATTCTTCCATCCTCTAACTGTCCCAGGTGAAATATTTAAAATCTCTGCTATTTTTACTAAATCTATATTTCCATCATGTTCTTTATATATTTCAAATGATTTATCTCTATTCGGACTTCTAGCTCTTGCCATACCACCACCTCGCTGCTATATGTTTATTCGTTTGTTTTGTAAATCTATCTTTGTCTTAAAGCTCCTTTGTGCCTTTTATAGCTATCATGTTTCATCATTTCAACATAATCAGAAAAGGAGAGGTCTTCTTTCTTACCTCTCCTGGACTTTTTCTTATTCTGTTTTCTATTTTTATTTAATTGCTTATGTATTCCTGGCTGCTGTGTTTCTATTATTCTCCCTACCTTCAAGCCTCCCACCTCCCATATTTTATTTAATATGAATATGGTCTCCTAATCAATTTTAGGTATGTAAAAAGCACCTGGATTACAGATTAAAAGTCTGTTCCAAGTGCTTTAATTAGTTCCACTCTTATATTAACTTAAAAAACCGTTAGTATTCTATATACTATTACCTTATACTATAAAAATAATACTATATTTACAATACTACTATAACATAACTCAATTGAAGTATATTTGAAGTATATTTATTTTTTAATTAAATATACTTTATATTATTTTCTACTGAATTACTAAAAGCACCTAGAAATTAATCTAAGTGCCCTTTAGTACATACACAATACATTATATATTTTTTATTTTTGCAGTTGCCTTACTTTGTACGATAAGTCCCTGCTTTACATATTTTTTCTTAATATCATATTATCATATCTAAATCGAACATGGCGAACATATTTAAAGTCTATCTAAAAACCTATTACATAACATCCTTACACTATCCGATGTATTATTCCCTCCTATACTATTTGCTACATCTTCCCATGTTAATCCGTTTATATACCTTAAACTTATTACTTGCTTTATTAAACTGTCATCTATATCTTCTATAAATTCATTTGTTTTTTCAACTAAATTTATAAGCTCTTTTATTCTTTTATTTAATTTTCTTCGTAGTCTTTCTACCTTCTTATTATATTCTTCGTAGTCTACACCAGTAATAGTGAAACTCCTTTGCACGTAAGGAAAATGAGAACTAGATCCTCTTACTTTGTCAGTTGCAACTGTATAATCTAAATCCGAAAGTTGCTTTTTTATTGATTCTATTTCACTTTTTATATATCTTAATTGTTTTAGTTCCTCCTTATTCATGCTTGTCCTCCTATTTATTCTTAGTATTTTCTTTATATAACACCATTGTGGTTATTAAACTTACTATTGCAGTTATAAACAATATTATCTCTAGTTTAGTCATACTGCTTTTACCCTCCCTATTTCTTGTCCTTTTAGGTTATATATAACACCATGTTCCATATCAATCTTTGCCTTTATCCTCTTTTTATTTCTTTTCAATATGCATGGATAAGTAATTTTATAGTCTTCCTCAAATAGCTTATACTCACCATTTAGAAACTTGTCCAACTTCTTTCTCCATGCTTCCATGATTAACCCTCCTTTGTATTATCGTTTTAATACTCTAGTACAGTTAAGGTGCAGAAATACTTAGTTTGATCCCTACACCTATTTAATTTAAACTCTTTATAAGTCATATCTAATTTTAAGCAACTTCAATGCTTTTGTTATTGTCCTAAAATTATCCTGCTGCCACGTATCTTGATTTATAAATTCTTCTAAAATCTTTGTAATTTCTTCTTCTTTTCTTTTATAATTTTCCCTATGTTTTTTAATATCTTCATCAAATTTTTGAGGTTCAAACTCGTATTTGCTTGATCCCATCATTGAAAGTTTACGCATCTGTTTTACCTGCCTTTTACGATATTTTTTTGTATTCATATTTTACGGTTTCTTCTGATAGTTGCGCATATATTTGAGTAGTTGCTGGGCTCTCGTGTCCCATTAAGTGTTGTATAATTGGCATTGGCATACCACTATTAATTTTGTAGGTTGCAAAAGAGTGCCTAAACAAATGAGGATGTATTGACTTTTCCATTCCTGCTATATTCGCTATCTTTTTAAATTCCCTTTGAATACTCCTTTTCCCTAATCGATTATAAGGTCTTTTAGATGTAACAAACAACGCTTCGTTATTATCTTCTCTAGTTAACAGATATTTTTTCAATAAAATTTTAGCTTTTGTACTAAAATATACCTTGCGCTCTTTGTTCCCCTTACCTATTACAAATAAGCTCATCTCATGCCAGTTTATATCATCTTTATTTACTTTAAAAATTTCATCCAATCTGCATCCCGTAGATATTGTGAACTCTACTAATGCTTTTTGTCTATCTGTTTCGCAGGCTTCTCTCAGCAGTTCAATTTCTTCCTTTGTTAATGGCTTTCTTACTCTTTTAGGCTGTTTAGTTTGCTTTAGTTTAGCAGCAGGATTTTTAGGTATATACTCTTCAGTTGCAAGCCAACCAAAGAAACTTTTTAGAATTGATATTTGACCATTTAAACTGCTTGGCTTCATATTTTTACATCTAGCCCCTAAGAACATTCTTAGATCCATTGTATTTATAGTTGCTAGTGGTTTTCTTAAATAATCTGCAAATATAGCTAAATTATATTGATAGTTTTTTAATGTTTCTAAACTCAATCCATCCAATTTCTTAGATGCTAAATATATTTGTAATTTTTCTTCTATGTCACTGCTTACAAGAGCTGTCTCAGTTGGCTTTATATCGTATCTGTATAATACTTCTTCAACTAACCCTCTAACCTTAATCTGATCTATCTCTGGAAATTCTAGCGACAATTTACCAACAAGCTTTATTACAACTTCATCTTTACTATTTGTAATATACATATACTTCCTCCTTATATTGCCACCGAGACACTCTTAGCATATAATATCTCTAGTAGTTTTTATTATTTCTCCTTACTTTATTTGCATTACATAACTATTGTAATTTTAAAAAATCTTGATATTTTTTTTCTAATTCATCATGCAACTCAAAATTATCACATTTATTATATTCCTCATAAGTTGGTTCTCTATGAGAAATCAAACATTCAACATTATCGCCACATACTGAAGCATGTTTACAATATTCACACATGATTGTTCTCCTTTATATTTAAGTCCCCTTATCTTTGTATTGTGTACTAAATTATTTTAAAACTTTTTCTTTTCCTTTTAGCTTCAAGTTCCTTATAGTAATTTGACATTTCAAATTTATCACATTGGAATTTAACTTTATTCCTGCTTAAATTTTCATTATCCATTCCATAGAAATAACATTCATCACAATTAAAACAACTATATTTAAGTGTTTTACACTCTTTATCACTTAAATTAGGATAAATCTCAACACTATACTTACATTTATTACAGCAACATCTATCACATATAGTTGCATCATATATTTTCTGTTTTCCCACATTCTTTTCAATAGGTTTTAAAAATGAAAGTTGTTCATTCTTCAATTTATCACCCTCAAAGATTAGCATTTCTATTATTCTTCTCTATCACTTAGACACTCTTCGCAAAATCCAATATGCTCAAGATAACAATCTTTACAAAGCGTTACCTCGCATATATCACAACTAAATTGATCGTATACTGATGTTGTATCATTAATTTCTTTCCCACAATCCCAACAAATCATCTTTATACCTCCAATTTTAGAGTTCTTCACCACAGTTAGGACAATATTGTCCTGTTTGATGTAATGGTCTTAAATCTAAATCTAATAAATTATTTAAAGTTCCTTTTTCAATCATAACTTTAATGTTTTCATTTATAGTCTTTTCATCTTCATATTCCTCTGGTATACCTAAAACATCTATAGGTATTGGTATATCCCTATCATCTTTAAATCTATCTATTTCACTTTCTTCAAATCTATGTGCGGTTCTCAAATCAGAATTATATCCACCTTCGCTTTCTCTATATCCCCAAAATAAGCCCCATTCTCCGCCGAATATACTATTGTGCCTATTACATAAAACTAAATATTTTTTACCCATATTATTTCTCCTCACTTTATGACGTAATAAGTTCAAATTGTGAAATTATATGTTTTCCCAATCTGTTTTTTCAAGTATTTCATAAAGCCTACTGACTTGAGGACTTCTCCATGCTGTCATTGCATATGGATGAGGGTTTTTATAATGATAATTATTTGATTTAATATGTTCTTTGCATTCTCTTAAAGTTAGAAACATTGTATCCGGTGCAATTTGTTTCTCAATTCTATAATTAACTAAGCCTATATTTTCTAAATGTAATTCAGATTCCATAAAATCAAAAGCATCTCCCATTGTGTTAAAAGGTTCAAATCCATCAATTAATATAGAATCGTTTAAAAATTTAACTGTATATTCTAAATATCCATCATTAATATATTCTATTAAAAAATCACAAACTGCTTCTAAAGTATCTCCAATTTCTTCACCTTCATAAATAATTGTTTGCCCTGTAATATCGAAATTATCTTCAATTCCATATATTTTTACATCTTGCATAACAACCCAAAACCTTGGGTTTGCTTGACCTACATTATCTTGAGTTAGCATTTCATGTTGTAATTCTTTTAAAAACTCTTTATCTTCTTTTTTCATATTAATACCTCCAAATTTCAAATTACGTATTTTTAAGTTCTACACGCTCCCATGTAAGAAAGCTCCTATATGCTTCAAGTTCTAATCTCAAATTTCTCATAGCTTCTATACATACACTATAGTTAGTTTCTGCTATATCTCTATTTAATCTTAATTTTGCGATTTCTTCTTTACCTTTAGCTAAATCATTTATTAGTGTTGCTGGTTGTTTTTCAAGTTGCCTTAATCTTAAAATTTCTTTTCTTAATGCTATTTTATAGTCATGCTCTGCTGCAGCTTTCTTTACTCCTAGAGTTTTTAATTCTGTATTACCTCTAGTTAATGCTTGCTGACATACTCCTATCTTTTGCATTATTTCTATTGGTGTCATATCTACACTTCCTTTAGTATCTTTAAATCTATTCCAGGATATCTAAGTTTAAACTGCTTATAGGTTCTTTTCCATTGTTCCGATTCATAGCCTTTTGTATCTTCTACTGTATAGGTCCCATCTTTATTTAATATTAAAAAGTCTGCACTGTAGGTTATTGCTCTATTTTCTTCATTGCCTTCTTGTAAAATAAATTCTGGTTGTAATACAAATCCTACTATTTCCTTAGCGTAAAATAACAACTTTAATTGGCAGTACCTTTTAGCTTCTAATTGACTTCTAAAAAATACACCATCTATCCACGTACCTTTATTTTTATATTTCTGTTTTTTCTTCCCCTTAGGTTTTTCTACTTTCTGACCCCTATTTTTGAGGTAATCCTGATACTGTTCCTCTGTCCACCTCAAATTTGTCCTCTCCTTTTTAAACCTTTATAATTTTTCTTATAGGTTCTATCCAGGTTCTCCATTGCGTGTAACATATAATCCTGTTCTTTTCTTCTTTCCTTATTTCTCTTTCTCTGCTGAAGTAATATATAAGTTTTATTAGCTCTCTCCCTATTAGACATTTCAGCACCGCCCTTTTAATACAATTTACCGCCCATTAGCCTTCTTATAATATCTTCTGTTTTATATCCTTCCTTATATAATAAAAATTTTCTACACATCTTTTTAACTTGTCTTCTATTAAGTTCTAGTATCTTAATTAGTTCATTTTCTGTATAATAATCTTGGATTAATTTATTTTTTAATTTGGCTTGGAGTTCTTTCTTATACCTCAGGTCTATTTTTTTACACATATGTGGGGAGTTTTTCCCCTTATGATGTTCCACACATAAATATTTAAAGTTTAAAAAGAAATCTAGTCCTCCTTGGCTTTTAAAAACGATATGGTGTTTCTCTGGATATAACCTACCGCACACCTCACAATGTTTATATTCTTCCAAATTTTCATCCCCTTTGTTTATAGGACAAGCAGTAAGTTTATTTATTACTGCCTGTCCATGTTTGCTAAGATATTATGTTAATGTTTTGCATTCCTTTTAATTCTTCTTGTAGGTATGCTTTTATACTTTGCATTGCTTGATTTCTCCAAGCTCCACCATCAGCTTGAAAAATAGCTGCTTTAGGTCCTTGTTGCATTCTAAATATAAATTTACTTAAAGGTTGTTCAATTTCTGGAAATGTTCTATATGGTGCTAATGTTACTGGATTAGGTACTACTGCTTGTCCTACACTTGCTACACCAGTTTTAATTGTGACCGCTTGAGATACTCCATCATCACCTGTACTTTTTACTGCTTCATCTTTTATTAAGCCTGTATATTTTAATAAAACCTCTTTATCTCCTACATCTACAAAACTAGATTGAAGCATAATGTTAAATTCTTCTGTGCCTATGAATCTGTCATAATAAATATTATTTGGCAAAATAGCTACTGCTTTTATATACATTTCTCTTTCTCTATCCTCATTTAAGGGACTATATAGTCTTACATCATCATGTGATTTTACTTGTATTAATAATTCACTTTGTAATTTATCTGTATTTGTCTTTATATAATCTACTAATCCTGTAAGTGTTGATACTGTTAATGTGTCTGCTAATGGTCCTGTAACCCTATCTAATCCTTTTGTTGAAAAAGTTCCTTGATCTAGTTGAATAATTGGGTCCCTTTTCTCTCCTAAATTTACTAAGTATTCTAAAGCTTCTTTATTTATCATTTTTCATTCCTCCAATTTTATTTTTATTATTTTACTAATTTGATACCTTTGAGATCTACTTCTTTTTCCTCTGCGGTAGTTAATACTTCGCCAGTTTCTTCATCAACTCTCATAGTGCTTTGTCCTGGAATTTGCTTCTTATATTCACTAGCAAGTATTCCACCTTTGCCATCTGTGCCAATTACAATCTTAGCTGCTAGTGGTTTGGTTGGAGCTAATTTAGGCTTAGCCACTATAGATACTTCTGTTAATTCTCTATCTTCACCACTTATAAATGTCATATCTACAGTTAACTTTCTTTTTGTTTTATAATCTGTATTTGGATCTGCAATATTTTCTAACACCTCCTTTAAAGCCATATTGATTTTTTCTGCCAATGCTCCATCAGCAAAGGTTTCTAGATTAATCATCTTTTCCATAATATTGTTCTCCTTTCAGTATTAGTGTTTTATTATACTCATACACTATAGATATAAATATGTCCATAGTTAGCCTATACCTATAGTATTAGTTAGCTACTAACTTTCATTATGTTTGTATTACACTTTGTTTATTGTTTTTCTATTTCATTTAATTCATATTTAACTCTTACTATTTTGAAATCCCTTTCACTATTAAGATTTTTGTGAAAATCTTTTACATCATCTAAATAATCAAATCTAACTGCTTCAGTAATACGACTTGTCATATCACAACAAATATTTGAAGGTACAAATTTATCACCTTCCATAACTGTGAAAAACACTTGATAGTCTTTTATATTTACCATACATTTTCACTCCTTGGATTATTTAATTTATTTCCTCTGTATCTTCTTTCCCATCTTCATTTATTGTTATTTTGAATCCACATTTACAAGTTCTTGTATAAGTATCATCTTCGATTATTATTCCGCCCTCACCATTACCAATTCTATTACTTCCACATTTAGGACACTTCTCATATTTTCTCATTATGGGCAATAACGTTTTTACATCCATAATTAATAACCTTCTTGCTGCCTTTTAATGTTTGTATCATACTTTTTCAAATAGGACTGTTGCATTTCTTCTAGTGTTATTCCTAAGCGTAGTCCTAATCCTATTACTGATAATAATATTGAGTATCCTTGTAGCACAAATTTATACACTTGTAAAAATCCTTGGTTAATTTCTTTATTACTTCTTTTATATATTAATATAGATATTGAAAAGTTATCTAAAAATTCATCTGGAAATTGATTTAATTGATTTTCTAAGCTAAGAGCAAAGTGTAAACAATCTGAAAATTCCTCTAGTACCTTTTCTCTATTTATTTCTTTATGTTGTTTCCAATGCTTAAAACTCTGTACTTCATTTGCTAACTCTCCAAGTTCAACTAATAAAGCTAATTTCATGCTTTCATATGGATACTTTTTTATTCCTGCTCTTTCTAAAATTATTCCATCAAGTTCTTTCTGTTTCTTTAAAAGTTCTCTTAAATTCACTGTTTATTCAACTCCTTTAAGCAAATTTTCTCATTCTATAATTGTATTTTGGCCCCTTAAATGTCACCATGTTTTCTCCACATCTTTCCAATATTCTGCCTGCTAATGCTTCATCTAATTGTATTAACATTTCTTGTGTACACTCTGTGCTTATTAAAGTAGGTAAATCATTTAGATACCTATAATTTAATATTGGATATATATGTTTTACATCTGATTCACTTAAACCCACGATATTTCCATATCTGTCTTTTATTAACTGATCATTCTTAATTTTATCTTTAAATAAATCATCTATTATAAGAACCGTAGGACACTGATACTTGCTTATTAACTTAATATAATATTCTTGGTCTAGTGTGCTTGCTTTTAGTTCTCTTATAACTTCTAAATAAGGCATATATACCACCTGTATATTCTCTTTTAATAAAGCAACTCCTATTGCTATAATAATGTGGCTCTTACCTGCACCTGGTTGTCCAAATAATCCAAAACTATTCTCCTTAGTCTTTTTTATTTTATTAAACTCCTTTATATAATTTATTGCTTTTTCTTTAGCTATTTTTGTTACTTCATCATAAGGTTTATAGTCATTTAGTTTTAAAGTGTTCTGCGGATCTAATCCAAACTTACTCCACATTCTTTTTATTCTTTCTTTTTCATAGCACTCGCACCTTTTAAAGCCTTCGTCTGTTTCTATCCATGTCGTGTCTCTACATTTTTTACATTTATAATTAACCTCCGAATCTTGAGAAGTCGTATTTAACTTCATCTTTTGTATTATCCGTTCTATCTCTGTCATTTTCCTTTTGTCCTCCTTTCCTTCTATTTTGTGAATATGTTTTTGCTTGATCTAAAGTCTTTATTCCGTTTTTGTCCCAATCTATAAGAATCTTTTCTATAAAGTTCCATTTCCTAACATTTGATTTAGCTGCTATATTTATTGCATATACAATAAGTTCATTTCCTAAATCATTACTCCAACTATTGATACCTTCTATTTCTATTACTCCTGGCATAGGGTATATATTATTTTGATATACTTCTATTGGACTAACTTCTTCTTTATTATTTATATACTTATTATCATTATTATCATTATTAACATTATTATCATTATTGTTAGTGTTCTTCTGTTGTTCCTCTGTTGTACCCTCCGTTGTTCTTCTGTTGTCCCTCTGTTGTATCTTCTGTTGTTCTTCTGTTGTCCCCAATCCTTGATATAAGTCCCAATTTACAAGGGTTAAGCTTGTACCTTTTGGCGACCTTTTTAGTTCTATCATTTGTTCCTTAACTAGCACCTCTAAAAATGTTCTTACTTTCTTTCTACTCCATCCCCATCTATCTGCTAATAACTGATCTGATGTTAAAAAACTGCCTCTCTTAACGACAACTAATTCACCTTTAGAAAATGCTTTTTTATCTTTGTGGTTGGCTTGAAGAAGAAGGTCAATCCATGCTTGTCCTCTAGCAAAAGGTTTATCTTCCCACAACCAACCATCTTCCATTGCTCTATATAAACTAATCCACCCTTTTTCCTTACCTTCTGCCATAGTATCTCTCCTATAGTTTCTTATTTAACTCTTCCTTGAATTTCTTAGCTATATGCTCTGGAATAACTATTTTTACTTTGCTATGTGTATTTGAATCATAAAAAGTTAAATGCACATCATCATATATTAAAATCTCATAATCTTTACTATTAATATCTATATCTGCTCTCATGCTATCCCTCCAAATTCAACTCTAGTCCTTTATCTGCAATGTAAGTTGGTTTACCTGTTAGTTTTTCTATTTCTTCTTGGAATTGCGTTGTATTACTGTTTCCATCTGATAAATGTATAAGCACTATTTCTTTAGTTTCTTTTAAATCTGTAGCCTTTAAAAACTCTTTAACATTCTCTAATTCAAAGTGGGATTTAATTATTCTATTTTTTAATGTTTTAGATAACTCTTTTTCTTGTAATATTTCATTACTATAGTTACATTCAATTAAAACATGGTCTACATCTTGAAATTTATATTCACAATAATAACTATCTGTTATAAAAAGCAAATTACCTATTTCTTTTTGATAGATTAAAAATCCTAGTGGCTCTGCTGCATCATGTTGAGTTTTAAATGGTAGTATTGTAAATTCACCAGCTTTAAACACTTTTTCTGATTTTATAAAATTAAGCCTATGATAAGTTTCTATATAACATTCATCTGCAAGTGCTCTTGCAGTTCCTACGCTTGTGTATACATCTATTCCAGCTTTTAATATATCTCTCATAGCTTTACAATGGTCTTTATGTTCATGAGAGATAATGCAACCCACTACATTGCTAATATTAAAATTTAAACCTTTTAATATATCTTTATACTTTATTCCGCACTCTATTATTAAGGTTTCATTTTCTCCTTGGAGTAGATAGCAGTTTCCTGCTGATCCACTCCCTAATACCTTAAGTTTCATTTAAAATCCTGGTCCTTCTAAAGTCATTTGGTTTGATTCTTCTTCTACTTGTTTAACTTCAACCTTTTCTGCTTCAACTACTTCTATTTCTTTCATAGGTTCCTCTGTTTGTGGATTCAAACTCAAAGGTTTAGAATTTGCTTTTTCTTTTATCTCTTCTTTAACTTCATATTCGACATTACTAACCATGTCTTTTTCATCATAAGTCTTATCAGTATTATTAAAGGCTTCGATTAATAAATCACTATCATCTGATGTATTAGCAAACATTTTGCAAGCTCTATTTATCACAGTTTTTTTTGCCATTTCCTCTGCGAAATTTATATGTGTATCACTTTTAGCCTTTCCATACCTTTGTGCCCATGCTTTTTCTATTTGATTTATATTCATAACTTCTGTATGAAGGGGTCCGCTTTCTCCTAATACTACAGCAAATGCTCCTTTAATTTTATTTATATTAATATTTTCAAATTTAGGATTAAACTTAGTTATTTCAAGAGTTGCAGTATCAACATTATACTTCTGTTCAAAATCATCACCTTCATAAATGCAATAAGCTTTTACATCTTTAACCTCTTTAAGCCTTTTAGTTACTGCTACAGTACCCATATAACTTCTCATTAGCTGTAACTGGTTTCCATAAACTACAAAGTAACATTGCTTTTTAGCTGGTGTTAATCCTTGTAGGCACATATCATACAAAGAACCAATTATTGAATTTTTAGTACACACTTCTAAAGCTGGTTTTTTGTTTTTATCCTGAACCTCCTGAAGTATTAACCAAGCACTATTAACTGCGTTAGCTACTGAATAGTTTTTTGGAAAAACTATTTCATTATTCTTTTTTAATTCTGATATTTTAGCTGCTACTTGATTTAAAGCTTCTTCCTTTGCTAATGTTATAGCTGTTGTATTTTTATCTGCCATTTTACATTACCTCCACTCTTAAATTTTTATATAAATTCAACTACTTCTTTTTTAGTTGGTTTAACTTCAATTATTTCACAGTTTGTATCTTGTCCCTCTTGCATTTCTGTTGCTGGATCATCCCAATATACTGCTAAATACATTCCTTTATATTGGTAATATACTGTCTTTTGAATACTCCACCTTGATTGCTCCCCTAGCTCTTCTTTTATAAAATCAGCTTCTGGGAATATATCTTCTATAATGTAGCCATTAGAATAATCATTTATATTGTCTTTAATTTCTTCTAATTTTTTATTAAAATATTCTCTATCTTCTTCTGATATTTCTAAGCTGTTTTCTATTCTTAAAGCTTTATCTTTGGATACTAATAAATTAATTACCTGGCTATCAGTTTCTATTAAATTATTTATACTTTCTCTGTTATCTATAAATATTGGTGCTGCTACATTGTAATGCTCTGAAAGTGCATTTATAATATCTAGCCCTGCATTAATCTGTGAAGCTGTATTTGCATTACTAAAAGGTACTCCATCTATTAGCGCTTCGCATGTTTCTACTAGCCCGCCATTTACTTGAGTGTCAAATAGCTTAAAGCTTACATATTTAAACTTAGAATTAATTGAAGATTCCAATAATTCAACCTTTGTTTTTATAAACTCTTCACAAAGATACTCGTGACCTTCTAGCTCTGCTATTTGTTGTGCTAGTTTCTTTTCTTTTTCCTGGAGTTCTTGTATTCTATTTTTAAGCTTTTCATTTTGTTCTTTATATGCTAGTTGTCCATTTACTTCTTCAAGTTCAATTTCTAATTTAAACTTTCTTTCCTTAAGTTCTTGTCTTTGATTATTAACTGTAGTTGGTTGTTGTAACTTATTTTCTAACTCACTTATAACTATGTTTAATTCCTGGTATTCTCCATCATCTATTAAAGTATCTTTTGCAATAAAATTATCAATCTCTTCTTTTAGGTCCTGTTCTGCAGCTTTAAGTTTTCCCAACTCTTTATTTTTAGAATCTATATCAGATTTAATCATGTTTAACTTCTCTTCATGTTTCTCCAATAATTCTTTATAGCTCTTGCCTTTATTTTGTATATCTTTTAGTATTTTAGCTTTATTAGAATTAAAATTTTCTTCTAACTCCTGCCTTTTTCTTTCTATATCCTCTGTATCAAAAGCTCTTTTACAAGTTGGGCATATGCAGTTGCTTTCATCAAATTCAAATATTTTTTTGTTTTGGGTAAACCAATTGTTTCTTTCTTCGTCACATAATTTTTTATAATGCTCAATGTCATTTTCACTATACTGCTTATTTATTTTTAAGTTGTTAATTGTACTTTGTAGCCTATCTATATCTAATTTCAATGAATTAAGCTTACTTTGAAGTTCTTTTTTAGGTTTATTCTTCTCATTCTCTGCCTTATATTCCATATCTCTTAATTTAGATTTTAAAGAGTATAACTTATCCTTTTCTTTTAAAACCTCTTCATTTACCTTGCTGCTATCTAATAGCTGTTCTTCTAAACTTTTTATTCCAGAAACTATTCCTCTTTTTCTAAACTCTAAAGCTTCAAAATCAACTTCTTTTATAGAGTTATTACATTCATCTACTCTATAAGGAATGGACTTAATTTCTTCATTCAGCTTTCTTTTTTTAGCTTGTACACTTTTCTTTAGAGTATCTATATCCTTGTCATTTAAAAGCTCTGTTAGTGACTTCAAATTCTCTCTTGAATTAATAACACTTTCATCTGTAATATTTCCTATAATGTCTAAGAGAGTCTTTCTTCTATCCTGCCATTTTATGCTTGTACTAAAGTAAAGAGGGTTAGTTATAAGCTTAAATAGGTTTTCATCTATAATATTGTTTATTGTCTTCTGGTATTCTTTCTTTTTTACTGGCACTTCATCTATTGAATAAATAGTTTCATGTCCAGTAAGCTGCTTTTCTGCTTCCCCTCTCCTTTTAGTCCATTTTTCTTTATATATTTTTGAAAGTGTTATATTCTTACCATCTATGCTTAAAACTCCTGTTACCTGATGTTCTAAGCCATGTATTGGAACATTGTTATTGTCTAGTGTTTTAATTTCAAACGTCGCTCTATCATGATTGTCCTTATCAAAAAGTAACCACATAAAAGCATCTGCTATAGTAGTCTTTCCTGTTCCGTTCTCTCCAAATATATTAGTTATATTTGAAAAATCTATACTTAAGTCTTTTATTCCTTTAAAGTTTCTAAGTTTTAAGGAATTTAAAATTATTTGTTTGGCCATTTATATTTCCTCCTTTTTTAATAATTTAGCTTTTAAGTCTTCATTCTCTGCTTTAAGTAATTCCATCTTTTTAATTTGATTTTTCTCAACATCACACATATATTGGCAACCTTCCTCAAGATCTTTAACTGTTTTGCTTAGAGCTTTATTTTCCATTACTATCTCATTAAATATGTTCAAACCCTCATTGGGTTTATTTTCTTCCGGAATATCTTGTATATAATCTAAAATATTAGTTAAATCATTAATAACGCATTTCTGGGATACTATGCTTCCCCCAACCTCAGAATATCTATTTATAGTTGTTGTTAATAATGCTATTACAACCTGTTTCATCTTTACAAATCCTCCAATCTCATTTAAAATTTAAGTAACGTATCTTAACTTAATTATTTGGCTCCTGGCAGGGAGCCATTTTTTTCTTCTTGAAAGTGTTTACCAAATTGCATACTGTGCTTTGATTTAAACAAAATATTTCTGCTATTTCTTTAAATTTTAATCCCTGTTTTCTAAGTTTAATCATGTCCTCGATATCTTCCTTAGGCCTTTTATTTCTAAAAAACTTACCATTGGTATATAATTCGCCCGCCTGTTCTATTGTACAAGGACTTCTATAAAAGACCGCTATTGCTAATGTGCACCAATTTTCATTCATCTTTTACACCTTCTTTCTATGCACATCTTTTAAAAATACTTGCACTTCTTATTGCAATGTCTAAAACATAATCTAAGCTTGTACACTTTCTATAGCTAATTCTATTAAACTTAATATCATCTGTTGTAATTTCAGCAACTATTGCAAATTCTGCTTCTGTTAGATTGATACCCCTTTCTTTTAATAACTTTCTTAACATTTTAAAACTCCTTTACTATCTCAACATTTCTAAATATCCAATTTAGTGCAAATATTTTTAAATCATTACAATCTAAATTACTTCTGTCCTTTTCCAAATTGATTTCTTCTAAAAATTCATAATTCTCTCCATCAATAACTTCAACTGTTATACAAAATATTTCTGAATCATATAGAAACCTAAAAATATCTATATCCACATAAAGTATTGTTCCTGTAGAAACATTTAAATTTAAATCTGTTGTTTTTATTTTTTTATTCATTTGTAATCCTCCTAAAAACTTACTTGATTATTTAATATTTCAATTTCATCTGCTAATGCTCTTGGTAATTTATATTCACTTATAAATTTCTTGGCATCATCTAAATATTTTCTTTTTATTGCTGCACAACTTGTTACATCAAATTCTCTCCAAACTTGTTTGTATATGTCTGAGAATACTTTTCTATTTAATTCCTTATATGCTGGAGTACCCTTGCCACCTAAACATTTAATTGCAACTCTACTAACTACTCTACTTAATTCCTTACTATCTATAGTGAATAAAGGGAACTCCTTAATTTGCTCTTTATTTTCTTCTGACGTCTGTTTAGCTTCTAAAGCAGTGTAGCTTACTTGGTTAAGTTGTTGCTTCACGTCCTTCATTTGTTGCAAGTTTTCTATTAAAACATCCTCTATAGTCATAGGTGGTAAATTCTTTTCTTTAACTCTAAAGTAAGTTTCCTCTAAGTTGTCGAATTGCTCCCATGCCTTGTCGGTGTCTAATATTTTGCAATGTCGGTTTGCTCCTCGTTCTGTCCATAACATTAAAGAGTTTAATTTTAACGAAGTATCTTTAAGATACTCTCTTTTAAATTGTTTAAGTTCTTCGCCTTGTAATTTAAAATAATGTTTGCCCTCTTGAAATTTATCTTGGTTTCTAGAGAATCCCTGTCTTATTCTAACTTCTTCAACCTCGTAAACTTCTCCAAGTTGCTCTGTTGTTAAAACTCTTTGACCTTTAATTTCTATTGGTTGTATTTTTTTTGCCACAGGTTGTCCATTTTGTATGTTTAAAACTACCTTTTCCATGCTTTTACCTCCTATATAGCCTTTTTCTCTTTACTTATATCTTCTAACCAACTATCTAGTAGCTCTTTATTTACTAAAAATTTTTTTCCAACTTTGAAAGATGGGAAACTATTATCTCCGTGAGCTAACTGTAATATTTTATCTCTTCCTATTCCGCTATACTTTGCGCATTCATCTATTGTTAAAGTTGCTTTATTATTAGTAGTCTCTTGAATCGCTTCTTTAATAATCTGCTTTAATTCTATATTGGTTAAACCTTTAGTTATCTCTAATATTTTTTGTTGCATTATTTTTACCCCCTGAAAATTTTATATTATTTAAAACAGCTTCACCTAGTTCCTTTTCTGTGCAATTATATGCACTAAGCATTTTGATTAAAATTTGATTCTTAGGAACTCTTCCTTTATTTTCATATCTACAAATTGATTGAAAACTAATGTCAAGTTTTTTAGCTGCTTCTCTAATACTTAAATTTTGTCTTTTCCTTAATGTTTTAAAATTCATTTCTTCGCCTCCTTTCACCCTAATTCTATCTCCAATTAGGAGACAAGGCAATTTCAATACTCCCTCTAAAATGACGTTTTAGAGAGATTACCAAAGTATTCCTAACCTTTTCTTTAAATATCTCCAAAATGGAGACAAAAAATAATTTGCTTGTAGTCTCCAAAATGGATATAATGTATATATGCAAGGAGGAAATAGAAATGGAACAAAATGAAATACTTTCAAAACTTAGGAAAAATAAAGGATTAACTTTAGAAGAATTATCTTCAAAAACAGGTATAAGTAAAAATATGTTGTGGCATCTAGAGAAAGGAGATAGAACAGGAACAGTTGAAACCTTAAAAAAGCTATCTGAGTTTTATAAAGTTTCTTTGGATTATATAACCAATAATTCAGAAAGAGTTACATTGGTTGATGACTTTATACAAGAATTAATTGACAAAGGCATCATCACTAATAGTAACGATATTGATAAGCAAATAGAAGAAAAACTATTAAACTTTATAAGATCTAGAGTAGATAAACTTACTTAAAAAAAGCATACATTCAACTAACTGAATGTATGCTAAAAAAATGAGGTGATTTTGATGGGACGTAAAATAAATTGTGTCAAAAACGGTAAAGAATATTATAGAGTTACCGTTTCTATAGGTAGAGATTCCAACGGGAAATTAATTAGAAAAGAATTTTATGGTTCTAGTAAAAAAGACGCTGAAAATAAAAGAGATGAATATCTAGATAATATTAAAAAAGGTCTTAATGTAGACTATAAAAATATAGTTTTAGGAGAATTAATGCATTCTTGGTTATTTGAAATAGTAAGAGTATCTAACCAAATAAAACCCTCTACCTTTCAACGCTATGAGGGCATATACAGAAATTATGTTAAGAACAGTGATATATATGGTCTTAGAATAAGCAATTTAAAAACAATACATCTACAAAGATATTATAATTCTTTATATACTAAAGGTAAAACTAGTAATGTAATTAAAAATCTAAACAAATTATTGAAAAATTTTTTTAATTATGCCACTGATGAAGGTTATATATTAAAAAACCCATGCTCTGGTAAAAGAATAGTTATACCTGGCGAGACTGAAACACAAGAAAGAAAAATAGAAGTATTTTCGGATAAAGAAATAAATACTCTTAAAGTAGCATTAAAAGGACACAGATTAAAATTTCTTATATTATTAGCTTTAGGCACTGGATTAAGGCAAGGTGAGCTTCTAGGGTTAAAATGGAGCGATATAGATATTAATAATAAGCAATTAAAAGTAGAACGAAGTATTAAACAAGTTAATATAATATCTGCTGACGAATCTAAAGAATATAAAACTATAGTACAATCTCCTAAATCTAAAAATAGCATAAGAACTGTTCCAATACCTTCTAATTTAATATCAGATTTAAAAGAACATAGAAAACTGCAAAAACAAGAAAAATTAAAAAGTGGCAATTCCTATAATGATACTGATTATGTATTTACAACTGAGGTCGGGAATACAATGAATGCTAGAAATATAACTAAGAGTTATAAAAGATTACTAAAAAAAGCTAAAATACCTTATAAAAAATTTCATTCACTAAGACATACATACGCCACAAAACTATTTGAAGTTAACGTACCGCTTAAAACAGTTCAAATGCTTCTTGGACATTCTGATATATCTATAACAGCTAATATATATACTCATGTAATGCCTAAAGAAAAAATAAAAGCTGTTGAAAAATTAAATAATTTATTTGCTTAAGGTGGGAAAAGATGTGGGAATTTTTAAACCCTTTTATTTTTTTATTTCTAATGTGGGAAAGATGTGGGAAAATAAAAAAAATAACAAGATTTACAAAGTATCAATCCTTGTTATTTCAACATTCCTGGTGCGCCCAGCAGGAGTTGAACCTGCGACCTCCGGATTCGAAGTCCGTCACTCTATCCAGCTGAGCTATGGGCGCACTAAATAAAAAAGAACAAAAAAATGGAGCGGGTGAAGGGAATCGAACCCTCGTAACTAGCTTGGAAGGCTAGCACTCTACCATTGAGTTACACCCGCATATTACATATTTCTTGTCAGTTTAATAATGGTCGGGGTGACAGGGCTCGAACCTGCGACCTCATGGTCCCAAACCACGCGCGCTCCCATCTGCGCCACACCCCGATATATAGTCTTAAAATCGCCATCAAGCTGGTGCGCCATCGGGGGTTCGAACCCCGGGCACCCTGATTAAGAGTCAGGTGCTCTACCAGCTGAGCTAATGGCACTTATTTGGTGCGTCTTAAGGGATTCGAACCCCTGGCCCACGCCTTAGAAGGGCGTTGCTCTATCCATCTGAGCTAAAGACGCATATTATGGAGCGGGTGAAGGGAATCGAACCCTCGTAACTAGCTTGGAAGG
>NZ_BAAAAU010000014.1:0-101738 GCF_054768115.1 Clostridium sp. CTA-6
AGCAGGGGGTCACAGGTTCGAGCCCTGTTGTGCCCACCATTAATATATGGCCCAGTGGCTCAGTTGGTTAGAGTGCCGGCCTGTCACGCCGGAGGTCGAGGGTTCGAGCCCCTTCTGGGTCGCCATTATGCTGGCATGGCTCAATTGGTAGAGCAGCTGACTTGTAATCAGCAGGTTGTAGGTTCAAGTCCTATTGCCAGCTCCAGTTAAAGGACTATATGCTTTCAAAGTTGATTGTATATAGTTTTTATTATTTATTATACATATAGAATAAAGTAGCTAGATTTCTAGCTACTTTATTTATTTTGTATATTTTTTTGTATTCTTATATCATCACAATAAAATTTAAATAATGTAAAATTTCCAAGAAGTCGTGAGGATATTCTCTCAGAATAATTTTTTAAAATTGATTCTATACTGTAGTTTGATGATATTATCATTTTTTTTCTCATAAGAAGTTTTTTATTTATGAAATTAAATAACTCTACTTTTGAAAATTCATTTATTGATTCTGTGCCTAAATCATCTATTATAAGTAAATCACAGTTTATAAGAATATCTTCTAAGTGTTTATCATTATTGAATTTAATAGATCTCAAGTTTTGTATTAATTCATCAGCGGTTCTATAAACTACAAAATTACCTCTATCTAAAAGTTCCTTGGCGATGCAATTAGATAAAAATGTTTTACCTGTACCAGGATTACCAATAAACATAAAATTTTCATCTGTTTTGTTGAAGTTTTCTATAAAATGCCACATTTTATCTAAGATTTTTTTTATGTTTTTTCGTGGTGTATCAGAATGAAAATCTGTTTTTTCATTAGTAAAGTATTCAAAGTTAAAATTATGAAAATTGTTTGTTTTAAGTATATGTTTTAAATCTGAATTATCGTAATATAGTTTTATTAATTTTTGTTTATAACAGGAACATCTTTTGTTATTTACAAAACCTGTATCCTTACATGTATTGCAGTTGTAGTGCATTTCTAAAAAATCCATATCATAACCATTACTAACAAGAAGTTCAGATTTTTTTACTCTTAAGTCTGTTATTTTGTTTTTTATTATATTAATATACTCTTCTGATTTGTCAGGATTTTTTAATATATTTATAGACATTTCTATAGAAAGTTTAGCTATTTCTTGTTCAAGTTCTAATACTTTAGGTAATTTCATTTTTATTTCTTTTCTTCTATTTTTTAGAGCTAAGGATTCCTTTTCTCTAATTTTTTCATATTCCTTTAGGATTTCTGACTTATAACCCTTAATCATTATTATCCCATCCTAATAATTTTTTTTCTAGTTCTTCAAAATCATAATTTCTTTGTTCAAAATCATTAAATTTATCTTTTTTAACGGGAGTACTATAATTTTTGTTTTCTTTTTTGTATGTTTTTTTATTGTTATCCTTTAGTGTAACATCCTGTAAGGTTTGTAAACCCTCTTTATGCCAACTGTTTAATATTCCATCAATATATCTAAAGTCTCCTTTATTAATTCTTTGAAAACAAATATCACAAGCTTTAAAGATAACATCTAAAGGGAAATTATATATATTAATCCACTTATCCAAAATTTCTTCTTGAGGTTTCATTATTTCGCCATCTTTTGCCCCTAAATAATTTAGGATTTTTCTTATTTTAACCCATTTATCCTCATGTTTTTTTATATACATTTGAGCATCATCTATAGTTTGTATTTTAGCATCAAACCAGCCTAGAGCTATTTTTTCTATGTATCTCCAGTCAGTTTTTCCTTTAGATACACAATATTGAATTAATAATAATATTATTTCAGGAGAAAAATTGTAGTCTTTTATCCATTCTATATAAACAGTCATTTCTTTAGAGGATAAAGGCCTAGATAAAAGTTTTTCTATGTCCTGAAGCATGTCTTTTACAGAATTATTATTTAATTCTTCTAATAAATTTATGTTATCATCAGAGCCTTTACTATCTTCTAAAGTTAAAAATTCTATATTGTAATTACCCATATTATCTATAGGTTGTATTTTTATTACACCTTCATCATTCCAAAAATTCCAAGCATTCATTACGTCAGTTTGTAATAAATGTAATGTACTAGCTATTATTTCAGAACTTACACCTATTTCTCCTGACATACAATATTTTAGCCCTAGAAGATATACTTTTACGAATTCTCCTCGGGCTTTAGGCATAAATTTGTCTATGAAAATGTTACTTACAGGAGTATAATTCCAACTATTGTTCTTAAATACAAAAGTACTCAAAGGTGTATCACCTACCTTTTGATTATTATTAACATTAATACATTATATCAAACTATAAATATTATTACAATAATAGGTGCACTGGAGAATAATTATATAAATAATTAAAAATAGTAATAAAACATATTAATTTGGGAATATTAAAGTATATGTTGTATAAAAACTAAAAAGGGTGATATTTTGAGTAAAGATATAGGAAAAAAACTTATTTTATTATTATCTATAGGGGTTACCGTTTTAGTAGCCACATATACTTATATTTATACTAAACCTAATGCTTATGAGGTGTTAGTAAACGATAATCCTGTAGCATATATGAAGAATAAAGAAGATTTTAACAAAATATATAAAGAAGTGGAAAATAATACGAAAAAAAGATTTAATTTAAATATGAAAAACAATATAGAATTCAAAAATATAAAGGTTAAGGGAGATATATTTACAAGTAATGATTTTATAAAAAAATCTATATTAGAAAATTCCAATATAAAAGTAACAGCTTTTAAAGTAAAACTTCAAGATGAATTTATAGGAATATTATCAAATAAAGAAGAAATTAAAGAGTTAAATGAAATAATAAATAAAAAGTATTCTGTAAATATAATAGATCATATAAAAATAAAGGAAGAGACCATAGCAGTTAAGGAAATTAATACTATAGATGAGCTTGTAATAAACATATCCCAATCAAAAAATTTGAAAAATTTTATAAATAATAAAAGGCTATCAAGAGGAACTTCAAATGATAAAATAGTTTTAACAATGCCAACAAGTGGATGTATAACATCTCAATTTGGTAAAAGATGGGGCAAATTTCATAAAGGTTTAGATATAGGTGCTCCTAGTGGCACTGCTATTTATTCCAGCTTAGATGGGAGAGTTATATATTCTGGTTGGGAAGAAGGGTATGGAAAAGTTATAAAGATAAAACATAATTCTGAACTTATAACTATATATGCACATTGTAGTAAGTTATATGTTAAAGTAGGTCAATATGTTAAAAAAGGAGAGAAAATAGGAGAAGTAGGTAATACAGGAAGAAGCACTGGGCCTCATGTACATTTTGAATTAAGAAAAAATAATGAACCTTGTAATCCATTAATTTATATAAAATGATAATAAAAAAATATCACTATCATTGACAGTGATATTTTTTTATTATATACTTTGACTATCAAAATATTTGATTATCAAAAAGTGAGGAGAAAAAGAAATGGGGTTTAAACCTTTAAAGATAGGAGAGCTAATTTCTAACATACCTATAATTCAAGGTGGTATGGGGATAGGTGTATCAGGATATAATTTAGCATCAGCTGTAGCAAATGCTGGAGCTATTGGGGTAATATCTGCAGCTCAAATAGGATATAGAGAAAAAGATTTTAAAGCCAATACTAAAGAAGCTAATATAAGAGCATTAAGAAAAGAAATAAGAAAAGCAAGAGAACTATCTCCAGAGGGAATTCTGGGTGTAAATATAATGGTAGCTATGAATAATTATGAAGAATTAGTTAATGTTTGTTTAGAAGAAAAAATAGATATAATAATTTCTGGAGCTGGATTACCATTAAAATTACCAAGTTATACAAAGGATAGTGATGTTAAAATAGCACCTATAGTTTCTTCTAAAAAAGCTACAACTATAATCATAAAACAATGGATCAAAAAATATGATAAATTACCTGATTTAATAATTGTGGAAGGACCATTAGCAGGGGGACATCTTGGATTTAAATATGATGACTTAAATAATGAAAATATGAACTTGGATAATATTTTAAAGGATGTTTTAGAAGAAGTAAAGATTTATGAGGATAAATTTCATATTAATATACCTGTGATAGCAGCAGGAGGTATATATGAAAGGGAAGATATAAAGAGAGTTTTAGAATTAGGAGCTAGTGGTGTTCAAATAGCAACAAGATTTATAGCTACAGAAGAGTGTGATGCTCATATTAATTTTAAAAAAGCTTTCATTAATTGCAGGGAGCAAGATATAAAAATAATTAAAAGCCCTGTAGGATTGCCTGGAAGAGCTATAAAAAATGGTTTTGTAGATAGAGTATGCAGTGATAGGATAAATCCAGAATTTTGCTTTAAGTGCTTAAAAAGTTGTAATCCTAAGGAAACTCCTTATTGTATATCGAAAGCATTAATAGAAGCAGTAAAAGGAAATTTAGAAGAAGGATTAATCTTTACAGGGAGTAATGGGCATAGAATAAATAAAATTACTACTGTAAAAGATTTAATAAGAGAATTAACAGAAAATATATAAGGGAGGGGTGATTTTTTGAGTGAATCAATAAACATTTTAAATGAGCTTTTAGTAGATAACTTTAATGATATATTAAGCATTGAACAACAAGCATTGCAGGCAGGCATATTTAAAGATATATCTGTTACGGAGATACATACTATTGAGGCCATTGGTATGTATAAACCTAGAACTATGTCACAGGTAGCTATGGATTTAGGGATAACTGTAGGAACTTTAACTACCGCAGTAAACAATCTTGTAAAAAAAGAATATGTCGAAAGAAAAAGAAGTGAAGAGGATAGAAGGATTGTTCAAATTAAATTAACTAAAAAAGGAAAATTGGCATACAGGATTCATGATAAATTTCATAGTGATATGATTAAGGCCACTATAGATGGGTTAACGGAGGAGGAAGAAAGAGTACTTATAAAATCTTTGGATAAGCTAAATAAATTTTTTAAGGAAAAGTATAGTTTAAATAAAGTTAATAAGGAGAAAAATAATGAGTAATATTAGTGTTATTGGAACTGGAAGTTATGTACCTAATAATATTATTACTAATGATTTTTTATCAACTATAGTAGATACCAGTGATGAATGGATAAGAACTAGAACAGGTATATTAGAGAGAAGGATTTCTAAAGGAGAAAATACTATTTATATGGCAACAGAATCTGCAAAAGAAGCAATTAAAAATGCCAATATAGATGCTAATGATTTAGATTTAATAATTGTAGCTACATTGACTCCTGATAACTTTATGCCTTCTACTGCCTGTAGTGTTCAAAAAGAAATAGGAGCTATGAATGCTTTATGCTTTGATATATCTGCAGCTTGTTCAGGATTTATATATGGGCTTGAGATAGCCTGTTCTATGTTAAAAAATAGTTTTAGAAATAAGGCTTTAATAATAGGGGCTGAGAATTTATCTAAAATAGTTGACTGGGAAGATAGAAATACCTGTGTATTGTTTGGCGATGGAGCAGGAGCAGCTATATTAAGTAAAACTGAAGAAGAAGGAATTTTAGAGTTTCATTCAGGATCAAATGGATTAAAAGGAGAACACCTTACCTGCGGAGCTTTAAAATCAAATAATAATTTCAATAAGAATGATATGTTAGAAACTAATAATTTTATAAAAATGAATGGTAAAGAAATATTTAGATTTGCAGTAGGAGCAATGAGTGAAACTATTTGTAATATACAAGAAAAAACTAAATGGGATTTGAATGAAGTTAAGTATATTATATCTCATCAAGCTAACTCTAGAATAATAGAATATACAGCTAAAAAGCTTAATACCCATAAGGATAAATTTTACATGAATCTAGATAAATATGGCAATACATCCGCAGCAAGTATACCTATAGCTTTAGATGAAATGAACAAAAAAGGTCTACTAAATAAACAAGATAAGATTATATTAGTAGGCTTCGGCGGTGGTTTAACCTTTGGTGGAGTTGCCATTGTATGGAGCATTTAATAAAAAATAAAATAAATATAAATTTTAGGAGGAAAAGATTATGGTATTTGAAAAAGTTAAAAACATTATAGTAGAACAATTAGGTTTAGATGAGGGAGAAGTTAAATTAGAAACATCTTTTGAAGATTTAGGAGTAGATTCTCTTGATTTATTTCAAATAATAATAGAAATAGAAGAAGCTTTTGATATACAAGTAGAAGAGGCAGAAAAAATAAAAACTGTAGAAGAAGCAGTAAAATATGTTGAAAGTAAAATAGAAAAATAAAAAAGTAATAAAAAAAGGGCCATCTAAGATGGTCCATAAAATTAAATTTTAAAAACAAATTAATTATAGCACATAAACATTTAATAATAAACTATTGATTTAAGATTCTAGGGAGGAATTAAAAGTATGAAGAAATCCATATTTTCTCATATGGTTGGAATAAAATATCCTATTATTCAAGGTGGAATGGCATGGATTGCTGATAGTTCATTAGCAGCGGCAGTTTCTAATGCAGGAGGTCTTGGAATAATAACAGGAAATGCACCAGTAGAATGGGTTAGACAAGAAATAAGAAAGACAAAAGAATTAACAGATAAGCCTTTTGGAGTAAATATAATGCTTCTATCGGAAACCGCAGATGAAATAGCTCAAATGGTTTGTGATGAGGGTGTAAAGGTAGTTACTACTGGAGCAGGTAATCCAGGAAAGTATATAAAAAAGTGGAAAGAGCATGGCATAATCGTGATACCTGTAGTTCCTTCTGTAGCATTGGCTAAGAGAATGGAAAAATCAGGGGTAGATGCCATAATAGCAGAAGGTTGCGAGTCTGGCGGTCATGTAGGTGAACTAACAACAATGGCATTGATACCACAGGTAGTTGATGCTGTAGATATACCTGTTATAGCAGCTGGAGGAATAGGTGATGGAAGAGGTATAGCAGCTAGTTTTATGTTAGGAGCAGATGCTGTTCAAGTAGGTACTAGATTTTTAGTAGCAAAAGAATGTACTGTTCATCAAAATTATAAAAATAAAGTTATGAAAGCTAAGGATATAGATACACAAGTTACAGGTAGACCTACAGGACATCCTGTTAGAATTATAAGAAATAAATTATCTAGAAAATTTCAAATACTAGAAAAGGAAGGTGCTCCTTTAGAGGAATTTGAAAGCCTAGGCCGGGGAGCATTAAGTAAAGCTGTAAGAGATGGAGATATTGATAATGGTTCTATTATGGCAGGTCAAATCGCAGGACTTATAAATAAGGAACAAACTTGTAGTGAAATTATAAATGAAATGTTTAATGAAGCCTATACACTATTAGGTTGTAAATAATATTTATTTTGGAGGATATTATGTCAAAGATAGCTTTTATATTCTCAGGTCAAGGAGCTCAATATGTAGGTATGGGTAAGGAGTTATATGAAAATATTCCTGAGTGTAGAAAAATATTTCATATAGCAGAGGAAGAGCTACAAATACCTTTAACTAAAATATGTTTTCAAGGTCCAAAGGATGAAATAGATAAAACAGAAAATACCCAACCAGCAATACTAACCTTTAGTATTGCTGCTATGAAAGCATTAGAAAAGTATGGTATAAAGCCAGATGTTACAGCAGGGCTAAGCTTAGGTGAATATTCAGCTTTGGTTTGTAGTAAAGTTATAGATTTTAAAGAAGCAGTTTCTTTGGTAAGAAAAAGAGGTCAATATATGGAGCATGCGGTACCAAGTGGTGTGGGCACTATGGCAGCTATAATAGGTCTTAAAAAGGAAAAGGTTAAGGAAATTTGTGATAGTTTAAAAGAGGTTGGAATAGTTGAAATAGCAAATATTAATTGTCCAGGGCAGATTGTTATTTCCGGGGAAATAAATGCAGTGGAAAAGGCATGTGAAATAGCAAAAGAAAAAAGGGCTTTAAAGTGTGTAAACCTTAGTGTTAGTGGTCCATTTCATAGTAGTATGTTAAAAGAAGCTGGAAAAAATTTATATGAAGAGTTACAAAAAATACAGCTTAAGTCTATAGAAGTTCCATTTATAACAAATGTAACAGGAGATTTTGTAAAAAATACTAGTGAAATAAAAGACTTATTAAAGAAACAGGTTATGAGTACTGTACTTTGGGAAGATTGTATAAAAACAATGATAGATTTTGGAGTAGATACCTTTATAGAAATAGGTCCTTCAAAGGTTTTATCAGGTTTTGTTAAGAAAATAGATAGAAAAGTAGATATATTAAATGTAGAAGATATAGAGTCCCTTAATAAAACAATAGAAAAATTAAAAACAATAAATAGTTAGGAGAGTTGGGTAATAATATGAAATGCTTAGAAGGAAAAACCGCAATAGTAACAGGAGCAAGTAGGGGTATAGGAAGAGCAATAGCTAAAAAATTAGCATCTATGGGTGCTAATTTAGTATTAAATTATAGAAGCAGTGCTAAAGAAATAGATACTTTATTAGAAGAAATTAAAGAATTTGGAGTAGAAACTTTAGTTATTCAGGGAGATGTAAGTTCTTTTGAGGACTCTAAAAAAATAGCAGATGAGGCAAAAAATAAGTTCGGTACAATAGATATACTTATAAATAATGCAGGAATAACAAAAGATTCTTTGATATTAAGAATGGCAGAAGAGGATTTTGATAAAGTAATTAGTGTTAATTTAAAAGGTGTATATAATTGTAGTAAACATATAGCACCTATAATGCTAAAACAAAGATCAGGAAAAATAATAAATATTTCATCTGTAGTTGGAGTAGCAGGAAATGCAGGACAATGTAACTATGCAGCCGCTAAGGCAGGCGTTATAGGTATAACTAAATCTTTAGCTAAAGAGCTTGGTAGTAGAGGAATAACTGTAAATGCAGTGGCACCAGGTTATATAAAGACAGATATGACAGATACATTACCTGAAAAAATGAAAAAATCTATAGAGGATTTGCTCCCACTTAAAAGGTTAGGAACTCCAGAAGATGTAGCAGAAGCTGTAGGATTTTTAGCTTCAGATAAAGCTGAATATATAACAGGTCAGGTTATACATGTAGATGGTGGAATGATTATATAGGTAAAAAGGGGTGAATAATATGAATAAAAGAGTAGTTATAACTGGTATGGGTGCTATAACACCTATTGGTAATAATCTTGAGGAGTTTTGGAATAGCATAAAAGAAGAAAAAGTAGGAATAGATAATATAAAATCTTTTGATACGGAAGATTATAAAGTTAAGTTAGCAGCAGAGGTTAAAGATTTTAATCCAGAAGAATATATGGATAAAAAAGAGGCTAGAAGATTAGATAGGTTTTGTCAATTTGCTGTAGCAGCAGCACAACAAGCTGTTGATAATAGTAAACTAGATTTAGATGAAATAAATAAAGAAAAATTTGGAGTTATAGTAGGGTCAGGTATTGGTGGATTAGCAACTATAGAAAAGGAAGAACAAAAATTATTAGAAAAGGGTCCCAATAGAGTAAGCCCATTATTTATACCAACAATAATAAGCAACATGGCAGCTGGAAACATAGCTATTAGATTCGGTGCTAAGGCTATATGCAGTACTGTAGTTACAGCCTGTGCTACAGGAACTAATTGTGTAGGGGAAGCTTTCAGAGTTATAAAAAATGGAGAAGCAGACATAATGTTAGCTGGAGGTACTGAAGCAACTATAACTCCTATAGCTATAGCAGGTTTTACAACTCTTACAGCTTTAAGTAAAAGTACAGATCCTAATAGAGCATCTATACCTTTTGATAAAGAGAGGGATGGGTTTGTTATGGGGGAAGGTTCAGGAATATTAGTATTAGAATCACTAGACCATGCATTAGATCGAGGAGCTAAAATTTATGCAGAAGTAGTTGGATATGGATCTACTTGTGATGCATATCATATGACATCCCCTGCACCGGGAGGAGAAGGAGCTGCAAGAGCTATAGAAATGGCTATAAAGGAAGCTGGTATAAATAAAGAAGAAGTATCCTATATAAATGCCCATGGAACTAGTACTCCATATAATGATAAATTTGAAACAGAAGCAATTAAAAGAGTCTTTGGAGATTATTCAGCTAGTATACCTGTTAGTTCTACAAAATCTATGATAGGACATTTATTAGGAGCAGCGGGAGCAGTTGAAGCTATAATATGTGCAAAGTCTTTAGAAGAAGGATATATACCTGCTACAGTTGGATATAAGGCTAAAGATGAAGAATGTGATTTAGACTATGTGACTTCAGGTGGAAGAAATAAAATGATAGATTATGCTATGTCTAATTCTTTAGGTTTTGGAGGACATAATGCAGTAATATTATTAAAAAAATGGGGTGAGTAATAAATGGATTTTAAAGGCATAGAAAATTTAATAAAAGCTATGAGTGAGTCAAATTTATCTTCTATGGATATAGAATATAATGGTATAGCTATAAAAATGAAAAAAGAAAACAATAAAAGTTATAAACAAGAAATTATATCTGGGGAATATGAAAAAGAAAATAGAGATAATATTGTAGAAGAGAAAAAATTAGATTTATTAAATAATGAAGAAAAAACAGATATATCTATGGGAGATAATTTTATAGAAATAGTATCACCTATAGTAGGAACTTTTTATGAATCACCAGGAATAGATAAAAAGCCTTATGTTAAGGTGGGAGATAAGGTTAAAAAAGGAGATATAGTTTGCATAGTAGAAGCTATGAAAGTTATGAATGAAATAGAAGCTGAAGTAGATGGAGAAATAGTAGAGGTATTGATAGAAAATGAGCAAATGGTTCAATATGGAGAAGCTTTATTTAAGATAAAGCCACTATAATGAAAAAGGAGAATTTTTAATGGAGAAATTTTTAGATATAAATGAAATAAAAAAAATTATTCCACATAGATATCCATTCTTATTGATAGATAAAATAACTGAATTAGAAGATGGAAAAAGTGCAGTTGGATATAAAAATGTTACAGCTAATGAATACTTTTTTAATGGGCATTTTCCAGAAGAACCAGTAATGCCGGGAGTTCTAATTATAGAAGCTTTAGCACAGGTTGGAGCCGTTGCTATTTTAAGTAAAGAAGAATTTAAAGGCAAAATAGCTTACTTTGGAGGTATAAATAAAGCTAAGTTTAGAAAAAAGGTAGTACCAGGAGATGTTTTAAAACTTAGTATAGATCTTACTAAAATAAAAGGTGTTGCAGGAGTAGGTAAGGCCGTGGCTACTGTAGATGGAAAAGTAGCTGCAGAAGCAGAATTATTATTTGTAATAGGAAAATAAATCTATAAAAATAGAAGGGGAGAAGATAGCAGTGTTTAAAAAAATACTTGTGGCTAATAGAGGTGAGATTGCGGTTAGAATAATTAGAGCTTGTAGAGAAATGGGAATAGAAACTGTAGCTATATATTCAGAGGCAGATAAAGATGCTCTACATGTTCAATTGGCAGATGAGGCAGTTTGTATAGGGCCTCCTTCTTCAAAGGATAGTTATTTAAATATGTATAATATAATAAGTGCTACTGTATTAACAGGATCACAGGCTATCCATCCTGGTTTTGGGTTTCTATCTGAGAATAGTAAGTTTGCTAATATGTGTAAAGATTGCAATATAGTTTTTATAGGACCAGACAGCGAAACAATAGATAAAGTGGGAAATAAGTCCAATGCTAGAGATATAATGATAAGGGCAGGAGTGCCAGTTATTCCAGGTTCTAATGGAGTAATACATAATGAAGAAGAAGCTTTAAATATAGCAGAAGAAATAGGTTATCCAGTAGTTGTTAAAGCTTCAGCGGGCGGTGGAGGACGTGGAATAAGAATAGTCCATTCCAAGGAGAATATGATAAAAGCTTTTAATACTGCAAAGTCTGAAGCTAAAGGTGCTTTTGGTGATGATAGTATGTATGTAGAAAAATTCATAAAAAATCCAAGGCATATAGAATTTCAAATACTAGGGGATAACTATGGTAATATAATACACCTAGGAGAAAGAGATTGTTCTCTTCAAAGAAGGAATCAAAAGGTGTTAGAAGAAGCTCCATCTCCTCGTATGAATGAAGAATTAAGAAAAAGAATGGGTGATGTTGCTATAAAGGCAGCAAAGGCTGTTGAGTATAAAAATGCTGGTACTATAGAATTCTTACTAGATGAAGATGGAAGTTTTTATTTTATGGAAATGAATACAAGAATACAAGTAGAACATCCAATAACAGAAATGGTAACAGGCATAGATATTTTAAAAGAGCAAATAAAAATAGCTTATGGAGAAAAATTAAATATAAAACAAAAAGATATAAAAATACAAGGGCATGCTATTGAATGTAGAATAAATGCAGAAGACTATAAAAATGGATTTAGACCTTGTCCAGGGAAAATAGAAAATTTATACATCCCAGGAGGTCTGGGTGTAAGATTAGATAGTTCAGTATACTCAGGATATACTATACCTCCATACTATGACTCTATGATAGGTAAACTTATAGCTTATGGGAGGAATAGAGAAGAAACTATACAAATTATGAAAAGAGCATTAGGAGAACTGATTATAGAAGGTGTAAACACCAATATAGATTTTCAATTTATTATATTAGAAGATGAAAATTTTATAAAGGGAGAATACACTACAAAATATATAGAAAAAATGCTAACTGACAATTAGTGTAGTCAGGGGGAAGTATATGTTAAAAAATTTATTTAGAAAAACAAAATATATAACTGTAAGTCAAAAAAATATAGAAAATTATAAAAGAGAAAATACTCCTACTATTCCAGATGGAATGTGGGTTAAATGTAATAAATGTGGAGAGATATTATACCAAAATGATTTAGAAAAAAATTATATGGTATGTAATTTATGTGGAAATCATTTTAGAATAGGCGCCGAGGAAAGAATAAAATATTTATTTGATAAAGATACCTTTAAAGAGTGGGATTATAAAGTTAAAACAGAAAATCCATTAGAATTTAAAGGCTACAATGAAAAAATAGAACATATAAAAGAAAAAACAAATTTAAGTGAAGCTGTTACCACAGGAAAAGGTAAGATAGCTGGTATGGAAGTTGTAGTATGTATAATGGATAGTAAATTCATGATGGGAAGTATGGGATCTGTTGTAGGAGAGAAAATAACTAGAGCTATAGAAAGAGCTATAGAGTTAAAATTGCCAGTTATAATATTTACTGTATCTGGTGGGGCAAGAATGCAGGAAGGAATATTATCTTTAATGCAGATGGCTAAAGTAAGTGCTGCATTAGCAAAATTAGATGAAGAAAGGTTATTGTATGTATGTGTACTAACAGATCCAACTACAGGAGGGGTTACAGCTAGTTTTGCTATGCTTGGAGATATAATACTTGCTGAACCAGATGCGTTAATAGGATTTGCTGGTAAGAGGGTAATAGAACAAACCATAAATGAAAAGTTACCAGAGGACTTTCAGAAATCTGAATTTTTATTAGAGCATGGTTTTATTGATAAAATAGTCCCAAGGTCTGATTTAAGAAAAGTTTTAGCAAAGCTTATTAATATGCATCAAAATTCTTTTTAAGATTATACATTAATATTATTTCTTAACTTAGATTGGAGATATAAATATGGAAGATAAAAAATTGATTCATAATGTAAAAAAATATGCTTCTAAAAATGCTTGGCAAAGGGTAACATTAGCTAGATTAAAAGAAAGACCTACAGCATTAGATTATATAAATACTATATTTGATGATTTTATAGAATTACATGGAGACAGATCCTTTAGTGATGACCAATCTATAGTATGTGGTATAGGGCTATTAAACAATAAAAGTGTAACTATAATTGCTCAGCAAAAGGGTAAAAATATAAAAGACAATATAAAAAGAAATTTTGGTATGCCTAAGCCAGAAGGTTATAGAAAAGCTTTAAGAATAATGAAACAAGCAGAAAAGTTTAAAAGGCCAATTGTATGTTTTATAGATACACCAGGAGCTTTCTGTGGCATAGATGCAGAAGAGAGAGGGCAAGGAGAAGCTATAGCAAGAAACCTATTAGAAATGTCAAGATTAAAGACTGTAACCTTATCTATAGTTATAGGGGAAGGTGGAAGTGGTGGTGCTTTAGCCTTAGGAGTAGCAGATAGAGTAATAATGCTAGAGAACTCTATATATTCTATATTATCACCAGAAGGCTTTGCAAGTATATTATGGAAGGATGCATCTAAAGCAAAAGAGGCCGCAGAAGTGATGAAAATTACAGCAGAGGATTTAAAAGAATTTAATATAATAGATAAAATTATAAAGGAACCAGCAGGTGGAGCTCATAAGAATTTAGATAAAATGGCAGAAACCTTAAAAGAAAATATTATAAATGAAATAGAAATATTAAAAGAATATCCTTTGGATATACTTCTAGATAAAAGATATAATAAATTTAGAAATATGGGAGTATTTAGTGAATAAGCACTAAATACTCTTTTTAAAATTCTATTTAAAACAAATCTAAAAAAGAGAGATAAAAAAGTATAAGTTGAAAAAAGTATATAACATTAATTTACATAGAGTAAATATAAATATTGATTTGATTGAATTTTCAATATATTAATGATAAAATCAAAATTAACTTTAAATTATTAAAAGTAAAAGAGGGAGAAGGATAGTAATGAGCATAAAAGCATTATTTACTTATAATTATGGTAAAGAAAACATGAAAAAAATAGAAAATCTAGGTTATGATATAACTATAATAAACGAAAAAGAAATACAATATAAAGATCAGCTTAAAGATATAGAAGTTTTGGTTTGTTATAATCCTTTTAATACCTTAGATATATCTCTTATGAAAAACTTAAAATGGATACAACTTTCAAGCACAGGTGTAGATCAAGTACCTAAGGATGTTGTTTTAAAAAATAATATTATAGTTACTAATAATAATGGAGGATATTCTATACCAATAGCAGAATGGATTGTTTTAAAGACATTGGAACTTTTAAAAAATAGTAAAGAATTCTATAAAAAACAACAAAATAAGATTTGGAAACTAGATACTAGTCTACTAGAGTTATGGGGAAAAACTATAGGATTTATAGGCACTGGAAGTATTGCAAAAGAAGCAGCTAAAAGATTTTCAGCCTTTAATGTTAATATATTAGGAGTTAATACAAAAGGAAGAGATGTAGAGTATTTTAATAAGTGCTATCCTAAAGATAATATAAAAGAAATGGTTTCAAAATGTGATGTTGTAATAGTAAGTATACCTTATACTAAAGAAACAGAAAATTTAGTAGATGAAAATGTATTAAGTAGTATGAAGGATGGAGCATTATTTATAAATATATCAAGAGGAACTATTGTAGATGAAAAAAGGCTTATAGAAAATTTAAAACTAGAGAAAATAAAAGGAGCAGCATTAGATGTGTTTGAAGAGGAGCCTTTACTTAAAGATAACCCTATTTGGGCATTAGAAAATGTTATAATAACTCCTCATAACTCATGGATTTCAGAAAAAAGAAATATTAGAAGATTTGATATAATATATGAAAACCTAAAAAGATATAAAGAAGGCATGGAATTAAAAAGTATCGTTAATATGAATAGAGGTTACTAAAATTAAAGGTATAAATTAAGGTGATTTTATGAATGAAAGAAAGCTTAGAATATTTTATGAAGTAGCAGAAAAGCTTAATATGACAGAAGTAGCAGAAAAGTTATATATAAGTCAGCCAGCAGTTAGTCAAACTATACTAGAATTAGAAAATGAATTAGAGGTCAAATTATTTGATAGAATAAACAGAAGATTATATTTAACAAATGAGGGCGAGATTTTTTTAAATTATGTAAGAAGAATTTTAAATATGTATGATGATTCCATAAGAAGTCTTAAGGATATTAATAGTTTAAAAACAGGAAAGCTTAAAATAGGAGCTAGTACCACTATTGGAATATATATTTTACCAGATATAATAGGTAAATTCACAAAAGAGTATAAAGGTATAGACACATCTATAGCCATAGAGAATACTAAATTGATAAGTGATATGATATTAGAAAACAGTATTGATTTTGCATTTGTTGAGGGGCCTGTATATAATGAGGAAATTATAAAAGAAAACTTTTGTAATGATGAATTAGTTTTTATAACCAGTCCAGAACATCCTTGGAGTAATAAAGATGAGATAAGTATAGATGAAATAGATAAAGAAAAAATAATAATGAGAGAAATGGGAAGTGGTACAAGAGAAGTTTTTGAAAGTTATATGACAGCTAATAATGTAAATTATAACATAGCTTTTGAATTAGGAAATACGGAGGCTATTAAGAAGGCTGTTGAAGCCGGATTAGGTATATCATGTATATCCAAAAGATGTATAAAAAATGAAATAAATAATAATACATTATCATGGACAAAGTTAAAAGAGTTCGAAATAAAGAGAAAACTTATACTTATATATCATAAAGATAAGTTTTTATCTACATTATTAAAAACTTTTATAAAATTTGCATTAGAAAATGTATAAAAAAAGAGCATAAGCTCTTTTTTTATTATATATTTTAAGGTAAGAGCTTATTTATATCTATGATTCCAGCACCCTGAATCCATTTAGAAAAAGGTAAAAGAGAACAAGATACTTTCATTAGGGATAGTATATCTTTAAATAGAAGTTCTTGATTATTTTCAAATAATAAACTGCATACTCCGCTTATATATGCAGCGGCACAAGAAGTACCAGTAAAATTAGTATAAGCTTCTTCAAGAGGTTTAGGATATATTTTTCTACCTCTTTTTTCAGAAATATAATTTGTATTAGAATTTAATGAACATATGTTAACGGCTGCAGCAGCTAAATCAGGTTTTTCTATATTCGAAAAAGGTCCAGAAGAGGAATAAATATATGGTTTTTTTTCTAAGGGTGTAGTGTCTATTCCGCCCACGGTTATACAAGATTTTAAAGTTGCAATACCTTGTATAGAACCTTCATTATTTCCATTATGGCCAGAAGGTACTATAATTATTATGTTATTATTTAAAGCTATGTTAAAAATTTTAGAAAATAAATCTAATATATTATGATTAATAGAAGGAACTTCAAATGGAAGACAAATAATTTTTATATTAAATTCTTCCTTTATATTTATTAAGTTTTCAATTCCAAACAATATGTTAGATACAAATCCTTTGCCTAATTTATTAAAAGCTTTAACTACACATAGATGGCTTTTAGGAGCAATGCCCTTATAAAGTCCATCAGATAAGGAGCCATTTCCGGCTATAACACCAGATATAAAGGTACCATGTCCGTTGTCATCATAGGGATAATTATAGTTATTTATTAAGTCTAAAAAGCTTTTTATTCTATTAGTAGGATTAATCAAATCTGTGTGGGGATAGACACCTGTATCTACAACACCTATTCCAATATTTTGTCCTGTAAGAGAGTATCTTTCCGATATAGTTACATTATTAGAAGCACATACGCTATTTCCACATATATAAGCATAAGGATCTAAACATATATATATTACTTGAGGATATTCTAAAAGTCGTTCAATAGCCCTAGAGGATACATAAGCACAAACACAATTACATAAAGCTATGGATTTTAGTATTCTACCTTTGTATAATTTAACTTTTTTTTCTATATCCTTTTGAAGGTTTGTACAAATAATAAGGACTCTATAATTTTTATAGTAGTTATTTTTAATTGCTATTTTTAAAGTTTCCTCAATTTTATTTTTAAAAGAAAACATATAAAACTCCTATTAAAATGCTTACATATATATTATAGTAAAGATACCCTAAAATTGTTCCTATATTAAATTATATTTATGTTAATATTACTGATTACTTTTATGTATATCAAAATAATCTAAGCAAAAATCGAAAAATGCTTTAGCTGTAGGGGTAAGGGTTCTTTTAGAACAGATTGCTAAATATAAGCTTCTTTTTAAATTTAGGTTTGTTATTTTGCTTTTCTTTATAGAATTTAATCCTAAGTAACCATTATAAACCTTTTCAGAAATAACAGATACGCCTACACCAGTCTTTACAAATTGAAAAATTGTATCCAAATTATTAACTTCACAACAAACTTCTAGAGTTGATGGGTCAATACCAGATTTTTTTAAGTTATTTTCAAAGGTTTTTCTTGTGGCAGAAGATTTTTTTCTAAGTACAAATTTATATTTTGATATGGATTCTGCATCTATTTCGTCAGGAATGTTTAAGCTAGGATTGGATATTAAAACCAAATTATCTTCTACTAGTTTGTAAGTTTTAATTTTATCATCACTTATTAAATCTCCAATAATACCAATTTCCGAGTTAAAGTTTAATAAATTATCTAGTACTTCTCCAGAACTTTGTTCTAATACATTAAAGGATACATCTGGAAATTTATTTTCAAAACCTTTAACTAAATCTGGTATTATAGTGTTACAAGGGGTACTACTAGCAGTTAGAGTTAGCTTTCCACAGACAGTGTTATTAAAATTAGATAAACAACATACAGCTTTATCTCTAGCATTTAAAATTTCTAGTGCATATTTTAAGAAGGAGTTGCCAGCAGGGGTTAATAAAACTTCTTTAGATGTTCTATCGAAAAGTTGTACACTAAGTTCTTTTTCTAAAGTAGCTATATGAGAACTTATAGCAGGTTGTGATAGAAATACTGAATTAGCTGCTTTAGAGAAACTTTTATATTTAGCTACACTTATAAAAGCTTCTATTTGTTTAAAATCCATTTAGTTACCTCCCAAATTGATATAATATTATATTTATTATAACAATTTGTAATATTAAAGTAAAAGTAAATAAATCATTGCTATAGATTGTTTATTGTAGTTAGGGATGATAAACAATTGAATAGATGTTATTTATATAAGTTATAACAATTATAATTTTTTTTTATAGTATATAAAATGTTAACCTTTACATTTAAATATGATTATACCAATTAACATTACTATAACTCCTATAAGTTTATTAGCAGTAAATTTTATAACTTGGGAATCAAAAAATCCAAAGGCATCTATTATTCCTGCAGAGGTAAGTTGGGATACTAATATTATACCTATAGCACAGGTAGGACCTAAAGATCCAATGCCTTTCATTACTGTATAAATAATAATAACTCCTAAAGCTCCTCCTAATAAATATAGCTTATTAGCATTTTTTATATCTTTAAAATTACCATCACCAGCCAACATCCAAATTATAATAGTTATTATAAATCCAGTTCCTTGGACAAAGGTATTGGTTTCCCACATACCTATTTTGTCACCTAAACGAGTATTGAAGACTCCTTGCAAAGTCATAGCTAAGCCTGATATTATTGAATATATTATTCCCATCATATATAAAAACCTCCTTTATTTTAGTAGGATTTCCTATAATATAAGGGATTATTATATAAAAAAAATGGATAACAAGTTACATTTTACTTATTATCCATTTAAATCCTCTAATAACCATTATTTTGTCTGTCATGATTTATATTATTCTTTTTTAAGTAAGCTTCTTCTACATCTTTTTCTGAGAATCCTAAATTAATTCCTAAGTCTAGAAAATCTTCAAATAAAGTAATATAGTGATCTTTAGAGGAACAGATCATAAAATCATTTATATCTATATAAAGATTTAAAAATTGTTCAGTTAAACTGTAGTTTAAATTTTTGGGTTGCAGAGTTAAATCCTTAAAGTTTTGCTCTAATCCTAATGTTAAAATAAAATGAATACAATCCACATATTCTTCAAGTATAGTAGATTTATTTGAAGGTGATTTGATACTCCAATATTTAAAACATCTAGTTTCATTAGCTAATTCAGCTAGTTCAACCTGTAGAGCTAAAATTTTTTCACTTAATAGGGATTTACCTTGTAGAGAATGATTTTTTGTTATATGTTCATCTAGATTTTCTTGAAGTTCAAATAACTTTTTTAAATTCATATAAAAAGGCCGCCTTTCCCTAATTTTTTAAAAGTATTAAAAAACATAAAAAAGTCACATATATATTTTATCTAAAATCATTGAAATTTAAAAGAAGGTGGAATCGGTTACATGATTTTTTTTTATAAAATTACTAAATATTTTTAATTTTATAGATTAATTGTATTGTGAAAAAATAATAATAAATATTTATAGTATAGGTTATGACTATAATTTTATTTAATAAATCAACAAATGATTCTAAAAAAATGATATTATCATATAATGATGATAAATTATATCTTTGGAGGATTTTATGATAATAGATACTCATATACATGAAAGTAAATATTCATTAGATAGCAAAATATCTTTAGAAGAAATAGTGAAAAGAGCAAAAGAAATAGGATTAGATGGAGTTTGTATCACAGACCATGAAAGTAGCGATATTATGGATGAAGCACATGCTTATTCAAAAGCTACAGGATTTTTAATACTTGTTGGTGCTGAAATACTTACATATGAAGGCGATATATTAGTATTTGGATTAAAAGATATACCTAAGAATAAAATGCATGCTAAAGATTTATTAAGAATAGTATATGAGAATAATGGAGTAGCTATTAGTGCACACCCATATAGAAATAACAATAGAGGTATGGGTGATTATATAAGAGAAGCAAAAATGTTAGGTTTATCTGGAGTAGAAGCCTTTAATGGTAGTACAGAACCTCATCAAAATTTATTAGCCTATTCCTTAGCTACAGAGTTAAGCCTTCCATGTATAGGATCTAGTGATGCTCATGTTATAGAAAATGTGGGTAAATATGCTACTGTATTTCCAAATGGTATAAGAGATGAAAGGGATTTAATACAAGCTATAAAAGAGAGTAATGTTTGTCCTGCTATGTATGATAATGGAGGATATAAATATATAGATATATATAATAAAGTAATTAATAATTTAGATAATAAAATATATAAAATTATATAATACATTAAAAATTTATTATTATAATTAAATACAAATAAAAAGAGATAATGTTGGATTTTTAGATATTATCTCTTTTATTTATTAAGTTATTTTTAGATTTATATTGGATTTATTTATAATAAATATATGTTTTTCAGTAAGAGTATGACACATAGTATAGAAAATTTAAAATAATTTTTCTATATTTGAGAAGGCCTTGGCCCAAGATTTGCTCTTTATAGCTTCTTTAACCTTAGCATTTATTACTAAATCATTTTTAATTTGTTTTTCTATAAATGAAGCTAGATTATGTTCAAAACTAGGTATTTCTTCAGGTACTATAGTATCTATATTTTTTAATTTAGGCATAGGAACATATTCTATAATCCCACTATTGTTAATTGTTTCTCCCATCCATTCCTTTATACCAGGCAGTTCTGTACAAACTATTTTTAGTCCACAGGCCATAGCTTCTATTAATACTAAAGGTAAGCCTTCATATAAAGAAGGAAGTACTAGTATATTACATTCTCTAAATAAGTCAGATAATTTTTTTTGAGAAAGAGATCCTAAAACATTTATATTAAAATTACAAGAATTGTTTTTGCATAATTTAATTATACTTGTAGTTTCATCACCAGCCCCAGAACCAGCTAAGTAAAGTTCTATATTATTTACATATTTTTTTATTAGGTTAATTGAATTAATTAAAAAAGGTACTCCTTTGGAATAGCTTAGTTTGCCAGCATAGACTATTTTAATTTTATTTGAATTAATTTTATTTTCATTTATATAAAAAGTATCTGGATTAAAACCTGTACCTGCAATATATATTTTATTTTCATCTATTTTATAGGATTCTATAACCCGCATTTCTTCATCTTTATGAGATACTATTACAGCTTCTAAATTATTACAATTAGCTATTACATAATTTAATATTTCTTTTGAAATAGGTTTAGTACTATTTTTAAAGGATTCAAATTGTCTTAAATCTGTTCCATGACAAAAAGCTATAATTTTTTTATTTGGATATAGCTCCTTTACTAAAGCAGTTAAAATCCATAAATGGTGACATATTATTATGTCTGGATTAAATTCATCAATAGCTTTTTTTATAACTGATGAGAAAGAAATTTCCCATTTTTTTAGCATATCTATGGATAAATCTTTATATTTTCTACTTTCATAAGGCATTACATCGCTCATACCTACAATAGGAAAGGGTAAATTTGAGGTTTCAAATATTACAGGAAAAAATGTAATAGGATTTTTTGAAGAAAAAGTTACCTTTTTATCCTTTGCTGATATACCAGCTATTACAGCTTGCTTATAACCATTTTTATCAGCTTCTTTAACAAGGGCTTGAAGATACATACCACTTCCAGTTTTGTCAGGCCTTTGAGCTAATATGTTTAGTATTTTTTTCATCGAAATCCTCCTAGGATTAATATTAATTTGAAATATGCCAAAATAGGTGTATATTCTACAATATGTTACCATTAATATATAATAAAATAAAGAGTATAAAGTTTAAAACTTTATACTCTAAAAATTATTTTACTTCTGGTACAGAAGGTGGAGTGTTTTTTCTTTTTTTTGTTTGACCCTTATTATTTTCCTCTTGAGAAGGTCTTTTCATTCCTTTTTTAGCCATACTGAACCTCCTTTAATTAATATAGTATTATCTTTAATCAAAAGAGGTTTTTTAATACAGTACAAAATAAAATTTATATTTTTTCCATAGAATTAAATTTTTTACTTGCTATAGCCATAGTAATTATATTCATAGTAATACCTATATATATAGAAGTTATTCCACTAAATCCAATAATTATCCATAAAATACTTGATAGTGGACCAACTAATACGCAATAAAATCCTGCTTTATTATTAATCTTGTTTTTAAAGAATAATGCACATAATACTGGTATAAAAATAGGTGTGGCTCTAAATATCATAGATAAGAATCCCCAATTTAATATCATGGAATCAGTGTTATTTATAACTATTGCCAAAGTTAGAACACCTATTATTAAAATACATATTCTTAAATATAAAATTTGTTTTTTATCTTCTAATTTTTTATTAGATAAAGTTGGTATAATATCTTTTACCATCATGGTAGCTATACCTAAGGCCAATCCGGCACCAGTAGCTATGGATGATATAAGTACTGTAGCTATGGATACTCCACCTAAAATTGGGTGAAGATAATTAATTAAAAATAGAGGAAAAGCTTCATTTGGATTTATGCTTGGAAAATGAATTCTCATGTACATTCCTATAAATGTACATACAATGCCTACTGGAAATATTAAAAAAGCTACTAAAAAAGAACTTATTTTAGAAGTTTTAGGATTTTTGCCTGCCATAATAGATTGAAAGTAGGTCTGAGTAGATAGTACTCCAAGTACTGTTGAGAATCCTGAGGCTAAATCTTCAAAAATACCATCACTAAATATATTGAACCAAGGATTTTTAGGAAAGTGATTAAAAATTTCTGTAGTTCCATTTAATGAAAATATTAATATAATTCCACATATTATACTTGTAGTATATAAAAGTACAGTTTTAACAGCACCTACCATAGTACTTCCCCAGAAACCTCCGAAGATTATATAAAAAACTAATAAAAAAATTACTATTATAGAAGTTATTTTTACATCTATATTAAATATAGATGTAAAAAGAGGAGTACAAGCTAATACTTGACCATTTATATGAATAAACATACCTAAAGAAAGTAATAAACTAGAACTAGTTCTTGCTTTTAAACCATAAGTGGTTCCTATGATCTCAGGTAGTGTAGTCATATTATCCTTACCAACTTGGTTTGAATATATAAGTCCCAATAAAATACTAGCAATACATAAACCTAATATAAACCATATAGCAGAAATCCCGTGTTTATAAGCCATCTGTGCAGTACCTACAGTGGAAGCGCCACCTATTATAGATCCCATAAGCATACTAGTTACGCCTAATACACCTAATTTATTGTCTGCATTTATAAAGTCTTTGGCTGTTTTTACTTTTAGCTTTCCAATACATCCAGCTACTCCAGTTAAAATTAATGTTAAAATTATACTTACTATAAGCAATGTCCCATCCCCTTTTTAATGTCTAATAATATTATTATACCAATAAAAGACATATACGTTTTTATTTCAAATCTTATAACATACTAAATATAAGTTAATTTATTATTTAGAGCTCATTATCATTATTTATAATTAAAAATTGTTTAATAAACTTTATTTAAACATTATATATAAAATTTAAATAAAAATAAGATTGATTCAAAATGAAGTAGATTTAATTTTAACACTGCAAATAAAAAAACACTAATAAACAAACTTATATGTTCATTAGTATTTTTTTTATTTATTATATTAAAATTAAATCTATTTTAAACAGCAACTTTTTATTTAAGTTGTTTATTATATATATAAATTTAATAGTGTTTGTAAACTTATGTTTTATTTAATATTAAATAATTCTATACTTCTATCTAATATACCTGTTAAATAGGAAATTAGTATACCATAGTTGGTAATAGGTACATTTTTTTCTTTGCATAATTTAAGTTTTGAATCCATAGATTTTTTATTTACCATACAAGCACCGCAATGAATTATTAAATCGTATTTATCCACATCCTGTGGAAAATCTCCACCCATTTTAAATTCATAGTTTAATTTTTTATCCACATGTGAATTAATCATGTTTGGTATTTTAATTCTGCCTATATCTTCATGAGAATAATTATGTGTACAGCTTTCTGATATAAGTATTTTAGAATCTTCATTTAAAGCATTTATAGCCTTAGTTCCTTCTACAAAAGTTCTCAAATCACCTTTATAATTAGCAAACAAAATAGAAAAGCTTGTTAGGCCTATACTTTTAGGAACAATCTTATCTACTTTTTTAAAAGCTTGTGAATCTGTTACAACTAAATCTATATTTTTTATATCATCTAATGCAGATTTTAATTCTGTATCCCTAACTACATAGCTTTTTATACCATGATCTAAACAATCTCTTATTAATTGAACCTGTGGTAATATTAGTCTACCCTTTGGAGCTTCAGAATCTATAGGTATTACCATAACTACTTTGCTATTATAGGGAAGTAAAGTGCCCATGATAGTATCATTTTCTTTAGCTTTGCTTAAATTTTTTATTATTGAGTCTTTTAAATTAAGGATACTATTAATATCATCTGAGGAAACGAATATAGGATTTTCTATTATTTTTTTTAGTCCATTTATTGTATTTTTATCCACAGTATCTATTTTGTTTACAACGGTTATATAAGGTATATTTTGCTGTTTAAATCTATTTATACTTTTTTCATATAGATTTATATCAATATCTTCAGCAGACATAACATATACAGCAAAATCTGTTTTTAAAAGAGTATTCAAAGTTTTTTCAATTCTTATTTTGCCAAGTTCAGTGTTATCTTCTAATCCAGCAGTATCTGTAAATAAAACTGGACCTAAAGGTATAAGTTCCATAGCCTTACTTACAGGATCAGTAGTGGTTCCTTCTATAGAGGATACAATAGATATATCTTGACCTATTATTGCATTCATTAAAGAAGATTTTCCAGAATTAGTTTTACCTATAAAAGTTATATGAATTCTATTGGCATTAGGTGTAGTATTCATAAATCCTCCTAAAAAAATAAGTCTCGTTCACCATTTTTTATTTTTTCTATATTTTTAATAACTGTATTTTTAATATCTTCTCTTTCTATTTTATTTATCTCTTCTTTTATTAATTTTTCACCTTTTTCTTTTAGCTCTTCATCACCATAATCTAATAAAAATTCCATTAAAGTCATTATAGCATTAGGCTGACATACATATTGGATATTTCCAGATTTGGCAAGGCTCATAAATCTATCTCCAGTTCTTCCTTTTCTATAGCAACCCGTACAATAACTTGGAATGTGACCCTCCTCAATTAATTCTTTTAAAACATCTAGATGACTTCTATGATCTGCGATGATAAATTGGTTAGTATTTTTTCCCTCTTCTCTTTCTTTGTAGCCACCAACTCCAGCACAAGAACCAGCACTTACTTGAGAAACACCATATTCAATCACTTCTTTTCTCATTTCTGCGCTTTCTCTTGTGGACAATATTATACCAGTAAAAGGTACAGCTATTCTTAGTATAGCTACTATTTGTTTAAAAGTTTCATCATCTACTAAATGCGGAAACATCTTAAGGTCCATTCCTTCAGCTTTTTTTAGTCTAGGGACTGAGATAGTATGGAATCCTACGCCATATTTTTCTTCTAGATGTTGATTATGAAGCATCAATCCTAAAACTTCAAATTTATAGTTAGATAAACCAAAGAGAACTCCAGCACCTACATCATCTATGCCACCTTCCATTGCTCTATCAAATGCAGTTAGATGATATTCATAGCTATCTTTTAAGCAACTAGGGTGCATTTTTTCATAAGTAGGTTTATGATAAGTTTCTTGGAATAATATATAAGTTCCTATATTAGCTGCTTTTAATTTTTTATAATTTTCAACAGTAGTAGCTGCGATGTTAACGTTTATTCTTCTTATATTTCCATTTTCATTTTGAGTATCATATATAGTTCTTATACTTTCTAATATATAATCTATATCACAGTTTACAGGATCTTCTCCGGCTTCTAAAGCTAATCTTTTATGTCCCATTTTTTCAAGAATTTTAACTTCAGTTTTAATTTCTTCTTGGGTTAACTTTCTTCTTTCAAAGCTATTACAGCTTTTATAACCACAATATACACAATTATTAACACAATAGTCACTAATATATAGAGGAGCAAATAAGACAATTCTATTGCCGTATATAGACTTCTTTATATCTCCGGCAATTTTAAACATTCTAGATAATAATTTTTTGTCTTTTATTTGGAGAAGTATAGCAATATCTTTATGACTTAACTTCTCGTTACTACAGGCTTTATCTAAAACCTTTTCTATATCTTCATTTGTAGCATTTTCAGCTTCTTTTAATAAATTTTCTATATAATCATGATTTATAAACATTTATATTCGCCTCCATAAAATATTATCTCCTCTAGTTAAATCTAGAGAAAAACCAGCATTATTAATTCTATTTTCTATGCACTTCCTGCACTCTGCAGCCTCATCACCAGTACAAATTTTATTATCATATAGCATATATTTATCTCTAACATTAGTAGGAGAAAGATTTGGCATAACTACATTAGCACCTGCTTTTAAGCCTTCTTCACGGCCCATGGGATTTATTGTACCTAGAGCTGTAGTTGCTGGTAGTAAAACATCAGGTAAGAGTAATCGTATAAGGGCTAATAATGTAGTAGTATCTTCTAATGTACCAGCAGGTTGATCTTTAAGTACGGTATCCTTATGAGGAATAAAGGGACCTATACCAACCATATGAGGTTTTAACTTTTTTAAAAACACTAAATCATTTACATAATCTTCATTTGTTTGATTAGGAAGTCCTATCATAAAACCAGCACCAATTTGATAGCCTATTTCTTTCAAATTTTTTAAACATCTACGTCTATTTTCAAAACTCATATCAGGGTGAAGTTCTTCGTATAAACTTTTAGATGCTGTTTCATGTCTTAATAAGTATCTATCAGCTCCTGCCTCATAAAATTTTTTATATGTGCTATAGTCTTTTTCTCCCATGGATAATGTTATAGCACAGTCTGGAAATAAGTTTTTTATAGATTTTATAATGTTGATAATTTTATCATCTGTATAGTAAGGATCCTCTCCACCTTGAAGTACAAAGGTTTTATAACCTAAAGAATATCCTTTCCTGCAACAATTCAAAATTTCTTCTTTAGACAGTCTATATCTTTCAGCATTATTATTTCTACAGGATATACCACAATATAGACAACTGTTTTTACAATAGTTTGTAAATTCTATTAGTCCTCTTAAAAAAACTTTGTTATCATAGTATTTTAATCTAGTTTCATGAGATTTAGATATTAGATATTTTTTACTATCTTTATCAATATTGTTTAGCAAATATAAAAGTTTATCATTTGAGGTATTATTTTTTTCATATAGTTCATCAATAATTTTTTTTAGTAGTTTTTTCATATTTATATCTCTTTCTTTGATATAGATGTTTTTACAGATACATTTTCTATATTCCCTAGTTTACCTGTGAGACTATTAATTTGATCTAGAGTTCCAGTTACAGTAATGGAGATTACAGATACACCTTCTTCTTCAAAGGGTATACCCATTCTTCCTTTTACAATACCTTTAAAATCAGCTATTATTTCATTAAATTTTTGTTGACAGTTTTTAGGATCTTCTAAGATAGCGCTAATAACAGCTATTTTTTTCATAATATACCTCCTATTGCAAATAATAAATTTCATAATTATTTTATTGAGGATAGTTAGTAATAAAAGTAGATATTAAATATAAACGTTTATTAGAGATTAGTTTTACAAGATAAAAAAACTTTCCCAAAGGGAAAGTTAAAGTACCAAAATAAAAGGTATTAAATACCTCAATTTAAATTATATAACTTTCCTTTCAGATCAGATCAATCTTCACTGTTAGGTAACGTATATTTTTAAGAACAAATAATTAAAGAAGTAAAAAACCTCTCTAATTATTTGAACTAAATTTGATTTAATTCTACTTTAGCAAAGAATGTTTGTCAATAAATTTATGCTATGTAAGGTTATAATATTATTATATCTTTACAACCATTTTTTAATGCTATGTTTTTAAGATTTTCCATGTATTTATCTGTTGGAGTTTTTGGATCTATTTTTTCTTTTCTAACTCCCATAGGTCTATATTTTATAAGTTTATATCTTATATTAGGGTTTAAAGAAGCTATAATTTTGCTTATTTCAAATACGTTATTTTCATTATCTAGAAGATCAGGAACTATAACAGTTCTTATCTCGTACAGTTTATCTATGCTAGCTAAATATCTAACATTTTTAAGTACTATATCATTATCTCTTTTAGTGAGCATTTTATGCTCTTCATTGTCAAAGGATTTTACATCAACCATAGCCATATCCATTAATTCTGTAAGCTTAGGATTTTTAGAAAAATCTAAAGAGCCATTAGTATCTACAAAAATAGTAAGACCCAAAAGTTTAACTTTTTCGAATAGGTCTATTAAAAAATCTTTTTGGAGAGTACATTCTCCCCCAGATACAGTGATACCGGATATAAAAGGTTTTGTTCTTAATATTTCTTTTATAATTTCTCCAACACTCATATATTTATTTCTAGGGCCACAATTATTTTTACATTTTTCTAGACATAGACCACAGTTTTTACACTTATTTTCATCCCATTTTACAGAATCACCTAAAAATTCTACAGCACCATAAGGACATACAAAGGCACAGGTTCCACAAGCTTTACAGGTATTTATAGTTTCGGGATTATGGCAATATTTACAATCAAAATTACATCCCTGAAAAAATATAGCGGTCCTGTTTCCAGGACCATCTACAGAACTAAAAGGTATTATTTTGTTAACTAATCCTCTAAGCATCATCTCTTACCTTTCTTTCCAGTATTCTAGAATTTTTAACTGCCCCTAAACCTAAAGCTACTGTGTCTTGGAGAACTTGCTCACCTTTATCTAATTTTTTAATATCAGATAATTTAACAAGATAACCTGTTATTCTGATTACATCGCTATCAGAGGCGTAAAGAGAGAAGTATCTCATTCCTTCATTAAAAGCTCCATTTATTATATCTAATATAGATTCAGGATTTTTCTTTGCAGTAGATTCAAATGGGAATATATCACCTATACCAGATGGAAAGTATTTATGAAATTTAGCACTTTGGAGTAGATGAATAGGTAAATCTGGTTCTTCGCCAATAGGTATTCTACAACCTGGACTTGTTCCTTTGTCTGTTTCTATACCTACTTGCGCATGTAATAAAAAGTGCCCATCTGTAGCTGAGCAATGTTTATTTACGTTGCTATTTACTATATTGTACATTTTTTCTATTATTTTTATACCTAGTTCGTTAGCTTTCTCACTATGACCAAATTTATCTTTTAACTCACTAGCTTTTAATAAATGATTAACGCATTCAGCTAATCCAAACATACCAAACATAGCTGTAAATCTATCCTTATATATTAAATTTTCACGTACTAAAAAGCTACTTTCAAAAAAATTACTTTCTTCTACTATAAAATTTACTCTTTTATCTATATAGCTACTCATTTTTGTCATAACATCAGGTAAAACATTATCCAAGAAATCTTCTGCAGATGAAGCTTTTCTAGCAGCACCATAAAGGTTAAGTCTTACAAGAGTAAAGCTACCACCACCTATATACAAACCATTATAGCAACTAGCGATTCCATAGTTATAGGAAGGGAAATCCTTTGAAAAGATTTCATGATTTGCAAAACTAGGTTTAGCTGTAACTAAAGCTGTATTTATAGAATCTATAGCAAATTCTTTTGAAGTTTCTTTTCCATATTTTAAAGTTATGTTTGGTATAGCAGTTTGAAGTTCTCTTTGTGCCTTTAATATAAGTCTTCCAGCTTTAGTCTCATTAGGACCTATATTAGCATGGCAAAAAGAATCTGTTATAGTTCTATCTATATGAAGTAAAAATAATTTTATTGCTTTATAAGCTTCTAATTCATCTTCTATAAAAGGGTCTAAAAGAGTATCGATATTTCCTATATAAACAGGCATAGAAGTTATAGAAGGAACATGTTTATATAAAATAAGTAAATTATTTGTAGCTTCCCAAATATCTTTTGGAGGATTTAAGTTAAGGAATTCACTTCCCCGTTTCATAAATTTCTCGTAATCAGGACAAATATATCTAGGCCTATAAGGTGCATCACCTTCATTTAAATCACATATAATACCTTCATTTCTTAGATTTTGTATATCTGAAGGAAGGTTAAGTACATCTAATGAATTTTCAGCTTCACGAGCAAGAGATAAAACCTTTTGTTCATAAGTTAAAGTTTTATTTTTTATTATATTTAAAGTGTTATTCAAAACTCTCATCTCCTAATATAAATTTATAATATATTATATTAATCATTTTATATTTAAATAATTTTTTGTGCAAACATTTTCTTTTCAATCCAGATAATAAATGATAAATATTTAACGATAAATGAGAATTGATTTTTAATTTTAAATTAATAAGATAATAAAAAAATTAAAAAATAAGAGTGGAGAAATCTCCTATAACATATAATGATAGCAATAAACTTAGTATATAAGCTAATTTTATGAATAATTAAAATTTTTAAAAAGTTAACAGGTGTGTCAAAAAATGAAATATACTTTGTTAACCATTATACACCAATTGGTACAAAAAAGGATATAAACTATATATTGGTAAAATTGTGTTGGATTTTTAACATATTAATTTTGTCTTTTATTATATATTTGGGTAAAACATAGGAATCTACAGAATTATATATGTTGGCATAAGTATTGCTTATACATATATTGAGCAAAAGATTATATAAATTATTAAATTATAAATATTAAGAGCTAATTATAATCTATAAATATTTAATTAATCTGTAGAAATAAGGGGGTGCATATTTTGCAAAAATTATATTCTATTTTATTAAAACAACATATAGGGAAAATTAATAAACCTGTTGTTAAACTAGGGGATAGAATAGAAAAAGGTACTTTGATAGCTATTCCAGAAGGTATGGGAGCCAATATACATGCTAGTGTAAGTGGAATAATTAAAAATATTGATGAAAATGAAATAATTATAGAAGCAGATGAAGTACAAAAAGATGAGTTTAAACCTTTAGAAAGTAGCAATAATATATTGGATTTAATTCAGGAGGCTGGAATAGTAGGAATGGGGGGAGCAGGATTTCCTACTCACATTAAAATGGATGTTGATTTAAATGGCGGAGTAGTTATTGCTAATGCTGTAGAGTGTGAACCTTTATTGGCTCATAATATAAATCAAATTGTTAATGAACCAGAACTTATTTATAAGGGTTTATGCTATGCTATGGAAGCAGTAAATGCTAGTAAAGGGATTTTTGCAATAAAATCTAAAAATGTTGAAGCTATTTCTTCACTTAAAAATATAATAAAAGATAGCAATATTAAAATAGTGGAACTATCTGATATGTATCCTATGGGTGAGGAAAGAGCAATAATTAGAGAAGTTCTTGGAAAATTACTTGGTACAAGTCAATTACCATTAGAAGCTAATGCTGTTGTTTCTAATGTAGAGACTTTGGCTAAAATTGCTGAAGCAGTAGAATTAAAAAAGCCAGTTATAAGTAAAAATATTACTGTAGTAGGGAAATTAAAAAATGGATTAAAATCTCAAGTATTTATGAATGTACCTATAGGCACAACTGTAAGAGAAATTATAGAAGCCGCAGGTGGTATAGATGGTGAATATGGAGAGATAATTCTTGGAGGACCTTTTACAGGACGTAGTGCTCAAATAGATGAGCCTATTACAAAAACAAGTGGTGGAATAATAGTAACTATACCATTTTTAAAAGAAACTAGAAATATGGGACTATTGGTATGTGCCTGTGGAGGTAATGAAAATAGATTAAGGGAAATAGCTACAAATATGGGGGCTAATGTAGTAGGAGTAGAGAAGTGTAAACAAGCTGTAGAGATTAAAGGAAACTTGAAATGTGAAGATCCTGGGAATTGTCCAGGGCAAGCTGAGAAAATTCTTAAACTAAAAAAGAGTGGTGCAGAGGTTGTTTTAATAAGTAATTGCAGTGATTGTACTAATACAGTTATGTGTGTTGCACCTAAATTAAAGATGCCTGTTTATCATCTTACAGATCATGTAATGCGTACTGTAAATCATCCATTAATTCGCAGATTAAAATAATATAAATTTTTATGAATTATTTAATTGTGGTTTGTTCAAAGTTTAATGCTTTGTTCAATATATAATCTCGATTTGTCGAGAAAAATAGTAGTATAACAGGAGGAGGAAGTATATGTCTATTACAAATGAAACAGTTAACCAACACAAAAAAGATCCAGCAATTGTTTGTTGCCGTACTACAAAGGGAACAATAATTGGTTCAGGAGAACTTGAAGATCCAAATATATTACCAGACCTAGAGGATTCTGGATTAGTAGAAATACCATCAAATGTATTAAAAATTGGACAAGTAATAGGAGCAAAGTTACTTAAAGATATTGATGGTCTTACTCCTCTTACAGCTGACCTTTTAGAGGGAATAGTTGAAGAGGTAAAAGAGGGAAATAATAAGGTTCAAAATGGAGGAGATAAAGTGGAAAACATATCTGCCAATAAGGTAACCCAATGCAGTGGAGGCATTGTTCGTTTAACGGTTGACCAAATGAATGGTGTAAATCTTGAGTTCCCAGTGGGAGCATTTAATGGTGGAAATATAAATTCATCAGAAGGTATAACTGAAAAAATAGAAGATGAAATTGTTAGTACATTAAAGAAAAGAGAATTTGCCGTTAAAAAGGTAGAGCTTGGTAAAGAAACTTCTTTTAAAGATGGTGTATTAACTATAAGAGAAGAACTTTGCAAAGAAGCTCTTAAGGCAGACCCTCTTGTTAAGAAATTGGAAATGGATATAATTACGCCTAACAATAGACATGTGTATTCTAATACAATAATGGATGTCATTCCAGTAGCTACAAAGGTAGAAGGACAGTTAGGTGAAGGAATTACTCATATATTAAATGGCATGGTATTTATACTTACAGGAGTAGATGAGGCAGGAATTCAAGTACATGAATTTGGTTCTTGCGAAGGCTATCTTGATGAAAAAATAATTTATGGAAAACCAGGTTGTCCAGATCAAGATGATATTATAGTAAGAGTTCACGCTATTATTCAAGATAAAACAGGAATGGAAAGAAGAGGACCTTATGCAGCACATAAAGCTTGCGATGTAATAATTCAAGAAATAAGAAAAGTATTAAAAGAAACTCCAGCAGGAGAAGCAGAAAAAGAAGAAACATTTAATCAAGTAAAGAGACATGGAAGACCACGTGTACTTCTTGTTAAAGAAATAATGGGACAAGGAGCAATGCATGATAATGTAATGTTGCCTACAGAGCCAGCAGGAGTACATGGCGGAAGACAAAATGTTGACCTTGGAAATGTACCTGTTGTACTATCTGTAAATGAAGTAAGAGATGGTGGAATACATGCACTTACTTGCATAGGACCAGCATCAAAAGAAGATACAAGACATTATTTTAGAGAGCCAGTTTTAGAAGCACTTGCAGCAGATGAAGAATTAGATATTGTAGGTGTTGCATTTATAGGAAGTCCTCAAGTAAATGATGAAAAAGCATTTGTATCTAAGAGATTAGGTGCGATGACAGATACTATGAAGTTAGATGGAGCCATAGTAACTACAGAAGGATTTGGAAATAATCATATTGATTTTTCATACAATATAGAGGAAATTGGAAAACGTGGAATTAATGTTGTAGGTGTAACTTATGCAGCTTACCAAGGACAACTAGTTGTTGGTAATAAGTATATGGATGCAATGATAGAAGTAAATAAAGACGAGGGTGGATTTGAATCAGAACTTCTAGGTGAAAATACAATAACAATGGATGATGCAAAACGTGCTGTTCTTATGCTTAAAAATAAAATAGCAGGAGTTGAAATAGAGCCAGCAGATCGTAAATGGAGTCAAGAAGTAATAGATGAAAATCAAAAAATAGCAGATGGAGTAATGAAATAATTATGGAAGTAGAGATAACACCTAAATTAGTTACCGGAAGAATTGTACAAATAACAGAGATGAGTGCAAAAATAGAGCTAAAAGGCAAAATGGGTATTATCCATTTACCTTTAAGATCTGTTTTTACAGACAAGAAGTTAGAAATTGATGAGCAGGTAGAAATATATATCAGCTATGCTAAGGTACTAAAATAAATATATAAACAGGAGGAGATTATAAGATGAATTTAACAACTGCAAAAGGAATGAAATCTGAAGTTTATGCACCGGTTACACCACCACCAGTTTGGACACCACTTACAAAAGCATTAAAAGATTGTAAGGTTGGATTTGCAACAGCTGGAGGAATTCATATAAAAACACAAGAACCTTTTAAGACAGCTGGAGATTTCACATATAGAATAATACCTAGTGATACACCATCTTCAGAATTAATGGTTACACATGGTGGATTTGATAATAGTGATATCAATAAAGATGTAAATGCAATGCTTCCTATAGATAGATTACATGAATTAGCTAAGGAAGGATTTATAGGAAGCGTATCCCCTGTATTAATTGGATTCATGGGCGGCGGTGGAAATGTTCAAAAATTCAAAGAAGAAACTGGACCAGCTATTGCTAAAATATTTAAAGATGAAGGTGTAGATATAGTTCTTTTAACAGGAGGTTGTGGAACTTGTCATAGATCTGCAACAATAGTTCAAAGAGCAATAGAATCTGTAGGAATATCTACAATTATAGTTGCTGCATTACCACCAATCGCAAAACAACAAGGTGCGCCACGTATAGCAGCAGCTCATGTGCCAATAGGATCTAATGCCGGAGAACCAAATAATATAGAAATGCAAACAGCTATATTAAAAGATTCACTAAATGCAATGACAAAGATGAAAGAATTTGGAGAATTAATCATGTTACCATATGAGTACAGACATAACGTTTAAAATATAAAAAGCAAAATTAATAATTTTAGAAAGCACTAGATTTTTAAGTCTAGTGCTTTTTAAAAAGATAAGTTCTTTATTTGTTACTTAGTATTGTTGTTAATTATAGAAATCTAATAAATGTGAAAGTTATGATTGCTATTTTAAATAAATATAACACTATAAGGAGGAGAGATCATATGGGAATTGGTCCATCTACTGAAGAAACTACTCTTCATCATTTTAGAGATCCTTTATTAAGTGTAGTATCAAAGGATGAAGAAGTAGATCTTTTAGGTATTATAGTGGAAGGAACCCCAGAAGTAGTTTCAGACAAGATATTTGTTGCTGAAAGAGGAGCGGACTTAGCAGAGGCTATGAGAGCTGATGGTGTCATAGTTTCTATAGACAGCTGGGGAAATAGTCATGTAGATTTTGCTACAGTTATTGAAGAAATAGGAAAAAAAGAAATTCCAGTAGTGGGGATGAGTTTTGTAGGGAATCAAGCTTCATTTGTTGTTACAAATAAATATATGGATACTATAATTGATTTTAATAAAACTGCAGAGGGGATAGAAACAGAAGTTGTAGGTGAAAATAGTGTGGTAGAAATTGATGCTATAAAAGCTTTAGCTCTTCTGAAACTACAGATGAAGAGAAATAATAAATAGAAATTAAAGATAGCTAAAAGTATAGAATAATTTTACCTGAAACAAATTTAATATTTAAAGTTGAGGTGAAATATATGAAAGATAAAAAAAGATTAAAAAGTCTCATCATTAAAAGCTTTCATATAAATAAGGTTTTATTTGGGGAAAATACTAAAATAGAGGAGGGAATTTTATATTTAAGAAATAATATAGAACTTAATGATTTAGAAAAAGAAAATATAATTAAGGATTTAAAAATTAATATAATATATCCCAATAATCATAATATGTTTATAAATTCTGTCTTAGATATTTTTCCTATAGCCACTAAGGTAGAAGGGAAGATAGGAGAGGGAATAACTCATGTATTAACAGGTGTAGTTGTTATGATAACAGGAGTAGAGGTTGGTGGATTTCAAGCGGCTAATATTGGATCTTCAGAGGGCATATTAAAAGATCAGATTAAGTTTAATAAAAATGGAACTCCTGCAGAAGATGATATAATAATACATGTAGATGTAACTTTAAAAAATGGTGGGGCTAGAAGTAGAGAAGGAATTATGGCATCACATAGGGCTTGCGATAAAATAATTCAAGAGATAAGAGAATATTTAAAAAATATAAGCGGTATATTATGTGATGAAACTCATGAATACGTCGATGAGATAAATCCAGAAAGAAAAAAAATTGTAATAATAAAACAAGTATCTGGATTAGGTTGTATGTATGATACAGGAGTATTCTCAAAGGAACCAGCAGGGTTTATAGGATGCAAATCTATAATGGATTTAGGTAATATGCCTATGGTTTTAACCCCTAATCAATATAGAGATGGAGCTATAAAAGCTATGTCCTAATTATTTAAGTTGAATTAGTTTTTAAATTATAAGGTTATTTAGTTATATAAACTATGTTATGTAGCTAAATAGCCTTTTATAGTATTATATTAGTTAAGGAGTATATTAATTTTCACTTATAATTTATAATTATGATTTGAATGTGATTTCTTTAAGATTTGGTAGTATCTCATTCTTATTAATTCAATAGTATATTTTTAGATACTATAATACAAATAAGTGCGTACTTGTAATGGGAATACTTGTATTTTAGAATAAGATTATATGTTAAAACAATATAAACAGAACAAGGAGGTTCATAAAGGTATGCTTGAAGAAATGAGATCGAGAAGAAGTATACGAAAATATATGGATAAGCCAGTTGAAGATGAAAAAATAATTGAGCTTATTGAGAGCGCTAGGATTGCTCCATCTGGTTCTAACACACAGCCTGGGCATTTTATTGTAGTAAAATCTGATTTTACTAGAGAAAGGCTAGCTAAAATATCCCATAATCAAGAATGGATGATGGCTGCTCCAGTTTTTATTGTATGTGCTGCAGATATACGTTCTAGGATTAAAGAAGATATAGAGCTATCACTGAATGAAAGTAGTCCACAACAAGAACTTAAACAAATAATAAGAGATACATCCATAGCTATAGAACATTTAGTACTTTCTGCTGAGAACTTAGGATTGGGTACTTGTTGGGTTGCATGGTTTACTCAAGAAGAAATTAGACCAATTTTAAATATACCTTCTGATAAATATGTTGTTAGTATTATTACAATTGGATATCCAAATGAATCACCTAAAGCTAGGCCAAGGAAGAAATTACAAGATATAATACATTATGAACAATGGTAAAGAATATTTTTATATTAAATTTAATGCTGCGATTAAAAACTATAGTGATTAATTGCAGCATTAAAATTTATATAATGAAGTTAGTATGCCAATATTTCGTAACCGTCATTTGTTACTAATATCATTATTTCCCATTGAGCTGAAGGTTTACCATCAGTTGTATAATAAGTCCATCCATTTTTCTTATCCAAGAATATTTCATCAGTACCCATATTAATCATTGGTTCTATTGTAAATATCATTCCTGGCACCATTAGCATACCTGTATTTGCTTTTGATGTATAACCTACCCAAGGTTCTTCATGGAATTCTAGCCCAATTCCATGGCCACCAATTTCCTTTACTACAGAGTATCCATTTTTTAAAGCATGATCATGGATTGCTTGCCCTATATCTCCGAGAAATCCCCATGGCTTTACTTGTTTTATTCCTAAATTTACACATTCCTTCACCACATTAACTAAGTTTTTCTTATCTTCATCTACATGGCCAATGCAGAACATTCTAGAAGAATCAGAAAAATATCCTTCATAAATGGTTGAAACGTCAACATTTATAATATCTCCATCATTTAAGACTATGTTTTCTGATGGGATTCCATGGCATACCTGGTCATTAATAGAAGTGCATACGCTCTTGGGGAATCCGTCATATCCAAGTTGTGCTGGTACAGCACCAAATTCTATTGTTTTTTTATAAATAAGCTGGTTAATATCCTCTGTTGTTATACCAGCTTGGATATGGTCTGCAATATAGTCTAAAACTGCGGTATTAATTTTCCCACTTTTACGTATTCCGACTATCTGTTCTGGTTTTTTTATAATTTCCCTAGGAGGAACTATGTGACCATGTGTTTTATAAAGTTCAATTCTTTTATCAAATGCAGAATGGCATTTTTTATATTTTTTTTGACTACCACACCAACATAAATCATTTCTACCTAATTTATTAAGCATTTTACTTTCCTTCCATTATTGAATAATATTATTAATCACTAAGAGTTTCATTTTGGGGTACTGGAAATACATTAGGTTTCATATATAATTGAATATTAGTTAATCTTTTTCTATATTGATTGGGTGTACACCCATAAGTGGCTACAAAAGCTCTCGTAAAGGCTTCTTGAGATGAAAATCCATATTTTAATGCTATATCTAAAAATCTAACTTTAGTATCCTTTACTTTTATTGCAGCAAGACTTAATCTACGTTTTGATATATACTGTTTAAAAGTAACTCCAACGTTTTCATGAAACTTTGATGAACAATAGAATGGAGAGTACCCAACATAACTAGACATTTCAGTTAGTGTTGGATTCCTCATTATATTATCTTCAATCCAGTTAACCATATTTTCTATAGTTTTTACAGACAATTAGATCACCCCTATAAGGTATTATATCATTCTCTACGAATAAAAACTTGATGTGACTTGCAATGATAATCTCACTAATCTACATATTCATTTATTTAAAGATATAAAAATTTATTATACGATTTAAATTATATCTATATTATAAACACAAATTATTCAAAACATTTGAAGTTCTTCTATCCACTCATAAGTAGAATCAATTTTCTTCCTGTTAATATTTTATTAAGTTATCATTAATATTAATTTTTATTTTATACCTTTAAATGCATAATTTATTAGATCCTTTATAAAAGCCTCGTCTACCATATCTCCCGTTATTAATAATCTATAGAATAATGGGCCAAAAATTAAATCTATAACTAACTCTATATCCAAATCTTCCTTTAGTTCTCCTCTTGAAATTCCACGTTCTAAAATATATCGTGAATCAAGTCTGCGAGGTTTAAAATATATTGCGCGGTAGGCTTCAGCTAGCTTTTGATTAAATTGGCCTTCTGCTATTATCTCATTAATTACCTTTCCTTCTCGACTAATTAAAAATTTTGCTAAATTATTTACTTGAATTATCATATCATTAATAGTTGATCCTGTATCAGGTATTGGAAGTCTCACAACAGCAGCATCAAAAAAAGCATCCATAACAACAGCAGCTTTGTTGGGCCACCATTTGTAAATAGTAGCTTTACTAACTCCAGCTCTTTCAGCAATCTTCTCAACTGTAACAGCTCCAAAACCATTTCCAAGCAATAACTCATATGCAGCGGAAAGAATGGCCTGCTTAGTTTTTTCGCTACGGGGACGTCCCAATTTTTTCTCCATTATAATTACCTCCATTGTATTTAATTTATAATAATATACTTAATAAACTATACGTATATTATACTATATATTTTTTTGTTTTAAAGATAAAAAACTATTTACAAAACTGAACGTTTAGTATATTATATATTTATAAACTAAACGTTCAGTTTATAAATTTGCTTAATCATTTAGTGAAAAGCTTAAATTACTGAGATACCTAATTGGTGCAAGAACTACGCCCAATTAAATCAATGCCTACTATATTAGTAAAGTGTGTAAATATTATTAAATATATAAGGAGGAAAAATTAATGAAAGTTGTAGTTTTTAACGGAAGTCCCAATAAGGAGGGTAATACTTATCATGCAATAAAAATAGTTGTTGACGAACTAGAAAAGGAAGGAATAGAAACAGAAATAATTCACGTAGGGAATAAATCTATTAGAGGATGTATTGCTTGTGGATATTGTACAAAAAATAAGAATGGAAAATGTGCTATTACTACTGATCCAGTTAATGATTGGATTGAAAAGATGAAAGATGCCGACGGAATAATCTTAGGATCACCAGTACATTATTCAGCAATCGCTGGAACAATGAAATCATTTTTAGATAGAGCTTTTCATGTGGCAGATGCCCATGATAGTATGCTAAGACATAAAGTTGGAGTTGCAGTAGTAGCAGTAAGACGTGCAGGTGGAATTCCAACCTTCAATCAGTTGAATAATTACATTAATCATTCTGAAATGCTCATTCCTACTTCAAACTATTGGAATATTATTAATGGAAGATTACCAGGTGAGGCAATGCAAGACGAAGAAGGAATACAAATAATGAGGATATTAGGTAAGAATATGGCTTGGCTTATGAAACTTGTTGAAAATGAACAAGGAGTTATCAAAAAGCCAGAAAGAGAAGAAAAGATTTTTACTAATTTTATTCGATGAAATGTATTATCATAATCTAAGGAAGTGATTTATAAATGTATCAATCAAATAACAAGGTTATAAAAACAAATTCATCAATAAATAATCTTGAAGCTAAACCCATATTGACTAATTTATTAATTTTAGTTATGTCCATGGCTTGTGGACTTACTGTAGCAAATTTATATTATATCCAGCCCCTCTTAGCTGATATAGCAAAAACCTTTCATGTTAACCAATTAAGCATAGGCTTTGCAGCTATGCTTACACAAATAGGTTATGCAATTGGAATGATATTTATATTGCCTTTGGGAGATATAAAAGAAAAGAGAAAGTTAATAGTAATAATGCTTTTATGCTCAATAATCTCACTTATGAGTATGGTCTTCTCTTCAAATATATATATTCTTACAATTTCTTCCTTTGCTGTTGGATTTACTTCTATTATTCCTCAACTTATTATCCCTTTAGCAGCACAACTATCAACTCCACAGCGAAGAGGGCAAACTATTGGTACAATAATGAGCGGCTTGTTAATTGGAATATTACTTTCTCGTACAATCAGCGGCATCTTAGGCGGCTACTTTGGCTGGAGAGCAGTTTATCTTATTGCAGCGATTATGATGCTTGCTCTCATGCTTATTCTTAGGAAGTTGATACCCTTATGCGAACCTATCTCTGACATTAAATATACTCAACTGTTAAAATCAATGATACACTTAATAAAAACTGAACCAATTTTAAGGGAAGCCTCTATTAATGGTGCTTTAATGTTTTCAGCTTTTAGTGCCTTTTGGACATCACTCATATTTTTACTTGAAAGTTCTCATTACAATATGGGAGCTGAAGCAGCAGGTTTACTTGGATTAGTTGGTATTAGTGGTGCTCTTGCTGCTCCAATAGTTGGAAAAGTAGCTGACAAAAGAGGTTCAAGATTTGCTAGTGGTATATGTATAATCGTAGTTATAATTGCATATTTATTCTTCTTTCTATTTGGCTTTAAAATTTGGGGACTTATTTTAGGAATTATTCTTCTAGATTTAGGAGTACAATCCTGTAATGTTTCTAATCAGGCAAGAGTACATTCCTTAAACGAAAAAACACGTAATAGACTTAATACTATTTATATGGTCAGCTTTTTTCTCGGAGGAGCATTAGGTTCCTTTTTAGGTTCCTATAGCTATTCCCGTTTTGGATGGTATGGAGTTTGAACTTTTGGAATGGCAACTCAAATCATAGCAATTATTCTATACAAGGTTAGGAAAAATGCATAAAATGTATTAATTTTAGGAAAAAATGGCCCTGAAGGAGTTTCGCCCAAAAACTGTATTGTCTATGGTCATTGTATAGTTATCTGCCCAAGAGAAAAATTAATCGACCTTGTTGATATTGCTTACTTCGCTTCTATTGGAAGTAATCTACAAGGAATATCTTATATAATTGTAGATTACAAAAATTTACTGAACAAGGCTATTAAGCTTACTATTGAAGAACTGGTTGGCAATTCCTTCATTATGATAAGATTCCATCACTATATTCAATCTTATCATAATAAAGGAATTGACACTGTTTTACGAGGATCACCTTGTCTTATGTTAGCAACTGCTGATGTAAATTTAATTTATTTCATGAAACCTTTCTTCTGATATTTTCTCTGAAAACTTTTCTTACATAAATTATTTCCCCTATTTTCCTATCTTCCACTTTTTGTCCTTTATTTGTGGTACGGTTCTCTGCATAATATTCTAAAAGCTCTATAGACTTGTTCTAGAAGCATTACTCTAAAAAGTTGATGAGGAAAGGTCATCTTTGAGAAAGATAGCTTATAATTAGCTCTAGACAAAACCTGCTCGGATAGTCCTAGGGATCCACCGATGACAAAGGTAATAGCACTATTACCTGTTAATCTACAATTTTCTATAAGATTTGAGAATTCTTCTGAAGTTATAGATTTACCTTTTAAATCTAAAGCTATAACAAAACTATTATCTTTTATATGTTTTAATATTAAATTACCTTCTTTTTCTTTTATTATATTTTCTTCTTTAAGAGAGGCATTATCTGGAGTTTTTTCATCGGTCACTTCTATTATATTTAGCTTACAGTATTTGCTTAATCGTTTAGAGTACTCATCTATTGCGGCTTTTAAAAATTTTTCTTTTATTTTTCCTACTGAAATTATAGATATATTCATTTTATCCTCCTAGTTTAAAGCAATTTAAGATACTTTTATTAATAATTTTAAGTTTTTAGAAAAGCTCTAAAAGGCCTATCATTAAATCAATTTTATTTAATGATAAACCTCTTGATTCTATATTTATTAAACATAGGTATTTATAAATTATCTAGATAATTTTATTAAAAGTTTTTTGTTTTAAGCTTTTTTTGCGCAACAATTTTTATATTTTTTACCGCTTCCACAAGGACAAGGTTCATTTCTACCAATTTTATTAGTTTTAACTATAGTTTTTGAAGAAACCCACTCTTTGTGTATTTCTTTTCTTTTCTCTTTTGAAAGTATAGCTTCCCATTGAGGAAGATTATATAAGTAATCTGCTTTAGCTTCTAACATATTGAAGTATAATTTTTCAAAATCTATCTTAAGAGAAATGTTAGAGCTTTCTTCTATCTTGTCCAAATCTAAAGTATTAGTTAAACTGTCATTTATTCCATCTAAGAATCCCATGAAGAACACTACAGGGGTATTAAATTTTTCTGCCAAATCTTTTACAGTACCCTCTATAATCCTGCTATGCTCACCTAATATTTGGGTATAAACATTCTCTTCGATTGAGCCGTATTCTTTCCAAAATGCAGCTTCTCCTTTAGTTTTTACATAATCGATAACCATGTCTGTCCATTGTTTATACAAACTCATGATACATTCTCCTTTTATTTATTTTTATTATTTTTTTTATTTATCTTTGTTATATCATCTCTTCCTATAGGATCATCAAATTTAAAATTTTTGCTAAGGGAAGACATATCCTTATTTTCAATAAATAACTTAACCTTTTTTATTGAAGGAAGTTCTGTTAAAGACCAAATGATACTTTTTAGATAAGCCTCTTCCTTATCTGCAGTCATAGAGTAATAAGCTTCACTGCTTAAATTAACATAAGCTATATTGTTTTTTATAGAAAAACTTAATAGTCTTGTTTCTTTTGGGAAGATTGGCTTTAATGAATTATTTACAGAAGGACCTTTTATTAATTCTCCAATTATAAATTGACCAAGAAGTTCATCCTTTTTAATAATTCTTTCTTCTTTAGTTATTTCAGCATTATTTGAGCTATTAGTAGAATCAAAATATAAGTTTAAATCTACTAAATTATTTTTTTCATTATGAAGTGTTATATTTTTAATTTTATCTTTATTATTTATACTTATGCTATCTTTTTTTTCACAGGATATAAAAAATACCGAAGAAATTATTAAAGATGAGCAAAAAGCTAATTTAATAGATTTTTTCAAATTTAATCACCTTACCCTAAAATTCTATATAGTTACTTGGAGTATCTCTTTTAGCAACGGATAAAGAAAGTTCTTTACCTACTCTAATATCAGAAGAGTTTAATGCATTTAAAACAGTTTGATAAGCAAGCTCAGGAAAATTATTAGTTTTGCTAAGATGCCCTAATATTATATTTTTATACTTATTGTTAGTAATGTTTATTATAGCTCTACCACAATCTTCATTAGATAAATGGCCTATATTGCTTAAAATTCTTCTTTTTAAAGTATAAGGGTACGGACCAAATTTCAGCATTTCTGTATCGTGATTACTTTCAAGCAATACTACATCACAATCTTCTAAAATGTTTTGTATATCTTTTGAAAAGACACCTAAATCTGTAGCAATACTTGCCTTTTTATTTTTAGAACATATAGTATATCCAAAGGGGGAAGCAGCATCATGAGATATGGGAAAAGGGTTTATTTCCATATCATTTAGAACTACAGATTTCCCATCTAAAATTTCTATATTATGTTCTTTTATTTTACCAACATTTTTTTTCATAGCATGCCAAGTTTTAGCATTAGCGTATATAGGTATATCATATTTTCGAGATAGAACACCTACGCCTTTTATGTGGTCTATATGTTCATGGGTAACAAATATTCCATCTATAGATGAAGGAGATTCTTTTATACGGCTTAAAGCTAATTCTATGCTTTTACCAGAAAGCCCAGCATCCACCAGTATTTTTGATTTTTCAGAGGATATAAATATGGAATTACCACTACTACCACTATAAAGAGAACAAAAAATCATAATAAAATTTTAAACCATAACTTAACTATAGTCTAACTATAGTAGCGCCTAAAGATCTAAATTTATTTTCAATATTTGGGTATCCTCTATCTATATGCTCTACACCAAGGATTTCGGTATCACCTTCAGCTAATAATCCAGCAATTACCATAGCAGCCCCAGCTCTCAAGTCTGTAGCTTTTACTATAGCACCTGTAAGTTTAGGTACACCATCTATAATGGCTGTTCTACCTTCTACTTTAATATTTGCTCCCATTTTCTTTAATTCGTCTACATGTTTAAATCTACTTTCCCAAATGCTTTCATTTACAATACTTCTTCCTTTTGCAATAGTTAGAAGTGTGCTCATTGGTTGCTGTACATCTGTTGGAAATCCTGGGTAAGGTTGAGTTTTTATATTAGCACCTTTAAAATTACCTTTAGATTTTACTGTAACAGAATCTCCATTTTCTATAACATCTACGCCCATTTCTATAAGTTTCGCTGTTATAGATTCTAAGTGTTTAGGTATTACGTTATTTATTGTAACTTCTCCACCGCAGGCAGCTGTTGCTATCATATATGTACCAGCTTCAATTTGATCAGGTATTACACTATAAGTACAGCCTTTTAATTCTTTAACACCAGTAACTCTTATAACATCTGTCCCAGCACCTTTAATATTAGCTCCCATACTATTTAAAAAATTAGCTACATCTACTACGTGAGGTTCTTTTGCTACATTTTCTAGCACAGTATTGCCTTCAGCAAGTGTGGCAGCTAACATTACATTTATAGTGGCACCTACACTTACAACGTCAAAAAATATATTAGTCCCTATTAATCTGTCTGCTTTAACAATTACAGCACCATGTTCTATTTCAACATGAGCGCCTAAAGCTTCAAAACCTTTAATGTGTTGATCTATAGGTCTAACACCTATAGGACATCCACCAGGTAATTCTACTCTAGCTTTTTTAAACCTTCCTAATAAAGCTCCGATAAGATAATAAGAAGCTCTCATTTTTCTTACATCTTCAGTATTAGCATCTGTTTTTGTTATATTAGTACTATCTATTTGCAAAATAGAATTGCTTTGCCTTTTAATTTCACAACCTAATCCATTTAAAATTCTTTCAATACAATGTACGTCTTCAATATTTGGAGTGTTCTCTATAGTACAAACTCCTTTGCTAGCCATAATAGTAGCTGGTAATATAGCTACTGCTGCATTTTTTGCTCCACTAATTTCAACTTTTCCAAAGAGGGGGTTACCTCCTGTTATTTTTAATTTACTCATCCCCGCATCCATCCTTACTTTAGAATTTATATATTTAAACTAATCGTTAATTTCAAACCTATGTAACAAAATATATTATATCATAACTATTTATTATTTTAACACCAAATTTTAAAATGTTAAGGGTTATTTTAAGAAAAATATCTTAAAAAAATGGAAATAAATTCAATGTACCCTAAATTTTAATAATATCTATAGAATAATACAATTTTTATTAAATTATAACCTTAAATTTTAAATATATTCCATAGATGAAATAATTATTATTACTTTTCTTAATTATACATGATAATTGTATGATTTTTATTAAATTAGTATAATTTATTGACATTTTAAAACATAATATATTATGGTATAATACTATAAAATAGATGTACGGGGGATTAAAATTAATCATGAAGTATTATTTAGTAGCGTTATTTGATAAAGAAGATTACTATAAAATAGAAAAGATACAGAGGGATATATCTAAAAAGTACAAAATATATAGAAATTTACCTATGTTACATATAACTCTTGAGGTAATAGAAGACCCTAATATTAATAAATTAGAGGAAGTAATAGAAAAGATAATAAAACCATATAAAAAATTTAAGGTAGAAATAAATGGAGCTATCTGTTTTGATCCACCTTATAAATCAGTTAATTTAAAGATAGAAAACAAAGGTTATATAATGAGGCTAGCAAGGATAATGAATGATACTTTAAAATTGCACGGTTTTAAAGTGAGAGAAAATATAGAAAATTGGGATTTACATGTGTCTTTAGCAAATACTAATTTTGCATCTAGAGAATGGTCGGCTAAAGAGTACATATCTGCTTGTAGCAATTTAAAGGGAGTAGGTATGCATGAAATGGCTAAAATTGATAGGATAGAAATTTGGAAGCCTATAAATAACAAGAAGGAAATGGTAATAAGATCTTTCCCATTAAGAGAATTTTAATATTATAATAATGAAAGCACACCTGATACTGGGTGTGCTTTTTGTTTATATATCTAAAAGATTTTTTTTGTAATCAGAATAAAGTTTTCTAAGTAATTTCATTTTTTTATCTATTTCTAATTGTAAATTAGAAATAGTTTTATAATCATTATTTTCTTTAGCTTCTCTTATCTGTCCAAATAAAGATTTATCAGAGTAAGTATCTTTCATTAAACATTGTCTAAGTTCATTGATTTTGGACCAGTTATGGATATCTAAATCAGAGGCTTTGTTTACTTCGTGCAATTGAGAAAAGCTTCTGATTTCTTCTACATAATTTGGAATTATCCTATTTGTTATTTCAACTAACCATCTTTCAAGAGCAGCTAGTTTGTAGCTATTAACAATTTTAGATGTAAATACATCGCCAGATTTCAATACTTCTATTTTGTCTCTATATTTATCTAAGGAACATATATTTTCATATACAGTAGAAGGGGCTGTACCAAAGATTTTACTTCTTTCCTCTTCAGTATAGTATTCAAATACATCTTCTTCACTTCTATATTGTCTTCCTTTCTGAAGATAGCTAGTATCTTCTTCAGCAGTTTTTGAAAGTTCTTTTAAAAGAGCATCTTCACCTTTATTATTTTCTGTAGCATATTTTATTCCATCAATCATAGACATACATAAAGAAGCTACTGTTAGATAAGTATTACTACGAGGGTTTGGTGATCTTAACTCAAATCTTGTAGCTAAAGGATTGTCTAAGTCTCTTATAACTCCAACTAAAACTGTTCTATTTCTTGATGGTAATTGTGCAGTATGACCTAAAGATGTTACTATACATACAGGGGCTTCAAAGCCTGGTTTTAGTCTTCTTAAAGAATCATTAGTTGATGAAACAAAAGGATTTATCACTTCATAATTTTTTAGTATACCCATTATAGATGCATAGCCAAAAGAACTTAAGTAGTGATTCTCATCTGTAGAGAAAAGATTAATTCTTTTTCCATTTTTTAATTTAAGCGCAACCCCTAAATGAACATGTTTTCCGCTACCTGCAACTTCATCTATAGGTTTTGCAAAAAATGTAACATCTAATTTATTATTTCTAAAGGTTTCTTTTATTATACTTTTTACTAATAATTCATTATCTGCTGCTTGGAGCCCAGTTGAATATTTCCAATCAACTTCTAACTGTTCCATTATGTGAGTAAATCCACCGGAACTAGTTAATTTAGCTTTTACTCCACCAACTTCTTTATGACCCATTTCAGGTTCTAATCCGTGATATTCCATAAGTAGTAAAGACTCTTCTAAAGCAGTCCTAACACTTCCTTTAGTTCTATTCCAATACTGCTCATGAAGAACTTGAGAGGTGGATAATTCATCTACTTCTGCATCGTCATTTGGAGTTTTTACCCAAAATTCTAGTTCTGTAGCACAAGTTACATCTACTTTTTCTATATCTTCATATTTTATATTAAAGGAAGATATAGATTCAGGATGAGCCTTTATTAAATTTAATAAAGTTGTTTTAAAATATTCTATTGACTTTTTTAATATATATCTGGAATCGACAGGTTTATTTTCATGATAAAGAAAACAAGGGATTCTAAGAGTACCGATCGGTTTTTTGGTTTTAGAGTCTATAAGTTCATAGTTATAATCTACAAACCAGTTAACATCCATATCCACAATCATATCAACTTTAGCATTATTAAGAGTTGCAATACCTGGAAGGACAACGGAAGATCCGTCTGTTTGAACACAGCCTTTTATAAATTTATTCATGTCCTCTAAAAACAATTTTATAGGAATTTTTTCGTCAGTGTCATTACCGGCCAAATCGATACAAACTAAAGACACAAATTTTATTTCAGGATGGGAAACTAAAAATTCTTTAAGTTGCTCTTCGGAATGCATTTCTTTAGGAATAACATATACTAAATCATCTAACATAATTTACCTCCCCAAATTTTTAAATACAATCAATTTAACATTATATAATTTTATTGTATATAATATATGCAATATATTATAATTAAAATTTTTATATGTCAATAGAAATTTTATTCATACATTTATATAATATATATTATTGATAATATATTATAGAGTGAGAAATGATATTTATATGATGAGGTGATAAAATTGAGTATAAATGATAAGCCTATAGGTTTTTTTGATTCTGGAGTAGGCGGAATAAGTGTGTTAAAAGAAGCATTTAAGTTATTACCAAAGGAGGATTTTTTGTATTATGGAGATTCAAAAAATGCACCCTATGGAACTAAAAAAGTAGAAGAAGTTAAGGCGTTAACCTTTAATGCAACAGACTTTTTGATGAATAAGGGAATAAAAGCTTTAGTAGTGGCCTGTAATACAGCTACTAGCGTAACTATAAATGACTTAAGGGAAAATTATGATATCCCTATTATAGGCATTGAACCTGCTTTAAAACCTGCAGTGGAATTAAAGAAAGGTGGAAAGATAATAATAATGGCAACGCCTATGACCTTAGCTGAAAAGAAATTTGCTAATTTAATGGATTTGTATAAAGAAACAGAGGATATAGAGCCTTTGCCTTGTCCTGGGCTACCAGAACTAATAGAACAGGGAATAGTTTCTGGAGATGTAATTTATAATTATTTGAAGGATAAATTTTCAAAATATGACAATGAAAAAATATCATCTATTGTTCTAGGATGCACTCATTATCCTTTTGTAGAAGAGACTTTAAAAGAGGTTACCCATAATAAAGCTTGTATAATAGATGGTAGTTTGGGTACATCCAAAGAATTAAAAAGACAACTAGAAGATAGGAATATGTTAAGAAAAGAAAGTAGAATAGGAAAAGTTACCATATTTAATTCAAAAGAGGATAAGGATATAATAGATCTAAGCTATAAACTTTTTAATATGAAATAAAATATTTAAGAATAAGTTTATTTTCATAATTATAATTTTTAGTATACATAAAAAACAGAGTATAATAAAGATATTAAAATATGATATAATTTATGCTAATATGAAATATATGGAACAAAATTATTGTTTTGAGAGGGGAAATAGAAATGAATCCTATAGTATCTATAAAAATGAGTAATGGAAAAGAAATGAAAATAGAATTATATCCAGAAATAGCACCTAATACAGTTAACAATTTTATATCATTAGTAAATAAAGGTTTTTATAATGGTGTTATATTCCACAGAGTAATTCCAGGATTTATGATTCAGGGAGGTTGTCCTAACGGAAACGGAATGGGAGGCCCAGGATATTCAATAAAAGGTGAATTTAAATCTAATGGATTTAACAATGAATTAAAACATACAGAAGGTATTATATCAATGGCCAGAACAATGCAACCAAATTCTGCAGGAAGTCAATTCTTTATAATGGTTGCTGATGCACCACATTTAGATAACCAATATGCAGCTTTTGGAAAAGTTATAGAAGGACTAGATGTTGCGAAAGAAATAGTAAGTGTAGATAGAGATTTTAAAGATAAACCTCTTGAAGATCAAGTTATGAAGACTGTAACAGTAGATACTTTTGGAGAAGAATTTGATCAGCCAGAAAAATTAAGTTAAAAAGGAGGCAGTTTGTTTTGATTAATAATAAGTTGATGCTTGTTTATGGATTAAAAGAAGCAGAGTTAAACTTGTTAAAAGATATGTGCGCTAATAATAATTTGCCTAATTATAAAATTGTAAACAAGAGTATGTGTAAAATGAAACTAAGAGATATAATAAAGGGTATGAACTTAGAAGTAGAAGATGTAGATATGCCAGAAGAAAAAGTAGTTATATTCAATAATTTTTCTGATAATGAATTAGAGCTAGGCGTAAAAAAAATAAAAGAAATTTTAAAACCAGTTCCTATAATGGCAGTAGTAACAGAAACTTCCATAGACTGGGAATTTAAATATTTGGTAGATCATTTAATGGAAGAAAGAGAATGGTATAGAAAACAAAATAGGTAAAAGGTGATGAAAAAGTGAGTAGAGTATCTGATAAAATAAAAGAAGCTAGGCTAAAAAAAGGATTAACACAGAAACAATTGGCTAAGAAATTAGGCGTAGCGGAGAGTTTTATAAATGAAGTAGAATCAGGAAGAAAAATAATAAATGAAAGTCTAATGAATAGAATATCAAAAGTATTAGGAAAAGGTATAAATGATATAGGAATTTCTTTTGAAGAAGAAGTGTCTTCAGAGCCTAAAAGAGAAATTCCTATAAATAAAGATAATAAAATAAAGGATGTATGGGATAATGCTTTTAGTTCTATAATAAAAGATGTTCCAGTTTATAATTATAACTTAGATAGAGTTATTGATAAGAAACAATTACCTGTTATAGGTAATAAGGTTGAAGGTATACACCAAGATAAAGTTTTGTTTTTAAAAATAGAGGAAGAGGATATGTCTGGTTTTAGAATAAATAAAGGAGACATAGCCTTTGGATATATCCATTATGAAATGGAAAACAATTGTATATTTCTTATAGAACACAATAATAAAAGATCTGTAAGACAATTGAAAAGATTAGATGGAGATAAAATATTATTAATAAATAATGGAATATCTTTAAGAACTGAAGCTGTCAGACTAAAAGATATAAAAATTATAGCTAAATTGTTAAAAGTAGAAGTAACTCTTTAACAATATATTTAGCTAATTATTATTAAAAGTAAATGTCAAACTAAAAATATAAATAAAGAATCTTTAGAGCACTATCAAATATTATTATAATTCAATAATGTTGATAGTGTTTATTTTTAAAAAACGGTTAATTAATATGTATTTTTAGATAAAAATTATAATTATAGAATAAATATATTTTATAATTAATGATAAAGCTTTGTAAATAATTTGCATACATTATATAATTAATATATTAAAAGAATTTAAATAATTACGATTATTAAATAGAAAATACAAGGTATGAGGAGGAATTCTTATGAAGGGTACAGTAGTAGCAACATGGGTAAAGACCTGCAAGAAGCTCTATGGGGAAGAAGCAGTTGACCAAGCTATGAATGCTGTAGGATGGCAAGGTAAAATATTTTCACCAATGGAAAATGTTGAAGATATAAAAGTTAAAGATATGATAAATAAAATAGCAAATAATGTTAATAGGGATGTAAAGACTTTATGGGGACAAATAGGACAAGATAATTTAAAAGCTTTTAATAATGATTATCCAGCTTTTTTTGAACATGAGAACTTATATTCATTTTTAAAGTCTATGTTTGACGTTCATGTAGTTATGACTAAAAAATTTCCAGGTGCTAAGCCACCACTTTTAACTATAGAACCTATATCTGAAAAACAAGCTATATTTAGTTATAGTTCAAAAAGAGGAATGTTTGATTACTTTTTAGGGCTTTTAAAAGGAAGTGCAGAGCATTTTAAAGAAAACATCAAAGTAGATGAAATAGAAAGAAAAGATGATTTTTTAAAACTTAAGATTACCTTTGAAAAAAATATTTATTATAATAAAACTTTTAAATTTAATAAAATATTGTCTTTAGGATTTATAAAAAATATAGGTGGAAAAGTTGCTTTATTTACATTTATATTAACTATTTTATCATCTTTTGCTTTATTAGGATTTAATAATTTACTTAAGGTTTTATCGATAGCTTCTATATCTTCTGTTGCAGCTTATATATCAACAGAAATATTGTTAAAACCTAAATATTTAATATTTGAAGAAATAAATAAAATAAATAAAAACCATTATGTAGAAGATGGTGATATTAAAACAGGTGATTTTTTAGAGGAATTATATAAAGAATTAAAGAAACATAAAGATATAATTAAAGCTGATTTTGTAGGTTTTAAGGGTGTTACAGATGAAATGAATACTTTTGTAGGCAATATAAATGTTATATCAGAAACTATGAGTCACACATCTACAGAAATATCAGGGGTAGTTGAACAGGTGGCTAGTTGTGCAGTAAACCAAGCTCAAAATACTGAACAAGTAGTAGCAGTTCTAAATGATAATATACAAAATTTAAAAGATATAGTTAATAGTGAAAATAGTAATAAGTTAGAATTAGAAAAGGCTTTAGAAAAGGTCAATAACAGTTATAATAATGTTAATAATACTAGTAAAAATATTTTAGATTCCCTTGAAAAATTCCAAAAAGTTAAGGATAAAGGATTAGAATTAGAAACCAAGGCAAAAGATATAACAAATATAGTATCCATTGTGTCAGGCATATCAGAACAGACTAATTTATTAGCCTTAAATGCATCTATTGAAGCCGCAAGGGCAGGAGAGCAAGGTAAAGGCTTTGCGGTAGTTGCAGAAGAGGTCAGAAAGCTAGCGGAACAGTCTAAAGAAGCAGTTGAAGAAATTAATAATAATCTTATAGAATTTGCAGGAGATATAAAAAATTTAGTTATTAGAATAGAATCTCAATATAATGTATTAGAGCAAGAAACAGACAGATTAGAAGAGGTTAGAGATATTAGTTATGGGGCAACAACATCTATAGGCACCGTAGCTTCTGCCATGATTAAGACTATAAATGAACTTAATAAAGAAGCGGATTCTATATCAAGTATATATGATAACATAGAATCTTTGGCCGCTATAGCAGAGGAAAATTCAGCTTCATCAGAAGAAGTTAGTGCTAACGTTTCAAGCTATACTAATGAGATTAAAAAATTAGTTAATAATATTCATGAATTTAAACAAATAACAGAAACATTTAAATCAGATTTAAGTAGATATAAAATATAATAGAAGGCTTAAGTGAAATCTCTATTTGAAAAATTTTATAAAATATAAATTTTATTTTAAGAAAGCTATGAAATATACAGGTGATTCCTGAATTTTATAGCTTTCATTTATTTTATTATTCATTTTTAAATTAATATAAAAATATTCTATTTTAAGATATTCTTTTTATATTCCTGTTAAATCGAAATTAGGTATAAATTCTTTAGATGAAGATGAAGTTTCTTGTATAAAGGCATTTTTTATTCCTAGGTCTAAACAATAATCTATTATAGCATCATAATGTTTAGGATTAAGATTTTTATTTAGTTCATTAAAGTTACAGATATTTTTCATAGGAGTGTATTGATTCATTATACTTATATAAACTTTATGATTAAATTCTTTAAATATAAAATCTATTATTTTTTTTGTATCAAATAATAGGCCAGGCAACATAAGATGCCTTATTATAATGCCTTTTTTAATAATTCTATCATTACTAAATACTGGTTCTCCAACTTGATTAAACATTTCTTTTATAGCTTTACATGCAGTATTAAAGTAATTATTACAATTGGAATATTTCTTCCCATATTTATCATCGAAATATTTTAGATCTGGCAAAAACACATCAATATAGCCCTTTAAGGATTTTATAGTTTCAATATTTTCATATCCATTAGAGTTATATAATATAGGTATAGTTAATCCATTAGATTTTGAAATTTTTATAGCCTCTATAATTTGAGGAACATAGTGAGTAGGAGTAACTAAATTTATATTATGAGCTTTTTTACTTTGCAGTTTTAAAAAAATATTAGATAAGTGTTCTATGGAAATTTCTTTCCCTTTACCTAAATGACTAATTTCATAATTTTGGCAAAAAACACATTTCAAATTACAGTTTGAAAAGAATACGGTCCCTGAGCCGTTAACTCCAGATATACAAGGCTCTTCCCAATGATGAAGAGAAGCTCTTGCAACTTTTATTTTAGAATTGGCATTGCAAAAACCCAAAGTTCCCTGTATTCTATTTGCACCACAATTTCTAGGACATACTGTACAATTTTCCAATGTATTCATGTTTACACATCCTGTTCTTCTTTAGAATTATGTTATTTTTCTTTAATATAAAATATAATACATTGGATCATAAAAATAAAGCTTACAACAGCAAAACTAGGATATAATACACTTATTAGGTTAACGAAACCTAGTTGAGATATAGGTATAGCTAAAAGAATAACTATGAAAATTGCTTTATTATAAGATATTCCTAAAGATTCTTCCATGGTTTTTCCTACGCTAAAAATATTAGAAACCTCAGTTGAAAACATTTCAAGCCAAATTATACATAGAAGCATTATTTGAATTATAGTACCAAATCTATTAGCTATATATAAAAGTGGTATTTCATATTTAAAAATGTAAGGAATATTAAGCAAAAGCAATAAATTTATTATAAAAGATAAAATTGTAAGCCCTAAAGATCCAACAACTAAACCAGATTTTAATATGTTTTTATCTTTTATTTCAGTACTAAGAGGTACCAAAACACCACTACAACATAATATATTAAATCCACTATATATAAGTGTAGATACTAACCAATGTTTTCTATAATGAGGAACTGATTTTATTTGAGCTATGCTAACATTTTTTGAAAAGGCTAAATATAATATAAACACAGTTATAATAACTATCATTAAAGAAGGAACAATAAAAGAATTTATTTCAATAAGACCTTTTGTATCCCTTAGTAATATAACAAGAGAAGATATAACCATTATACAAATACCAACCCATTTGGAAATACCAAAGTATTGATTTAATAAAGAACCACTTCCAGCTAAAATTATTGCAGAGCTACTTATAAGAAACAATCCAGTTAATAAATCAATAGCTTTACCTAAAAATCCAGGACTAACTAAAGAAATTAAGCTATTATAAGAAGTTAAATTATGTTTAATGCTAATGTCAATAATTATAGATCCCATAATGACATAGATAAAAAAACATATAGTTAGGCCTATAAAACTTTTGTATCCGTATGTAGTAAAAAATTGTGTCATTTCTTGGCCAGAGGCAAGACCGGCTCCAACAATAGTTCCAATGAAAACTGCACCCATTTGAAAAATTAAAGAAAATTTATTTTTAACCATACATCCTCCTATTTTAATTAATATAATCTCCTTATATAAATATATATAAAAAAATAAAAATAATGATTTTTAATTAAATTTTCTTTTTAAGGAGAAAATAAAAGTAAATGGCGAATTAAATAAGGGAGGGAAGGAAATATTGTATTATAAAAATTTTACAAAAAAAATAATAATATTTTTAATTTTTACTACTACTATTTCATTATTTGGATGTAAAAAAAATAAAGAGGATACTAAGGTAACTAATGATTTTGACATAAAAATAGCAACAAATTTATTGAATTCTTATATGGAATGTTTAATTGAAGAAAATATGGAAGGAGCTCAAAAGCTATACTCTAAGAAATTAAAAAAAGATAAAACAAAAAAAGAAAATAGTGATATAAAAATAAAGGGTTATACTACAGAGGAGATAAACGAGGTTGGTAAGTCAGCGCTATTTGTAACAAAAGTAGCTAGTGTAAGCGTTAAGGAACCATATACTTCTATAGAAGAATACAAAATAAAGGTAATAAAAGAAGAAAACGAATATAAAATAGATGAAGTAAACATAAGTATGGACAAAGAAGCATTTACAAAAAAAAATAGAATAAGATATAGAAATAAAAACAATGTTAAAACGGAACTAATAATAAAACCAACAACTATACCTGATTATGCATATTCTAAGGATGATAAGGCAAATGTGGAAAAGTTAGCTGTACCTAAAAAAAATATAGGACCTATGAGTCTTTCTTATAGTGAAAATTTTATAGCAATATCAACTTATGATAAAGACTCTTATATTGGAATAATAACAATAGATGAATCAAAGGCTGTTCAAGGGGGCCAAGATCAAGGGGATCAAGGAGGCCAAGGAGGTCAAGGAGGAGCTGGAGGTGGTGAAACAGGGCAACAAGGAACAGACATCATGGAGGAAATTGGAGAAAAACCTATAGGAAAAGAAATATCTTCTTTAGATTTATTAAAGGGAAGTAAAATAGATTTCATGGTGTTTTCTCCTGATGAAAAATTTATAGCAGTTCAATATGAAACTAGTGATAAAACAAAAAATACAAGAATATATCAAGCTGATAGTGCAAACATAATACCTTTTAAGATGGAAGATAAATTTCCTTTAAATAAAGTAAATGTAACGTTATCTTCTTTTGCGCCAGATTCTATAATATTTAATGTATCTAGTAAAGAAAAAAATGATAAAAATTCAACAGAATTTATAGGTAAGTGGCAACTAGATTTAAAAGAATTTAAAGTTAAAAAAATGTAGTTATTTTGAAAAAAAAGTATCTGTGTCATATAATATTCACAGATACTTTTTTTGGAGGAATTTATTATGGAAACAAAATGGTACGATAAGTCATATCATAGTTTAAATTATTTTTTAAGAAATAAATTTGGCTGTAAAGTTTTTAAAATATCATTAGATGCTGGATTTTCCTGTCCTAACAGAGATGGGAAAGTAAGTAAAGGGGGGTGTATATATTGTAGTGAAAGAGGATCAGGAGACTTTGCAGGTGATAGGAATTTTAAGATATATAAACAATTTGAAGATATAAAAAAAATAATGAAAGAAAAATGGAGTAGCGGTAAATATATTGCTTACTTTCAAGCTTATACTAATACATATGCTCCTGTAGACATATTAAGAGAAAAGTATGAGGAAGCTATGAATGAGAAAGGTGTAGTTGCTTTAGCTATAGCAACAAGGCCAGATTGTCTAGACGAAGAAGTTTTAAACTTAATAGAAGAATTAAGTAAAAAAATATATATATGGGTAGAATTAGGACTTCAAACTGTAAATGACGAAACGGCTAAAATTATAAATAGAGGATATAAATTAAATGTTTTTGAAAAGGCAGTAAAAAATTTAAAGGAAAGAAATATAGATATAGTTGTACATACCATATTTGGATTACCAGGAGAAACAAAAGAGGATATGATAAGAACAGTTAAGTATATATCTAAATTAGATATTCAAGGAGTTAAATTTCATTTATTGCATCTTTTAAAGGATACTCCTTTAGTAAAATTATATGAAAGTGGTAATTTGAAATTCTTGGATATGGAGGAGTATGTAGAATTAATATGCAAAGCTATAACTTTATTACCACCTAATATGGTTGTCCATAGGCTTACAGGGGATGCACCTAGAAACCTTTTAATAGGACCTATGTGGAGCCTTAAGAAGTGGGAAGTTTTAAATGCTATAGATAAAAAAATGAAAGAAGATAATTTATATCAAGGTTTAAATTTTAATAATGAATAAGATTTACATATATATGTAAAATATTAAAAGATGGGGGATTTTTATGAATATTGATATAGTAATTTCAGCTGATCATATAGATGAGAAGAGATTGATTAATAAGACTATAGTAGTTATAGATATATTAAGAGCTACATCTGTGATTACTACGGCAATAAATAATGGATGTAAAAAAGTAATACCTGTTTTAACTATAGAAGAAGCTAAAGATATAGCCCAAAATAGTAAAGATAACATTATTTTAGGGGGAGAAAGGAATGCTTTAAAGATAGATGGATTTAATTTTTCTAATTCTCCTTTAGAATACACAAAAAAATATGTAGAGGGAAAAACTGTTGTACTGAGTACTACTAATGGAACTAGGGCCATTAATAATAGTTTTAATGCAAAAACTATATTGATCTCTGCATTAATAAATTCTAAAGCTACAGCTAAAGGAATAGATAAGTTAAACGAGGATTTAGTTATAATTAATTCTGGCACTAATGGACAATTTTCCATAGATGATTTCATATGTAGTGGTTATTTAATAGATTGTTTATATAATATAAGAAAAGATTTAGAGTTATCAGATATAGCTAAGACAGCTTATTATATTTATACTAATAATAAAGACATAGAAAGTTTTGTACAAAAAGCAACTCATTATAATAGATTAAAATCTTTAAATTTAGAAAAGGATCTAGAATATTGCTTTCAAAAGGATATAATAGATGTTGTTCCAGAATATAAAGATGGATATATTATAAAGTCAAATATATAAGAATTAAGTTAAAATTAATTAAATCTCCTAGATTTCATAAAAATATGATGAAATCTAGGAGAAATTTTATAAACAGAGTTCTTGGCTTCACAGGGAATTTTTACTCCCTCTAAAGCTTAGAAATCGTTATCCAGGGACGTAACCGCTCTTTACTACCACTTTGAAGAAGATGGGAGTATTAGAGCGGGTAGTCATCGGATAAATTTAGATTTATAGAATCTTTTTTTACCCAGCCTCTTGTATTTACCATACCTTTAGAAAAGCAAGATACTTCATACCAAGTATTACCATAGTTTTCTGCAGAGCAATGTATCTCTACAATATCCTCCTTATATAGCTTGTAAATATAAGGAGAACTGTTGTCAGGATATAAGTAAATATAAGAATTTTTAATTATGGTTCCATTTCCTATACTAGAATTTATAAATTTTATATCAATATTTTTAAAGTCATTTTTATCTTTGCTTTTAAGCTTATCTATTTGCTTTTTAAATAAAACTATTTGTTTTTGCTGAAGATTAATTTTATTAGAAAAAGTATAGATAAAGTATGAACAGACACCTAACATTAGTATGAATAATAAAAAAACTATCAAAATTATCCTCCTATTAATTTTTATACTATAGTATATTCAATATAGCATAAAGATTGTTAAAGGATTTTTATTAAGAGGCAGTTATAAAATTTTAATAATATGTAAATATATTAATTATGAGCAATAGTTATTAATGTTATAAATTTATATTATTAATTCTTTATAGTCATAAATATAATAATCTGCTATTTCCTTTATTTTATTTTCCTGATCTTTAGATGAATCATCATAAATTCCAATGGTTTTCATTTTAGCCGCTTTAGCACTTTTTATGGCAGGAAGTATATCTTCAAAAACAGCACATTTTTCAGGAGATAAGTTTAGTTTTTTTGCACATAGAATATATATGTCAGGAAAGGTCTTATTTCTATTAACTTCACTAATAGTTGTTATGGAATCAAATAAATCCAATATTCTATTTTTTTCTAGTACTAATTTAGTTAGTTCAGGAGTATTACTTGTAGCAACAGCTAACTTTATTCCTTTATTTTTTAATTTTATAAGAAAATCTTTTACATTATTTTTTAATTTTATGTTATGAGAATATTCCTCAACTACCATGTTATGCCACTCTTTTAAAATTTCCTCTGGAGATTCTTTTAGTTTAAAGTTTTTTTTGAAAAAATTAGCCCCTTCTTCAAAGGTAAGAGTTTCTATTTTATTTTTTAAATCTGAAGGAACCTTTAAGTTTCTTTTACTTAAAAAGTCGTAGTCTATTTTTTCCCATATTGTCATAGAATCTATTAATGTTCCATCTAAATCAAAAATTGCGCCCTGTATACTTTTCAAAGAAATCACCCCATCATAATATTGCTAATAAAATTATAACAGGGTGTTTATAAAAAACAAAATTTATATATTTTATTTTAAAATTTTCTTTCAAATATTTTTATTTTTTCAGGAGTTTTAAAGTCTTCTGCAGAATCTATATTTAGTTTTTTTAATATATTGTCCATGCAAGGACTATCTATGGAAACCTTTATGGGAGAGTTATTTGCAAATTGGTCCACCCTTTCTTTCCCTAATTCTTTAGGAATTATTGATTTTGGGCCACCAACACATCCACCGATGCATCCCATTCCTTCAATAAAATTTGCCTCTAGCTTACCCTCTTGTGCTTTAGAAAGCAATTTTTTACATTCTACAACACCATTACCCTGTATAGCTTTTAAAAACTTTTCTTTTTCAGGAAAGAGTCTTTTTACTACATCTTCAACAGCTATAGAAACACCACCAGTTCTTGCGTATAATCTTCCACCTCGTGAAGCATATTCAGATGAGAAATCTTCTGGCATTTTTGATATATCTATGTTTAAAGAATCAAATATATCCTTAAGTTCTGCAAAGGTAAGAACAAAGTCTATATCACCTTGTAAATCTTTTTCTTTAGCTTCAGCTTTTTTAGCTATACAAGGACCTATAAACACAACTTTACAATTGGGATTAAGAGTTTTTAATACTCTACCGGATGCAATCATTGGAGAGACAGAGGGAGAAACATACTTGACGAGATCTTCATAAACCCTTCTTACCATAGCTACCCACATAGGACAACAACAAGAGGTTATCATTAGATCATCTTTATTTTTAACAAGATGATCAAACTCTATGGCTTCTTTTAAAGTTAGCATATCTGCAAAAAATGCCACTTCTATCATATCAGAAAAGCCTATTTTTTTTAAGGCGCTTCTTAATTGATGTATTGAGACATTCTCACCAAACTGACCAGTTATAGCAGGGGCTACAGTGGCTATTACAGGAACATTACTTTTTAAAATATCAACTAAAGGTATAAATTCTATTCGATCCAGTATACTACCAGTAGGACAAGCCTCTACACAGAAACCACAATCTGTGCATTTTTCAGTATCTATGTAGGTGGAGTTAGTTTCTTTATTTATCAATATAGCATCAAAGGGACAAGAATTTTGACAAAAGGTTTTTCCCCTTTCTTTTTTACAATCTATAGAACAATCTTTAATTTTATTTACTATTTTATGCTGAGAAGAATAAGATTTTATTGCATTAGTTAGGTTTTCTATAAAATTGTTAGAATCACAAATTACTTCTACACCACATAAAGAAGAAATTATTCTACATAAATTTTCCTTATTGTAATTATATTTTGAAAGGATATTTTCTACATCCGATTCTAATGTCCCATTAACATAGGAATTTACTATAGTTTTAAATAATTCACTATGTTCTTTTTTCATATAATCACGCTCCTAAAATATACTTTTATTTCTTTAGGATATCCTTATTTATAAAAAAATATAAAAAAAAGAACTACTTTTAAAGTAGTTCTTGGTCGGGGTGACAGGGCTCGAACCTGCGACCTCATGGTCCCAAACCACGCGCGCTCCCATCTGCGCCACACCCCGAAAAATTTTCCAACAAACAAATTATATAATATAAACCGAAATAAATCAAGGGAGGGCACGTAAAATATTTTATATATTAATATATATTTTCCTCTACACCTTTAGTTGGTACAGTTGAAATTAAAAATCCTATTAAAATTGAAACTAAAGCAGGGGCTATTATATTTAGGTATATTACAAAACGTGTTTTATAAACTATTAACGCAGTTATTCCAGTTATTGCTATAGTAAAAATAAAAGTGTATATTATAAATTTAGCAAAAGAACTGAAAATTTTTTCATATATTTTATGACGAGTGGGACCACTTATAATACTTCTAAATAAGAAGTAAGAGACTAAGATTAATATTAAATTTACTATAGAAGATATTAAAAAATTTTTCATAAAAACACCTCCCGATGGATTTTAAAAATAGTATTTCCCAAAGGAAGATGTTTTAAGCATAGTTTTATAAATTAATATACATTTCTCCTACTTTATATATATCTCCAGCTCCAACAGTTAATATTAAGTCACCAGTTTTAGCATTTTCTATAAGATAATTTTTTATATCATCAAATTTATGAAAGTTAGTACATTTTAATCCGCGCTCTCTTAGTTTATCTCCCAACATATCTGAATTTATAATACCAGTGTCCTTTTCTCTAGCAGCATATATATCAGCTAAAATAATTTCATCTGCATTGTCAAAGCATTTAGTAAAGTCATCAAATAAGGTTAATGTTCTTGAATAAGTATGTGGCTGAAAAACACAGAACATTTTATTGTGAGGATATTTTTTAGCTGCATCTAATGTAGCAGATATTTCTGTAGGATGATGAGCATAATCATCTATTACAGTAATATTATTTTTACAGCCTTTTAGTTCAAATCTTCTATGAGTCCCAAAAAAACTTTCAATACCTTCAATTATATCCTCATTTTTCATATTTGAAGCTAATCCAATACATATACTAGCTAGAGAATTTAGTATATTATGTTTTCCAGGAACATTTAGCTTTACTGAAAATAATTTTTGTTTATTTTTAACTACATCAAAACTTCCACAAGCTTTTTCATCATATTCTATATTATGAGCTTGTATATCTCCTGAGTTTATACCATAGGTTATAACGTTACAGTTAGCTTCTTTTATAATGCTTTGTATATTTTTATCTTCTCCATAAGCTATAAGATAACCATCCTTAGGAATTAATTTAATAAATTTTGAAAAAGCATTTTTTATGTCATCTAAATCTTTATAGTAATCTAAATGATCTGCATCTATGTTTAAAATGACCCCAATATATGGGAAGAATTTAAGGAATGAGGATTTGTACTCACAAGCTTCTGTTATAAAGAAGTCACTTTTACCTACTCTTACATTACCATTTATTATATCTAAATTACCACCTACTAAAATAGTTGGGTCAACATTAGCTTTTAATGCTACATGAGATAACATAGAAGTTGTAGTTGTTTTACCATGAGTTCCAGATATGGCAACATTATATTTGTAGCCTTTCATTAAGTCACCTAAAAAGTCTGCTCTATCCATTAATTTAATATTTTTTTCTTTGGCTTCTATTATTTCAGGGTTATCAGAAGCAATAGCAGCAGTATATACTATTAAATCAGCATTCTTTATATTTTCTTTTTTATGACCAATATATATATTTGCACCTTTTTCTTTTAATTTTTCAGTTATAGGTGATGAATTCATATCTGAACCAGATATAGTAAAATTATGATAAAGTAGTATTTCTGCTAACCCACTCATACTTATTCCACCTATACCTATAAAATGTATATGTTTATTTTTATCTTTTATAAAATCAAATGACACCCAGATCAACTCCTCAAATATTAGTTATATTAGATAATTATATACAAAAACAAAACAAAAAAACACATTAAAGTAGAATGTTTTATTTTAAATTTTAATTTAAGTTGTTGATATTGTTACATATTTATCTTAAAATGAGAATAATAAGAATAATAAATTAAAAATAATTCGTGAAATAACATTTTAGATAGGTGATAATATGGATAAATTTACAAGAAATCAACGAATAGCTATTATTATGAAAATATTAACGGAGAATCCAAATAAAATTATAAATTTAAATAATTTTACGGAACTCTTTAATGCTGCAAAATCTACCATAAGTGAAGATTTATTTGTAGTAAAGGATATATTAAACAAAATGAATATGGGAAAAGTAGAAACCATATCAGGGGCAGCTGGAGGAGTAAAATTTATAAATGGCATATCAGAAGATAAAAGTAAAGACTTTGCTGAGAAACTATGTATAAATTTGAGCAAAAAGGACAGAATAATACCAGGAAACTTTTTATATGTTACAGATATAATGTGCAATCCTCAAATAATAAAACAAGCAGCTAATATACTTTCTTCTTTTTTTTCAGGAAAACATATAGACTATGTTGTTACCGTTGAAACAAAGGGGATACCATTAGCTTATGAAGTAGCTAATTTATTAGGCGTTCAACTTGTGGTTGTTCGTCGTGAAAATAAACTTACAGAAGGTTCAACATTAAGTATAAATTATGTATCAGGATCTAGTGGAAGGGTACAAAATATGTATGTATCAAAAGATGCAATAAAAAGGAATAGTAAATGCATTTTTATTGATGATTTTATGAAAGCTGGAGGAACAGCACTTGGAATAATTAATTTACTTAAAGAGTTTGAAAGTGAATTATTAGGAATTGGCGTATTGATAGATAATACAGATATAACTAAAAAATTAGTAAATGATTATTTTTCTATAATAGATTTTAATGGGTTTGATGATAATGGGAATATAGTAGTTAAGCCATCTAAATTATTCAGATAATGTAATTTTCAAAAAATTTAATATTTTTTTGAAAATACAGAAGGAAAAACATAAAATTTAGAGAATATGTATGTATATACATAGCATCTTGGAGGTGGAATTATGCAAATTACAGATGTACGTGTTAGAAAAATTGCAGCAGAAGGAAAAATGAAAGCTATAGTTTCAGTAACCTTTGATAATGAGTTTGTAGTTCATGATATAAAGGTTATAGAGGGTCAAAATGGACTTTTTATTGCTATGCCTAGTAGAAAAACACCAGATGGTGAATATAAGGATATAGCACACCCAATTAATACTGAAACTAGAGAGAAAATTCAAAAGTCTATAATCGAAGAATACGAGAGAGCAAAAATGGAAGAAGAATCTTCTGAAAAAGTTCAAGAATAAAATATCCAAAAAAGGAGCTTATAAGCTCCTTTTTTATTTTTGAATTATTCTAAAAATATGGTAATAGGTTGAAAATAATTTTTATATAAAATATAATATTATAAGATGTTTTATTAAATAAAATAAAAATATATCATAATTAAACCATAAAGAGGTGCTATAATGTATAATTGTGCTATAATATTGGCTGCAGGCAAAGGAAAAAGAATGAAATCTTCTATGCCCAAAGTCGTACACAAGGTTTGTGGAAAAGAAATGGTAAATCACGTCATTGATAACGTTAGAAAAGCTAATATAAAAGATGTAAATTTGGTAATAGGAAAAGGATCAGAAACAGTTAAAGAACATACAAAGGATAGAAATGTTACTTATTCTATGCAAGAAGAACAACTAGGAACTGGTCATGCTGTTATTTGTGCAGAAGAATTTTTAACAGATAAAAAAGGTACAGTGGCTATATTTACAGGAGATGCCCCTTTAATTACTAATGAGACTATACAGGAGTTGTTTAAATTTCATAATAATGGGGAATTTGCAGCTACTTTAATTTCTTCTACTGTACAAGATCCAACAGGATATGGACGAATTATAAGAGAAGCATCTGGAGAAGTAAAGAAGATAGTTGAACACAAAGATTGTAATGAAGAGGAACTTAATGTAAATGAAATTAATAGTGGAATGTATTGTTTTGATATAGAAGTCTTATTAACTAGTTTAAAAAGTCTTAACAATGATAATTCTCAAGGAGAATATTATTTAACAGATGTTATAGAAATAATAAAAAAATCTGAAGAGAAAGTTGGCGCTATAGTTGTACCTTATGAAGAAATCATGGGTGTAAATTCAAGAGTACAACTTTCAGAAGCAGAAACAGTTATGAGAAAAAGAATAAATTATAAACATATGGTAAATGGAGTAACATTTATAGACTGTGGAAGTACATATATAGATGTTGATGTAGAAATAGGACATGATACTATAATATATCCAGGATGTGTTATTCAGGGAAACACAACAATAAAAGAAGAATGCACGTTATATTCTAATTCAAGAATATGTAATAGTGTAATAGAATCAGGAGTTACAGTTGAAAACTCTGTTATATTAGAAAGTCATGTAGGAGAAGGTACTACTGTAGGACCGTTTGCTTATATAAGGCCAGAAACTAAAATAGGTAAATCTGCAAGAATAGGGGATTTTGTAGAAATAAAAAAATCAACTATTGGAGACAACACAAAGGTATCACACCTTACTTATATAGGAGATGCAGAAGTAGGAAGTAAGTGCAATTTTGGATGTGGAACTGTAGTAGTAAATTATGATGGACAAAAGAAACAAAAAACTATTATTGGCAACAATTCTTTTATAGGATGTAACACAAATTTGATTTCTCCAGTTAAAGTTAATGACAATACATATATTGCAGCAGGATCTACAATTACTAGGGAAGTACCAGAAGGAGCTTTAGCAATTGCTAGATCAAAGCAGATCAATAAAGAAGGCTGGTTAGATAAAAAAGGATTATTAAAGAAATAAAATTTAAGGAGGACTATATAATGATAACCCATGGAAAAGGTATTAAAATTTTTTCAGGTAATTCTCACCCAAAATTAGCTCAAGATATCGCTAATATTTTAGGAACTACTGTAGGTGAGTCACAAGTAGGAACATTTAGTGATGGGGAAATATCTGTTAATATTAATGAAACAGTTAGAGGAACAGATCTATTTATTGTACAATCAACTAATGAACCAGTTAATGATAACTTAATGGAACTTTTAATAATGATTGATGCATTTAAGAGGGCTTCAGCAGGAAGAATAACAGCAGTTGTTCCTTACTATGGATATGCAAGACAAGACAGAAAAGCTAAGGCTAGAGATCCAATAACAGCTAAATTAGTTGCAGATCTTTTAACAGCAGCAGGAGCAGATAGAGTACTAACAATGGATTTACATGCTTCTCAAATTCAAGGATATTTTAACATTCCATTAGATCATTTACTAGGCTCACCAATACTTGCAAAGTATTTTGTACAAAAAGGATTTGAAGATAGGGATGATATAGTTGTAGTATCTCCAGATTTAGGAAGTGTAACTAGAGCTAGAAAATTTGCTGATAAGCTACATTGTCCAATAGCTATTATAGATAAGAGAAGACCTAAAGCAAATGTATCAGAAGTAATGAATATAATAGGAGATATAAAAGATAAGACTGTTATATTAGTTGATGATATGATAGATACAGCGGGAACTATAACTAATGGAGCTAATGCTTTAATAGAAATGGGAGCTAAAGAAGTTTATGCTTGTTGCACTCATGCTGTTTTATCTGGACCAGCTATAGAAAGAATAGAAAATTCAGTAATAAAAGAATTAGTTATGTTAAACACTATAGATTTACCAGAAGAAAAAACTTTAGATAAATTTAAAGTTTTATCAGTTGCGCCTGTATTTGCAGAAGCAATTAAGAGAATATATGAAGATACATCTGTAAGTAAAATATTTGAAGATTAATCAATACATATAAATAAAGTACCCATAGAATTTATTTTCTATGGGTACTTTATTTATATAGTTAACTATTTGTAAATTTTGAAGAATTATTTATTTTTATTTTAAATAATATGATAAATTAAATATGTATTATATAGAGATAATATATAATATATAAAGTTAAAAGGAGGATATACCAATGGAAGGGAAAATAGGAAAAGTTCTTGTTGTAGATGATGATGAAAATATAGCCGAAGTAATAAAGATGTATTTGGAGAATTCAGGATATGATACAAGAGTTTGTTATGATGGGAAAGAAGCTCAAGAAGGATTTTTAGAGTATAAACCAGATTTAGTTTTATTAGATATAATGCTTCCACATATAGATGGAGTTGATGTACTTAAATGGATAAGAAAAGACAGTACAATACCTATAATAATGTTAACAGCAAAGGGAGACACTTTTGACAAGGTATTAGCTTTAGAACTAGGGGCAGATGATTATATAGTAAAACCTTTTGAGCCTAAAGAATTATTAGCAAGAGTTAAAGCTGTACTGAGAAGATATAATGTGGATAATGAAAATAAGGAAGCATTAAATTTTGAACAGTTAACAGTAGATGTTAATTCTTATACAGTGGTTTATAAAAATAAGGAAATAAAAATGCCACCAAAAGAATTTGAACTTTTATATTATTTAGCAAAAAATAAAAACAGGGTATTTACTAGGGAGCAATTATTGTGTGAAGTATGGGGATATGATTATCCAGGAGATTCAAGAACAGTAGATGTTCACATAAAAAGGCTAAGAGAAAAACTAGAGGGAGGACCTAATTGGGAAATAGAAACTGTTTGGGGTGTAGGTTACAAATTTGAGGTGAAATAAATGAAAAAAGGCTTATTTGCTAAACTTGTAGCTACATTTACCATAATAATATCTGTAAGTTTTATAATTATAGCAGCGTTTTTATCCTATTGGTTTGAGAGTTACTATTTTGATCAAAGGAAGAATCAGCTTATTACAGAATCTCAGTTTATAGGAAATGCAGCAGTTAGGTATGTAGAAGGAAGTATACCATCTGAAAAAATTAATGAAGTAATAAATTATATTAGTAATTATTTATCTGTAAACATATGGATTACTGATAAGTATGGATATGTTTATGCTGTATCTAACCCCAAGCATAAAAATTTAGTAGGCGTACAGGTTTTAACTGATGAATTAGAAGAGTTAAGGAGAGGAAATAATTTAGAAAATAAAGGCCAGTATAAATCAGCTTTTTCAACCCCTGTACACACTTTTGAAGTGCCTATCTTTTATAAAGGAGTATTTAGTGGAGCTATAATAATGCATACATCTATAGATGAAATAAAAGATCCATTAAAAAAAGTTTATAATATAATCTGGATATCAGCTATTTTTGCCATAATAATATCCTGCATAGTAATATATTATTTTTCTCAAAGGATAATTATAAGACCACTTGCACAGATTAATTATGTAGCTGATAAAATATCTAAAGGAGAAGTAGGAAAAAGGGTATATATAGAGTCAGATGATGAAATAGGGGATCTAGCCTCTTCCTTTAACTCTATGGCAGAGGCTATAGAACAGGTGGAAATCAATAGAAGATTGTTTATTTCAAATGTTTCTCATGAAATAAGATCACCCATTACATCAATAAAAGGATTTATTGGTGGAATATTAGACGGAATAGTTCCAGCGGAAAAGCAAGATTATTATCTGAAATTAACCTATGAAGAAACTCAAAGGCTTACAAGACTTATAAATGATTTATTAGATCTATCTGCCATTGAAGAAGGGCATTTAAAATTAAATTTAGAAGAAATAGACTTAAATGAGATTATAAGAACTAGTGTAATAAAATTTGAGACAAAAATAAGAGATAAAAAATTAAAAGTCAATGTAAGTTTAGAAGATGACAAAGTATATGTTATTGCTGATAAAGACAGGTTAACACAGGTTGTAATAAATGTATTAGATAATGCAATCAAATATGCTAATGAGGGTGGAAATGTAAAATTAAATACAAAAATCAAGGGAAGCAAAGTTATAGTTTCTATATTTAATGATGGCCCGGTTATATCTGATGAAGATATAAAACATATATGGGACAGATTTTATAAAGCAGATAAAGCTCGATCATCTAAAGTTAGTACTGGACTAGGGTTATCTATTGTAAGAAGTATTTTAACACAACACGGGGAAGATATTTGGGTTAATAATAGTCCAGAAGGAGGGGTAACTTTTAATTTTACCATAAAGAGAGCATAATTGTTAAATTTAAACTAAAGAGCGGAGGTTAAATATGGATAGAGATAATTTAAATAATGTTGGAGAGAATGGTTTAAATGCTGAACCATATGGTGAAATAAATTTTAAAAAAAGTAGAAAAAGAAGAAGGATGAAAAACATACTATTTATTATGCTTATAATTATAGTATCAGCTTTATGTGGTGGAGTAACAGCTTCCTATATTATAGATAAAAAATTAGAAAAGAATCCATACAATCCCACTAATCAGTCCTTATTCGAACAAAAAAGTGAAAAAAATGAAAAAGAAAATAAAAATGAACAATTGCCTAAGAATTCTATAACCAAAGTTGCTGAAAGTGTAGGTCCAGCAGTAGTAGGTATTAGTAATAAAACAGAGGGATATTTTGGTCAAGAAGATCAGGGGTCAGGTTCAGGGATAATATTTGATCCTAATGGATACATTGTAACCAATAATCATGTAATAGATGGAGCACAAAAGATAACAATAAAATTATCTACAGGAAAAGTTTTAAATGCTTCTTTAGTAGGAACAGATCGTAGATCTGATTTAGCTGTTATAAAAGTTGATGCTAAAAATTTACCAGTAGCCAAATTTGGTGATTCATCAAAAGTTAAAGTAGGAGATGTGGCTATAGCAATTGGGAATCCGCTAGGAGAAGAATTTGCAGGAACAGTTACAGCAGGTATAGTTAGCGCTACAAATAGAAAAATTCAATATGCAGGAGCTGTGTATAAATTGATACAAACCGATGCAGCTATAAATCCAGGGAATAGTGGTGGTGCTTTGTGTAATGATGCAGGGGAGATTATAGGAATTAATAGTTTAAAAGAAAAAGCAGAGGGAATAGGATTTGCTATTTCTATAAATGAAGCTAAAGATATAATAAAATCTCTAATGGATTATGGTAAAGTATCAAGGCCTTATTTAGGCGTAGCTGGTAAAACCATATCTTCAGAACAAACTGGAGTATCTGGGGCATATGTGGCAGAGGTAGTTCAAGGTTCTGGAGCAGCTGCAGCAGGGATTAAGCCTACAGACATAATAGTAGAGTTAGATGGTAAAAAAGTTACTAAATTTGAAGATTTAGCAGACATACTAGATACTCATAAAGTTGGAGATACGGTAAAGGCTAAAATATTAAGAAATAGTAAATATAAAGAAATTAATATAATATTATCTGAAATGAAAGAAAGTAATAGGTAAAATGTAATATACAATAAATAATAAAGAGACCTGATAAGTCTCTTTATTATTTATTGTAGTATAATATTCTTTGGTGATATTAATATTATAATTAGGAGTGAAGGTATGTATTTAGTAGTTGGATTAGGAAATATAGGAGAAGAATATAAAAAGACTAGGCATAATATAGGTTTTGATGCAATTGACATTATAGCTGAGGAGTATAATATTGAAATAAATAGGCAAAAATTTAAAGGGAGTTATGGGGAAGGAAGAATAGGCAATGAAAAGGTAATATTATTAAAACCTAGTACATATATGAATTTAAGTGGAGAAAGCGTTATAGAAGCAGCTAATTTTTATAAAATAAATAAAGAAAATATAATAGTAATATATGATGATATGAGTATAGATATAGGAAAATTAAGAATTAGAGGCAAGGGAAGTGCAGGTGGACATAATGGTATAAAAAATATTATACAACATTTAAATTCAGATATTTTTCCAAGGGTTAGAGTAGGCATTGGACAGCCTGATGGAAATGTAGTAAACTATGTTTTGGGAAAATTTTCAAAAGAACAAAGAGAAATTATAGAAAAAACACTAGCTATGTCAGTCAAAGCATGTATAAGTATAGTAGAAGATGGAGTGACAGAGGCTATGAATAAGTACAATGGAGTAAAAATAGAAGTATAAAACAATAATTATAGGGTGGTTGTTAATATGAGGCTAGAAGGTTTAGTATCACCTTTGAGTTCAAATGAAGATTTTAAAAATTTATTAAACAATATAAATTTAAATAAATTTCCTATAGGCACATATGGATTAGCGGATTCTGGCAAAAATTATTTTATTAGTAGTATATTTGCTAATGTAGATAAATCTTTAGTAATTTTTACTCATAGTGATGTGGAAGCTAGGAGAATATATGAAGATTTAAGTTTATATACAACGGAGGTATATTATTTACCTACTAAAGAAGTTGTATTTTATAATATTTATGCCATATCAGGAGATTTAAGATGGGAAAGACTTAAAGTTATAAATGAGGTTCTAAGTACTAAAAAGAAAATAATAGTTACGTGTATAGAATCTTTAGGTGCTACATATATACCTAAAGAGTTATATATAAAGTATACATTCAAAATGTCTGTTGGAGATATTATAGAAACCAAGTCATTGGAAGAAAAATTAGTAAAAAGCGGATATGAAAGAGTAGATATAGTAGAGAATAAAGGAGAGTTCTCTGTAAGAGGAGGGATAATAGATATATATCCTCCTATTTCATCAGAACCCTATAGATTGGAATTTTTTGGTGATGAGGTAGATTCTATAAGAAACTTTAATGTAAACTCTCAAAGAAGTATTGAAAAAGTTAATAGTATAAGTATATTCCCAGCTAAAGAAATTATACTTGAAGAAGAAAATATAAACTTAGGACTAAAAAATATAAAAGCTGATTTAGATAAATTGGTTGGTAATTTAAGTAAAAAGGAGGACAAAGAGAAGATACAAAGTATAATAAACAGTAATTTAGAGCAGTTAAATGAAAGCTGGTCTTTTGAAAATATAGATACTTTTCTTCCTTATTTCTACACAAAAACTAACAGCTTATTAGATTATATAGAAGATTCTTTTATTGTTATAGATGATGTTAAACGATGCTTAGGTAAGTTAGATAGTACTTATTTAGAGTTTAATGAAGATTATGATAAATTTTTAGAAAAAGGATATATATTACCTAAACAGGCTGAAATTGTTTATGATAAGGAAAGAATAATCGAACAGTTAGAATACAAAAAAATAATTACTATAGAAAACATAAAAAAAACTATAGATAAATTAAAGCCTAAGTCTGTTGTAACATTTAATCAAACAACTCTACAAGGTTATAATGGTAAAATTGAATTTTTGATAGAGGATATAAAAGAAAAGAAAAAAGAGAAATATAAAATACTAATTTTATCGGGAACTAGGAGTAGAGGAGAAAGATTAGTAAATCATCTTAGAGACATGGGAGTAGAGAGTTCATATAAGGATATAGTAAGAGAAATTAAACCCGGAGAAGTGGTTATAACTTTTGGAAATCAAACAAACGGATTTCAGTATTATGATATAAAATTAAGTGTTATATCTGACAAGGATATATTCGGACAATTTAAAAAGAAGGGGAAAAAGAAACAGAATAAAAAAGGAACAGGGAAAATTAAAAGTTTTACTGAGCTTAAACCGGGAGATTTTGTAGTTCATGCTAACCATGGTATTGGGGTATTTAAAGGTATAAAGCAATTAGAATTACAAGGGAACAAAAAGGATTATTTAGAGTTAATATATCATTCAGATGATAAGCTTTATGTACCAGTAGAACAGTTGGATATGGTGCAAAGATATATAGGCAGTGAGGGTAAAAAACCTAAAGTAAATAAGCTAGGAAGTTCAGAATGGACTAAAACTAAAAATAAGGTTAAAAAGTCCATAGAAGAAATTGCAGAGGATTTAGTAAAATTATATGCTATAAGAGCTACCCTAAAAGGTTATAAATATTCTGATGATACAGTATGGCAAAAGCAATTTGAAGAAGAATTTCCTTATGAAGAAACACCGGATCAAGTGTTGGCTATAGAGGATATAAAAAGGGATATGGAATCACCAAAACCTATGGATAGACTCTTATGCGGAGACGTAGGTTATGGTAAAACTGAAGTTGCTATAAGGGCGGCCTTTAAGGCAGTTATGGATGGGAAACAGGTAGCATTTTTAGTTCCTACTACCATATTAGCTCAACAACATTATAATAATTTCAAACAAAGATTTTCGGATTTCCCTGTAACAGTTGATGTTATAAGTAGATTTAGAACTTTATCCGAGCAAAAGGCTACTATAAAGTCCATTAAAGAAGGAAATGTAGATATATTAATAGGAACTCATAGAATTCTTCAAAAGGATATAAAATTTAAGGATTTAGGATTATTAATAATAGATGAGGAACAAAGATTTGGAGTAAAGCATAAAGAAAAAATGAAGAATTTAAAGAAAAATGTGGATGTCTTGACTCTAAGTGCTACCCCTATACCTAGGACTTTACATATGTCATTAGTAGGTGTTAGAGATATAAGTGTTATAGAAACTCCTCCAGAGGAAAGATATCCTGTTCAAACTTATGTAGTAGAGTATAATGATCAATTGATAAGAGATTCCATATTAAGGGAAATTAGTAGAGGTGGACAAATTTATTTTGTATATAATAGAGTTGAGAGTATCCATGAGATGGCGTCATATATATCAAAACTAGTACCAGAAGGAAGAGTTCAGATAGCCCATGGACAAATGAAAGAAAAAGAGTTAGAGAACGTAGTATTAGACTTCACAGAAAATAAATTTGATATATTAGTAGCTACAACAATAATAGAAACAGGCATGGATATAAAAAATGTTAACACTATGATTATATATGATGCAGATAAAATGGGACTATCTCAGCTATATCAATTAAGAGGAAGAGTAGGTAGAACAAATAGAATGGCATATTGCTACTTAACTTATAAAAGAGATAAGATACTTACAGAAGTAGCAGAAAAACGATTAAAAGCCATAAAGGATTTCACAGAATTAGGTTCAGGCTTTAAGATAGCCTTAAAGGATTTAGAAATAAGAGGAGCAGGTAATATGATGGGCTCTGCTCAACATGGACATATGGCTTCTATAGGCTATGATCTTTATTGCAGAATGCTTGAGGATACTATAAAGTTAGTTAGAGGTGATATAGATAAAGAGCCAGTAGAAACTTCAGTAGAGTTAAAAATAGATGCTTATATCCCAAATACTTATATAAAAGATGAAACACAAAAGATAGAAGTGTATAAAAAGATTGCATCTATAGATTCTAAAGAAGAGTTTATGGATATAGAAGAGGAATTAGAGGATAGATTTTCAGATATTCCAATATCTGTTTATAATTTAATGAATATATCTTATATAAGAAGCTTAGGTAAAAAACTTGATGTAGAAGAAATAAAAGAAATTTCAAATGAAGTTGTTTTTCAATTTGAAGACAAGAGTAGCTTAAAAGAAAAAATTGTGAAGATTATAATGGATAAGTATTCAAAGCAAGTAGCATTTAAATTAAGTGAAAAGCCTGCTATAGGTTATAGTATAAAGAATATAAAGAAAGAACAGGTCCTTTCAGTTATAAAAGATTTTTTAGAATATATAGTGGAGAACAATGAATAAATGAAGATTTTGTAGTATTGTTATTTATGTGGTAAAATTACTTTAATTGTGCAAAATAAAATGTTAAGAGTGGAGGAATATAGGGTGAAAAATGCAAAAAAATTATTAAGCGTATTGTGTTTAGGAATATTTATTTTAACATTCACAGCTTGTGATATGGTAGAAAAAACACCAGAAGCAAAAGCTAAAAGTACTATAGCTAAAGTAAATGGAGAAAAGATTCAGAGAAAAGATTTAGAGGAAAATCCTAGACTTAAACAAGTAGTTAATCAAATGAAAATGCAGTATGGTGAAGAATTTGAAAAAAGTGAACAAGGAAAAGAGGTTCTAAAGGAACAAAAGTCACAAATCTTGGATGAGCTTATAACAGAAAAAGTTTTATTACAAAAAGGTAAAGAATTAAAAGTTATTCCAAAGGATGAGGAATTAAACAAAGAAGTAGATAAAAAATTTAATGAAATAAAGGCAGTATATAATAATGATGAAAAGAAATTTGAAGAAACTTTAAAATCTACAGGATTTACTAAAGAAACTTTAAAAGAATACTTAAAAAGCCAAATAATAATAGAAAAAGTTATAAATGAAGCTACAAAGGATGTAAAAGTTGAAGATAAAGATGCCAAGAAGTATTATAATGAAAATCAAAGTATGTTCACAGAAAAGCCAAATACTATGAATGTATCACATATATTAGTTAAAACAGAAGATGAAGCTAAAAAAGTTAAAAAGAGATTAGATTCAAAAGAAGATTTTGCAAAGGTAGCAAAGGAAGTATCACAGGATCCAGGTTCTAAAGATAAGGGTGGATTATTAGGAGATATAAATTATAATGATGCTAATTTTGATCCTACATTTATGAAAGCAGCCATAGCACTTAAACAAGGCGCGGTTTCTAATGCAGTTCATACTCAATTTGGATATCATATTATAAAAATTAATAGTAAAAAAGAATATCCAGTTAAAAAATATGATGCTGTAAAAGAAGATATTAAAAAAGAATTAAAAATGGAAAAGCAAAAGGAAGCTTATACTAAAAAAATAGAAGAATGGAAAAAAGCTTCTAAGATAAAAACTTACGAAAAAAATCTATTATAATAAATAAAAATCATGTGTATAAATTACACATGATTTTTATTTGGAATAAAATTCTAAAAAGCTAGTTTATTTTACAGTTAAATGAAAAAATATAAAATGTAAATAACAATTATGCATAAAATTTCATAAATAGAAAGATAATATTACTACATAATAATACTAATATATTTAATTTTTAGTTAGAGGAGGAATAAAATAATGAAGGCAACAGGAATTGTTAGACGAATAGACGATTTGGGCAGAGTTGTTATACCGAAAGAAATAAGAAGAACTTTGAGAATAAGAGAAGGGGATCCTCTTGAAATATTTACTGATAGGGAAGGTGGAGTAATATTAAAAAAATATTCACCAATAGGTGATTTAAGCGAATTTTCAAAAGGGTATACTGATTCCCTTCAGCAAACCATAGGTAATATAGTTATGATTTGTGATAAAGATACTATAATATCAATTAGTGGAGCCCCTAAAAAAGAATATTTAGAGAAAAAAATAAGTTATGATCTAGAAAAAATAATAGAAGAAAGAAAAACTGTTTATTTTGGTGATGATAATAAAGCAGTTTCTATATATGATGATGAAGATATAGATGAAAAGTATTCAGCACAAGTTATATCACCTATAATAGCTGAAGGAGATACTGTTGGAGCTGTAATAATAGTATCAAAAGAAGGTGGAAAGAAATTTAATGAATTAGAGATGAAACTTGCAGAAACTGCTTCATCATTTTTAGGAAAACAAATGGAAGAATAATTTAATATACTTAATATGAACCTGTGCTTAGGCACAGGTTTTATTAATAAACTATAAAATTATAAAAATAAAAGTAATAATAACTCAGTTTTTAAAATACTAATAGGATAGTAGTATTACGGAGGTATTATTATGAAAAAACAATCTTTAATAAAGGGAACTTTTATATTAGGAAGTGCAGGAATAATTGCTAAATTTTTAGGATTATTTTTTAGATGGCCCTTACAAATGCTCATAGGAGATGAAGGTATTGGATACTATCAAATGTCCTATCCACTATATATGTTTTTTATAGCAGCTGCATCTGGAATACCTGTAGCAGTTTCTAAGTTAGTATCAGAAAGAAATGCAGTAAGAGATGAAGGTGGGATAATATCAGTTTTAAAAGAGGCTATGATATTTATGCTTATAATGGGGATGGGATTTACAATTATACTTTTATTATTTTCAAAAGATATAATAAGATTTTTAAAATGGGATACAAGATCCTATTACTCTTTGATAGGAATATCCTTAGCACCTTTTTTTATTTCTATAATGAGTGTGTTTAGAGGATTTTTTCAAGGAATGCAAAATATGAATTATACTGCTATATCACAAGTTATAGAGCAGTTAGGGAGAGTAATATTTGGAGTTGGACTTGCCTATATACTATTACCAATGGGGATAGAATATTCAGCGGGAGGAGCAGCTATAGGCGCAGCTGCAGGAGGTTTTTTAGGCGGAATTTATCTTTTTTTTAGATACTTAAGTGTGAAAAAAGAATTTAGGGTAAAAAAGGTAAAAAGAAATTTTAAAATAATGAATACTATACTTTATATGGCAATTCCTATATCTATAGGATCTGCAGTAGGGACTATCATGAGTTTAATAGATTCTGCATTAGTGCCACAGAAACTATTAGAAGCGGGATTTACATACAAACAATCGACTATATTATATGGCCAATTAACAGGGAAAGCATTTACTTTAGTTAACGTGCCTTTAACATTATCTGTATCTTTGTGTGCAGCGTTGGTACCTATAATTGCAGAAGATTATATATTAAATAGAAAAATGGAAGTTTTAAAAAAAGTAGAATTAGCTATTAAAATTTCTATGGTTATAGCCATACCTTCCTGTTTAGGACTTAACTTTATGGCTAAACCTATATTAAACTTAATATTTCCTGGGCAAGAAGCAGGATATGAAATATTAAAGTATTTAGCACTAAGTATACCATTTATAGTTTTGTGTCAAACTAGTACAGCTATATTACAGGGCGTAGGAAGGTATATAAGACCTATAGTTAACTTATGTATAGGATGTATATTTAAAATAGTAATTACATTGATTTTAGTTCCTATGAGCAATATAAATATATATGGTGCAGTTATAGGTACAATAGCTGGTTATGTAATATCAGCTGTATTAAATATGATGGCTCTAAAAAAGAGCTTAAATATAAGTATCAATTATTATGAAATTATGATAAAACCTCTTATTGCATCTACAATAATGATAATTGCAGTTGTATTTATTTACTTCTATGCCTATAATTATACCATAAGTAGTAAAATAGCTTGTTTAATAGCTGTATTTTTAGGAATGATAATCTATTTTATTATAATAGGATTAATTGGTATACTTGATTATACTTATATAAAGAGAAAAATCATAAAAAGATAAGGGTGAATTATTACATGATAAACATTATAGGATTAGGTCCAGGATCCAAAGAATCAATTACTTTAGGAACTATAGATAGTTTAAAAACTGTTGATAAAGTTTTTTTAAGGACAGAAAAACATCCTACAGTAGAATATATAAATAAATTAGGAATAACTTACGAAACTTTTGATGGAGAATATGAAGTAGGAGAAAGTTTTGATGATGTATATAACTCTATAGCAAAATCACTAATAGAAGCTAGTAAAAATTATTCAGATATAATATATGCAGTACCGGGGCATCCATTAGTTGCAGAAAAGTCTGTGGATATACTTATAAAGCTTTGCAGGCAAAACAATATAAAATTTAAAATATTACCAGCAGTAAGTTTTGTAGACGCCTTAATGGAAAGTTTACTTTTAGATCCAGTGGAAGGATTAAAAATAATAGACGCTTTTGATATAAAAAATCAAGTAATGGATAAGAGAATAGGTACTATAATTACACAAGTATATGATAAATTTATAGCTTCAGAGGTTAAATTAAATCTTATGAACTATTATAAAGATGATACAGAAATATTTTTTGTAAGAGCAGCGGGAATAGAGGGACTTGAGGAGATAAGAAAGATACCTTTATATGAATTAGATAGACAACATAACATAGATCATTTAACATCAGTATATATACCAAAGGTTTCAAATAATAACTATGATTTTATGGATTTATTAGATATAATGGATAAGCTAAGAGGAGAGGATGGATGTCCTTGGGATAAGGAACAAACTCATACTTCATTAAAAAAATACTTAATAGAAGAAAGTTATGAAGTTATAGAGGCTATAGATAATAAAGATGTGGATATGTTAATCGAAGAATTAGGAGATGTGCTCCTACAAGTAGTTTTTCATTCTCAAATTGGAAAAGAAGATGGCTTTTTTGAAATAAAAGATGTAATACAGTCTATATGTGATAAAATGATTAATAGACATCCTCATGTTTTTAGTGACTTAGAGATAAATAATTCAAATGAAGTTTTGGAAAATTGGGATAAGATAAAAAGTATGGAACAGGGAAATAAAACTTACACAGATAGTATAAGACACATTGCTAAAACACTACCAGCTTTAATGAGAGCAGATAAGGTTCAAAAGAAAGCAGCAAAAGTGGGATTTGATTGGGATAATATAGAAGATGCCATGAAAAAAATTACAGAGGAATATAAAGAGATAGAAGATGTATATAAAAGCAAAAATAAGGTAAAAATATTAGAAGAAATAGGTGATTTATTATTTTCAGTGGTAAATGTAGCAAGATTTCTTGACATTGACCCTGAAAATGCTTTAAATTATAGTATAGATAAATTTATAAATCGCTTTCAATACATAGAAGATGAAGCAATCTCTATGGGCAGAAATTTAGATAATATGTCTTTAGAAGAAATGGATGAATTATGGAAGGAAGCGAAAAATAAATAAACTCACTTATTTAAATAAAAACCATATTTAAAGAAGGATTTTTATAATAAGTGAAGAATAAGCTAATATGCGAATAATGTATAAAACTTTAAGTAGTAAACTACTTAATTTTAAGGAGGTAACAAAAGTGAATAAATCAGAATTAATTACAAGCATGGCAGAAAAATCAAAATTAACTAAAAAGGACGCAGAAGCAGCTTTAAAATCATTTATAGAAAGTGTTGAAGAAGCATTAGAAGGTGGCGAAAAAGTTCAATTAGTTGGCTTTGGTACTTTTGAAACTAGGGAAAGAGCTGAAAGAGTAGGTAGAAATCCAAGAACTAAAGAAGAAATAACTATACCTGCATCAATAGCACCTGTTTTCAAAGCAGGAAAAGAACTAAAAGAAAAAGTAAACAAAAAATAAATAATAAATATAAAAAACCTAGGTTTTAATCTGGGTTTTTTGTTTATTTATATAAAGTTAAGGGGGAAAGGATTTGCGTTTAGATAAATTTCTTAAAGTTTCAAGAATAATAAAAAGAAGAACTGTAGCTAAAGAGGCTTGTGAAAACGAAAGGGTTCTTGTTAATTCTAAGATAGCTAAACCTGGTACTGAAGTTAAAGAGGGAGATCTCTTAGAAATACAATATGCTAATAAAACTATGAAGTATGAAATAATATCTGTTTTAGAGCATGTAAAAAAAGAAGATGCTGAAAATATGTATAAAATTATATAAGTTTCAAAATAAAAGGTTCTAAAAGTTTTCAAAATATGATTTTTTAGAACCTTTTATTTTATTGTAATATACAATAATGAATGAGCATATATTATTTATAAGTAGAGGGGGATATTTATGGAAAAGAAAGAGTTTAAGAATGATGATAAAATAAGTAATTTAAATTTAGAGAGCAGAAAAAAGTTAATTTTAAGCGGCATTAATGAAGTTATAAGCTTTAATGAAGAAGAAATTATGTTAAAGACAACCCTAGGAGATTTGGATATAAAAGGATCAAATTTAAAAATGAATAAATTAGATGTACAAAATGGAGATGTTGTAATAGTAGGTACTATAAATTCTTGTGCTTATCTTAATGATCAATCTAAAGCTAACAGGAGCAATATATTTTCAAAACTATTTAAGTAGGAGATTTGTATAGTATGGTTATATCTATAAGTAAACAATTGGGATTATTAATTTTTAGTTTTTTATCTGGTTTAATAACGGGTGTTTTTTTTGACATTTATAGAAGTATAAGGATGGATAAAAATTTAAGCCCTATTATAAAAATTATTGAAGATATATTATTTTGGTGTTTAGCTGCTATAGCAATATTCATATTTTTGTTATATAATAATTGTGCCTTTATAGGGATATATGTATACCTATGGATTGCTATAGGTTTATACATATATATATTTTTTATAAGCAAATATTTAAATCCTATATTTATTTGTATGGTTGAAAATATAAATAAATTTTTTAGGATAGCAATTAATATAATAGTGTATCCCTTTAAAATACTCATATATAAAATAAAATCTAATAAAATGCATTAATTTTTAATATAATTTTCAAAAATAACTTGAAGAAAATTTTAAATATAATAAAATATAACTATAAGGTTTATATTTTATAAAGGGAAGTTATATTATGAAAAAAATTAATGTAAAGAAGTTAATACTTTTCTTAGCTATAGTTTATATTGCAGTTATTTTTATAAATCAGCAAATAACTATGCATAAAATCAAGGACCAAATAAGTGAAAAGAAAATTGAGTTAAAAGAAGTTAAAGAAAAAAATCAAAAATTACAGGATGAAGTCAAATTATCTAAATCAAAAGATTACATAGAAAAGTTAGCTAGAGAAAGATTAAGACTTATAAAGAAAGGGGAGACTCCTGTAATAAACAACACACAATAAAATTGTTTTTAAATTTAAATTATATATACATTATTTATTAAGGAGGAGTCTTATTAATATGACTTTGAATGCAGGTAGTATACTTGAAGGTACAGTAGTTAACATTACAAATTTTGGAGCCTTTGTTGAAATTGAAGGTAAAACAGGTTTAGTGCACATATCTGAAGTATCAGATAGTTATGTAAAAGACATTAGAGAATATTTAAAAGAACAGGATAAAGTAAAGGTTAAAGTTATTTCAATAGATGATAAAGGAAAAATAAGTTTATCTATTAAGCAAGCTATGCAACAGAAAAAATCTTGTAAGCCAGCGGAAATTGATTGGTCAAGAGAAAAGTCTAAAAAGAATGAAGTAAATTTTGAAGATAGATTATCTAAATTCTTAAAAGACAGTGAAGAAAGATTCCAAGATTTGAAAAAGCATCAAGATTCTAGAGGTAGAGGAAGTAAGAAAAGCTATTAAAACAAAAGGCCTTAAGGGCCTTTTTATTTATTTTAAAAAAAATAAAATAAAGTGTTGACATAGTATAGTTTGTGGGATATAATTATTTATGTCGTCAGCGATGAGACAAAAACACAAAATAAAATAACGTGCTGGAGTGGCGGAACTGGCAGACGCACAGGACTTAAAATCCTGCGGGCCTAACAGCCCGTACCGGTTCGATTCCGGTCTTCAGCACCAATATCGCGGGGTGGAGCAGTTGGTAGCTCGTCGGGCTCATAACCCGAAGGTCGTAGGTTCAAGTCCTGCCCCCGCAACCATTGTGGCGGAATAGCTCAGCTGGCTAGAGCATTCGGTTCATACCCGAAGTGTCGTAGGTTCAAGTCCTATTTCCGCTACCATTTACTTAAAATATTATATAACACACAATGTGCTGGAGTGGCGGAACTGGCAGACGCACAGGACTTAAAATCCTGCGGGCCTAACAGCCCGTACCGGTTCGATTCCGGTCTTCAGCACCAAATATCGCGGGGTGGAGCAGTTGGTAGCTCGTCGGGCTCATAACCCGAAGGTCGCAGGTTCAAGTCCTGTCCCCGCAACCAATTATTTTTTGGCAAAATAAATTAGCTTTGATTTTTGTATTTAGTACTAATGTCGCGGAGTGGAGCAGTTGGCAGCTCGTCGGGCTCATAACCCGAAGGTCGTAGGTTCGAGTCCTGCCTCCGCAACCAATTATTTTTTGGCGGAATAGCTCAGCTGGCTAGAGCATTCGGTTCATACCCGAAGTGTCGTAGGTTCAAGTCCTATTTCCGCTACCACATAAAAAGAGAGATTCTATTTAGATAGAATCTCTCTTTTTTTATAATGTGTTATATTTCCTATAAAAAATACACTAAACTTTTTATTAAATACATATTAATACTATAAGCATAAAAATATGAATTTTTTCTATTTATATTTCTTATTAAATATTAAATTATTTTGTTTACTGTATTATTTTTCCTATAAATGTCTAAAAAAAATAATTATAAAAAATATTAGAAAGAAATGTCCTAAAAAAAATTAGATGCGACTTCAACTTATGACAATTATTTCCAGAAGCCCTTGATATAATTGAGAAGTAACTTAATGGGGGTGATTAATTATTATGCAATATGGCGCAGAACTTTTACCATACCAAAGATTAAAAAAAATAGAAAAGCAAAAGTATAAAAAATCTATTAATTTCAAGTCTATTGTAAATATGATAATTTTCTTTATGAGCTCTTTTTTAGTAAGTAGAGTAATTTTTATTAATAACATGGCTCCTTTTGGGATAGCTTTTTTATTATCTATATCTAGACAAAAAGAATATAACAAATATTTATTTATATCAGCTGTTGGTTCTGTTATAGGATATATATCTTTAAAAAATAATATAGGGTATATATCTTTAAATATATTAGAAGTAGCAACCATAACACTTTCATCTTATATATTTAAAAATGTAGAGGATAAAAAAAATACCATAATTATATATATGATCATATACTTAGAGATATTCGCATATAAAATTTTTGTTACTAAAATTTCAACAACTATGGCTATGTTGGGAGCTACTTTTGAAATAGGTTGTATTTTCCCAATATACTATATTATTAATTATTCAATTTTATGTTTTAAGAATATAAATACTAGTCATTTATATTCCAATGAAGAAATAGTAAGTATGGCTATTACATTATCTCTTGTGGTTTCAGGAACTTGGGGAGCTAATATAGCAGGAATAAATTTAATGAATTTAATATCTATTACTATGATATTAATTATAGGATATGTAAAGGGAAGTACTAGTGCTTCAGCTATTGGTGTGGCTATGGGGGCTATAGTAGGATTAAGTTCTAACAACATGATGATTTATATTTCTATATATGGATTATGTGGGCTTATATCTGGAGTTTTCAAAGAAACAGGTAAGTTGATGACTGGCATATCTTATTTGGTTAGTTTTTTAATATTAAAATTTTATTCTAATATTAACTATGATTTTAAGATAATAGAAGTGTTAATATCTTTAACTCTATTTTATATAATACCTAATAAATTATATATGAAAATGGAGTATGAATTAGATTATCAAAAGAAACAAGAAAATTTGCAAGAAAACTATATGGACAAGATCAAAGGTATTCTTACGGATAAATTGGGCAATTTTTCCGATGTATTATATAATATGGGAAATGTGTTGGAAAAATTAGTAGATAATGAAAAATTAGCTATGAAAAATAAAAGTGGTGCATTAATAGAAAATTTAGCAGATAGAGTTTGTAGCAACTGTAACATGAATCATATATGCTGGAAGAGAGAAGGATATTATACTTATAATGCCCTAGGGGAGTTAATACAAAATTATCAAGAGAATAGGAAAGAACTTCCTTATGAAATAGAAAGAAAATGTGTAAAGAGAACTCAACTTATTAATAATACAGAAGATATAGTAAATAATTATATAATAAACGAAATGTGGAAAAAAAGACTTAGTGAATGTAGGGAAGTGTTAGCGAATCAAATAAATACAATGGCTTATTCTGTTGAGGAGATTACAAAAGAATTTGGACAAAGTATTAGATTTAGTAATTTAACAGAAAAAGATATTAGAAGAATGTTGAATAAGAATAATATAAAATATAAAGATATATTTTGTTATAATAATGAAAATGGGAGACTTATAATAAATTTAAAAATAGATGCTTGTACAGGAAAGCAGAAATGTGTAAAAGAAATATTGCCCCTAATAAATAAGGTTACAGGTAAATTAATGTGCGTGGCTAATGAAAGCTGTAACTTAGATTTAAAAAATAATGACTGTAATATAATTTTTGAGGAAACACCTAAATATCATGTAGCTTCTTATGTTAATAAGACAGCAAAAGATGGGGAACAATGTAATGGGGATAGTTATTCTTTTGGAAAATTAAAAAGTGGTAGTTATATGACTATAATAAGTGATGGCATGGGATCCGGACCTCAAGCAGTTCAAGAAAGCAGTGCAGTAGTTGAACTTATTGAAAGGTTTGCTCAATCAGGATTTAGTAAACTTATAGCTATAAATACAATAAATTCTATAATGAGCATAAAATTTTCTCAGGATGAAAAGTTTTCAACAGTAGATTTATCAAATATAGATTTATATGAAGGAAAAGTAGATTTTATGAAAGTAGGGGCAGTAGCTAGTTTTATAAAACGAGGAACAGATGTATATACTATTAAGTCTAAAACATTGCCAATAGGGGTTTTGGACAAAGTAGATATTGATATTGAAACAAGGGATTTAAAAAATGGAGATATAATAGTAATGGTAAGTGATGGGGTTCTAGATTATGAAAGTAGCTCTGCAGGTAAGGTAGAATGGGTAGTAGAATTTTTAAAAAACACCACATTAAATAATCCTAAAGAAATAAGTGAAGAGTTAATAGAAAATGCTAAAAAATTAAGTAAAGGTAAGGTAAAGGATGATATGACCGCAATAGTACAAAAAGTGTATAGTTTATATTAAAATATAGAAAGAGAATATAAAGTTAGGTAGTAAATACTTAATTTGTTTAAATATTCTCTTTTTTTTATATAAAACCCCGCTAAAAGTATAATGATTAGAGTATTTTTATGGTATAATGTTTTAATATAAAGGTATAAGGTGTGTTTTTATGAAAGATGTGGTTATAAATACTATAAAGAAATATAATATGATTGAAGACAATGACAAAATAATAGTAGGTGTATCTGGTGGACCAGATTCTATGTGTCTTTTACATATGTTATGTTTATTAAAAGATGAACTAAGAATAAAGGATATATATGTGGCTCATATAAATCATGGTGTTAGGGGAGCAGAATCAGATGCTGATGAAAAATATGTAGAGAATTTTTGTTATATGAATAATTTAGGCTTTTTTTCTAAAACAATAGATATGAACAAAATGGCTAAAGAAAAGGGAATATCTAGTGAAAGCGCAGGAAGAGAAGCAAGGTATGATTTTTTTAATTATTTAAGAAAAGAGCTGGGAGCTCAAAAAATAGCAACAGCTCATAATGCAAATGACCAAGCAGAAACTGTGCTTATGAGAATAATGAGGGGAACAGGATTACAGGGATTAATAGGTATAAATCCGATAAGAGATGGTGTATATATAAGGCCTTTAATAAATGTATTAAGAGAAAACATAGAATATTATTGTGAAAAATATAAACTAAATCCTAGGATAGATAAAACTAATTTACAAAGTATATATACAAGAAATAAAATTAGATTAGAATTAATACCTTATATAAAAGATAATTTTAATGAAGATATAGTAAATACTTTATGTAGATTTTCTAATATAGTTTCTAAAGACAATAGCTATTTAGAGGAAGTATCGAAAGATAAATTTCAAATATACTGTACTAAAAAAACACAAAGGGTAATAATAGATAAGAGAGCTTTTTTAGAGCATGAAAGTATTTCAACTCGAATATTAAGAGAGGCTATACTTTATATAAATAAAAACTTATATAATCTTGAAATGAAGAATATATATGATATCTTAGAATTAAGTTTAAATACAACGGGTAAATTTATAAACTTACCTAACAATATAAGAGCCGAAAACATTTATGGAGATATACATTTATATAAAGAATGCAATGATATAAATGAGATAAATGATATTCATTGTGAACTTAAAATAGGACGTAATAAAATAGAAGATTTAAATATTAATTTAAAAATATATTCTATAAAAGATCATAATCACAATATAAATGATAATAAATATGTACAATATTTTGATTATGATAAAATAAGTAATGAAAAAATTTATTTAAGAAATAGAAAACATGGAGATAAATTTACTCCATTAGGAATGAAAGGTAGCAAGAAATTAAAAGATTTCTTTATAGACCTAAAAATTCCAAGGGAAGAAAGAGATAGGCTAGAACTTCTATGTTTTGGGGATGAAATAGCTTGGATTATAGCCTACAGAACAAGTAATAATTTTAAAGTAGATAAGAATACAAAAAATGTATTAGAAATAACTGTTGAAAGAGGGGAACCAAATGGATCTAATAAGTAGGGATATAGAAAAAATACTTATATCTGAAGAAAAAATACAAAACAAAATAAATGAATTAGGAGAGCAAATTAGTAAGGATTATGATGGTAAAGATTTAATGCTAATAGGTATATTAAAGGGGTCTGTACCTTTTATGGCAGATTTACTAAAAAGAATAACTATACCTTGTACTATGGATTTTATGGCAGTGTCTAGCTATGGAAACTCCACTACATCCTCAGGAGTAGTTAGAATATTAAAGGATTTAGATTTTGAAATAGAAGGTAAAGATATTCTTATAGTAGAAGATATAATAGACTCTGGTATAACATTAAAATATTTATTAGAAAATTTACGTGCTAGAAAACCTGCTAGTATAAACATAGCTTGTTTGCTTAATAAGGAAGAAAGAAGAAAAGCAGAAATTGATGTTCATTATTTAGGTTTTAATGTTCCTGATTATTTTCTTGTAGGATATGGATTAGATTTTGCAGAAAAATATAGAAATCTACCTTATATTGGAATATTAAAAGAGGAAGTTTATAAATAATTAATATTCAATTTATTGTAAACAAATTTTTGTTATGATACAATTTTACAGTATAAAACTAGAAAGTGAGGGTGGCCAAATATGAAAAAATTTTCAAGTGCAACGGCCTGGATTGTTGTTCTTATATTAGTTATATTCTCATCTTTAATGCTTGTTAGAACTGGAACTAACTCTACAGCTATTAATTTTAGTGAATTCCAAAAAAGTTGGATACAAAACGACATTAAAAGTTTTCAAGTTAAAGATGATAAAATGACAGTAGTTGGAACATTAAAAAATGGCACACAATATGAAACAGTAGTTCCTTCAGAAAGATTGTTTCAATTTATAAATGAGCATCCTAAAAATGGAGAAGTGAAAGAAGTTTATGTTAAACCAGCATCAGTACCTATATGGGTACAATATTTACCTATGATACTAATAGTTTTAATGCTTTTAGGATTTTGGTTTATGTTTATGCAACAAGCACAGGGTGGTGGCGGAAATAGAAATGTTATGAACTTTGGAAAGAGTAAAGCCAAAATGGCCACACCAGATAAGAAAAAAGTAACTTTTGATGATGTTGCAGGAGCTGATGAGGAAAAGGAAGAGTTAGCAGAAATAGTAGATTTTCTTAAGTCTCCTAAAAGATATATAGATATGGGAGCTAGAATACCTAAAGGAGTATTATTAGTAGGACCTCCAGGAACAGGTAAAACTCTTTTAGCTAAGGCTATTGCAGGAGAAGCAGGAGTACCTTTTTTTAGTATATCAGGTTCAGACTTTGTTGAAATGTTTGTAGGTGTTGGAGCATCTAGAGTTAGAGACTTATTTGAGCAAGCTAAGAAGAATTCACCTTGCATAGTTTTTATAGATGAAATTGATGCTGTAGGAAGACAAAGAGGCGCTGGTTTAGGCGGTGGTCATGATGAAAGAGAACAAACTTTGAATCAATTATTAGTTGAAATGGATGGTTTTGGTGCTAATGAAGGTATAATAATGATTGCAGCAACAAATAGACCAGATATATTAGATCCAGCCTTATTAAGACCAGGAAGATTTGATAGACAAATAGTTGTTGGAGCACCAGATGTAAAAGGTAGAGAGGCTATATTAAAGGTTCACTCAAAAAATAAACATTTAGCAGAAGAAATAAAGTTAGAAATACTGGCCAAAAGGACACCAGGATTTACAGGGGCAGACTTAGAAAATTTAATGAATGAATCTGCACTTTTAGCAGTAAGAAAGAGAAAAGAATTAATAGATATGGAAGATCTAGAAGAAGCAGTTACAAGAGTAATAGCTGGACCAGAAAAGAAGAGCAGAGTAATAGATGAAGAAGATAGAAAATTAACTGCTTACCATGAAGCCGGTCATGCTGTTGTTATGAAACTTCTTCCCCATGCAGACCCAGTTCATCAAATAAGTATAGTTCCAAGAGGTATGGCAGGTGGATATACTATGCATTTACCAGAAAAGGATAGCTCATATATGTCCAAATCTAAATTAGAAGATGAAATTGTAGGTTTATTAGGCGGAAGAGTAGCAGAAAAGTTAATTATAGGAGACATAAGTACAGGAGCTAAAAATGATATAGATAGAGCTACAACAATAGCTAGAAAAATGGTCATGGATTATGGTATGAGTAATACATTAGGCCCAATAGCTTTTGGATCAGGGCATGATGAAGTTTTCTTAGGAAGAGATCTTGGAAAGGGAAGAAACTTCAGCGAAGATGTAGCCTATAAGATAGATCAAGAAATAAAAAAATTAATAGATACTGGATATAATGAAGCAGAAAGACTTTTAAATGAAAATATATCTAAATTACATGCTGTAGCCCAAGAATTGCTTAAAAAAGAAAAATTAGAGGCAAATGAATTTGAAGAAATATTCAAAAATAGTTAGAATAAAAGGGTAGATGTTTTATCATCTGCTCTTTTTTATATATCAAAATAAATATAAGATGATATAATTAATAATAAAAATAATTTCTATGAAATGGGTGATATAGTAAAGTTAAAAAAATTATTAAACAGTGAATAAATAATTATTCAATTACACAGGAATAATTAATAGGGTACACATTATAAGTAAGGGGGAATATATAAATGGTTAAATCCGATATAGAAATAGCACAAGAATCTAAAATGGAAAATATAAAAAATATAGCTGAAAAGATAGGGTTAACAGAAGAAGATATAGATTTATATGGAAAATATAAATGTAAAATTTCTTTAGATGTTTTAAAGCGTAATAAAGATAAAAAAGATGGTAAACTAATCTTAGTTACAGCTATAAATCCTACTCCAGCAGGAGAAGGAAAATCTACAGTTACAGTGGGATTAGGGCAAGCTTTATGGAAGAAAAATAAAAAAGCAGTTATAGCATTAAGAGAACCTTCTTTAGGACCTGTATTTGGTATAAAAGGAGGTGCAGCTGGAGGTGGATACTCTCAGGTTGTACCTATGGAAGATATAAACCTTCATTTTACAGGGGATATGCATGCTATTACTTCAGCCAATAATTTACTAGCAGCTGCTATAGATAATCATATTCATCAAGGGAATATTTTGAAGATTGACCAAAGAAGAATTCTTTTTAAAAGAGTTATGGATATGAACGATAGAGCTTTAAGAAATGTAATTGTAGCCTTAGGTGGAAAAATAAATGGATTTCCAAGAGAAGATGGATTTATGATAACCGTAGCTTCAGAGATTATGGCTATATTATGTTTAGCAGAAAATCTTATGGATCTTAAAAATAAAATGGGAGAAATATTAGTAGCTTATAGTACGGAGGGTAATCCTATATACTGTAAGGATTTAGAGGTTCAAGGAGCTATGGCATTATTAATGAAAGATGCTATAAAACCTAATTTAGTTCAAACTTTAGAAAACACTCCTGCTATTATACATGGTGGACCTTTCGCTAATATAGCTCATGGATGTAATAGCATATTAGGAACAAAAATGGCCTTGAAATTAGGAGATTATGTAATAACAGAAGCAGGCTTTGGAGCGGATTTGGGAGCAGAAAAGTTTTTTGATATTAAGTGTAGAAAAGCTAATTTAAAACCAAATTGTGTAGTTATAGTAGCTACAGTAAGAGCTTTAAAATATAATGGTGGAATTCCTAAGGAAAATCTAAAGGAACAAAATATAGAAGCATTATCTATGGGAATAGAAAATCTAGGAAAACATATAGAGAATGTTAATAAGTTTGGCGTACCAGCAGTAGTTGCTATAAATAAATTTATATCAGATACAGAAGAGGAAATAGAGTTCATAAAAAAATATTGTAAAGAACTAGGTGCAGAAGTATCCATAGCAGAGGTATGGGAAAAAGGAGGAAATGGTGGCTTAGAATTAGCTGATAAAGTTTTAGATACTATAGAAAAGAAAGAGAGTAAATTTAATCCTATATATGAGGAAACTCTTAATATAAAAGAAAAAATAGAAACAATTGCCCAGGAAATATATGGAGCAGAAGGGGTAGATTATTCTAAAGAGGCAGAAAAGCAAATAACAGAAATAGAAAAATTAGATTTAGATAAAAAGCCTGTATGTATGGCAAAAACTCAGTATTCTTTATCAGATGATGCTAAACTATTAGGGAGACCTTGTGGATTTAGAATTAATGTTAAAGAAGTTAGAATATCCAATGGGGCTGGATTTATAGTTGTGTTAACAGGAAATGTTATGACTATGCCAGGTTTACCTAAGAAACCTGCAGCTAACAATATGGATGTATTATCAGATGGCAATATAGTTGGACTATTCTAACATTAATATAACAGAAGTATTAACTTGACAAAATAATTGGAACTGATAAAATAAAATTATTAAATTGACATTAAATCAAGCATAAAGGGCAGCGGCAAGGCTGCTCTTTCATTGTATTTAAGACCCTATTTTGCTTATTAAGGTGGTGCTTTATATGATTTTAGTTTTAGATGTAGGAAATACTAATATAGTTTTAGGTATATATAAAAATAAAGAATTAATAGCAAACTGGAGATTGGCTACAGATAATAAAAGAACAGCAGATGAATATGGAATACAAGTAATAGAATTATTTTCACATAATAATTTAAGTTTTTCTGATATAGAAGGGGTAATTATATCCTCTGTAGTTCCTAATATAATGTATTCTTTAGAACATATGATATCAAAATATTTTAATATAAAACCTATAATAGTAGGTCCTGGAGTAAAAACAGGTATAAACATAAAATATGATAATCCAAAGGAAGTTGGAGCAGATAGAATTGTTAATGCAGTAGCAGCGCATGAAATTTATGAAAAACCATTAATAATTATTGATTTTGGAACAGCTACTACATTTTGTTCTGTAACAAAAGAAGCTAATTATTTAGGAGGAACTATATGTCCAGGAATAAAAATTTCTTCAGATGCTTTATTTGATAAAGCAGCTAAATTACCAAGGGTAGAACTTGTAAAAACTCCTGGGGTTATATGTAAAAATACTGTAGCTAGTATACAAGCTGGAATAATTTATGGTTATGCTGGGCAAGTAGATTATATAGTGTCAAAAATGAAAAAGGAAATGATGGCTTTAGGGGAAGAGGAACCTTTTGTAGTTGCTACAGGAGGATTTGCTAAACTGATTAGTGAAGAAGCAAAAAGTATTGATGAAATAAATGCTATTTTAACATTAGAAGGATTAAGAGTAATATATGAAAAAAATAAATAAGGTGATTATATGAATATAGGAAATCTTATATTTCATAATAATGTATTTTTAGCACCTATGGCAGGCTTTACAGATATAGCTTTTAGAGAAATATGTAAAGAATTAGGATGTGGTTTGGTTTACACTGAAATGGTAAGTGCTAAAGCATTATATTATGGAAGTAATAATACAACGGAATTATGCGTAATATCAAATAAAGAAAAACCGGTAGCCTTACAATTATTTGGCCACGAGCCAGATATAATGGCAAATGCAGTAGAAATTTTCAATGACAATAATGATGTATGCATATTGGATGTAAATATGGGATGTCCAGCCCCTAAAATAGTTAAAAATGGTGATGGTTCAGCCCTTATGAAAGACCCTAAATTAGCATCGCAAATAATAAAAGCTATGAAAAAAGTAGCTAAAAAACCTATTACAGTTAAATTTAGAAAAGGTTTTGATAAAAATAATATTAATGCAGTAGAGTTTGCCAAAATAATGGAACAATCTGGAGCTGATGCTATAACTATTCATGGTAGAACAAGAGAGCAAATGTATGAAGGAAAGGCAGATTGGACAATAATATCAAAAGTAAAGAATGCTGTAAGCATACCTGTAATAGGTAATGGAGATGTATTTTCGGCAGAAGATGCTATAGAAATGATAAATAAAACGAACTGTGATGGTGTAATGGTAGGCAGGGGTGCTCAAGGTAATCCGTGGATATTTAAACAAATAAATGAAAAAATTAAGGGAGAACATGTATATTATCCTACTTCACAAGAAAGAATAGACATATGTATCAATCATTATAAAAGAGCATTAGAATATTTTGAAGAACATAAGGCAGTAAGAGAGATGAGAAAACACGTAGCAGTATATGTAAAAGGTCTTAAAAATTGTACTGATATAAAGGATAAAGTAAATATGGAAAAAGATTCTCATAAAGTGTTAGAAGAATTAATTAAATATAGGGGAACATTAAGGGAATTTTAAATAAATATTTACATAAAAATATATTGTAATCAATTTTTATGGTGAAATAATGATACCTATAATAGATATAAACTCTAATATAATAAAAGACTATAATAAAAATAATTTTATATTTAAAATAAAAGATGAGTTCTTAACACACTTTAGAGGAAATTATTTCATAGAGGAACTAAACTTAGTAATATCCAAAGTGAAAATATCTCCAAATTTTAATGAAAAAGCTTATCATAAAAATATAAAACGAAGTATAAAATATTCAAGACATAAAGATTTTGTATTAGCACCAAATACCTTTAGATTCTTAGATTATTATTTGTTAAATAGTTTTCAAAAGGAATTATTTGCTTTATCCGTATGTGAAAGTATAAAAACTATATTAAGGTTAAAAGGCAAATCCATAAGAAATAGTTGCATAGTAGTATTTGATGCAAAAGAAGAATATGTTTTTAATATTATAAATTATATTTCTAAAGAAGCAAAGTATATAATATTAGTTTCTGAGGATTTAAATAAATTAGCAAAACTAAATGATTATATAATAGCTAATTATGGAATAACGCCTATTATAACTAAAGATATAAAAACTTCTTTCAGTAAAGCAGATTTTATAATAACAAGTAAAGATTTAGAAATTATAAAAGAAATACCAGTATGGTATATTAATAATAGTAAAATTTATAAAAATAAAGGCAATTGTAATATAAATAATATAACCTATAAAGTTCCATGGAAAACTAATTTAAATTTTAATCCAGAGTTATTAGGTGCAATACTTTGTCAAATGGATAAAAAGAATGTGGAAGAAGCAATAAGATATAATGGTATTGTATTAGATAAAATAATGTTTAATGAAGATATAGTAAAAATAACTAGATAAAAGTAAGGAATACTGAAATGTTGACAGGATAAAGTACCTGTTTTATAATTACTTAAATGTTTCTTTTATGTTATAATGTTAAGAATGTATCATAATATATAAATAGTAACAAAATAAAGGGGAGAATAGCATGAGCGAAGCAAAAAAATATGTTATGACTTATGAAGGGGTAAAGAAATTAGAAGAAGAATTAGAATATCTAAAAACGGTAAAAAGAAAAGAAATAACAGAAAAAATAAAGGTAGCCCTTTCATTTGGCGATTTAAGCGAAAATTCAGAATATGATGAAGCTAAAAATGAACAAGCTTTTGCAGAAGGAAGAATAATACAATTAGAAAACATGCTAAAAAATGCTAGTATAGTTGATGAAAATGAAGTTCCTAAAGATGTAGTAAGTGTAGGTTCTATAGTAAAGGTTAAAGATTATGAATTTGATGAAGAGGTTGAATATATAATCGTAGGCTCTGCTGAAGCTGACCCTATGAATAATAAAATATCTAATGAATCACCAGTAGGGAATGGATTAATAGGTAAAAAAGTTGGAGATATAATAGAAGTAACAGTTCCAGATGGTGTTAGTAAATATGAAATATTAGAAGTTAATAGAGCATAGTATTGGAGGGAATTTATAGTGTCAAAGGAAGATAATGTGATGAACAGTTTTGAAGAACAGGCAAATGAATTAATGAAGGAAAGATTTCAAAAGTTAAAGGAACTTCAAGCTAATGGCAAAGATCCATTCGATGTTTATAAGGTTGAAAGAACTCATACTTCAAAAGAAGTAAAGGAAAACTATGAAGATCTAGAAGGAAAAACAGTTACAGTAGCAGGAAGACTTATGTCAAAAAGGGTTCATGGAAAAGCTGGATTTTCAGATATACATGATAGATATGGAAAAATTCAATTATACATAAAGATAAATGATGTAGGAGAAGAAAAACTTAAAGAATATAAGACTTTTGATATAGGTGATATAATAAGTGTAACAGGAACAGTTTTTAAAACAAAAACAGGAGAAACATCAATACACATAACAGATTTTCAGTTAGTTTGTAAATCTTTAAGACCACTACCAGAAAAATGGCACGGATTAAAAGATCCAGATTTAAGATATAGACAAAGATATGTAGATTTAATAATAAACCAAGATGTTAGAGATACTTTTATAAAAAGAACAGCTATAATTAAAGCAATGAGAGAATTCTTGGATAATAGAGGATTTTTAGAAGTAGAAACACCAATATTATCACCAATAGCAGGAGGAGCGGCAGCTAAACCATTTATTACTCATCATAATGCTCTAGATATTGATATGTATCTTAGAATAGCTACTGAATTATATTTAAAAAGATTAATAGTAGGTGGTTTTGAAAAAGTATATGAAATTGGTAAAAACTTTAGAAATGAAGGAATAGATATAAGACATAATCCAGAATTTACAGCTATAGAATTATATGAAGCTTATGCAGATTATAATGATATGATGGAAATAACAGAAAATATGGTAGCGTATATATGTGAAAAAGTTCTAGGTACAACTAAAGTTCAATATGAAGGAACAGAAATAGATTTTACACCACCATGGAGAAGATTAACTATGGTAGATGCTGTAAAGGAATATGCAGGAGTAGATTTTAACAGTATAAAAGATGACATCGAGGCAAGAACAATTGCAAAAGAAAAACATGTAGAGTTTAAAAAAGAATTAAAGGATTGTACAAAAGGTGATGTACTTATAGGATTATTTGAAGAATTCTGCGAAGATAAGTTAATGCAACCTACTTTTATTTGTGATTATCCAGTAGAAAACTCACCTCTTACAAAGAAGAAAAGAGGAAATGAAGCATTTACTGAAAGATTTGAAGGATTTGTATTTGGAAGAGAAGTATGTAACGCATATTCTGAATTAAATGATTCTATAGTTCAAAAAGAAAGATTCATGCAACAATTAAAGGAAAGAGAATTAGGTGATGATGAAGCTTATATGATGGATGATGATTTTATAACTTCATTAGAAGTGGGCATGCCACCAACAGGAGGATTAGGAATAGGTATTGATAGATTAATAATGTTCTTAACAGATACACATTCTATAAGAGATGTTATATTGTTCCCAACTATGAAACCACAACCTAATAATCAATAAATTTAAAATTTATAAATACATTGATTACATTTAAAAATGAATATTTTATAGATAAATAGTAAATCATTATAAATAATAATAAAAATAAATTAAAAGTAAATAATATACGATGATAAAGAAGAGTAATAATAAATATTATGAAGAGAGTCTGTGGTAGGTGAAAACAGTCAATGTTTATTATGAAGGGAGCTTTTGAGTATTTAATTAGAAAGTAGGGCTATAGCCAAAAAGGGTGGAACCGCGATTAAGTCGTCCCTTTGTTGCTATAGCCTTTTTTATATTAAAAATTTTATAAAAAAAATATTAGGGAGGTACTTTTTATGGCTTTAAAAAAAACTATGGATAAAGTGGTTGCTTTAAGTAAAAACAGGGGATTTGTATTCCCAGGATCTGATATATATGGGGGATTAGCAAATTCATGGGATTATGGTCCGCTAGGAGTAGAGTTAAAAAATAATGTGAAGAAAGCTTGGTGGAAAAAATTTGTTCAAGAAAGTCCATATAATGTTGGAATAGATGCGGCTATTTTAATGAATAGCCAAGTTTGGGTAGCATCTGGACATGTAGGCGGATTTTCTGATCCTTTAATGGACTGTAAAGAATGTAAAGCAAGATTTAGAGCTGATAAATTAGTAGAAGAGCATATGACAGAACAAGGTGTTGAAAAAGCTAGTGCAGATGGTTGGTCAAATGAAAAATTAAAACAATATATAGATGATAATGGTATAGAATGTCCAAAATGTAAAGCTAAAAGCTTTACGGATATAAGAAAATTTAATTTAATGTTTAAAACATTCCAAGGAGTTACAGAAGATGCTAAGTCAGAAATATATTTAAGACCAGAAACAGCTCAAGGTATATTTGTCAATTTTAAAAATGTTCAAAGAACCTCTAGAAAAAAAGTGCCATTTGGTATTGCACAAATAGGAAAATCTTTTAGAAATGAAATAACTCCAGGAAATTTTACTTTTAGAACTAGAGAATTTGAACAAATGGAGTTGGAGTTTTTCTGTAAACCAGGAACAGATTTAGAATGGTTTAATTATTGGAAAGATTATTGTTGGAATTTCTTAATAAATTTAGGTATAAATAAAGAAAGTATAAGATTTAGAGATCATAGTCAAGAAGAACTATCTCACTATAGTAATGCTACATCAGATATAGAATTTTTATTCCCATTTGGTTGGGGCGAGCTATGGGGCGTTGCAGACAGAACAGATTTTGACTTGAAAAAACATATGGAACATTCAGGAGAAGATCTAAACTATTTAGATCCAACAACTAAAGAAAGATATGTGCCATATTGCATAGAACCATCTTTAGGAGCAGATAGGGTTGTTTTAGCATTTTTAGTAGACGCCTATGATGAAGAAGAACTAGAAGGTGGAGATGTAAGAAATGTATTGCATTTACATCCAGCTTTAGCTCCATTTAAGGCTGCGGTATTACCACTTAGTAAAAAACTTTCTGATGAATCACAAGAAGTTTATAGTATGTTAAGTAAAAAGTTTAATATAGATTACGATGAAGCAGGTAGTATAGGAAAAAGATATAGAAGAGAAGATGAAATAGGAACTCCTTACTGCATAACAGTAGATTTTGATACATTAGAAGATAATACAGTTACCATAAGAGACAGGGATACTATGGATCAAATAAGAGTTAATATAAATGAACTAGAAAAATTTATAGAAGATAAATTACAATTTTAAAATAAATCTTAGTAATAATATAATTTTATAAAATTTAATAATATATAAATTTTCTATTTAAATTAAAAAGCTATGAATTATAGAATAATATTATATAATTCATAGCTTTAATTTAATTATAATTATTCATTAAAAATATATATAAATTTTTTTATACTTTTAATAAATAATATATAAACGTTTTCATATACAAGCAAAAAAATCAGGTGAATCCGAATCACCTGATAGAATGAAATAGGGTTTAATCATGGGGATATGTTATATGTTTAAATAAAACTTGGGGAATTATATTAGATTCTTACGGCACGTAGAATATTATAACAGGTATAACGATGTTTTTCAACATAATATGATAAAAAATATTAAAAAATTTATATGGAAAAATTTACTGTCGAATATTAAAAATAATCTCTATGATTTTATTTGATAGCATAACATACTTAATAAAAAACTAAATATACCTATAAGAAAAGATATAAATTTAGACTTTAAATTTTTTTTTGTCCTCATTACTATATAAAAAGAGATAAAAATTCCAATAGGAAGGATAAAAAATTTATTTATAGTTATATAAATGTGACATAAAAACCATAAAAGTATAAGTTTGAATTTATAAAATTTTTCTTTGTCTTTTATTTCTGATATTGAAATATATATTAATGGTATTGTTAAAATAGATATTAGCAATGACATAATAACTCCTAATAAAATTCTTTCTATAAAATAATATGTTTTTTATTTATAATAATTACAATATAAAAGTATTTAAAATGTTTTATAAATAAATTAAAGTGATATAATATTAGGTGGATTAATACTTTGTTTGGAGGTTTATAAATGAAAAGCAATTTTTCTGAGTTTAAGGATTTTATTAAATATAAAAAAGTAGCAGTGGTAGGTATAGGGGTAAGCAATAGACCTTTAATAAAATTTTTAGTTAAGTTAGGAGCAAAAGTAACTGCTTTTGACAAAAAATATAGAGAAAAATTAGGCAGTATAAGTGCTGAATTAGAAGAGATGGGTGTAGATTTAGTATTAGGTGAAAATTATTTAGATAAATTAGATGGATATGATGTTATTTTTAAAACTCCATCTATGAGAATAGATAGATCAGAATTTGTTAAGGCAAAAGAAGCTGGAGCTTATATCACATCAGAGATGGAAGAATTTATAAAATATTGTCCAGCTAAGATTTTTGGTGTAACAGGAAGTGATGGTAAAACAACCACTACAACATTAGTTTATGAAATGTTAAAAAAAGAAGGCTATAAAACTTGGGTAGGAGGAAATATAGGGACACCTTTATTTGCCAATATTGAAGAAATGAAGGAAGATCATATGGTTGTATTAGAACTATCAAGTTTTCAGCTTATGACAATGGATGTATCACCAGAGATTTCTTTAATAACTAATTTAAGTCCTAATCATTTAGATGTGCATAAAGATTTTGAGGAGTATGTAGAGGCTAAAAAAAATATATTTAAATATCAAGAAAATAATGATTTACTAGTATTGAACAAAGATGATGAATTAACTAATAGAATGGAGAAAGAAGCTTTAGGAAATATTTTAAAGTTTAGTCTTGTAGAAAAAGTATATGATGGAGCTTGTTTATCAAATAATAAGCTTACTATACTAGGAAAAGAAGTTTGTGATTCTAAAGATATAAAACTTAAAGGTAGGCACAATATAGCTAACTTACTAGCTGCCTTTTGTATGGTAAATAAGTATGTATCAATAGATAGTATGAAATATGTAGCTACAAATTTTTCAGGTGTAGAACATAGATGTGAATTTATAAGAGAAGTTAATGGTGTTAAATATTATAATGATTCAATAGCATCAAGTCCTAGTAGAACTTTAGCAGGGTTGAATGCTTTTGAAAAGCCTGTAATATTAATAGCTGGTGGATATGATAAAAAAATACCTTTTGAACCTCTAGCAGAGGAAGGATATGATAAAATTAAAACTTTGATATTAATGGGAGATACTAAAAGCAAAATAAAATCAGCTTTTGAAAAAGTAATTTTAGATAAAAAGTGTAAGATAGAAATAGTTATGGTAAATAGTATGGAGGAAGCTGTAAAAGTAGCTGATGATATATCAGAAAAAGGAGATATAATAACTTTATCACCAGCTTGTGCTAGCTTTGATATGTATCCCAACTTTGAAATAAGAGGAAATGAATTTAAAAATATGGTAAATAGTCTATAAATATATGTAATGAAAATCCTATTAACTTTTAAATTTTAAGGTTAATAGGATCTTTGTTTATGGTTTGATAAGCAATAAAACAAATATTAGGTATTAACCTGTCCTGGTGTATCAATACACGAAAAAAGCTAAAAATTATAAAAAAATGTAGAATAACAAATTTAATTTATGAAAATTACATTTTTACAAGAAGAAGACAGTAAGAAATGTGATAGAATAAATCTCGTCCTTAAGACAACGGTTTGAAGGACACGAAAGTAACAAAAACTTTCAAAAACAAATTTGAAAAAAGTTCTTGACAAAGAACAACAAATTTGATAAGATATAAAAGTCGCTGAGGCGATGTGGTCTTTGAAAATTAAACAGAGAATTAACAAGAAACATTCTTGTAACAGCCAGTA
>NZ_BAAAAU010000015.1:0-69520 GCF_054768115.1 Clostridium sp. CTA-6
TTTTTCAACTTCACCTATTTTAACATCTGGTGCCTTAACAAGAACATCTTGTGTAAAATCTGGTGGTGTAAATTTTGGTAATTGAAAACTCATTTTAAATTTCCTCCTTAACGTAATATATTTTAAATTGTATTGGGGTTATATATATTATATAAATATAATATTATCAAATTTATTAATTTGTATTATGATAATTTTTAAAAATTAAATTTTACTACTATTAGGTTAAAATTTTAACTTTTAAAAACAAAAACAATAATAATAAAGGGTAATTTTTTATGACAATAAAAAAATTAAATTTAGATTAATTTTTTTGTTTTTTACAAATTGTTACATACATTTATACACACTAAAAAACTATCTCTTTACATAGATAAGAAATGTTATGTAAAGGATATTATTTAAGAAATTTAAATATATAATATAATATTTACTGCTATTATATTATATATTGTTCTATAAATTTTGTAAAACTCCTTCTAATGTAATTAGGCAAATTTAAATATCAAAATCTAGGTAAAAAAGTCAGAAAAAATGAAATTTTGTTAAAATTGAGTTGAATAGCTGTGATTTTTATTGTAATATACAAGTGAAAGTTCATAAAAAATGAAAATTTTTTGTTTGATATAAACAAATATTTAACAAAATAATATAGTTAATATAAAATGTAAAGATATAATTATAGTACATACAATACTTATAACTAGGAGGTAAATAAATGCAGGAATTTGATGATTTTTTTAAAGGATTAAGTTTAGAAAAAGAAAAATATGAATCTAAATATACAAAAACTAATAATGAAAAAAAAGCCAAGGATGAGAGCAACTTTATAATAGAAATGGATTCTAAAGAAGTAGATAAGCTTTATGAAAGCGGATTAGAAAAAATAAATCGTATAGAAGAAGAACTTAATGATTTTTTCGTAGAACGTGAAGAAATTATAAAAGATGCTTTAAGAGCTTTAGTAATTGGACAACATATGTTTTTATATGGTCCACCAGGAACAGGTAAAAGTTTATTAGTATACAATATATGTAAAAGAATAGATGGATCTAGATATTTTCAATGGTTATTAAACAAAACTTCAGATCCTGCAGAAATATTAGGGCCATATAGCATTAAGGCCATGGAACAGGATAAATTTTTAAGAAAAACTAATGGCAAATTACCAGAAGCACATATTGCATTTATAGATGAAATATGGAAAAGTAATGAGCCTACTTTAAATATATTATTACCACTTCTTAATGAAAAAATATTTTATAATGATGGGAAAGCTATAAAAGTTCCTTTAGTAAGCATGTTTTGCGCAAGTAATGAAATACCAGATGATGAAAGTTTAAATGCTTTATATGATAGGATAATATTTAGAGATTATCTGGGATATGTAAAGGATACGGATAATAAGTTAAAGATGTTTAAAAACTATGTAAGTATGAGAAATAGTGAAAATGAAATAAAAGTAAATACAAAAATAAAATTAGAAGAGCTCTATGCTCTACAAAAGAAAACAGAAACTATAGAAATTAAGGATGATATATATTTAGATTTTATAAAGTTGATGGACAATTTAGAAAGAAATGGGATAGTTATATCAGACAGAAGAAAAAATGAGTGTTTAAAAGTTATTCAGGGGAATGCATTATTATGTAGAAGAAATTATGCAGTAGTAGAAGATTTTGAAGCATTAAAAAATGTTTTATGGAATGATTTAGATGATATAGTAATTATAGAAACTAATATTATAAAAATAATAAATCCTTATGATGATAAAGTTAGAGATTATGCTAGAAAATTTAATGAAATAAAAGAAGAAATAGATTATATAGAAGATAAGGATGAAAAAATTAGAGCTACCATTGAAGCTAAAGTGAGTATAGAGAATATTATTAAAAGATTAAATCTATTAATAGAAGAAGCCAAAAATAAAGGCAAAGATACAAAAAATATGGTTAAAAAGAAAAAATATATAGAGGATTATAATGAAAGCATAATGAAGGAAGTTTTAGGTATAGATTTAAGTTTTGAAGAAGATAGTGATATATAATTATTTTGAAAGGAGTCTTTAAATGAAACTAAATTATTACCAGGTGGTTTTTGAAGAGGACAGAGAAAAAGAAGAAATTTCTGCAGAAAAAAATGATAATTTTCAAGATATAGACTCCATATTAGGAATAAAAAAAAGAGAATATAAAAAAGATCAATCGGTAAAACATTATGAGTTTGATTTAGATATATATGAAGATATATATGAAGTTTCTTCTACTATGCAAAGTTTAGTAAAGGAAGGGAAAAGATATTTACCTATATTTGATAAATTATATAAAGATATATTTTTACTTCTATATAAATATGAACCATTTATATATAAGGAAGAGAGAATGAAGTCTACATCTATAATTAATAATAGAATAATTAGAAATTTAGCTCAAACAGAAGATTTACAAAATTTAAGAAGAAATTGTAGTTTAGATGAGCTAAACTCAGCTATAGGGTGTGAAATTATAGGTAAAAAAGCTGTTAAGATAGCAAAAAAGTGGAACCAAGATCAAGAGAAAGAAAAAGAACAATCAGAGGCTATAAATAAAGAAAATAACCCTCATCATAATAATCAAAAAACTTTATCAGATTTGTTAGTAGAGATGCAGGAAGCAGAAGATAAGATAAAGGATTTATCACAGGAAAAGCAAGAATTAGAAGAAAATATAGAAAATTTAAAGAACAATATCAGTGATTTAAGTGAAGAAGATATGAAAAATAAAATACAAGAAATAGATGAAGAACTAGGGGATATGCAAAAACAAGCAGATAATCTAGAAGAAGAACTAAGTGATAAATTAGAAGAAAGTGAAGAGGATATAGAAAATTTATCAAAAGAAATGGCAGAAGCCTTTAATGAGGCAGAGAAAGAAGTTAGAGAGGCCACATCTTACGTAAAGGATTGGGGATTAGGAGACAAACCTAATAAATCTTCGAAAATTTCTTTTTCTGATAAAGTAGGAGCTCTAGAGCGAATAAGAAAATCTAAAAAGTTAAAAGAGTTATCAGATATAATAGGTAGATTTAAAGAAAGTGCATTGAAAGACCAAAAGAATAAACACAAAGATGGAGCTGTAGCTATTAAATCTGTTAGGATAGGTAATGATATAATACATACTCTTCCAAGTGAAAAAATGCTTTTAGTAAATGAAATAACTAAAAAAGAGTTTTACAGAAAATTTAATCAAAAACAATTATTACAGTATGAGTTAGAATCAGATAAATTAAAAGTTAAAGGCCCTATGGTAATATGTATAGATATGTCTAGTAGTATGAAGGGGATAAAGGAAAAATGGTCTAAGGCCGTAGCGATAGCATTACTTGAAATAGCCCAGGAACAGAAGCGAAATTTTGCAGCTATATTGTTTAATGAAGATGCAACAGAACCTATTATAATAGAAAAAGACAAAAAAGAACCAGAAAAAATATTAGATATAGCAGAAAGATTTGATGGAGGTGGAACCTTGTTTGAAACACCTCTTCAAAAGGCATTAGAAGTTATAGAACAGTCTAAATTTAAAAAGGCAGACATAGTTTTTATAACAGATGGACATAGCTATACTCATCCAGATTTTATAAATAAATTTAATAAATTGAAGGATGAAAAGGAATTTAAAGTTTTAAGTGTATTAATATATGCTGGAGGTAAAATTGGAAACATAGAAAGTTTACAGCTTTTTTCAGATGATATAATGACTATAGGAGAACTTACAGAACTTGAAGATGCAAATTCTGTTATAGCACATAAAATATTTAAAAGTGTTTAGAGGTGTTGTAGATGAGTAAACATTGTAAATATTGTAAAAAAACTATATTTAAAGCTTTTATAAAAAGGCCAGGTATAATAGATTTAAAAGAGAATGAACCTAAAATTTTAAAGGAAATAGATAATAAATTTGCCTATGAGGTAGTAGAATGTTTAAATTGTGGAAAAGCTTTAACAAATAATGATTTAGTAGGAACGGTAATCTGTGAAAATTGCAAAAAAGAGGTGCCAGAAGATAGTTTAATAGAAGGTCTTTGTGTAGATTGTTACTTAGCAAAAAATAGACCGGATTTAAGTAATTTACCAAAAGAAGATTTAATAAAAAAAATTTTGAATTTAGAAAAAGAAATTTAAAGTGTAAATATATATAACAAAGACGGGGAGATATAGATGGATAATATAAACTTCATAAATAAAATTAAAAACATGGTAGGAGAAAAAGGATTAAATATTAAAAAGTTAAATGATGAAACTATAAATATTTTATTTAAAAATGGGTTTTTAAATAATGTTTATGATATTTTTTTATTAAAAAAAGAAGAACTATATAAAATAAATGGTTTTACAAAGGAACATGTAGATGAACTTATAAAATCTATTGATAAAGCTAAAAATTGTAGCTTTGAAAAATTTATATATGCATCTTCTATACCTAAAGTTAAAGAAAAAGAAGCAATGGCTATCGCTCATACTTTTTTAAACTTTACAGATTTAGTAATAGATATAAATAATAATGATTGTGATAGATTAAGAAGAATAGATGGAATAAGTGAAGAATTAGTAGAAAGTATAAAAAGAAATAGAGTTTTTTTAGTTAATTTATTTATGTATGTTAATCCAACCTCCATAGATGAAAAGAACGCAAATATTAAAAGATATAAATTTTGCATAACAGGAGTACTAAATAAGGATACAAATTATTATGAAGAAATGATAAAAGAAGCTAATTGTATAGTAGTAGATAATGTAACAAAGGACGTAGATTATTTGGTATTTGGCGATTTAGCTAATGCTATTAAAATGATGGATGCTAAAAAATATAATACTAGGTTAATATCAGAACGTCAATTAGTAGATATATTAAAGGAAATTAAAGAGAGTAATAAAATGAAAAACTAAAAATCTAATAACAAACGAATAATAAAAACTATTGATATATCAAGTTATCAATAGTTTTTTTGTTCTAAATAATTTTAGTTATAGGTAAAAAATTTAAAATCAAAATAAAAAATTATTTAAGTAATATTAAAAAACATGATTACTTATATAAAAAATAAACTATATATAATGAAACAATATAAGTATATTTAAGTAATAATATACTTATTTCATAAATAAGCATTAAATATAACAGTATCAAGAACAATATAGAATTTAACTATTAATTAATTATTATTATAATATAATAAATAGTGTTTTCATGATAATGAAAAAATATTTAATAATTATCAAAAAAATACTAGACTTTATATATTTAATATATTATAATTTGAATTGTAGAGATTAATAATATTTTAACAATCAACATTTAAATAAGCTTATTAAAGACTTATATATTAATTTAATTAATATTAAAAAAATTCTAAATAAAATTTCGAGAGAATATAATTTTTAATTTGGATTTTGTGTAAAATAATATATTTTACCTATACTAAAATAAATATAGACATATGTGTATATTTAAAGTTAAGTATTACTAATTTTCTGTGATATAATGATATATTATATAAAATTAGTGATTAAGGAGATTAATTATGATAGATGATATAGGTAAAAAAATAAAAAAATTAAGGACTAATAAAAAATTAACTTTAAAAGAATTAAGTGAAAGAACAAATCTTTCAATAGGTTTTTTATCACAGCTAGAAAGAGGTTTAACAACTGTAGCTATAGACTCTTTAACTAAAATAGCTAAAGAATTGGATGTGAATCTAACATATTTTTTTCAAGCACCTAAAAAAAATAAAAAAATAGTTCTTAGAAGTTATGAGAAGGAAATATTGCAAGTAGAAAACAATAGATTTATAAAATATAATCTTAGTAATGATTTAGAAGATAAGAGTTTTTTACCAAGATTAATAGAAATACTTCCTACAGATAGTAAAGAGAATATTATTTCTTATCAACATAAGGGAGAAGAATTTGTGTACGTATTAGAAGGTATACTTACATTATTTATTAATGATGATGAGAAGGAATTATATCCTGGAGATAGCGCGCATTATGATTCAAGTATAAATCATAATTGGGCAAATTATACTAGTAAACCTGTAAAATTGTTAACAGTTCATACTCCTAATATGTTTAAAGACGAAAAATATTAAAATTTAATAAAGTAGATTTAATAAAGCAATAGTTTGGGGGGCGGTTTACTTGAATAAGAGCACTATTGTTAACATTCAAAAATTCTCAGTTCATGATGGACCGGGAATACGTACCACTGTCTTTTTTAAAGGATGTCCTTTAAATTGCTGGTGGTGTCATAATCCAGAAACTCAAAGAAAAGAACATGAAATAATGTTTTTTGAGGAAAGATGTACAGCTTGTGGTATTTGTGTTAAGAGATGTCCTCAAAAAGTTATAACAATGAAGAATAATATTCCTGTAGTGGATGAAGGAAAATGCAATTTTTGTGGAAAGTGTACAAACTTCTGTCCAAATAATGCAAGAGAATATGTAGGGAAGGATCTTACATCACAAGAAATAATAAAAGAAATAATAAAAGATGAAGTGTTTTACGAAGAATCCGGCGGTGGAGTTACATTTTCAGGTGGAGAACCAATGCTTCATGCTGATTTTATAAATGGAATATTAGAAGAATGTAATGTTAGAGGAATACATACTACTATAGATACCAGTGGATATGTATCCTGGGACAAATTTGAGAAAGTAAGAGATAAAGTAGACTTATTTTTGTATGATTTAAAATCAATGAACAATGAAATCCATAAAAAATATACAGGAGTAGAAAACACAATTATACTTGAAAATTTAGAACTGTTGTCTAAATATGGTCATAATATCTATTTAAGAATACCTATTATAAATGATGTAAACGATAACAATGAAAATATAGATGAAACAATTAAATTTATATCAAAGTTACATTTAATTCAAGTAAATTTATTACCATATCATAAAATGGGTATGGATAAATATAAAAGACTTAAAATGGAGTACAAATTAACTGGTGAGGAAAAACCATCAGATGAGAAAATGAATAAGATAGCAGAAAAATTTAAGAAGGCTGGAATTAAAGTAAAAATAGGGGGGTAATTAATTATGATGACAGACAGAGTTAAAAAATTAAGAGAAGAAAGTTTAAAGGCTGTACCACGTATTTCTATGGAGAGAACAAAAATAGTTACTGATGTTTACAAAAAATATGAAGGAACAGTATCAATCCCAGTATTAAGAGCATTAGTTTTAAAGGAATTAATGGAAAGAAAAGAGCTTTGTATTTATGATGGAGAACTTATAGTAGGTGAAAGAGGGGAAGCTGCAGCGGCTACACCAACTTATCCAGAATTATGCTGTCATACAGTTGAAGACTTTGATATAATGGATAAACGTGAAAAAATATCATTTAAAACAACTGATGAAGATAAAAAAATACAAGAAGAATTAATTATTCCTTTCTGGGAAAAAAGATCTATGAGACATAAAATATTAGAAAAAATGACTCCAGAATGGAAAGCTTGTTATGAAGCAGGTATATTCACTGAATTTATGGAACAAAGAGGACCGGGCCATACTGCAGGTGGAGATAAATATTATAAAATGGGATTTTTAGATATTAAAGAACAAATAAAAGAAGCTATAAGTAAATTAGATTATTTAAATGATGATGAAGCATTAGATAAAAAAGAACAATTGGATGCTATGGATATAGCGTGTGATGCTATAATGATTTATGGAAAACGTTATTCAGAATATGCAGCTAAATTAGCACAAAAAGAAACAGATTCAGTAAGAAAAAAAGAACTTATGGAAATATCTGAAGTGTGTAGTTGGGTACCAGCTCATGCTCCAAGAACCTTTAGAGAAGCAATTCAAATGTACTGGTTTGTTCATTTATGCGTAATTTCTGAATTAAATCCTTGGGATGCATTTAATCCTGGTAGATTAGATCAACATTTATATCCATTCTATAAAAAAGAAATAGAAGAAGGAACATTAGAGAGAGAACAGGCTAGAGAATTGTTGCAATGTTTCTGGGTTAAATTTAATAATCAACCAGCACCACCAAAAGTTGGTATAACTTTAAAGGAAAGCGGAACATATACTGACTTTGCAAACATAAATAGTGGTGGTATGAAAGCGGATGGATCAGATGGTGTTAATGATGTAAGCTATTTAGTACTTGAAGTAATAGATGAAATGAAGTTATTGCAACCAAGTTCCAATGTACAAATAAGTAAAAAAACCCCACAAAGATTTTTAAAGAAGGCTTGCGAAGTTATAAGAAAAGGATGGGGTCAACCATCAATATTTAATGCTGATTCAGTAGTCCAGGAACTAGTAAGAGCAGGAAAATCTATAGAAGATGCTAGATGTGGAGGAACTAGTGGCTGTGTTGAAGCTGGGGCTTTTGGTAAAGAAGCTTATATATTAACCGGATATTTTAATTTACCAAAAATATTAGAAATAACATTATTAAACGGTGTTGATTCTCAAACTCGCAAACAATTAGGTATAAAAACAGGAGATGTAAGTACATTAAAAACTTATGAAGATTTATTAGATGCATTTAAAAAACAACTTAAGTATTTTGTTGATATAAAAGTAAATGGTAACAGAGTTATAGAAAGATTGTATGCAACATTAATGCCTGCACCATTCTTATCAGTTGTTACAGATGATTGTATAGCAAAAGGAAAGGATTATAATGCAGGAGGAGCAAGATATAATACTAGTTATATTCAAGGTGTTGGTATAGGAACAATTACAGATAGTTTATCAGCAATCAAATACCAAGTATTCGATAAAAAGAATATAACAATGGAAGAATTAATGGAAGCATTAAGATCTAATTTTGAAGGACATGAAGATATATATAACTTAGTTAAGAATAAAACCCCTAAATATGGTAATGATGATGACTATGCAGATGAAATAATGAAAGAAGTATTTGATGCTTATTATAATGAGGTAAATGGAAGACCTAATGGTAGAGGAGGATGCTATAGAATAGATATGCTACCAACAACATGCCATGTTTACTTTGGATCAGTTATAAATGCTACTCCAGATGGAAGAAAAGCTCATATTCCAGTATCAGAAGGTATTTCTCCATCAAAGGGTGCAGATGTAAATGGACCAACAGGCGTTATAAAGTCAGCGGCTAAAATGGATCATTTAAGAACTGGTGGTACTTTATTGAATCAAAAATTTGTTCCTTCAGTTGTTCAAGGTGAAGAAGGAATAGATAATATGGCTAATTTAGTAAGAGCTTATTTTACAATGGATGGACACCATATCCAATTTAATATTGTAAGCAAAGAAACTTTACTAAAAGCTCAACAAAATCCAGATGAATATAAGGATTTAATAGTTCGTGTTGCTGGATATAGTGATTACTTCAACAACTTAGATAAAGTATTACAAAATGAAATAATAGAAAGAACAGAACAAGAGTTTAACTAAAAATTAGTTTAATATATTATTGTAAAGAAAAATAAAAACTAGGAGAAGGAACTAGATTTATAATTTACGTCTTTCTCCTAGTAACAAATTTGTATTAGGAGGAAAGATACATGAATAAAGTAATTGGATTTATTGGTGCTGGAAACATGGGACAAGCTATGGTTGGAGGAATAGTTAATTCAAAACTGGTTGCTCCAGAAAATATTATATTATCAGATTTAAATGAAAAGGCATTAGAAGCTGCTAATGAAAAATTTGGTGTCAGAGTAACAACAAATAGTAATGAATTAGCTAAAGAAGCAGATATATTAGTTTTATCTGTAAAACCAAATTTATATCCAATAGTTATAAAGGGGATAAAGGATAACGTTAAAAAAGATGTTATAGTAGTTACTATTGCAGCAGGTAAAGCATTAGAAGATACAGAAAATATGTTTGGAAAAAGAATAAAAATAGTTAGAGTAATGCCAAATACTCCTGCATTAGTTGGAGAAGGAATGGCTGCTATATGTCCTAATGATTTAGTTTCTAAAGAGGAGACTGAAGAAGTTATAAGTATCTTTGAAAGTTTTGGAAAAGCTGAGATAGTAGAAGAGAAATTGATGGATGCAGTAACTGCAGTAAGTGGTTCATCCCCAGCTTATGTGTATATGTTTATAGAAGCTATGGCAGATGCAGCCGTATTAGAAGGTATGCCAAGAGATAAGGCTTATAAATTTGCAGCACAAGCTGTATTAGGATCAGCAAAAATGGTCTTAGAAACAGGGATGCATCCAGGTGCATTAAAAGATATGGTGTGTTCACCAGGGGGAACTACAATTAAAGCAGTAGCAACTCTTGAAAAACATGGTTTTAGAAATGCTATTATAGAAGCTATGAGAGATTGTGCAATAAAATCTAAAGAAATGTCTAAATAATACAGTGAATATTTCTTCGTTATTCTATTTTAAAGAGTAGAATAACGAAGAATATAGAATAAGTTACCAAATTGTAGAAAAGATAATCAGAATATTGGAAAAATTCTGGAAATGAGGAGCGATAAAGATGAAAGTAAATGAGTATTTCGATGGTAAGGTAAAATCTATGAGTTTTGTTAATAAAGAAGGAGAGGCTACTATAGGGCTAATGGATGTAGGTGAATATGAGTTTTCTACATGTAAAAAGGAATTCATGACAATAGTTAGTGGAAAAATGATAGTTAAATTGCCAGGGGAAACAATTTGGAAAGAGTTTGGGAAAAATGACACATTTATAGTAGAGGCTAATGAAAAATTTAATGTGAAACTTGCAGAACAAACAGCTTATATATGTTTTTATAAATAATTTTACTAAGGAAAAATAGAAAATAAAAAGGGGAGATAGTAATGGTAAAAGCTATATGGTTTGCATTAATAATCTTAGCAGTGTGGTTTGGAATTATATTATTTAGAGATTTTGTGAAACATAAAAATAATTTAGAAAATGTATCTTGGGGGAAGACAGCAATTATAGGCTTTATAGTTAACTTTTTCGATGTTTTGGGAATTGGTGCATTTGCACCTCAAACAGCTTTACTAAAATTGACAAAACAAACAGAAGACAGATTATTACCTGGTACTTTAAATTCTGCAAATACAATTCCAGTTTTAATTGAGGCTATAATATTCATAAAAATTATAGAAGTAGATTCTATTACTTTAATATCTATGCTAGTTGCAGCAACTGTAGGAGCTGTTATAGGAGCAGGCATAGTATCAAAGCTTCCAGAAAAAATGATTCAACTTACAATGGGATGTGCACTATTAGTGACAGCTTACTTTATGCTTGCAGGTCAAATGCATTGGATGCCAGGTGGTGGAGATGCTATAGGATTACAAGGTACAAAATTAATTATAGCAATAGTAATAAACTTTATATTAGGAGCTTTAATGACAGCAGGTATAGGTTTATATGCACCATGTATGGCTCTAGTGTTTATGTTAGGAATGTCACCAAAGGTTGCTTTCCCAATAATGATGGGATCTTGTGCATTTTTAATGCCACCAGCATCAGCTAAATTTGTTAAAGAAGGTGCTTATAATAGAAAGGCTAGTGTGTCAATGTGTTTAGCAGGAACAGTTGGAGTTTTAATAGCTGCATTTTTAGTTAAATCCTTGCCAATGGGTATATTACGTTGGCTAGTTATAGCAGTAGTAATATATACTGCAACAATAATGCTAAAATCAGCATTTAAAAACAAATCTAAACAAGCCATTGCCTAAAACTATTTTTATATATTTATATAAGGGGGGAGCTTATTCCATAAGTTCCACCCCTAATTTTTTATAAAAGGAAGAATTAACAGTATTTGATAGTGGAATATTATTATCTTTTTGAAATTTATGTATTACTGATTTCATATTTTCACCATATATTCCATCAGGCTCACCGCTATAATATTTTTTTCTTTTAGAAGTTTTTGCACCTCATACACGTCAGAACCTCGCATACCAGGTTCTATAGGCCTTAAACCTTGCCCAAAATTTCCAAATGGCCCTCCCCATATTATTACAGGTGTACCCAAGGGGGTAATTTTGTATAGTTCAGCTACATTTTTATTTTTCATTCTTATACACCCATGAGAAGAATTCCACCCTATGGAATGAGGTGCATCAGTTCCGTGTATGCCATATTTGCCCCAAGGAACATTAAGGCCCATCCATCTACCACCAAAGCTACTTCCCCAAGTGCCTTTGTTTATTATTTTCCAAGTTCCTATTGGGGATGGGGTAGAGGATTTCCCGGTGGCTATACTATAACTTTTTATTACTTCACCATTTCTATACACATCCATGTTGTTTGCAGTAATATCTATTAGTATACATATGTTACTGTTATCCATTGGGTTTGTTTCCATCTTTTGTTGATTATGATAAGATAAAAATATTAAAATAATTTCTACTATAAGTATAAAGATTAATGTATAAAATAGTTTTTTAAAATTAGACATAAAAAAGACCCCCCTTTATATTAATGTATGCAGGAGGCTTTTATAACATAATAAAAATTATCTATTAAACTTCTTTTTTTTCTTCTTTTTTTGTACAGAGTATCCAAATTTACCTAAAGATTTTTGTGGCAGGGCATAATATTCTCCATGAGAATAAGAAATTAGGTTTGCTTTTTCAAAATGAATTTTTCCTTTTGGGTCTATTAGCTCATCATTTATATTGGTACAAAGTACTTCACATAAAAATAAATGATGAGTTCCTAAGGGCAATATATCTACAACTTTACATTCTAAATTTATAGGACATTGTTCTATATATGGAACGCTTATTTCATTTGAATTTTTTAGTGTAAAATCACATTCTTTTATCTTATCATTAGTTTTACCAGAACGTACACCACAATAATCAACTGCTCTAACAAGATTATTAGAGGGGAGATTAACCACTAATTCAGGGTTATTTTTTAGATAATGAAAAGAAAGTCTTTCAGGTCTTATGGCTATGCTTATTATAGGAGGTTTGGTGCATGCTGTTCCAATCCAACCTACAGTGAATACATTAGTTTTTTCATTATTTTTAGTAGTTATTAGTGCTACTGGGACAGGATTTAACATAGCACTGCCTTTAAATCTTACTTTTTCCATATATGTTCTCTCCTTGGTAAATTTATATTAAAAAAATTTATATTTAAAATAATTAATATTTAAAATAAGACATAAGTTTCTTATTCTTTTCTATTATAGATATAAGGATTAATCCTAATACATAACAAGATATTGCTTCTCCTAGCCCTACCCAAATTATTGAAAGTAGTAATGGAAGTTTTAAAGTATAATTTAAAATAAAACCAATTACCACTGCATTTATAATTATTGGTGGTAGAGGTGCTAAATATTTCTTGAATTTTAAATTGCTTTTACCTATGTAATAGGTTAATATAGCAGCTATTAATGTGGCTAGTGAACCAAATACTACATCAATAATTCCATTGCCACCTATTAAATTAGAAATAATGCAACCCAAAAAGACTCCCCATATAGAATAGGAAGAGAGAAAAGGTAGTAAAGTTAAGGATTCTGAAGCCCTTACTTGAATTTGACCATAACTTATGGGAGCCAAAAGTAAGGTTAATACAGTGTAAATAGCAGCAATAACTGCTGAAAACACTAGTTTAGAAATTTTTTTGTTTTGTAAATTCATAATAATACCTCCATAGTTTTTATTAAAGACAGGATGGTTACGAACTGTCTATTATTGTATATAATAAATTTTGAAATTTCATTATATACCTAGTATCTATATAGTTTAATACTTTTAATTAATATAGTCAATTAAATTGAAATACTTTACTTAAACTATGTACAGGTCTATATTTATAAACTATAATGGTGTAAATATATAATTTAAAAAGGTGATATAAATGTATGATGCGAAAAAGACTATATTAAAAAATGGAATAACCTTAGTTACTATAAAGAAGGATACCCAAATAGCTGCTATTCATGCAGGAATAAAGATAGGAGCTATATATGAAAATGAAAAAGAAAAGGGTATAAGTCATTTTATAGAACATATGCTTTTCAAAGGAACTAAATACAAAGATAATGAAACTTTAAATAGAGAATTAGAAAATTTAGGCGGGGAATACAATGCATATACAGATAGTAATTCTACAGTATGCAGTATAACTGTTTTAGAAGAAGAACTGGAAAAATCTATAGAAATTTTAGGGGATATGTTTCAAAATTGTCTATTCCCTCAGGAAGAGATAGAAAGGGAAAGAGAGGTAATTTTATCTGAAATAAGAGGAAGTAAGGACGACTTAGAGGATTATTCTTTTAAAAAAGTAAATGAAACAGCTTTTGATAAAAGTCCATTAAAATATGATACTTTAGGAAATGAGAAAATAGTAAAATCTTTTACCAGAGACAAACTTATAAAATTTTATGAAAGATATTATGTACCTAATAATTGTTTTATATCTATAGTTTCTGATTTTCCACATAATTACGTAGTAAGTATTGTAGAAAAGTATTTTAAAGATTGGTTATGGAAAGAATTTAAAAGAGAAAAAGTCTTAGAAGAAAAGAATAGATTTTTAAAAAAAGTTTCTTACAAAAATAATGTAGAACAAAGTACAGTAGTATATTTATTTACATTACATGGTTTAAGTAAAAAAGAGGAATTAGCACTTACAATATTAAGCCACAGATTGGGTGAAAGTGGAAATTCTGTATTGTTTAGAGAACTTAGGGAAAAGAGAGGATTTGCCTACGATGTATATACAGATTTAGATTTATCACCTTATGTAAAGACTTTGTATATATATACCTCAGTAGGAAGAGAAAATGTAGATGAAACTTTAGAGGTTATAAATCATTGTATAGAAAGTATAAAAAAAGGTAATATAGGTTTTGATAGTAATACTATAAATCTTATGAAAAAGATATTAAAAACAGCTATTGCTTTTACTTTAGAGGATGTAACTGATATAGGAAATTATGCTTTTCATCAAATAATAGATGAGGAAAGCATTTTTCAGTTCTATGAAGATATGAAAGATTTAGATGGAATAAAAGAAGAGGATATATATAATGTAGCTAATAAAGTACTAAATAAACCTACTATACACATACTTTTAAATCAATAACTGTTTTGGGAGTGCAAAAATATGTCAAATATTATTACTAAGATAGAAGTTCAAAAAAGAAATAAGGATAGGGTAAATGTTTATATAAATGAAGAATTTAATTTTGCATGTAGTTCAGAATTAATATACTATCATAATCTTAAAAAGGGTAAGGTTATAGATGAAAATAATTTTAATGATATAATTAGAGAGGATAACTATATAAAAGCCAAAGGTTATGCTTTAAAATATATAGAGAAATCTTTAAAAACAGAAAGCCAAGTTAAAGAAAAACTATATTCAAAGGAATATGATAAGGATACTGTAGATAGGGTTATTAAATTTTTGAAGGATTATGATTTTATAGATGATAATAAATATTGTGATATGTATATAAGAGAAAAATTAAATATTTATGGAAGAAATAAAATAAAATATGCTCTTTTAAATAAAGGAATAAAGGAAAGCATAGTAATTGAAAAGATAAATAATATAGATGAAGAAAAAGAGAAAAAAATAGCCTATAAATTAGCAGAGAAAAAATATAAAATTATGATATTAAGGGAAAAAGATAAATTTAAAATATATAAAAAAATATGGGCATACATTATATCCAGAGGATATAATTCTAATATTGCTGAATGGATAATAAATGAGATTAAATCTAATGAAGCTTTATATAAAGACAATAATATATGCTTAGATGAGCAAGACATAAAATCAAATAAAAACATAGAAAATAAGATAAAAGACGAAAATTTAGATAAATTTCATAATAATTCATCCTTTAACAGTAAAAATAATAGTTATAAAGAGAATATTGATATACTTGCTAGAAAAAGATATGATATTATAATAAAATCAGAAGATGATAAAAATAAAATTTATAGAAGATTGAGCAATTATTTGTTAAGAAGGGGATTTAGCTTTGAAGAAGTAAAGAAAAGTACAAATCGTATTTTATATGAAATAGAATAAAGAAATAAGAGGTTGGTGTTAGATATGAAAACAAATCCAGTTACTTTAATATTAGCTGTAGTGTTTTTTTTCCCTATTTTAAAAGGCTTTCTTTCAAAGTTTTCTTCTCCAAATTTAAAATTAGATATAGAAGATATAAATAAAACTATATCTTTTGTATTTTCTTTATTTTTAGGCATATATTATAGTAAAAAAATATTCATAGAACATAATGCAGGAATATATAAAGATATATATGAAAGAATACCTAAAAATATAATAAAATATATAGAAAATAATTTCTTTATGGTATACGTAGTATTAACACCTTTAATAATATTTATAATTTATAAAATAATATTTTTAATACTAGATCTTTTAAATTCCATAACAATATATCCTATACTAGATAAATTGGAAGACATTTTAAGAGATAAAGGAAATATATTTAAAAGAATATTCGGAGCCTTATTTAATATACCTAAATCTATATGCTATATATTATTAATAGCTTTTGTGTTAAATGTATTTTCTATGTTTATTAAAAATGATACTTTAAATAAATATCTTCAATCATCTAAAATTTATAATAATATATGTAAGCAAGCAATAATACCAGTTACTAACTCTAAAATAGCTAAAAAGTTACCTAATATAATAAATAATTCTTTTAAAATAGTGGTAAAAGAAGAGGCGGGTAAAAGTTCATCACAAAAAAATAATTTTAAAGATAAGAAAACTATTGTTTATTATAATGGGGTAACTTTAGAAGAGGGGATAAAATCTAATAAACAAATAAATAATTTTGCAAGGCATTTAGCAGCGGAAGATGCTACATCTAAAGGAAAGGCAAAAATAATATATGATTGGATTGGAACTAATATAGACTATGATCATGATAAGGCTGAGAAAGTTCTTAAGGATAATTTTCAGGTGAAATCTGGAGCTATTCCTACATTTAATAGTAAGAGTGGGATCTGCTTTGATTATTCCTGTTTATTTATAGCTATGTGTAGAGCAAATGACATAAAGGTAAGATTAGTTACAGGTGAAGGATTTAATGGAGTAAGTTGGGTAAGTCATGCATGGAATCAAGTATATATACCGGAAGAAGGAAGATGGATCAATGTAGATACAACTTTCTATAAAGGAGGTAACTATTTTGATACCAAAAGATTTGATATAGATCATAGAAAATCTCAAATTGCAGGGGAATGGTAAAAATGCTAGTAACTTTTATATAAACTATAAAAGTTACTAGCATTTTATATAGGTTAGTATTTATTTTTATATCATAGTTAAAAATCATTAAACTAATTAATTTTATATTCACATTTAAGGGGGATTTATATTATTTTAAATTTTTAACTATAATATTTATAGCTTTTTCACAATCTTCATCTTTATGATTTAGAGCCCAAGCAGTATTGAAGTAAACTAAAGCTTTCTTATTATTTTTTAACATAGCATAGCAATAACCTAAATTAAAAAAATATTTACTATCTTTTTTTAATATTAGAGCTCTTTTTAATAAAGGAATGGCTTTTTCATATTGTTTTAATTTTATAAAGCAAACAGAAGCGTTGTATAAAGATGAAGCTTCATTTTCTTTGATTTCTGCCGCTTTTTTATATAGATTTATGGCTTTTTCATAATCTTTAGTATTATAATAACTGTTAGCTTTATTAAAGTAACTCATATGTATCCTCCTTGTGTTTACTAAGATGCGCTTGAAGCTTAGTTGTATTATTATAATATCCATTTATGTTATTTTTATGCAAAAATAAATAAATCTATTCAGAAAAAAATTTCTAAATAGATTTATTAAAATAAAAAACTATTTTTAATGCTTAATTTTTAAAGATATTCTTTTTTCTAAAAACTCTACTACTGCATACATTAAATAAGCTAAAATAGCCAATATTATTATGCTAAACATTACTATATCCAGTTGAGAAATCTGACCACCATAAATAATTAAGAATCCTAAACCTTCTTTTGCTACTAAAAATTCTCCCATTATAACTCCCACCCAGGATAAACCCACATTAATTTTTAAGGTAGATATTAAAGTTGGGATTGTAGCAGGGATTATTAAATGAATTAATATTTGCCATTTAGTGGCTCCAAAGGTTTTCATTAATCTTATTTTATCATTATCAACTTCTTTAAATCCATTTAATACAGAAATTATAGTTACAACAATGGAAATTAAGAGAGCTATCATTATTATAGCATTGGTACCATTGCCAACCCAAAAAATTATAATAGGAGCTAGTGCTACTTTAGGTAATGCATTTAATACTACAATATAGGGATCTAAAACTTTACAAGCAAAATCTGACCACCAAAGGAGTATAGCTATGAAAGTTCCTAGTAAGGTACCATAAATAAAACCTAAAATAGTCTCGTAACAGGTTATCCATATATGCTTAAACAATGTACCTTCACTATAGATTTTTACTAAGCTTTTCCACATTCTAGATGGAGTGCTAGTTAAAAAAGGATCTATCCAACCTAGGTTTCCGGCTACTTCCCATAGTACAAAAATAGCTATTAATATTATAAGTCTTGTTATTATTATCTTAGTTTTTCTATTTCTTACTTTTTTAATATATAGTTCCTGTTCTTTTTTTTCATCTATCATATGTCATTCAGCTCCTTCCATATATCGTTAAAATAAACTCTAAATTCTGGAGCTTCTCTACATTTTAAAGGGGAATTACATTCTGTTGAAAGTTTAATAGCTACATCTTCTTTTATTTTTGCAGGTCTTTTAGATAATACAAGTATTCTATCTGACATAGCTACAGCTTCAGATATATCATGGGTTACCATTATAGCTGTTTTACCTTCTTTTTTTATTATATTGTATATTTCATCGCTAATATTTAATCTAGTTTGATAGTCTAAAGCTGAAAAGGGCTCATCTAAAAGAAGAACTTCAGGATTAAGAGCTAAAGTTCTAATTAAAGCAACTTTTTGTCTCATGCCTCCAGATAATTCATCTGGATGATGATCTTTGAAATCCAGTAAACCATAATCTTTTAAAAGTTTTTCTATAGTTTCTTTTCTTTCACTATTTAATTTATGTTGTATTTTTAACCCAAGGGTTATGTTATCTAAGACTGTTAACCAATTAAATAAGTGATCTTTTTGAAACATATAACCTATTTTAGGAGAAATAGATTTTTGTTTTTCGCCATCTATATATATGTCACCACTAGATTGGGGAATTAATCCAGCTATTATATTTAGAAGAGTTGATTTCCCACAACCAGAAGGACCAACTATACTAACAAATTCACCCTCTTCAATGGAGAAAGATATATCTTTTAATGCAGGGGTGCTTCCTTTTAAAGAGTGATAGTTCATAAAAATATTTTCAACTATTACTTTATCCATGTTATCATCTCCTAATTGTTAGAAAATAAGCTTTATCTTGATTTATTATATGAGTAAGTTGTAATAAATGTTATTAATAATTAGGATTAAGCATAAACTCTTAATAGTCAGCATTTAAAAGAAAAAATAATGTTAAATGAAGTGATTTGCAATAATTGGGAAAAGGTATATTCTATCACATAATGTTTAGTTGAATAATAATTATTAAAAGTATATAATATGCATAGTTAATATGAATTTAGTAATATATTTTTTATTAAGTCAAAATATGCATAAATTTATTCCGTTTTTCGTTGTTTTAATATTTAATGTAAAAAGGTGATTATATATGAAAGAGATATTAAAAATGGGCTTAGATGTAGGCTCAACTACTGTAAAGATAGTTATATTAGATAAGTATTACAACATATTATACAGTGTTTATGAAAGACACTTTTCTGATATAAAAAACACAATAGGTAAGTTAATAAAAGATACTTTTAATAAATTTAAGGATCATAGTGTAAGTATTATGGTTACGGGTTCTGGTGGCCTCTCTGTATCAAAATGGTTTGATATACCTTTTATACAGGAAGTAGTAGCTTGTACAAATACTATCAAAAAATTTGCTACAAATACTGATGTGGCTATAGAGCTAGGGGGAGAAGATGCTAAAATTACCTTCTTTGATGATGGAATAGATCAAAGAATGAATGGAACTTGTGCTGGAGGTACTGGTGCCTTTATAGATCAAATGGCATCTCTTCTACAAACAGATGCAAAGGGATTAAATGAGCTAGCAAAAAATTATAAAGTTATACACCCTATAGCAGCAAGATGTGGGGTTTTTGCTAAAACAGATGTACAACCATTGATTAATGAAGGAGCTACAAGGGAAGATATAGCTGCTTCTATTTTTCAAGCTGTAGTTAATCAAACCATAGGAGGGCTTGCCTGCGGGAAAACTATAAAAGGTAATGTAGCTTTCTTAGGTGGACCTCTTTATTTTTTATCTGAACTTAGAAAAAGATTTATAGAAACGTTAAAATTAACTAAGGAGCAGGTTGTTTTCCCTGAAAATTCTCAGTTGTTTGTGGCTATGGGAGCTGCATTAACTGTGAAAGATAGCAAAATAGTTACATTAAAATATTTGTTAGATAAATTAGAGGAATTAGAGAACACTAGGTTGGAATCTGTAGCAACATTAAGACCATTATTTGCTAATGAGCAGGAATATATTGAATTTAAAAATAGACATGAAAAACATAAAGCAGTAGAAAAAAGTTTAGAGAATTTTAAAGGAAATTGTTATTTAGGAATAGATGCTGGATCTACTACTACTAAGGTAACCCTTATAGATGAAAATGGACAATTATTATTTTCAAGTTATGGAAGTAATGAAGGTAACCCTTTAAAATCTGTAATAAATATACTTAAAGATTTATATTCAAAGTTACCTAGAGAAGCTCAGATTTTAAATTCTGTAGTTACAGGATATGGAGAAAAATTAATAAAAGCTGCATTAGATATAGATATTGGAGAAGTTGAAACCATATCGCATTATAAGGCAGCAGAATTTTTTAGTCCAGGAGTAGACTTTATTTTAGATATCGGTGGACAAGATATGAAATGCTTAATTATAAAAGATGGTGTTATAGAAAGCATTATGCTTAATGAGGCTTGTTCATCAGGGTGCGGATCTTTTATAGAAACTTTTGCACATTCTCTAAAAATGAGTGTACAAGATTTCTCTAAAGAAGCGTTAACCTCTAAAAATCCAGTAGATTTAGGATCTAGATGTACTGTTTTTATGAATTCTAAAGTTAAACAGGCTCAAAAGGAAGGAGCTACTATAGGAGATATATCTGCAGGTCTTTCCTATTCAGTAATAAAGAATGCTCTTTTAAAAGTAATAAAAATAAGAGATCCTAAGGAAATGGGAAATAAAATAATAGTTCAGGGAGGAACTTTCTATAATGAAGCGGTTTTAAGAGCCTTTGAACTTATATCACAAAGAAAAGCAATAAGACCTAATATAGCAGGGCTTATGGGAGCCTTTGGAGCTGCACTTATAGCTAAAGAAAGATACGAAGAAGGCTATAAAACTACCTTAGCCACAATGGAGCAATTGGAGAAATTTTCTGTAGAAACAGAAATGAAAAGATGTGGGAAATGTCAAAATAATTGTCTTTTGACTATTAATAAATTTTCTGATGGTACACAATTTGTATCTGGCAATAGATGTGAAAGAGGAGAAGGAAAAGAAAAAATAGAAAATAAAATTCCAGATTTATATGAATATAAATATAAAAGAATATTTAATTATGTACCACTAAAGAAAGAAGAAGCTGAAAGAGGAATAGTAGGTATACCACGAGTTTTAAACATGTATGAAAATTATCCGTTTTGGTTTACATTCTTTACAAAATTAGGCTTTAGAGTGGAGCTATCTCCACGGTCTACTAAAAAAATATATGATCTAGGAATAGATACCATTCCTTCAGAATCAGCTTGTTATCCAGCTAAAATAGTTCATGGACATATTAAGAGCCTCGTAGATAGGGGTATAAATTTTATATTTTATCCAGCTATAACCTTTGAGCAAAAAGAACAAAAAGAGGCTAATAATCACTATAATTGTCCTATGGTAATTTCTTATTCAGAGGTTATAAAAAATAACATGGATATAATTAGAGATAAAAGTATAAAATATATGAATCCATTCCTATCTTTAGATAATAAAAAGAAGTTAGCTAAAAGACTTTATGAGGAATTTAAAGATATCTTTAATATAAGTCTTTATGATATAAAAAGAGCAGTAGAGGCTGCTTATGAGGAAGATCAAAAGGTGAAGTTAGATATAAGGAAAAAGGGAGAAGAAGTTATAGACTATTTAAAAAGAACAGGTAAAAAAGGTATCGTATTATCTGGTAGACCTTATCATATAGATCCAGAAATAAATCATGGTATAACTAATATAATTACATCTTTAGATATGGCAGTTTTAACAGAGGATTCTATAGCTCATCTAGGAAGAGTTGAAAGACCTTTAAGAGTAGTAGACCAATGGGTTTATCATTCAAGGTTATATGCAGCAGCTAGTTTTGTAGCTAAAGAAAATAATTTAGAGTTAGTTCAACTTAATTCCTTTGGTTGTGGATTAGATGCGGTAACTACAGATCAAGTTCAAGAAATTTTAAAAAGAACTGGTAAAATATATACTCTTATAAAAATAGATGAAGGAAGTAATTTAGGCGCCGTAAGAATTAGACTACGTTCTTTAAAAGCAGCTATATATGAAAGAAAGAAAAAGAACTTTAACCCTGTTAAACAATATGATATATCTGAAAGACCAGTTTTTACTAAAAAGATGAGAAAAAATCATACAATATTATGCCCACAAATGGCACCAATACATTTTCAATTTATAGAAACAGCTTTTAAGGCCTCTGGGTATAATTTAGAAGTTCTTCCATCTGTAGATAAGAAATCTATAGATGAAGGGTTAAAATATGTAAATAATGATGCTTGCTATCCTAGCATAATTGTAGTTGGACAAATGATTGAGGCGTTAAAATCAGGTAAATATGATGTGAATAATACTTCTGTTATAATAACTCAAACTGGTGGAGGCTGTAGAGCTACCAATTATATTGGATTTTTAAGAAAGGCATTAAAAGAAGCTGGATACTCTAATGTACCTGTTATATCTTTAAATGTAGTAGGATTAGAAAAGAATCCAGGATTTAAAATAACCCCTTCTTTAGGAAATAAGTCTATGATGGCTTTAGTCTATGGTGATTTGTTCATGAAAGTTTTGTATAAAGTAAGACCTTACGAAAAAATACCAGGTTCAGCAAACTTACTTTATAAAAAATGGATAGAAAAGTGTAAGAAAAGTATTTACAATGGTGATTTAAAAGAGTTTAAGCAAAACATAAATGATATTGTGAGAGATTTTGATACTTTAGAAATTAGAAAAATAACTAAACCTAAGATTGGAGTAGTTGGAGAAATTTTAGTTAAATTTCATCCTACAGCTAATAATGATGTAGTAAATATTATAGAAAAAGAAGGTGGAGAAGCTGTAGTTCCAGATTTAATAGATTTCTTTTTATACTGTGCTTATAGTGAGAACTTTGTATATAGATATTTATCAGGTAAAAAAAGAAAAGCAGTATTAAACAATATCGGAATAAAAGCTATAGAATTTTATAGAAAAGAAATGAAAGAGGTTTTAAGAAACAGTAAAAGATTTTCACCACCAAAAGAAATAGAAGAACTAGCAAAATTAGCGGAACCGATAGTTTCTATAGGAAATCAAACAGGAGAAGGTTGGTTTTTAACTGCAGAAATGATTGAATTAATAGAAAGTGGAACTAAAAATATTATTTGTATGCAACCATTTGCTTGCCTACCTAATCATGTTACAGGAAAAGGTATGATAAAAGAATTAAAAAGAAATTTTAAAGGAACTAATATAGCGGCCATAGATTATGATCCAGGAGCAAGTGAGGTTAATCAATTAAATAGAATTAAGCTTATGATGTCTGTAGCCTTTGAAAATTTAGAATTAGAAGAAGTAAAAAAGGCAAAGGAAGAGATAGCAGTATCTAAAAAAGATGATATTATAGGAGATTAAAAATCTATAAAATACAAAAGGAAGGGATATTTAAGTACCCTTCCTTTTGTATTATAAATTTTATTATTCTAAATGTTATTTTAAAAATATTAAGCATTAGTTAGATTTTAATATATTTTTAGTAAACATATACTATACATTTGATTTAAAGTTGTATAGTGTTATTTTATAGTTTTTTCAGCTTCTTTACTAAATTTAGTATTTACTATTTTATTAAATTCAGGTCTTTCAGGAATCAATTCTTTATCATAACTTTGAATTATATCCATTAATTTATTTAAATTTTCCTCTTTTAAAGTAGGAGTGTTTGCAAAGGAATTTATTTTTTTATAGTTTTTTATAACATTCACAAGTATGTCTTCTTTAGCACCAGGGAAGAAGGAAATTATTGACTTTGCTATTTCCTCTTCAGTATGTTTATCTATCCATTTTTGTGACTTGTATATAGCATTTGTGAACTTTTGAATTGTTTCTGGGTTTTTTTCCATATAAGATTTTGTACTGAAATAACAAGTATAAGGTATATTTCCAGCAGATTCACCTATAGATGCTACTATATGCCCTGCATTTTCTTTTTGAAGCATACTGGCAGTAGGTTCAAATAAAGCTACATAATCGGAAGTTCCTGATTTAAAAGCACCAGCAGTAGCTGTAAAAGCTATATTTGTAATAAGTTCTACATCTGATTTAGGATTTATACCGTGATTTTTTAATACATATTCTAAAGACATTTCAGGCATACCACCAGGTCTTCCACCTATTATTTTTTTACCCTTTAAAGATTCCCACTTAAAGTTATCTTCTTTATTTTTTCCTACTAAAAAAGAACCATCAGATTGGGTTAATTGAGCAAATAATACAGGGTAGTCTTCTCTTTTTTGATTATAAATATAAATTATCTGTTCTGGACCACAAAGTCCTATATCTGCACTCTTACTTAAAACTTGCTGCATAGTTTTATCAGCACCTTGTCCAGTGGAAAGGTCTATTTCTATACCTTCTTCTTTGAAAATACCTTCGTTTATAGCTACGTACATAGGAGTATAGAAAACAGAACGAACTACTTCGTTTAATCTTACTTTCGTTAATTTTTCAGTTTCTTCTTTTTTATTATTGCAGCCAGCCAATAAACCTAGTGAGAAAATTAAGACTGTGATTAAAGAAATTACAGTAATTTTTTTATTTTTCATAATATCCTCCAAGATAAATTTTATATCAGTCTATAATATGAGAGTATTATTAATTATGTTAAATACTTTTATATGATTTCAATTTTCTATGTTTTTTTATTATTTAAGAATTAATAAATAAAAAAATATAATAAATTTGATTCAAAAAATATGTAAAATATATTAGCGCTGAGATTTAGAGATACAGAAGAATACTTTTATAGAACTTTATGAATATTTTGATGGAATTACTTGAGAAAATACAAGAATAATGGTATGTTAAAAACAATGTACAATATTGTAATATTCGATTGTTATAGGGAATATATGGATGTTATGAAAGAGTGTCTAGAAAAGTTTTATGGATAAAAAGTAATAGAGAATAGAGCTTTATGATGTTTTGGGGGATGAATATTATGAAAAAGCCAAAGATGCAAATATTATTTGCTATTTCTATTATACTAATTTCTTTCTTACCTGTTATGACAAATGGGGGACAAAGTTATACCATATTCCAATTGTTGGCGGGGAATGTTAAAACGATGAATCTTGTGATACCAACTCAAGTTCCAGCAGTTTTATTGCTTGTTACACCAATACAGTATTTAATACATATGATTTTGCTTATAAAAAATAATACTGATAGGTATGAGGGGGTTATTCTATACTTAAGTTTACTGACTACAGTATTAGGAACTATTTGTATTTTATTGTGTGGAATAGGAGAAAATAGTGAATTTGCTATATGGGTATGGCTTCGAATGGTTCTTGTTTTCATTGCATATGTGTCACCTAGAGTGTATGAATCATTTCAGGATTTTAAGCAAAACGAGAAAGTGCAAAAGTTAGAAGAGCAAAATGAAAGAGTAGCAGAAAAGGAAAAGCAAAGAGAAGATACTAAGTATATGAAACGTATTAAAAAGAATCCATATCTTAAAAAGATTCTTTGGAAAATTTATAAAAGTAACATGAGAAATTCTATACTGTTAGTTACAGGAGCTACTATTTCCAGTGCATTTTTATTTACTACTATTGCAGTTTATGAGATGTTTTTTGATTTACAAAAGGGGAATGTTCCGGTAGTAGGGGATGAATTATCAGTTTTATTATGGGATGCAATTATTTTAATCGGCATTATATCTATTTTCTTATTAGCACTTTCTTTAAAAATATATGCAAAAAGTAGAATCAAAGATTATAATTTAATGATTACTTTAGGAATGCGAGATAGAGTTTTACGATTTTTTATTGCAACTGAATATATAGGAAGTTTAGCAGTAGGATTATTGATTGGAATTTTCATCGGTAGTCTTTTGACAATTGGATTTCAGAGTGTTATACATTCTATATATCCAACATTTATTTCAATAAAACTTCCTAATATTAAGACTTATTTAATAGCATGTTTTTGCATTATTTTATTATTTTTAGCTTCAACTATTATAAATCACGAAATTTATGTTGAAATGGAATTAGGATCTTCACGACAGATAGCTGTATCAAAAGAGAAGATGCCAAATAGATGGTTAGGAATTAAATGTGTTGTAGGAATAATATTGATGCTGGTTTCCAGCTATGCATTTTCTAAGCGTGTATGGACAGAGTCTATTTATCTTATTATTATGTTTTTGGTTGGATGTTATATGATCATTAGTGCAGGAGGAGCATGGATTTTAAAAAGTTATAGAAAGAAGGGAAATGGATATTATAAAAGACTTCCATTTTTACAGCAGTTTTATAGTAGATTTAAGACACATAGAAGTAATTTTTTTATGGTATACATTCTTCATTTTTTATTAATAGGGTATTTTTCCGTGCGGATATCAGGAATCATTCCTCTTGACAGAGTACAGGCATTGTTTCCTTATGATTATGTGTGTTTAGGAGAAAAAGAGGATCAAGAAACTTTTAAAGAATTTCAGAAAAAATTTTCTGAGAAGAGCCTAATACTTCCAATGGTACGGGTCACAGTTGCCAGTGCAAGTGAAGAAAATAGTGGAAGTAGAATGGATACAAGTTTTCAGGGTCAGAATATGGGTATTTCAGAGAGTAGTTACAATCAATTGACCGGGAGAAAATTAGGACTCCAGAATAAAGAAATTTATATTTCCTTTCAACAGGATAAATCAGAAAAGGCGCATTTGATAGACTTTTCAGTATTAAGTGGTAGTCCTAGAATGAGATTTGGAATGCCAGAGCCTTATTTTCCTGAAAATAGAGATAAAGTTTTTGATTCAGATTATAAGGTTATAGGACAAGAACGTAGAATTATTGTTGGAAACCTGGTGGGAGGAATGCAGGAGAATATTGTTGTTTTTTCTGATGAATATTTTAAATCAATATATTCTACTGGTGATGGGGCGAATATATTGGCATTGTTTAATATAAACAAAGACAAAGGGGAAGAAGCAGTTGTGAAATTTTCAGATTATGCAAAAGATCACATACAATATAGTGAATATGATTCACTTATTCAGCCTGTATATGGGAAAAAAGTTTTACAAAACGATACTTTGCTAGCTCATATATTAAAATTGTTAGAATATCTATTTGTAATGATATTACTGTTGATTAGCATATTATATGTTTTCATTGTAAAGATGGTTTCAGAGTTGCCAGACACACGATCTAGAATGAAGCAGTTTAAATATTTAGGCATGAGGGAAAGATTGGATAGAAAAATTTTAGCATTTGAAAATAATGTTATGACAATTATGCCATTGGTATTGGCAATAGTAGCGAGCATTTTATATATTTTTATTACTTTAAAGGTTCGTTATTTCACAAAGATAGAAAAACAGGAATTTTGGCAATATGAAATATGGATTATAGGAGTTTATACTATTATAAATTTAATTGTAGCATTTATAATAGGTAGGGTTATGATTTGTCTTGGAAATAGGGAGGAATGATTATGGCAGTGATAGAAACAAACAATTTGGTTCGTAATTATAAATTAAATGGAAGTAATCTGAATGATGGGACCGAGATAAAGGTAATAAAAGGACTAGATTTGATTGTTGAAGAAGGAGATTTTATTGCGATTATGGGGAAGTCCGGTTGTGGAAAGACAACCTTAATGAAACTACTTGGATTTATTGATAAACCTACATCCGGTGAGATTATTTTCAAAGGGAGGAGTACAAGGCAGTTTAATAAAGATGAAGTTGCAGATATTCGAAGGAAAGAAATTGGTTTTGTGTTTCAGGATTTCTATTTGATGGATAGCCTTACTGTGAAAGAAAATATTATGCTTCCAATGATTCTAGAGGGAGAAGAGACAAACAAAATATTAAGTGCAACGGAAAGACTGGCCAAGCATTTTGAAATTAGTCATTTGTTAAATAAAAATACTTACGAATTATCTGGGGGAGAAAAACAGCGAGTAGCTATATGTAGAGCGTTGATTAATGAACCAGATTTAATATTGGCAGATGAGCCAACGGGTAATTTAGATTCTAAATCTGCACAGATTGTAATAGATAGTTTGATGAATATTAATAAAGATATGAAGAAAACAATAATACTTGTAACCCATGATGCTGAGATTGCTAGTTATTGTAAAAAAGTAATATTCTTAAAGGATGGAAACATTATAGGTAACATTAATAAAAGGGAAGGGTTTTATAACGATATTATAGGAATGATAAAAAAATTATAAAATTTTAATTTTTAATATTTACCGTATATTAAATGTTTTATCTATTTATAATATGTAATATAATTAAATTATGTTATTGACATTATATTGGTAACAGTTATATAATGAATGAAATGATTATTTATATAAAATTAAATTATAAAATAAAGCTTTGAAAAAGAGGAGTAGAGATAAAAAAGTATAAAGAGAGGAAAACTCAAAGGCTGAAAAGTTTTCTATATATAATTTATCTTGAAGGTAGCTTTGGAGCTTCTTTACTGAGTTTAGTAAGTAGAGACGGATTTCTTATTCGTTAAATATATAAGAGCCTGTAGTTTTGCAGGAAAAAAGGTGGTAACGCGAGGTTTTTCGTCCTTTTAAGGATGAAAGGCCTTTTTTTATTTTTATTTAATGTTGTAAAAATATAAAAGGAGGTAAGCATATGACTATGATTATTAGAGCTGTAAGTCCTGAGGATTATAAAGATATAAATGAAATAAGATGTATGGCTGGAGTACGAGAAAATATTTTAGGCAGAATTAGTGAAAGACTTGAAGAATCTAAGGGATTTATACAAAGTTTAGACCATAATGACCATCTACTTGTTGCAGAAATAAAAGAAGAGGATGAAAAGAAGATTGTTGGAGTCATTGGTTTAAATGTAAATAGCAATCCTAGAACAAGACATACAGCATCACTAGGAATGATGGTTCATAAAGCTTACCAAGGAACTGGTATAGGAAAAAAGCTTATGAGTGAAATTCTTGATTTAGCAGATAACTGGCTTATGTTAGTTAGAATAGAATTAGGAGTATTTACTGATAATGAAAAAGCTATAAAGCTATATGAGAAATTTGGATTTAAAATTGAAGGAACAAAAAAGTATGCTGCTATTAAAAATGGCAGATATGCTGATGAATATATAATGGCAAGATACAAAAATATATAACTATAAGAGGAGGAATTTAAATGTCAGAAACAAGAGAAATGGCAAAAACTTATGATCCTAAAGAGTTTGAAGAAAGACTTTATAAAAATTGGGAAGAAAAATCATATTTTACACCAGAGGTAGATGAAAATAAAACACCATATACTATAGTATTACCACCACCAAATATAACAGGAAAACTTCATTTAGGTCATGCTTTAGATGATACATTACAAGATATATTAATGAGAACAAAAAGAATGCAGGGCTTTAGTACTCTATGGTTACCAGGACAAGATCATGCCAGTATTGCTACAGAAGTTAAAGTTGAAAATGAATTATTAAAAGAAGGTATAGTAAAAAAAGAAATAGGAAGAGAAGCTTTCCTTGAAAAAGTATGGGAATGGACAGATGAATATAGAGGCAAAATAAGAAATCAAATTAAAAAATTAGGTTGCTCTTTAGATTTTACAAGAGAAAGATTCACTATGGACGAACAGCTAGATAAAGCAGTAAAGCATTTCTTTGTAAAATTGTATAATGAGGGCTTAATTTATCAGGGAAATAGAATAACAAACTGGTGTCCAAAATGTAAAACAGCCTTATCAGATGCAGAAATAGAATATAGTGAACATGAGGGACATTTTTGGCACGTAAAATATCCAGTAGTAGGTAGTGATGAATATTTAGAGATAGCTACTACAAGACCAGAAACAATGCTTGGAGATACAGCAGTAGCTGTTAATCCAAAGGATGAAAGATATGCTCATTTAGTAGGAAAAACTCTTATGTTACCATTAGTTAATAGAGAAATTCCTATAGTTGCTGATGATTATGTAGACATGGAATTTGGTACAGGAGCAGTTAAAATAACTCCAGCTCATGATCCTAATGATTATCAAGTAGGAAAAAGACATAACTTACCACAAATCAATGTGATGTTTGATGATGGAAGAATTAATTATGAAGAAACTAGATATCATGGAATGGATAGATATGAAGCTAGAAAAGCTATAGTAGAAGACTTAAAAAATGAAGGTTTTTTAGTAAAAATAAAAGAGCATAATCATAATGTAAGTTGTCATGATAGATGTAATACAGTAATAGAACCTATAATTTCCAAACAATGGTTTGTAAAGATGGAACCACTTGCAAAACCAGCTATAGAAGTAGTAAAAGAAAAAAAGGTTAAATTTGTACCGGAAAGATTTGATAAAACCTATTTTAACTGGATGGAAAATATTCAAGATTGGTGTATATCAAGACAATTATGGTGGGGACATAGAATTCCTGTTTGGTATTGTAAAGATTGTGGTGAAGTTATAGTAGTTACTAAAGAACCAACAAAATGTCCAAAATGTAATAGTGAAAAATTAGAACAAGATAACGATGTTTTAGACACTTGGTTTAGTTCAGCTCTATGGCCTTTCTCAACTTTAGGTTGGCCAGATAAAACACCAGATTTAAAATATTTTTATCCTAATAATACATTAGTAACAGGATATGACATAATATTCTTCTGGGTAGCTAGAATGGTATTCTCAGGACTTTATTGTATGGATGATATTCCATTTGATACAGTATTAATTCATGGTATAGTTAGGGATTCAGAAGGAAAGAAGATGTCTAAGTCCTTAGGAAATGGTGTAGACCCAATAGAAGTAATAGAGGAATATGGTGCAGATGCATTAAGATTTACATTAGTAACAGGAAATGCACCAGGAAATGATATAAGATACTATCCTGAAAGAGTAGAAGCGGCTAGAAATTTTGCAAACAAGATATGGAATGCATCTAGATTTGTTCTTATGAATTTAGATAAAGATTTAATGGATAAATATAAAGATAATAAAAACTATACTATAGCTGATAAATGGATATTATCAAGATTAAATACAGTAGTTAAAGAGGTTACAGAAAATATAGAAAAATTTGAACTTGGAATAGCTTCTCAAAAGATTTATGACTTTATATGGGGAGAATTCTGTGATTGGTATATAGAACTTGTAAAACCAGTATTATATGGAGAAAATGAAGAAGCAAAGGGAATAGCTTTCAATGTACTTCATAAAGTATTAGAAACTTCATTACAATTATTGCATCCTATAATGCCATTTATAACAGAAGAAATATATACTCATTTATATACAGAATATGAATCAATAGTTATATCAAAATGGCCACAATATAAGGAAAGCCTAAAGGATGAAAAATCAGAAAAGGATATGGAATATATTATAGAAGCTATAAAATCTATAAGAAATGTTAGAACAGAAATGAATGTTCCACCTTCTAGAAAAGCTAAATTAATGATTTACTTAACAGAAAATAAAGCAGAAGGATCTTTTAAAGAGGGAGAAGTTTATTTCCAAAAACTAGCTTCAGCTTCAGAAGTTAGCTTCTTAGAAGATAAAGAAACATCAGATAAAAATGTATCTGTAGTTACAAGAGGAGCAGAAATATTTATACCGTTATTAGAATTAGTAGATATAGAAAAAGAATTAGAAAGACTAAATAAGGAAAAAGAAAAACTAGAAAAAGAAATAGATAGAGTAGAAAAAAAATTATCTAATGAAAAATTTGTATCTAAAGCACCAGAAGCTGTAGTTAATGAAGAAAAAGAAAAGGGTGAAAAGTATAAAGCAATGCTTAAATCTGTACTTGAAAGTTTAGAATCATTAAAATAGGATTTAATTTAAACTAATTATATTAATATTTTTATACTTTATTAATAAGTTTTGTATTAAGTTATAAATATAATATAAAATAGTAGAAATACCATAAATACAGGGAAGATAATTTGTAGCTTTCCTGTATTTATTATATAAAAATACAAAGTATATGTTAAATTTTTTAGGGCTAAATAGAAATAATATAAAAGTAACAAAAGAGTTATGATTTGTGTAAAAGATATACATAGGAAGTGATTATATATGGATTATAAAGAAGCTAGAGAGTATATACAATCAAAAGCTAAGTTTGGTAGTAATTTAGGATTAGAAAGAACAGAAAAGCTTTTAGAACTATTGGAAAACCCTCATAAGAGGTTAAGATGCATACATATAGCAGGTACAAATGGAAAAGGATCTACTACGGCAATGATTTCTGCAATATTAAAAGAGGCTGGTTATAAAGTTGGAATGTACACATCTCCTTACATAGAGGAATTCGAAGAAAGAATACAAATAAATAACTATAATATACCTAAAGATGATTTCAGCCATATTATAACCAAGGTGGCTAATGTGGTAGAAAAGGTAGGGAATATGGGATATGGAAATCCTACAGAATTTGAAATTATAACCGTTGCTATGTTTTATTATTTTTGTTTAAAAAAAGTGGATTTTGCGGTGATAGAAGTGGGGTTAGGAGGAAGACTAGACTCCACTAATGTGTTAGAACCTATCTTAAGTATTATAACCTCTATAAGTTATGATCATATGAATATTTTAGGTGAAACTTTAGAAAAAATAGCTTATGAAAAAGCAGGAATAATAAAAAAAGCTCCTGTTATAATATATCCACAAAAGAAAGAATCAGAAAAAATTATAGAAAAAGTATGTAAAGAAAAAAAATCTGAGCTTATAAAAGTAGAAGATAATTTAATAAATGTAAAGAGAGAAATTATACAAAAAAATATAGGCCAGCAAAGCTTTAAATTAAAAACTAAAGAAGATACTTATAATATATGCTTATCCTTATTAGGAGAACATCAAATAAAAAATTGTATTGTAGTTATATTAGCCATAGAAAAGTTAATAAAATTAGGTATAAAAATAGAAAAAATATATATAATATCAGCCCTTAAAAAAGTGAAATGGCCAGCTAGACTAGAAATAGTAAATAAAAATCCTCTAACAGTAATAGACGGAGCCCATAATATGGAGGGCATAGAAGGTTTAAAAAATAATGTGAATAAATATTTTAAATATAATAAGCTTATTTTAATATTAGGCATATTAAAAGATAAACAAGTAGAAGATATGATAAAAACATTAGTACCGCTAGCAGATAGAGTATTAACAGTAACTCCCCATAATGATAGAGGGGAAAGTTCAAAGGAATTAATGCACATTGCGTTAAAATATAATAACAATTGTGAATATTTAGAGGACTATAAAGAATGCTATAATAAAGGAAAATCTTATTATGAAGAGGGGGATATGATTTTAATTTGTGGGTCACTATACATGGTAGGAGATATGAGAAAATTAATAAAATAAGGAAAGTGTGATACACTTTCCTTATTTTATTTTTTTAGCTTCTTGTAGTGCTTTGGATAATTGATCTGGACAGGAAGTATTTTTAGAACCACAAGTTATACCTTGTAATCTTTTTATAGCGTCATCAACATCCATTCCTTCTATTAAACTAGATAATCCTTTAAGATTACCATCACATCCTCCAAGAAAGTTAACCTTTACAACTTTATTTTGGATTATATCAAAAGTTATTTCTCTTGAACAGACTCCAGTAGGTGAATAAGTGTGCATATTTATAGCTCCTTTCCATTGCAATGTTAAATAATACAAATATTATTATATAATATAAAACTTTATTGCTCAACATAAAAGATTTATCACCAAATTAGTTATTTTTCACATATTATATTATAGAGCGAGGGGTGATAAAATGAGGTATGTTTATGTATGCAATACATCTACAGATTGTATTTCCAAAGTTTCTATAGATAATTTTAAAGAAGAAAACAAAATAACCCTAAATAATGAAGCATCCACTAGAATAGGGCCTCATGGTATATGTGCATATAATGATAAATTGCTAGTAGCTAATAGTTATAGTAATTCTCTTTCTGTAGTAGATGGAAAATTAGGAAGAGAAGTAGAAAATTATTTTATAGGAATGCATTGTAACGATGTAGTTGCATATGGAGATAAAGCCTATGTTATTTGTGGTGATCTAAACAATGTAACTGTATTTGATATGGTTAAAAAGAAAATTTTAAAACAAATACCTTGTGGAGATTTACCACATAGCATAGTTATTGATAAACAGAAAGAAATATTAATGATATCAAATATGGGAACAGATAGTATAACATTAATAGATTGTAAAGGAGAAAATAGAGTAAAAAATATAAGAGTTGGATCTTATCCAACAAAGGCTGTTTTCACAGTGGATGGTAAATATATATTAGTATGTGAAAGCAATTTAGGTTCTGATTATAAAGGAAGTATAAGTATAATATCTAGAAAAAATTATAAACTTTTATATAGAATTCCTGTAGGAAATTCACCAGTTGATATGTGTGTTGATGAGAAGTTATGTATAGTTTCTAATTTTGGTGATGGTACTATTAGTTTGATTGATATAAATTACTATGAAAAAGTAAAAGATATAATTGTTGGTGGTATGCCTCGAGGAGTGTGTAAAATAAAAGATAATATTTATGTGGGAGATAATTATAAAAATTTATTTTTAAAGATAAATATTAGAACTAACAATAAGAAATCTATACCTATAGGTGGAGAACCTACAGGTATTTTAGTATTATAATATCAATTGTCATTTGTTGATTTTAAAATGTTTAATATTTGTAAATACATCGCACTAGAATTTTCTTTCCACTTAGAACAGATTTCTTTTGCTTCTTTATTTGAATTTACAGATAACTTTATATCCATTAATAAGAAGTTATTTTCAGTGGCTTTTAACCTTACTAAGAAGGTATCTTTGTTTTCTAAGGTATAATCAGCCATGATATTAACTTCTTTTTTTATCGAATTTAATTTAGAGTCTAAATAATTATTTATAGATTCAATTTTATCTTCACTAATTCTATCTATAAACATTGAGAGAACACGGTTACCTTTTTCTGTAATTATTATTTTATGTTGATCTGTATTTCTAATAAAGCCAGAAGATGTAAGTTCGGATAGATATTGCTGTAAAGTAAAATAATTAATTAGATTATTTTCTAATATAATTTCGGTTATTTTATTATTAGAGATAGAAAGGTCTAATCTATTAAATACATAAAGAATCAGCAATTTATTTTCAGCTAATTCTAAAGCATCATCAAACATCAAATTTCCTCCCCAAAGTTTAGTTAAAATAATTTATATATAATTATATCATAAAAATTAAGTGTAAATTACTTTAATGAATAAAAAATAATTATTTAATGCATATAAAAAAATATATTTTATATAAATAAACATGAAGAAATATTTAGTTTGGAGGAATAAAATGAAAGATAAATTTAAAAAGAGGATGGTATTTTCTTTACTACTCTTAGTTTTAGCTATAAGTATGTCTTTTTTTATTAATGGTGGAGGTCAAAATGTTTCATTAAATGTTAAGAAGAAGGTGCCTATATATAGAGTTGATACAAAAGAAAATAAAATATCTTTAACTTTTGATGTCAGCAGAGGGGACGAATATATAGATAAAATATTAGATATTTTAGATAAAAATGATGTTAAGGCTACCTTTTTTTTAGTGGGGGATTGGATAGAGCAAAAACCAGAAAAAGTAAAAGAAATTCATGATAAAGGACATGAAATAGGAAATCATTCGCATAGTCATCCTAATATGAGTAGAATATCTAAAGAAAAAATAATAAAAGATATTAATATTAATGATGCTAGTATAAGAAAAATAACTGGAGAAGGTACTAAATTATTTAGATTTCCATCAGGAGAGTATAATGCTGAAGCGATAGATACAGTAAATGAAATGGGATTATATTCTGTGCAATGGGATGTAGACAGCATCGATTGGAAAGAGGAAGGAGCTGACTTAGAATATGAAAGAATTATAAAAAAGACTAAACCTGGTTCCATATTGCTTTTCCATAACACAGCTAAATATACCCCAGACAATTTACCAAGAATAATTAAGGAATTAAAAGGAAATGGATTTGAATTTGTTAAAGTAGGAGATTTAATATATAAAGAAAATTATTATATAGATTCAGCAGGAGTACAAAAAAAGAATTAAAGTTTAAATTATAAAATGAAGGAATATTTAAAAAAATATAGAAAATGTAGTATAGGTGTAATATTTTTACTAAAGAGGGTGATTAACACACAAAAGATATAATATTATGATAAATCAATAATAAAATTACAGGGGAATAAAATATTGTAAACTGAAGAAAATAACTAAAAATAGTTATTTTCTTCAGGGGTGTGTAAAATGAAAAAAATATGTATATATTCAGAGGATGAAAATTTTGTAGGGCATATTTATAATATGATAAAAATATTAGATTTAGATTTAGATTGTTCAAGGGAAAATACTTTAGCAAATAGTGAATACATAGTAATAAATAGAGATATTAATTTTGAATATGATGGAATAGATTGTGAATATTGTTTTATAAATATGGATTTGTTTAAAAATAAAAATGTGGATATAAAAGGTGTTGTTATAACCTATGGATTAGGAAATAAAAACACTATTACTTTATCTAGTTTGGAACAAGAAAATATAGGAATTGTTTATTGTATTCAAAGATATATAAGCATATATAATGAAAATATAATAGAACCACAAGAGATACCATTAAACATTTATTATGAAGATGAAAATTATCTTTATGCTTATATGGTTATTATAACTATTGCTTTAATACAAGGGGTACATATTTCTAATATAAAGAGTAAAATAATTAATTCTATAAATAAATTTTAACTTTATGGCATATTTTAGATATATAAATAATAAATATATGTTGTATGAATGAATTGAAACTAAGGGAAAGAGGGGTTATGATGGACAATTTAATGTTAAACAATAAAATTTATTTAGAGGGAACGGTGGTTGAGGACTTAGAATTCAGTCACGAAATGTACGGAGAAGGATTTTATAATTTTAAAATGGAAGTTTCAAGATTAAGCGATGTATCAGATATATTAAATATAACTGTATCTGAAAGATTGTTAGCAGATATGGAACTAAAAGTAGGTATGGACATTATAGTAGAAGGCCAGCTAAGATCTTATAATAAATTTGTAGATGGCAGTAATAGACTTATATTAACTGTATTTGCTAGAAACATAGAATATTGTATTGAAAGAAGTAAGAATCCTAATGAAATATTTTTAGATGGATATATATGTAAGGAACCTGTATATAGGACAACTCCCTTCGGTAGGGAAATTGCTGATTTATTGTTAGCAGTAAATAGACCTTATAACAAGTCAGACTATATCCCTAATATATCTTGGGGAAGAAATGCTAGATTCTGTAAAACTTTACAAGTAGGAGATAATATAAGAGTTTGGGGAAGATTACAAAGTAGATATTACCAAAAGAGAATTTCAGAGGATAAAACCATTACTAAAGTAGCTTATGAGGTTTCTATATCAAAGATGGAGAGAGTAGGAGATGAACAAGCAGATAATAATGGTTATGAAGAAAGCTATGAAGAAAATTATGAAGAAAAGAATTTTATGGACAATATAAAAGAAAAGCATGCATAAAAAATAGTATGTACAACTTTTAAAGTTGTACATACTATTTTCAAGTAATTTTAAATGAATTAATAGAAGAATGGTTTAAATATAAAAGATAGTTTTAAAAATTAGATATTATAAATCTATTTTCTTAAATCATCTAAAAGTTTAGTTTTATCTTTAGTCTTTACATCTACTTCTTTTATTATTTTAGCCGGAGCACCAGCAACTACTACATTTTCTGGTACATCAGTAGTAACTATAGAACCTGCAGCTACTACAGAACCTTTACCAATTTTTACGCCTTCTAATATAACAGCATTTGCTCCTATAAGAACATTATCTTCAATAGTGCAAGGGTCACTGCTAGGTGGTTCTAAAACACCAGCAACTACAGCACCAGCACCTAAATGTACATTTTTACCAAGCTTTCCTCTAGCACCAACTACGGCGTTCATATCTACCATAGTTCCTTCGCCGATTTCAGCACCTATATTTATAACGGCACCCATCATAATAACAGCGTTTTCGCCTATTATAACTTTATCTCTTATTGTGGCACCAGGTTCTATTCTAGCATTTACTTTAAGCATATCAAGTAGAGGGATTGCAGATTTTCTTCTATCTTGTTCTATTCTACAATTTTTTATTTTATTCTTATTTTTTTCTATAAGAACTAATATTTCTTCTGATTCACCAAATAATATATATAAATCACCACTATTAAATTTTTCTATGTTTGTAAAATCACAGTTTGAAAGATCTCCTTCTATGTAGGCCTTGATAGGAGTTGATTTTTTAGCTTCTTTTATGTATTTAGCTATTTCATATGGATCTGTTAAATTGTAACTCATTATCTTTCCTCCTTATTTTATAATAACACTATTATAATAAATATTAATGTTTAAATAAAGGGGGTATTTAATATATATGAAAATAATAGTAAAATTATAGTATAATAAGTAGAAATATTAGAAGAAAAATTATTAAGAATATATGGAATTAAATCTTGTAAATTATTATTGAGATTTAATAAAATATATTGGTTTTAAAATAGTAAAAAATATAAAAAGAAAGGAAAAGTTATGGTTTGTTGAATTTCCGTAACAGGGTAATACTTTAATGGATTATATGAAAACTCAAGAAGTTATCTCTAAAAAGGTTCAAAGAATTGAGATTTCTGGAATAAGAAGATTTTTTAATAAGGTTTCAAATTATAAAGATGTTATTTCATTAACCTTAGGTCAACCAGATTTTAAAGTGCCAAGCAGAATAAAAAAGGAATTAGTAAATGCAATAGAAGAGGATAAAACTACCTATACATCTAATGCAGGATTAAGAGATTTGAGATTAGAAATAGAAAAATATCTTAAAATTATGGATATTAATTATAATGCAGAAGAAATATGTGTAACTGTAGGTGGCAGCGAGGGATTAATGTGTGTGTTTTCTACATTATTAAATGAAGGAGACAAAGTTTTAATACCGTCACCTGCATATCCAGCTTATGAAAGCTGTGTAAAACTACTAGGAGGAGAAATATTAAGTTATAAATTGAAAAATGATTTTTCTGTAGATTTTTCAAATTTAGAAAATATATTACAAAAGGAAAAACCTAAAGTTATGGTGTTATCTTATCCATCTAATCCCACAGGGGCTATACTTTCTAAAGAAGATAATTATAAATTATATAAAATAATAAAAGAAAATAATATTATAGTAATAAGTGATGAAATATACAGCTCCTTATGTTTTGAGGATAAATATTATTCTATAGCTCAGTATGAAGATATAAAAGATAAGGTTATATTGGTTAGTGGATTTTCAAAGATGTTTTCAATGACTGGTCTTAGAATAGGATATGTTTGTGCTAAGGATGAATTCATAAATTCCATAATAAAGGTTCATCAATATAATGTATCTTGTGCGCCTTCTATATGTCAGTGGGGAGCCTATGCAGGATTAAAATACTGTATGGAAGATGTAGCTTATATGAAAGAAGAATTTATAAAAAGAAGGGATTTTGTATATGATAGATTAAAGTATATGGGTATAGATACCTATCTTCCAAAGGGTGCTTTTTATATATTTCCTTCCATAAAAAAATATAATATGACTAGCGAAGAATTCTGTGAAAGGCTCTTAAAGGAAGCTAAGGTAGCTATAGTTCCTGGCTCAGCATTTGGAGAAATGGGAGAAGGACATATTAGGATATCTTATGCCTATAGCATGGAAGAATTAAATGAAGCTTTAAACAGAATGGAAAAATGGCTTAACATTCTTTAAAGGTTGAGAATTAAAGCAATAAATACTTTTGTTCAATATATAGCTATAAAAATAAAGAATACTAATATTTGTTCTCTAATATTTAAGCTAACGCTCTAATGCCACGTCCTGTGGCAACAGAGCTAAGTAAACGTCTTGTTTACTTTACGCTTAAATATTAGTTCACAAATAAAGTATTCTAATTATTTTTCTAGATATATATTTTCACTAAAATTATTTATTGTTTTAATACCTTTAAAAGATGTTATTATAGAGCTGCTTGTATTACGTTATTCATGTTATATAATCCAGCTTCCTTACCACTCATAAATAAACAAGCGTTTAATGCGCCTACAGCAAATACTTCTCTAGATAAAGCTGTATGCTTGATTTCTATAGTTTCTCCAGCTCCAGCAAATATAACATCATGTTCACCTACTATAGTGCCACCTCTTATAGCATGCATACCTATTTCATCATGAGTTCTCTTTGAACTACCTTCTCTTCCATAAGTATATTTAGTATCTTCTTTTATGGAATCCCTTATAGTATCCCCTAGAAGAATAGCAGTTCCACTGGGAGCATCTACTTTTTGGTTATGATGTTTCTCTATTATTTCTATATCAAAGTTTTTATACATAAAAGCACTTATATTTTTTAATATATTGTTGACTATATTAATACCTATAGACATATTAGCAGATCTGAAAACAGGTATTTTTTTTGAAGTTTCTTCTATAAGTTTTATTTGGTCCTCGGAAAAGCCTGTGGTGCATATTATTATAGGCATATTTTTTGAAGTAGCAAAGTTTAGCAAACCATTTAATGCGTCAGGTCTTGAAAAATCTAGTATAACATCAGCTTCTATATTACATTTATCTATATCAGTAAAAACGGGGAAAGTAGAAGTTGCTTCACCTTTATCTATGCCTGCCACAATTTCTAAATTAGAATAATTTTCTGCTAAATTACATATAACCTTGCCCATTTTCCCATTAGAACCATTTAATATAACTCTTACCATTGAAAGTCCTCCTCTAAAATTATTATATAAACAGAGTTCTTAGCTTTAGAGGGAGTTTTTACTCCCACTGGAGCTTAGAAATCGTTATCCAGGGACGTAATCGCTCTTTACTCCCACTTTGAAGAAAAGCAGAGAGTCCAAATCTTCGATTTGGTGCGAATCGCTTTCACAGAGTGCGATGGGAGTATTAGAGCGGCTAGTCATCGGATAAGCTAAATTTTTTATTAGATATTTTAACAGTAAAGTGTAGAGATAAACTCTACACTTTATATTATATTACATTAAATTATAAGCTTTTAATTCTTTTTTTAATACTTCTAAATTATTTTCATTCATTTCACATAAAGGAAGTCTTAGATCTCCTACCTTCATGTTCATAAGATTCATTGCTGTTTTTACTGGTATAGGATTTGTTTCTATAAATAAAGCATTAGTAAGAGCTAAAGAATCTAATTGAATTTTTAAAGCTTCATTAACCTTACCGTTTAAAAATAATTCACACATATTATGAACATCCTCTGGAATTACATTAGCTAATACAGAGATAACACCTATTCCTCCAAGAGCTAATATAGGAATTATTTGATCATCGTTTCCAGAATATATATCTAATTTGTCACCACATAAAGCTTTAATTTGAGCTATTTGACTTATATTTCCACTAGCTTCTTTTACAGCTACTATGTTTTTATCTTCGCATAACTCTTTTAAAGTACCAGGGGTTATATTAAGTCCTGTTCTCCCAGGAACATTATATATAATTATAGGAGTGCTAACAGCATCAGAAACGGCTTTAAAATGCTTAACTAAGCCTTTTTGTGTTGTTTTATTATAATATGGAGTTATTACTAACAATCCATCTACTCCTATACTTTCTGCCCATTTACTCATAGCGATGGAGGCGGCAGTATTATTACTACCAGTACCAGCTATAACAGGAACTCTTTTATTTACTTTATCTATTACAAACTTTATAGTTTCTTTTCTTTCAGTTTCTGTCATTGTAGTTGCCTCACCAGTAGTTCCGCAAACTATTATAGCATCAGTTTTCGATTTTATATGCCATTCTATTAGTTCAGAAAGCTTGTCAAAATCTACTCCTGTGTTAGTAAAAGGAGTTATTATAGCTACTCCAGAACCTTTAAAAATACTCATAAAAATACCTCCTAAAGTTTACTTATTTACTTTTTATTATATGCTCAGCTATTTGAATTGCGTTAAGTGCAGCACCTTTTCTAATATTATCTGCTACTACCCATAAATTTAAGCCATTATCTAGACTAAAGTCTCTTCTTATTCTTCCTACATAAACTTCATCATGACCAGCTACATCAACAGGCATAGGATAAACTAAGTTATCTACATCATCTTTAAGTACTATACCTTCAGCATTCTTGTAAATTTCAAATATATCTTCTAATTCAAAAGGTTTTTCAAGCTCCACATTTATACTTTCACTATGCCCATGGAATACAGGTACTCTAGCTGTAGTTGCTGTTATTTTTAGACTGTCATCATGAAGCATTTTTTTAGTTTCATCAATCATTTTCATTTCTTCTTTTGTATATCCGTTTTCTAAGAATACATCTATATGTGGCAATATATTTCCTGCAATAGCATAAGTAAATTTTTTTGGTGGCTCTCCTGTATAACCATTTTTAAGATCATTAAAACCACTTAAACCAGCACCGGATACAGCTTGATAAGTTGAATATACTATTCTTTTGATTTTATATTTATCATGAAGAGGCTTTAAAGCCACTAAAGCTTGTATAGTTGAACAATTTGGATTTGCAATTATACCGTTATTCCATTTTATATCTTCAGCATTCACTTCAGGAACAACTAAAGGAACTTCCGGGTTCATTCTCCAAGCACTGCTGTTGTCAATTACTGTAGCACCATATTTAACAAAAACAGGTGCAAATTCTTTACTTATATCTCCACCAGCAGAAAATAATGCGAAATCTATTTTTTTATTTTTTATATTATCTTCTTTTAATTCCTCTACCAATATTTCAGAAGCTTTAAACTCTAAAGTTTTACCTGCAGACCTTTTAGAAGCAAAAAAGTAGATGTTTTCTATAGGAAAGTTTCTACTCTCTAAAATCTCTATAAATTTTCTTCCTACCATTCCAGTAGCTCCTACTACTGCTACATTGTAATTCATAACATATACCTCCCAAATTAATAATAAATAATCATGTAATTTATTGTAGTTAATAATATTATATAACTGATTAGATAAAAAATATATAGGCTTTTTGTTATATAAAAATAAATAAAAAGATATCGGTTTATTTATTTTTTATATTTAAATTTAACAGTGCAAAATAAATAAAAAAAGAAAAATAACTTTCAATTTATTTAAAATTCTAAAAATATTAAACAGATATAAATGGCTTAAATAAAGAACTATTACAAATATTTAATAAGTTCACATAAAAATAAACTAGGATAGTATGATTTGAATGTAAATTAACATTCAATTTTTTAAAAATTACAAAAAAGTGTCATCAATAAGTGTTCACTTGCATATTGTATAAAAATAAAAGAAAATATATCAAAAATAGAGTGGCATCAAAAAAATATTGGAAATAAGTGAATTTTCACTTGTTTTTTATAAAATAAGCTAAAAGGGGGAAGTTTAGTGAAAAGTAAAAGGTTATTAGCAGCTGTAGTATCTTGTATTGTTTTGGCTTCAGTAGCGCTGGCTGGCTGTGGAGGAAAGGAAAATGCAGCGGGAGGTAAAGGTGCAGACAAAGAACAATATCTAAATATGATTTTGCAGGAAGAACCTAAAAGTTTAGACCCAGCTAAATCAACAGACTTGTATTCTTCACAGGTTATTTCTGAGGTTTATGATGGATTAACAAGATTGGAAGTAGATGAAAAAGGTAAAGATGTAGTTAAGCCAGCAGGAGCAGAAAAATGGGATGTATCTGAGGATGGATTAAAATGGACTTTCCATTTAAGAGATTATGAGTGGTCTGATGGAAAGAAAGTTACTGCAAAGGATTATGAATATGGTATAAAAAGAAACTTAGATCCTAAAACTGCATCAGAGTATGCTTACTTATTAGCTCCAATAAAAAATGCGAACGAATATAATGCAGGGAAAGCAAAAGCTGAAGAAGTTGGAGTAAAAGCTTTAGATGATAAAACTTTAGAAATAAATTTAGCTGGACCTTGTGCATATTTCTTAAAGATAACATATTTTAAATTAATGATGCCACAAAGACAGGATATAGTTGAAAAATATGGAGAAAAATTTGGCACAGAAGCTTCTAATATGGTATTCTGTGGACCCTTTACCATAAAGGAATGGGTACATGCAAACAAAATGGAATTAGTTAAAAATGAAAAATATTGGGATGCTAAATCTGTCAAACTAAATAATGTTCATATGAAAATTATAAATAATGAATCTGCTAGAATGCAAGAGCTCCTAAATGGAGGAATAGATTTCAGTAATGTTCAAAAGCCAGAGTGGAAAGAAAAGTTCAAAAAAGCTGATAAATTTGAAGTGAAAAAAGTTATTGAACCAGCAACGAATATTGAATTCTTTAATCAAAAGGTTAAATTGTTCAGTAATGCTAAAGTAAGAAAAGCTTTTTCTTTAGCAGTTAATAGAGAAGAGGTTTCAAAAACTTTATTTAAAAATGATTTTACACCAGCCTATGGGTTTGTGCCACCTTCATTACAGATAGGAGATAAAGAATTTAGGAAAGAAGTAGGAGAAGAACCAATTAAGAAATTAAAAGAAGAAAATAAAGATCCAAAGAAACTTTTAATTGAAGGATTAAAAGAATTAGGAATGGATTCGGATCCAAGTAAAGTAACAGTAAACTATTTAACAGGCTCTACAAGTGATCAACAAAAAGAAATTTGCGAATTTTTCCAAGAGATGTATCAAAAAGCTTTAGGGGTTAAAGTAAATATAGAATATGTTCAATGGCCAGTATACATGAAGAGAATAAATAATGCGGAATATGAAATATCTGGTATGGCTTGGACAGGAGATTATGATGATCCTATGACAGAATTTGATTTGTGGATGACTGGGGCCAAAGCGCTTCCAACAAATTACTCAAATACGAAATATGATGAATTAATTAAAAAAGCTGCATTGCTACCAGAAGAAAAGAATGAAGAAAGAATGAAACTATTTAAAGAAGCTGAACAAATATTATTATATGAAGATGCTGTAATAGCACCAGCAGTTTATAGAGCTAGAAATATTTATCAAAGAAAATATGTAAAGGGAATAATGGTTCCACAATTCGGTTCTTTATATGATGTTAAATATGCCTATACGGAAGGTAGGGAGCAATAGTATGATTTTATGCAGCAGAGCCTTTTAATGGCTCTGCTGTTATAAGTTACATAAAAATATATTGGGGAGGGGTAAAGATGTTTAAGTATATCTTAAAAAGATTAGGATATATGCTGCTTACTTTATGGATAGTAATAACTATAACTTTTGTATTAATGCATACTATACCCGGAGATCCATTAGCATCTAGTGCTAAAAGATTACCACCACAAATAAGAGCTAATTATTATGCTAAATATGGATTAGATAAACCATTAACAACGCAATACGCAGTTTATATGAAAAATTTATTAAAAGGTGATTTAGGAGATTCTTTAGCTTTTGCAGGAAGAAGTGTAAATACAGTTATAAAAGATGGATTGCCAGCATCAGCACGAATAGGTATTCAAGCAGTATTCTTAGGGTTTGCATTAGGAATAATATTAGGGGTTGTGGCAGCCTTTAAAAGGAACAAATGGCCAGATTATATAGTGATGTTTTTAGCTTTAATTGGTGTTTCTATACCAAGTTTCGTTTTTGCAGCACTACTTCAATATATATTTACAGTTAAATTTATGATATTGCCAACTACTGGTTGGGGTGGTGCAAAGTATACTATACTGCCAACTATAGCTTTAAGTTTAAGTCCTTTAGCTATATATGCAAGATATATGAGGAATGAATGTTTAGATGTTCTAGGACAGGATTATATATTGACAGCAAAAGCAAAGGGTGTATCAAAGGTTTCTTTAGTTTGGAAACATATAATAAGAAATGCTATTTTGCCTAGCATAACTATATTAGGACCTCAAATAGCAAGTATATTAACGGGATCCTTTGTTATTGAAGGTATATATGGTATACCAGGATTAGGCAGTTCTTTTGTAGGAGCTGTAAATAATATGGATTATTCTATGATTATGGGGCTTACTGTATTTATGGCTGCCCTTTATATATTCTCTTTATTAATTGTAGACATATTATATGGAATTATAGATCCAAGAATTAGGATTACAAACTCAAAATGATAAGGGGGGAGAAAAAATGGCTGAAATAAGTAAAGATAAATTTGAAATAATAGGAATAGACAAAAATGCATCTAATGAAATAAATAGACCTAATATAACTTACTGGCAGGATGCTTGGAGAAGACTAAAGCAAAACAAGGTGGCCATAGGGTCATTGATATTACTTATATTAATAGCTTTAATGACAATAATAGGACCCTATTTAACCCCATATAAATATTGGGCTACAGATTCTAATATTGTAAATATGAAACCTAATTCTGATCATTGGTTTGGAACAGATATGTTAGGTAGGGATATATTTGCTAGAGTATGGAAGGGTGGAAGAGTTTCTATAATAATAGGAATTTTAGGAACTATTATAGAAATGACAATTGGAGTTATATATGGTGGAATATCCGGTTATTTTGGTGGAATGGTTGATGATATAATGATGAGAATAGTAGAGATATTGTTAAGTGTTCCCTATTTAATAGTTGTTATTATAATTTCTCTTATATTAGGAAAAGGGGTTATATCTTTAGTAATAGCAATGACTATAACTGGTTGGTGCGGTATGGCTAGAATAATAAGAGGACAAATTCTACAAATAAGAGAACAAGAGTATGTGTTAGCAGCTCAAGCTTTAGGTGCTAAACCTTCAAGAATAATAAAGAAACATTTACTACCAAATACTATGGGTATATTAATTGTTAATATTACTTTAGATGTTCCATCATTTATATTTGGAGAAGCTTTTTTAAGCTATATAGGACTAGGTATACAATCACCAAATACTAGTTGGGGATCTTTGGCATCAGCGGCGCAACCAAACCTAATGTTCTACCCTTATCAACTGTTTTTCCCTGCTTTATTTATAAGTTTGACTATGCTATCATTTAATTTGCTAGGTGATGGATTAAGGGATGCTCTTGATCCTAAGATGCGTCAATAAAGGAGGGGGATATGATGGAAAGAATATTAGAGGTAAGAAATTTAAGAGTCTCTTATCATACCTATGCAGGTGAAGTACAATCTGTTAGAAATATAAACTTTCATCTTAACAAAGGAGAAACCCTTGCTATAGTTGGAGAGTCAGGCTGTGGGAAAACTGTAACAGCTAAGGCTATAATGAGATTAATACAAGAACCACCAGGAGAAATTAAAGAAGGATCAGAAATAATTTTTAATGATAAAAATATATTAAATATGAAGGAACAGGAATTGAGAGAGTTAAGGGGTGCTGATGTAAGTATGATATTTCAAGATCCTATGACATCTCTTAATCCTACAATGAAAGTTGGAAAACAAATAGCTGAAAGTTTAATTATTCATAGGGGGATGAATAAATCAGAAGCTTTCAAAGAAGCTGTTAATATATTGAAGTTAGTTAATATACCTAATGCTGAAAAAAGGGCTAATCAATATCCTCATGAATTTTCAGGGGGGATGAGACAAAGAGCTATGATAGCTATAGCCTTAGCCTGTGATCCTAAAATACTCATAGCAGATGAGCCTACTACAGCATTAGATGTAACTATTCAAGCTCAGATAATGGATCTTATAGGGGATTTGCAAAAAAAATTAAATACAGCAGTTATAATGATAACTCATGATTTAGGAGTGGTCGCGGACACGGCTCATAGAATACAAGTTATGTATGCAGGGCAAATTATAGAAAGAGGAATTACAGATGAAATATTTTATGAGCCAAAGCATCCCTATACTTGGGCATTGCTTCAATCAGTACCAAGATTGGATACAAAGCATAAGGGAGAGCTTTACTCCTTAGAAGGAACTCCTCCAGATTTAATTAAACCACCAAAAGGATGCCCTTTTGCATCAAGATGTGAACATTGTATGAAAATATGTAAAGAACAGACGCCAGAAGTAACAAAGCTAACAGAAACTCATGAAGTTTCTTGCTGGTTACAGAATCCTATGTCACCTAAAGTTCATAGCTCTTTTTTATCTGGAGGTGAAAAATAATGGGGAATGAAAACTTAATAGAGGTTAGAAATTTAAAAAAACATTTTAAAGTTGGAAAAAATGCTATTTTAAAAGCTGTAGATGGGGTAAGTTTTGATATAAGAAAGGGGGAAACCTTAGGGCTTGTTGGAGAATCAGGCTGTGGTAAAACTACTTGTGGAAGAACTATATTAGGTTTATATGAAGCTACGGAGGGAGAAGTTAGATTTGAAGGTGTAAATATTCACAAGTTTAGTAAAAAAGAAAAAAGAGAGTTTACTAAAGAAGCACAAGTAATTTTCCAAGATCCCTATGCTTCATTAAATCCAAGAATGACAGTTGCGGATATAATAGGCGAAGGTATAGATATTCATGAAATTTATACGGGAAGAGAAAGGCTAGATAAAATATATGAACTGTTGAGTTTAGTTGGATTAAATAAAGAACATGCCTCTAGATTTCCACATGAATTTTCAGGTGGACAAAGACAGCGAATTGGAATAGCAAGAGCTTTAGCTATAGAACCTAAGTTTATAGTGTGCGATGAACCTATATCAGCTTTGGATGTATCTATACAAGCACAGGTTGTAAACTTGCTTATAGACCTTCAAAATAAGTTAGGACTTACTTATTTGTTTATAGCTCATGATCTTTCTATGGTAAGGCATATATCTGATAGAGTAGGGGTAATGTATCTGGGGAATGTGGTAGAGTTGTCTAATAGCCAAGAATTATATGAAAATCCACTTCATCCCTATACTAAAGCTTTATTATCTGCAATACCTGTTCCAGATCCTAAGGTAGGAAAAGATAGAGAAAGAATTACGCTTCATGGAGAAGTTCCAAGTCCTATAAATCCTAAACCAGGATGTAAATTTGCAGCAAGATGTAAATATGCAAAGGAAATTTGTAAAAAAGAAAAACCAAAACTTAAAGAAATAGAAAAGGATCATTTTGTAGCTTGTCATTTATTTGATTAAAAAATATGTATATGGTATAGATGATAACAATAAACTTAAAAAGAGGGGTATTTCAAAATTGTATGTATTTTGAGATACTTCTCTTTAAATTTATGTCTGAACTGTTTGAATGTAAAAGGTATAAATATAAAAGGTATAATTTTATAAAATAAATTTAATTATAATAAAATTATAATATTAATGAAGAAGAGAAAGTAAATAATATATAATAAAGAAGAAGCTAGTATTTTAGTCTCTTTTTATAATAGTATAAAATACCCCTGCAAGGCAAATAATAGTAATAATAAATTATTTGTATGGAGGGATTTAAATGACAAAGACTCCTTTAAAAAAGGTAATAAAATCCAAAATTAAAGCTAACAAGGAGCTTACTAAAGAAGAAAAATTAAGAGAAAAAATGAAGTACGAAATAGCAATAGAGCTTGGCCTACAAGATAAAGTAGACCAATTAGGATGGGGAGGACTAACCTCAGAAGAAACTGGAAGAATAGGGGGCATAATGACCAAAAGAAAAAAAGAGCTTAAACTTCCTAAAAATGAAGAAATATTAATGATGAGTGAAATTAAAAATAGTATGCAATAGAAGCACTAATCTATTGACTTACCTAATAAAAGTATATAATATTTATTAGGTAAGTATATTTTTATAAATTAAGGAGAGTTTAGAAATGGAATGTTATAGAGAATTTGCCCATATATATGATGAACTTATAAATGAGGATATAGACTATGAAAAATGGGCTAAAACTATAACAAATATATGTGATGAGTTTAATTTATGTAAAATAGATTATTTGGATTTAGCTTGTGGTACTGGAAATTTAACATTACAAGTATCACCGTATTTTAAAGATGTGTGGGCAGTAGATCTTTCTTATGATATGTTAACTGAAGCTGAGAATAAGTTTAGAGAAAATAATATAAAAGGTAAATTAGTATGTCAAAACATATGTGATTTAAAATTAAATAAAACATTTAATTTAATAACCTGTTGTTTGGACGGTATAAATTATATATTAGAAAAAAAATCATTAAATAATCTATTTAAAAATGTATACAATCATTTGAAAGAAGATGGATTATTTATATTTGATATAAACTCTTACTATAAATTAAATAATATTTTAGGAAATAACCTCTTTAGTTATGATGATGAAGAGATTACATATATATGGAGAAACTCTACAGAAAATAATATTACCAATATGGATATCACATTCTTTATAAGAGAAGATGAAAATGATTATATAAGATTTGATGAAGAACACAAAGAAAGAGCTTATAAAGAAGAAGAAATAGAAGAAATTATAATAAATAATGGATTTAAAATATTAAGAACTTTAGACAATTATGAGGATAAAAAAATTGAAGAAAAAACAGAAAGAATAGTTTATATATTGACTAAATAGTTTTCAAATTAAAATTATGAAGGTTAGGTGAATTTAAATGAAAGATAGATTAGTAAAAGCCATTGCTAAGGATGGACAGGTAAGAATAATAGGCGCAATAACAACAGAATTAGTCAATGAAGGAGTAAAATTACATAATTGTGCTCCAACAGCAGCAGCTGCTTTAGGAAGAATGCTTACAGCAGGAGCATTAATGGGAACTACATTAAAATCAGAAAAGGACACTTTAACATTACAAATTCATGGTGGTGGTATTGCTAAAGGAGTTGTAGTTACATCCTATGCAGATGGGCATGTTAAAGGATATATAGGTAATCCTACGGCAGATATAGAGCCAAATAGCAAGGGAAAATTAGATGTAAGTGGAATTATAGGTAAGAATGGGAACTTGTTAGTTATAAGAGATATGGGATTGAAAGAGCCTTATATAGGGCAGGTTCCTATATATACTGGAGAAATAGGAGAAGATTTAGCTTATTATTATACAGTATCAGAACAAACACCTTCAGCGGTAGGTTTAGGAGTATTAGTAGATAAAGATTTATCTATAAAATCAGCTGGTGGATTTATAATACAAATGATGCCTGGAGCTGATGAAATGTTAGCAGATTTAATAAGTTATAGATTAGAAGAAATACCTTCTATTACAGAAATGATTTCAAAGGGAATGACGATAGAGGAAATATTAGAATACATATTTGAAGATATGGATTTAAATATATTAGAAAGCATAGTACCAGAATATAGATGTGATTGTTCACGAGAAAAGGTAGAAAGAGCGTTGGTTAGTATAGGACAAAAGGATTTAAAAGAAATATATAATGAAGGCAAAGAGGAAGAATTAAAATGTCATTTTTGTAATAAAGCATATGTTTTTAGTCATGATGAGATTGAAAGTATTTTAGAAAATTATTATAATGAAAAATAATATTGATTAATTATTAGTTGACATTAGTGCCCAATTATAATATAATGATTATTGTAATTGGTGAGGGCGCATAGCTCAGCTGGGAGAGCATCTGCCTTACAAGCAGGGGGTCACAGGTTCGAGCCCTGTTGTGCCCACCAAATACGGCCCAGTGGCTCAGTTGGTTAGAGTGCCGGCCTGTCACGCCGGAGGTCGAGGGTTCGAGCCCCTTCTGGGTCGCCATATGGCTCGATAGCTCAGTCGGTAGAGCAGAGGACTGAAAATCCTCGTGTCCCTGGTTCGATTCCTGGTCGAGCCACCAGATTGCGGGAGTGGCTCAGTGGTAGAGCGTCACCTTGCCAAGGTGAACGTCGCGAGTTCGAATCTCGTCTTCCGCTCCATAATTTTTTGGCGCTATAGCCAAGTGGTAAGGCAGAGGCCTGCAAAGCCTTTATCCCCAGTTCAAATCTGGGTGGCGCCTCCAAAGAGAGATAATATTTGAATATTATCTCTTTTTTTTATGCTTATAATAAGTATAAAAAAGAAGTCAAATTCTTAGTTGAAGGTAACAGTATTAAATGTATAAATTAATATATAGTATGAGTGAATGTGAATGTAGTATGGTTAATAATAAAAATTACTTTAGTCACTGTTTTGATTATATCACTTGACAGTCTAGATTATTTTATAATATATTTTCAAATATAGATTTTAAACCGTATTCTGGCAATATGCATATTATATAAAAGTTTTATAATTAACATATATTAATATTTTTTTGTTAAAATTTATTTTGAGGGGGATAAATAATGCTTGTTGTAAAAGGATTATGTAAAAATTATAATAAATTTAAAGCAGTAAACAATGTTTCTTTTGATGTTAATGAAGGGGAGATAGCAGTACTTTTAGGACCAAATGGAGCAGGGAAAAGTACAAGTATAAAAGCTATTGCAGGCCTTTTAAAATTTCAAGGGGAAATAAGTATTTGTGGTAAAAACAATAAAAGTTTAGAAGCTAAATCTAAATTTGCCTATGTACCAGAGGTGCCAGCTTTATATGATTTATTAACTGTTTATGAGCATGTGGAGTATATGGCTAATGCTTACAAGATACAGGATTATAAAGACAAAGCAGAACATATGTTAAAAAGGTTTGATTTGTGGGACAAAAAAGATAAATTAGGTTCAGAGCTGTCAAAGGGTATGCAGCAAAAGGTTAGTATATGTGCAGCTCTAATTACTAATCCAAAGGTTATATTATTTGATGAACCTATGATAGGATTAGATCCTAAAGCTATAAAAGAATTAAAAAAAGTTTTTTTAGAATTAAAAGAAAAGAGAACAGCAGTAATTATTAGCACTCATATAATAGACAGTATATCAGAAATATGGGATAAGGCATTAATAATGAAAGAAGGAAATATAGTTTTTGCTAGAACTAAGCAAGAATTAATTGATAAAAATGAGTCTTTAGAAGAAATATTTTTTGAAGTAACGGAGGGCTAATATGGGATCACTTAGTTACATAGTTAGAAAAAGTATAAAAAATTATTTTAAACAATTAAAGAATAAGCCGGCTAAAGCTATATTATATATTCTTTTTATAGCTCTTTTAGTTTTTGTTTTAATTGTATCTCCAGAATCAAGCGGGAATAAGAGGATAAAAGATGGTAAAGAATTTTTTAATGCCATAGTTACTATAGCAACCTTATATGCAGTATTTAGTGCTATTAATACAGGTACTAAAAAGGGAAAAAGTTTTTTTAGATTAAGTGATGTAAATTTTTTGTTTACAGCTCCTATACCATCTCAAAGAGTATTGCTTTATGGATTCTTAAAAGAATTATATAAAAGTATAATGATGATAGTATTGCTTTTATTTCAAATACCTAATCTTTATAATTTATTTCCTATAAAACAGAATGGTGCTATACCTGTAGTAGTAGGTATATTTACGTTAATGTTTTCTTATTCAACTATAGCTGTATTAATATATTCTATAGCTGCTAAGGAAGAAAAATATAGAAATATTATAAAAAATATTCTTAATTTATTATTAGGATTATTTGGAGCAGGTTTTTTATGGATGTTATTTAAAGTTAAATCTATAAAATTAGCTTTTACAGCTTTTTTAGGGCTAGATATATTTTCTAAAATACCTTTTATAGGATGGAATATAAATATATTTAATGCTGCTATAGAAGGTATAAATAAAACATTTTTTATAAATCTATTAGGAGTACTTTTATCCATAGTTCTCATAATATATATAGTTTATATTTTAAAGACAGATTATTATGAAGATGCTATGTCAGTTACAGAGGTTAATGAAAGAAAAATAGAAAGAGCAAAAAAAGGTAAAGGAAATGTGGATTTAAATAAACCTATAAAGAGAAAAAATGTTATGGGAATATTAAAATCAAAGGGAGCAAAAAGCATATTTGAAAGGCAAGTCTTAGAGTATAAAAGAAGTGGATTTTTCTTTGTAGATAAGGTGACCTTAATAATGGGACTAAGCTCCTTAGTTTTCGGATTTTTTATGAATAATAAAAATGGAAATATAAATACAGTAATGTATTTTGCAATATATATGCTCTTAATATTTACGTTTCAAGGTAAATGGGCTGAAGAACTGTCTAAACCTTATATATACTTAATCCCAGAAAATTCAGGAATTAAAGTTTTTTATGCTACCCTTACTAACCATATTAAAAATTTTGTGGATGGTTTTGTATTATTTTTAATTTGTGGTATTATATTTAAAACTAATCCTATGGTTATATTGTTAGCTACATTAACCTATGTAAGTTTTGGAGCAATATTTGTATATGTGGATTTAGTTTTAAGAAGATTTTTTGGTGGTAATATTAGTAAAGTTGTAGAAGCCACATTAAAATTTATTTTATTAATAATAGTAGTATTACCAGGAATAATAATATCTGTAGTACTTTCTTTTAAGTATAAAGGATTATTTGGAACAGTTTCTATGTATTTTGCTATGATTTTATATAATTGTCTTATTAGTTTTGTAGGAATATTATTATCTAAAGGTATATTTGAAAAAATAGAAATGAAGTAAACAAAATAGAGTATTTCAAAATAAAATATATTTAATTTTAATAAGGATAACAAAAAATACACGTTATAAACAAATTTATATGTTTATGATGTGTATTTTTATATTTACTATATTAAAATTAAATCTTAATTCAGTTTAAATACTTCCATGAAGTTAAGCAGGGTTCTTATATTAAGCTGGAGAAAGCAGAAGAATAAATCTTACTTAATATCTATACAAAAAATGCTACCCCTATCTATTAATTTATCTTTACTTAAAAATATAGGCTTTACATTATGTTTTTTTAAAAAGTTTAGAACTTTATCACCATATTTATACATATTTAAGTTTCCATAAAAAGCAAGCTTATTATTATCTAAAAGTCCACAGGTACCTCCGATAAATCCATAATCTAAACCAGGTAAAATTATATCTCCTGGTGGTAATAATAGTACATTTATATTATTCTCTTTAAGTATTTTTCCTATTTTCATATCGCTGGTTATCACGGCATTTTCTGAAACTATAGCAGTAGAACATTTAGAGTATCCTTGGTTAACATTTAATAATTTTTTATGTTTTACTAAAGAAATTAGATTAGGATCTGTATAATTTAATTTATGCATAAATATATTCCCAATATTTAATGCATTTAGCATTATATCTTTAGGGTATTTATCTTCTAAAAAGTTATTAGATAATATAACATTAATTCCTAAACTTTTTAATGATTCTACAAATTCTTTATCTATATTTTTATGTAAAATAATATTTTTATTATCTATTATGTGCAATAACATGTCAGGATGACCACATACAGCTGGATATAAAAGTGGGGTAGAAGGGCACAATATCACTTTTATATTCCTTTTTTCTAAATTGTTTTTTTCTTCATTAGAAATTCTGTTATCCACTAAAGCTATTTTCATAAATAATTCTCCTTAAAATATATGCTAAATATTATATTAATTTTATTTGAAAAAATTTTCAACATATTAAGTAATATGTCGATATTTTTTTATAATTGTTTAGTATATGAATTTATTTTAAACACATACTATTTTTAAGGAAAGGAGTGAGATTATGTTGTTATTTACAATGATCTATAATAATGAAAGAGAAGATTTGATTGATAAATTAGTAAAATTAAAGGAATATTTTCAGTCAAGAGATGTGGTAATAGGATTGTCAGAAAATATAGAAGATAAAACTCACTTCATAAAAATATACTGTGAAGAAAAATTTTTGGATAAAAAAGTTATAAATTCGATTAATGATCACCTAGTTGATATATTGTATGATACAACTATAGATAGATTTATCAAAGTAGAACTTAATAAATTTATAACAGATGCATATTTCTTTTTAAAGAGGGAAGAAACAGAAGAATTATTAGAAAAAATTTCTGATGTTTTGAAAGATAAGGATAAAAGATATATAGAAGATTCTATTTATTGTTTAAATAAAAAAAATGAAATAATAAAAAAAATAAAGAAGTGCATTGACGAAAATAATGAAATAAACATAGATGGTTTTTTAACTTTTAGATGCAGAGAATTATTTATAGATATAAAAGGTATAGTAGAAAAAATAGTAGAGAAGTATATGGTAGATAAGGAATACAATGAATTTATAAAATTATTAAAATATTTTGTAGAGATAGAGGAAAGTAAATTAGACAAACTAAATATATTAATAGATCCTACTGGAAAATATACATTAAAAGATTCTGAGGGAAATGATTTAACAGAGGAAGTCTATATAGAAATTTCCGATGTTAAATATGTAGAAAATATATCTGTAGATGATATGCTTATAAGTTGGCTTATAACTAATGTACCTAAAGAAATTAATATATATAATATTGAAAATTGTACAAATAAGGAATTAATTAATACTATAAAGAATGTTTTTGAAGAGAGAGTTAATATCTATAATCATGATAAGCCTATCAAATTAAAGCATACTTATAATAAACTTTAATAAATTCTATAAAAGAGTATTAGGGTATTGACATTTATCTCTATAGCTAATATAATGTATCTAAATTAAAAATAGATTTATAAACTATGAAAAGGAAGAGTAAATAGATTACTATTCAAAGAGAAGAAAATCCATAGGCTGAAAGATTTTCTGAATAAGTTCTATTGAAAACCACCTTAGAGTTGTATACTGAATTGAGTAAGTATAACCGTTTCCTGCGTTAAAGGATAAAGAGATAATAGTAGTGCACTGCTATTAAATTGGGTGGAACCACGAAAATACACTCGTCCCATGTGTTGGGACGGGTTTTTTTATTTGTAATTTTTTATTTGAAGGAGGACAATTTTATGATAAAAATCACATTAAAAGATGGCAAAGTAATGGAATTTGAAGAAGGAATAAAAATATCTGATATTGCTATGAAAATTAGTCCAGCTCTTTATAAAAAAGCTTTAGCAGCTAAAATAGATGGAGAAACTGTGGATTTAATGACTGAGCTACACAAAGATAGTAGTTTAGAAATTTTAACATTTGAAGATGAAATGGGTAAATGGGCTTTAAGACATACTGGTTCACATATGTTAGCTCAAGCAGTTAAAAGATTATACCCAGAAGTAAAATTAGCTATAGGGCCTGCTATAGACACTGGTTTTTATTATGATTTTGAAGCAGATTTTACTTTTACACCAGAAATGCTAGAAAAAATAGAAGCAGAAATTAAAAAAATAATAAAGGAAAATCATAAGTTAGAAAGATTTGAATTACCAAGAGAAGAAGCAATAAAGCTTATGAAAGAAAAGAATGAGGATTATAAGGTAGAGCTTATAGAAGATCTACCAGAAGGAGAAGTTATATCTTTCTATAAACAAGGAGATTTTACAGATTTATGTGCAGGACCTCATGTACCATCTACAGGAAAGGTTAAATCAGTAAAATTGTTATCTCTAGCTGGAGCTTATTGGAGAGGCGATGAAAATAATAAAATGCTTCAAAGGATATATGGTACAGCCTTTACTAAAAAAAGTGAGTTAGACGAATATTTAAATATGCTTGAAGAAGCTAAAAAAAGAGATCACAGAAAATTAGGTAAAGAATTAGATTTATTTAGCATACATGAAGAAGGACCAGGGTTCCCATTCTTTCATCCAAAGGGAATGATTGTAAGAAATATTCTTGAAAGTTTTTGGAGAGAAGAGCATACAAAAGCAGGATATCAAGAAATAAGAACACCATTAATATTAAATGAAGCCTTATGGCATCAATCAGGTCACTGGGATCACTATAAAGAAAATATGTATTTTACTAATATAGATGATGGTGATTATGCAATAAAACCTATGAATTGTCCAGGTGGAATACTAGTTTATAAAAATTCTATGCATTCTTATAGAGATCTTCCATTAAGACTTTCAGAATTAGGAATAGTCCATAGACATGAACTATCAGGAGCACTACATGGACTTATGAGAGTAAGATGTTTTACTCAAGATGATGCTCATTTATATATGACAAAAGAACAAATAAAAGAAGAAGTAGTAGGAATAATTAAATTGATAGATAAATTCTATAAACTATTTGGATTTGAATATTTTGTAGAACTTTCAACAAGACCAGAAGATTCTATGGGAAGCGACGAAGATTGGGAAATAGCAACTAATGGTTTAAGAGAAGCTTTAGATTCTATAGGAAAAGAATATAGAGTAAATGAAGGTGACGGTGCTTTCTATGGTCCAAAGATAGATTTCCATTTAAAGGATTGTATAGGCAGAACATGGCAATGTGGAACTATTCAACTTGATTTCCAAATGCCAGAAAGATTTGATTTATCTTATATAGGTGCAGATGGTGAAAAACACAGACCTGTTATGGTTCATAGAACTATATATGGAAGTGTTGAAAGATTTATAGGTATATTAATAGAACAATATGCAGGTGCATTCCCAACATGGCTAGCTCCAGTACAAGTTAAATTAATGAATATAACTGATAGTCAATATGATTATTTAAAGAAAGTTGAAGAAACTCTTAAAGAAAATAATATAAGGGTAGAAATTGATACAAGAAATGAAAAAATAGGGTACAAGATAAGAGAAGCTCAACTTCAAAAAGTTCCATATATGCTAATACTTGGAGATAAAGAAGTGGAAGCAGGAAAAGTTGCTGTAAGAAGTAGAAAAGATGGAGATCTAGGGGCTATATCCTTAGAAGAATTTATAGAAAAAATAAAGAATGAAATTAAGGACAAAGCTAACTAAAAATAAATTAATCTATAATAATAAAGGAATTTAAATTTTTATAAAAAAATATTGACTTGTTAATATATTCATAGTATAATCTTATTTGTTAGTTAACTTTAGGTTAACTATAACTTAATAATATTTTATGTAAGTAGAAACAGGCCGTTTCTCACCTTACAGCGTAGCTAGTAAGGTTGGAGTATATAAATTTAATTTGTATTATTGTTTATAAAGACGGCTTATGCCGTCTTTTATTTATTATACATGAAAATTGTTAAGTGTTTTCGGTCTAATATTTTTGGAGGTGAAGATTATTAACAAAAACTATCTTATGAATGAACAAATCCGTGAAAAAGAAGTAAGACTTGTAGGTAGCGAGGGAGAACAATTAGGAGTAGTGTCTTCAAGTGAGGCGCAAAAGCTTGCAGATGAAAAGGAACTAGACTTAGTACTTATAGCTCCAACTGCAAAACCACCAGTTTGTAAAATAATGAATTATGGTAAATTCTTATATGAACAAACTAAAAAAGACAAAGAAGCTAAAAAGAATCAAAAGGTTATAAACATAAAAGAAGTTAGACTAAGTCCAACTATAGAAGCACATGACATAGAAATTAAAGCTAATAATGCTAGGAAATTTTTAAATGCAGGAAATAAAGTTAAAGTAACTGTTAGATTCAGAGGTAGAGAAGCTGATTATTCCTTTAAAGGAAATAAAATATTAAAATCCTTTTATGAAAAAGTAGAAGAACTTGGTGTTATGGAAAAAGCACCTAAACTAGAAGGAAGAAATATGATAATGATATTAGCGCCAAGAAAAGCGTAATAACGAGGGGAGGAAATCACAATGCCAAAAATGAAAACAAAAAGGGCTGCAGCAAAAAGATTTAAAGTAACTGGAACAGGTAAGTTAAAGAGAGCTAAAGCTTTTAAAAGTCATATATTAACAAAGAAAAGCAGAAAGACTAAAAGAAATTTAAGAAAAGCTGGATACGTTTCAGAAAGTCAAGAAAAAGTAATGAAGAAGGTATTACCATACCTATAATAATAGGAGCACAAAGGAGGTAGTTTGGGATGGCAAGAGTAAAAAGAGCAATGAATGCTCGTAAACGTCATAAAAAAGTATTAAAACTTGCAAAAGGATACTATGGTGGAAAGAGCAAGTTATTTAAAACAGCAAATGAATCAGTTATAAGAGCATTAAGAAATGCTTATGTAGGAAGAAAATTAAAGAAAAGAGATTATAGAAAGTTATGGATAGCAAGAATAAACGCTGCTACAAGAATGAACGGACTTTCATATTCAAAATTCATGAATGGAATAAAGAATGCAGGAATTGATATAAACAGAAAAATGCTTTCAGAAATAGCTATAAATGATCCAAAAGCATTTGCTGAATTAGTAGATGTAGCTAAAAAACAATTAAATGCTTAATATTTAAATTATAAGAATTAATACGGCTTAAATAGCCGTATTTTTTAATATTTTGTAAAATTGACAAAATGGTCATAAGTGCTATAATGAGTTTATCTTTTAAGTAGGAGGGAGAAAAAGTAAATGAAAATACCGCATATGAGAAGGAGATTTACCCCAGTTCAAATATTAGCTATTGGATTTGCCATAGTAATATTTGTAGGTGCTATACTACTTAGTTTACCTATTTCATCACAAACCGGGCAAAGAACTCCTTTTTTAGATTGCCTATTTACATCTACATCTGCAGTTTGTGTTACAGGACTGATAGTAGTGGACACGGGAACACATTGGACATATTTTGGTAAAACCGTTATTATGCTTCTTATAGAGGTGGGAGGACTAGGATTTATGTCCTTTGCAACTTTACTTGCTTTATTGGTAGGAAAAAAGATAACATTAAAAGAAAGACTTGTTATGCAAGAAGCATTAAATACTTTTAATATACAGGGTTTAGTTAAAATGGCAAGGTATATATTATTATTTACGCTTTCTATACAAGGAGGAGGAGCACTTTTATTATCCACTCAATTTATTCCTAAATATGGATTAGCTAAGGGTTTATATTATAGTATTTTTCATTCTATATCAGCTTTTTGTAATGCAGGTTTTGATCTTTTTGGTAATTTTAATAGCTTAACAGGGGTTTATGATAATACTGTTATAATTTTAGTTATAGCATTTTTAATAATAATAGGTGGACTAGGATTTTATGTATGGTATGAAATATATCATTATAAAGGTCATAGAAAATTGTCCACTCATTCTAAATTAGTACTTTCTGCTACAGCTTTATTATTAAGCGTAGGAACTGTATTAATGTTCATATTTGAAAGTAGAAATCCAGGAACTATGGCTAATATGACTTTTGGAAACAAGGTATTGTCATCTTTTTTTGCTGCTGTTACTCCAAGAACTGCAGGATTTAATTCAATATCTACATCGGATATGACTATGGCAGGAAAGTTTTTAACAATAATTTTAATGTTTATAGGGGGAGCATCAGGATCCACAGCAGGAGGTATAAAAGTTACAACTGCCGGGGTACTTATAATGACAGTAGTTTGTGTAGTTAAAGGAAAGCAAGATACAGAAATAAATAAAAGAAGAATAAGCAAAGAAATTGTGTATAGGGCTTTAGCTATAACTATTATAAGTTTAACTTTAGTTATTACAGTTACTATGATATTATCAATAACAGAGGTAAAGTTTCCTTTTGAATACTATTTGTATGAAGCCACATCAGCCTTTGGGACAGTAGGGATAACTTTAGGCTTAACTACTAAATTAAGCGCTATTGGAAAAGTAGTTATACTATTGACTATGTATGCAGGTAGAGTTGGACCGTTAACATTAGCTATAGCTTTTGCAAGAAAGCTAAAAAATAGTTCTATTAAATATCCAGAAGAAAAAATATTAGTAGGTTAGAGGTGTTATTATGGGAAAAAAGCAATTTGTTGTCATAGGCCTTGGAAGATTTGGTACTTCCGTTGCGAAAACTTTATATACTTTAGGAAATGATGTATTGGCTATCGATTCAAGTGATGATATAGTTCAGAGTATATCAGATAGTGTTACTCACTCAGTACAAATGAATGCTACAGATGAAAATAGTTTAAGAGCTTTAGGAATAAGAAATTTTGATGTGGCTGTTATAACTATAGGATCAGATATACAGGCTAGTACTATGGCTACCTTACTAGTAAAAGAAATGGGAGTAAAATATATAATAGCTAAGGCAAATACTGAGATACATGCTAAAGTATTATATAAAATAGGAGCAGATAGAGTAGTATTCCCAGAACGAGATATGGGAGTTAGAGTTGCTCATAATTTAGTTTCTACTAATATATTAGATTATATAGAATTGTCTCCGAATTATAGCATAGCAGAAATAGTAATTCCAAAGATATGGCATGGAAAAACTCTTAACGAATTGAATATAAGAGCTAATTATGGCATTAATGTAGTTGCTTTAAAAAGAGGAGAAGAAATTAATGTATCACCAGTGGCAGAAGACACAATAGAGTCAGGAGATATAATAGTTGCTATAGGCAGTGAAGAAGATCTTACTAAGGTAGAAATTTTGAATGTAGACTAATAATTAATGCTGATTTTACGAATATGAATTAATTTATTACTAAAGTTTAATTTATTAGTCTAAATTAAAATGAGGTGCATTATATAAGAAATGATTTCTAGTAAAGATAATCAGTTAATAAAAGAAGTAAGAAAGTTAAGAGAAAAAAAGTATAGAACGCAAAATAAAAGTTTTATTGTAGAAGGATTTAGATTTTTTGAAGAGGCATTGAAATCTAATAGTAGCGTAAATAAAGTTTTTATAGAAGAAAAAAGCTTGAATAAATTAGAAAAACTATACAAAAAATATAATATAAATAATGATATAGAAACTTATGTGGTTAATTATTCTGTTTTAAAAAGTATAAGTAATACAGAAAATCCTCAGGGTATAGTATCAGTAATAAACTATTTTAAAACAGAGAAATTGGATTTGGAAAATGGTTTTTATATTTTAGTAGATAAAGTTCAAGATCCAGGTAATATGGGAACTATAATAAGAACTGCCCATGCTGCTGGAGCTTTAGGCATTATAACAACTAAAGGAACCGTAGATGTATATAATGAAAAAACATTAAGGTCTACTATGGGATCTATCTTTTATATTCCTATAATCGAAGATGAAAATTTAGAGACAGTAAAATCATTACAAAGAAATGGCTTCAAGCTATTAGTAAGTTCATTAGATACAAATAGTAATTTTTATGATGTAAATATGAAAGATAATATGATAATTGCAGTAGGAAATGAAGGAAATGGAATAAGCGAGGATTTGAATAGTCTTAGTGATATAAAGGTTAAAATTCCTATGCCTGGAGCAGCAGAATCTTTAAATGTAGCAGTGGCATGCTCTATAATGACTTTTGAAAGAATAAGACAAATTAATAAATAAGAGTGTTGACAAAAAACTAAACAGTATGTAAAATTATGAAAAGGATAAAAACAGAAAATATTAAACTATGATGAAGAGAGTAAGTTTAAAATATTTTTAAGAGAATGTGGGTCTTAGGCTGAAAACCCCTAAAATATTTTATGCTGAAGTTCACTTCTGAGTTCTAAAAGTGAAATAGTAGTAGCTTTTAGCGATACAGTATCGATAACACTGACTAAGAGAATATAAATTTTTATTTATATTAATTAGGGTGGTACCGCGGATTTAGTTCGTCCCTTTATGGGATGGGCTTTTTTGTTATAAAAATTTTTACATTAAATATGAAAATGGAAAGGAGTATTGTTATGCGTCAAAAATTAGAACAGATTAAAAATAGTGCAATAAATGAATTAAAGACAGCTTTAAGTAAAGACGAGTTAGAAAACATAAGAGTAAGATATTTAGGAAAAAAGGGTGAACTTACACAAATATTAAGAGGTATGGGAGCTTTATCTCAAGAGGAAAGACCTGTTGTAGGTAAAGTTGCTAATGAAGTAAGATCATATATAGAAGAAACTATAAAAGAAGCTTTCTCTGATATAAAAAATAAAGAAAAATCTATGAGATTAGAAAATGAAACTATAGATATAACTATGCCAGGAAAAAAACAAGTGGTAGGAAAAAGACATCCTTTAGATTTAACATTAGAAAGTATGAAAGATATATTTATATCCATGGGATTCACTATTGAAGAAGGTCCAGAAGTTGAACTTGATAAGTATAATTTTGAAGCCTTAAATATACCTAAAAATCATCCAGCAAGAGGAGAACAAGATACTTTTTATATAAATGATAATTTGGTTTTAAGAACTCAAACATCTCCAATACAAATAAGAACTATGGAAAATCAAAAACCTCCAATTAAGATGATAGCTCCAGGAAAGGTTTATCGTTCTGATTCAGTAGATGCTACTCATTCACCTATATTTTATCAAATGGAAGGATTAGTAGTAGATAAAGGAATAACTTTCTCAGACTTAAAAGGTACGTTAGAATTATTTGCAAAAAGAATGTTTGGAGATAAGGTTAAAACTAAGTTTAGACCCCATCATTTCCCATTTACAGAACCTTCAGCAGAAATGGATGCTACATGTTTTGTATGCAATGGAGAAGGATGTAAAGTATGTAAAGGTAGTGGTTGGATTGAACTTCTAGGTTGTGGAATGGTTCATCCTCAAGTGCTTAGAAACTGTAATATAGATCCAGAAGTTTATAGTGGATTTGCATTTGGATTCGGAGTAGACAGAATGGTTATGATGAAATATGGTATAGATGATATAAGACTTTTATATGAAAGTGATATGAGATTTTTAAATCAATTTTAAAGCTATATTTTAATTTAAAAAATTAAATAATTACAACATATTACTAGTATAGATGGATTAGAGATATCCACTTATAGTTTAGTTTTATAAAATAGAAGTTTAAATAAAATATGTTGGAAATGAAGTATTTATTAATTATATTATACGAGGAGGTATAACAAATGAAAGTTCCAGTTAAATGGTTAAATGATTATATAGATATAGATATTTCTCCAAAGGAATTAGGAGATAGACTTACATTATCAGGTTCAAAGGTGGAAGAAGTTGTAACTACAGGTGATGAAATACAAAATGTAGTTACAGGAAAAATAATGGAAATAACAAAACATCCAGATGCGGATAAACTTTCTATTTGCCAGGTGGATATAGGCAAAGACGAAAATATTCAAATAGTTACAGCTGCTACAAATATGAAAGAGATGGATATAATTCCTGTAGCTCTTCATGGGTCTACATTACATGGTGGGTTAAAAATTAAAAAAGGTAAATTAAGAGGAGAAGTATCAAATGGTATGTTCTGCTCTGAAGAAGAACTAGGTCTAGCAGGGGATGAACCTGTGTATGGGCTTATGATTCTAGATCAGGATACACCTGTAGGAGAAGACATAAAAAAGGTATTAAAAATGGAAAGCTCTGTTATAGAGTTTGAAATTACATCTAATAGACCAGATTGTTTAAGTGTAATAGGCATAGCAAGGGAAGCTGCTGCTACTTTAAATAAAAAATATACTATTCCAGTAGTAGAGTTTGCTCCAAAATGTAGTGAGAATATAGAAAACTCTTTAAGAGTAGAAGTAAAGGATACTCTTTGCAGAAGATATATGGCAAGAGGCATTAAAAATGTTAAAGTAGATCAATCACCAGGCTGGATGCAAGAAAGATTACTAGAAGCAGGGGTTAGACCTATAAACAATATAGTAGATATAACAAATTTTGTAATGTTAGAATTAGGTCAACCAATGCATGCTTTTGATAGAAAAGAAATAAGAACAAATACTATAGTGGTAGAAAGAGCGAAAGAAGGAGAAAAGTTTACTACACTAGATGAGACAGAAAGAGAATTAGATGTAGATATACTTAATATAAAAGATGGAGATAGAACTGTAGCTGTTGCTGGCATAATGGGTGGTTTAAATTCAGAAGTAAAAGAAGATACAAAAGAAATAATATTAGAATGTGCCAATTTTGATGGAACTAATATAAGAATATCTTCTAAAAAATTAGGATTAAGAACAGAAGCTTCTTCTAGATTTGAAAAAGATTTAGATCCTAATTTAGTGGAATTAGCTATGGATAGAGCTTGTAAATTAATTCAAGAACTAGGTGCAGGAGAGGTAATGGAAGGTTCTGTAGATGTATATGAAAACAAATTAGAACCTCATATATTAGAAGTAAATAGTAACTGGATAAATAATTTTTTAGGTACAGATATATCAAAAGAAGAAATGCAGGAATGTTTAGATAGATTGGATCTTAATACAGAAATAAAGGGAGAAATTTTAGAAGTACATGTACCAACTTTTAGATGTGATTTAAATATAAAAGAAGATATAGCAGAAGAGATAGCAAGAATATATGGATACAATAATATTCCAATAACTACAATAAAGAGTGTTACTATGCAAGCAGGAAAAAATGAAAAACAACGTTTAGATGATAAGGTTATAGAAACACTTATGGCAAGTGGATTAAACCAATCTATAAGTTATTCTTTTGTAAGTCCAAAGGTATTTGATAAGATTAGTTTAAAAGAAGATAGTAGCTTAAGAAAAGTAGTTAAGATAAAAAATCCTTTAGGAGAAGATTTTAGTATAATGAGAACCACTACAATACCTTCTATGATGGAATCTTTGAGTAGAAACTACTCAAGAAACAATGATTATGCTTCTTTATTTGAAATTGGAAAGATATATATTCCAAAGGAAGATCCTACAGAACTTCCAGAAGAAAAGAATATTGTTACTATAGGATTATATGGTGCTGTAGATTATTTTAACTTAAAAGGTATAGTAGAAAATATACTAGGAGGATTAGGTATAGATAATTGGAAATTAAAAAGACAGGAAGAAAATCCTACTTTTCATCCAGGAAGAACTGCAGAACTTTATATAAAGAAAGATTATGTAGGTACGCTAGGAGAAATACATCCAGATGTACAGGATAACTATGATATAGAAGAAAGATGTTATATAGCAGAATTAAATTTAGATGTTTTATATAGGCATTCTAATGTTAAAAAGGAATATAGTCAATTACCAAAATTTCCAGCAGTAACTAGAGATATAGCAGTAATTGTAGATGATACAGTTTTAGTACAAGAAATAGAAAATATTATTAAAAATGGTGGTGGAAATATACTTGAAAGTATACAACTATTTGATGTTTATAAAGGAAAACAAATACCAGAAGGAAAGAAGAGTATAGCATATTCCATAGTTTACAGAAATGCACAAAGAACTCTTAAAGATTCAGAGGTAAATAAAGTTCATGACAAAATAGTAAGAACTCTAGAACATAAGTTAGGAGCACAACTTAGAGATTAAAGGTAAAATCCTGTTTTATAAATGTGTGTTTTATGGTAGAATTATTATAGGCGATTATGACAAATAATATAGCTAAACGAGTTTTAATTATTACGGAAACAGCTAATTATAATAAGATTTAAAGATAAAATAATAAGTCCTATTTTGGTAAATAGTATTGTAAATAACATTTATAATAGGAATATCTAAGAGGGTGTATTCATGAATATTATAACGGTTAAGATAAATGGTGTTGAGTATAATTTAAAAGGGGAAGAACAAGAGGATTATCTTCACAAGGTAGCTAGATATGTGGATAAAAAAATAGCAGATATACTTGATAATAATCCTAAATTGAGTACTTCTTCAGCTTCAATATTGACAGCAATAAATGCTGTAGATGATGGATTAAAAAAAGAAGAGCAAATAGAAAATTTACAATTAGAAATAGATAAATTAAAAAAAATTCAGCATCATCAAAATTTAAAAATAGAAGAAATAAGAAAACTATTAGAAGAAGAAAAAGAAAAAAATAAAAAACTAGAAGAAAATTTAGAAGATAAAGTTGTAGATGATTCCATAAAAGAAGATAAAGAGAAATTAGAAAAATTACAAGTACAAATGGAACTTATGGAGAAAACAGCGAAAAAATATATGGAAGAAAACAATAAAGTTAAAATTCAAAATAAGGAACTAAAATTTCAATTACAATCTTCTAAATATAAAATTTTAGATTTAGAAAAAAAGCTAATGGATAGTCAATTAAATTTGGCTAAAGAAAAAAAGAAATTAAACCCACTACAGGTAAAGGGTATGAAAAAGTAAATAAAAAATAACTGTACAATTAGATTATGATATACTCCCCTTAAGGTAGACAGATTAAAAAATAAAAAATCTGTCTACCTTAAGGGGAGTATTCTTGTTTCTAAAAGAACTAAACATACAACAGAAGAAAAGTATGAAATTTTAAATGAATATCATATTCATACTGGCAGGGGAAGTAGGAAAAGGTTACAAAAAATAATTGAAAAGTTAAAGAGAAAGGTCAGGGATACTACGCCCCTGACCTAATTTCAAAGATAAATGAACCAATAATTAATTGATTTAAAATCATGTTGGTAAGACGTATGCTTTAATAGGCACGTACGGTTTGATAAAACAGAAATTATTAAAATAATTTTGGTACTCTAATAATTTAAAATTTTATCAAGATTCATAGTTTATTAAAAACTAGCTAATTGCTATACCTGCACTTACAAATCCTGTAACAACAGAAGCTAAACTTACACCAAGTGTATCACTGTCAGCGACTAATAGTATTTTATCTCCTGCAGCAACTGGAATATTTTCAGCAGTAATACCACTTGCAGTAGTACCAATAGCAATTACGCCTAGAGCTGGAGTTAGTAATAAAGGAGTACCAACTGGAGTAAAGATATTACTAGCCGCAGGTGCAGTATATATTGTTAAACGTATTTGTACAGGGCTTAATAAAGTTACTCCAACTGTAGCACTAAAGAATCCAGCTAATGATGTTATAGTTCCAGTACGAGGAGCAACAAATGCGAAGTCAGCAATTGCAGGACTTAAGGTTATAGTTCCAGCAGAAACAGTAACTCCAGGGAATGAGCTTCCAAATCCAAGTAAAGCACCTGTATTTGCTAAGCCTCCCAAAACAGTTACTAATGCAACAGGGCCTCCGGATGCAAATGGTATTATAGCAGATGCACCAGTAGGACCAGTAATACCTATAGGACCAGTAGGGCCAGTAATACCTATAGGACCAGTAGGACCAGTAATACCTATAGGACCAGTAGGGCCAGTAATACCTATAGGACCAGTAGGG
>NZ_BAAAAU010000016.1:0-52524 GCF_054768115.1 Clostridium sp. CTA-6
TTCTATACCCTTCATCATTCATAATTAAACACTCCCATTTTTGCAATATGACTTAATTCAATATTGCTTCTAATTCTTCTTTTAATATTCCCTTTAGCTCGTCAGCTTCTTGTATCATATTTTCAAGTAAAGTTATCTTCTGTAATATAGCTCTTTCTTTGTAATATAACTCGCATGAATCTTCCTTTAATTCATTTATTATTTGCTCTATAATGTTCATATATAATCAAACCTCATTCTTTCATAATATAATCATATTCTGTACTATTCCATTTCTGAATGTTCACATGCTAGGTATTCATCTTTCTCAGGAATATTAAACTGAATACGATTATCTAGATTTGATTGATAATTCCAAACACTGCACCCTTTTTCATCTTTTCCTATCGGTTGATAATTTTTATCTAATATAATACTATCATTGCAATTTTCATATTTATCTATATAATATCCTTCTTCCCATTCTGATTTTTCTTCTCTTTTAAATTTTATCGTTTCTATATACATAATTCATATCCTCTCTTTATAATTTATTTGAATTTTCAATCATTTATTTTTTATTGTCCAATTTAAAAATTTTATAATTCTAAGTTCCTGTGCCACTGTCAATATAAAGTTTTCCCAAGCTTTTTGCAATTCTGTTTTTTCTTTCATAATATCACCTGCACAATATGCTTTTTATTATTTTCATTTAGAATATATATTTATTATACAAGCTAAATTAAATATTGGCTATAATTATATATTACCAAATTGTTTTATATTAGTCAAGTAACTAATTATTCTCTTATTTCCATATTAACTATTTTATCTTTTTTCTGTCTGGTATTGTATATGAAGTTTCCTTGATTTCCTCTTTTCATAGTTAAATAATCTTTCCATGATTTTTCTGTATTATTAGCTACATCATCAAGCATATAATCTATCTCCTTGCCTTTTTCAGTATATATAGTAAAGTTATCTTCTTTGCAGTCAATAATCGCACCTATGACTTTATTATCGTCTTTTATTTTTATTCCTACTACACCTTTTGTATCTCTTGATTTAGTTGGTCTTATTTTAGACTTAGCTGTATTAATTATTAATGCTTTTCCTTCTTGTGTTAATAGGAATATATCAATATCTTCTGTAACTACTTTAATATCTATTAATTTACTTTCTGTATTATAAGCATCCATAGGTACTTGTCTATTTGTTTTGCATTTATATTTTTTTAAGTCTGTTGAGCCAATGTTTCCATTTTGAAATACTGTTAATACTTGTCCTTTATAATCTTTTGTAGTTGCAATATGTATAATTTTTTCATCTTCTTGCAAATGCGCTCCTAACCAATTAGGAATAAATGTGCCATATGCTGATGGTTGGCATTCTTCTAAATCATAAGTTTTACGTAATAATACATTCCCCCTATTAGTAAATAAAAGAATATCTGTTTTATTTGTAGTTTGGAACATTTGTATGATATCATCATTGTCTTTTAATTTTTGTGATTCTGAATATTTAAGATTTTTCTTTAAATAGCCATCTTTGGTAAAAACTAAAGTTACTGTATTATCTTCTATAAGGTCTTCAGTAGTTATATTAATTAAACTATCTTCTATTATTCGTGTTCTTCTTGGTTGAGCAAACTGTTTTTTAACATCTTCTAGGTCTTTAATTATGACATTATTAATTTCATCGTTATTATTAAGGATATTTTGTAAGTGGTGTAGCTTGTCTTCTTTTTGAGAAATATCTTTTAGCTGTTTTATAATATAATTTTTATTTATGTTTATTAATTTTATATTTAATATATAATCTGATTGAATTGTATCTATATTAAACTCTTTCTGTAATTCTTTATTGGCATCCTCAGAAAATCTAATGATATTAATAGCTTTATCTATATCAAGTAATATACTTTTTAATCCTTTTAAAATATGTAATTCCTTTATTAATGTTTCTGTTTCATAATTAATTCCATTAATTACACATTGATGTCTAAATTTACACCATTCTTTTATAGTATCTTGTACACCTATAACCTTAGGTGTTTTATCAACTAAAACATTCATATTTGCATTAAATTTATTTTCTAATTGAGTTAATAAAAAAAGCTTATTTATTAATTTTTTCATATTCGTATTTTTTTTACAATCTATTTCAATACATAAACCATTAATACCAGTTAAATTTAATACATTATTAATTTCTTTTAACTTACCTTCTTTACACAAGTTAATTATTTTATCGATTATAGATTCCACTGTAACTTTTGTATCGTATGGTATTTCAGTTATTAATATTGTATTATCTTTGATTTCATACTTTGCCCTTAATGTAATATCTCCACATCCTGTTTTATTTATTTTTTGTATTTTTGTATCATTTTTTAATACATATCCTCCTGTAGCAAAGTCAGGATATAATATAGGAATAGGTTTATTTTTTAAATAAGATATGGTGGCATCGCATACTTCTTGTAAGTTGAAAGATGGTGAATTATTAGCCATACCAACTGCCATTCCATTACTAGCCATACATAAAATTAATGGAAAACGTGTAGGTATAAACTTAGGCATTTTCTGTGTTCCGTCATAATTATTAATCATTTCAACCATATTTTTATTTATTCCTTGCATACAATCTTTTCCTAGTTTACTTAATTTACATTCTGTATATCTACTAGCTGCAAACTGCATATCACTAGAACAAAAACTACCCCAATTTCCTTGTCCTTCTATTAGATTATAAATATGTCTATCATTTTGCACCATGTTTACTATAGTTTCATAACAATCTCCATGAGGAGAATATACCATTACCTTACCACTAACATTGGCTGATTTAGTAAAGTTAAAAGTTTTATTTTCATACATACTCCATAATATCTTCATATGTATAGGTTTCATACCACTATACAAATCTGGTAATGCCCTATTTTTAATTACATATTGTGCAAAATCCATTGAGTTGTCTTCTATTATTGTTGATATATCTTTATTAACTATCATTTAAATCACCTCTCTTAATCATTATCAGTAATATATTTATATAAATTATTTACAATAAATTCTTTTCTTTTTTCTACATCAGTATCCATCCATATATCAAATTGTTTTACCATTTCTTCTATATTCAATACATTAACCTTTATAGCTTTTCTTGTTTCAGGATTTAAGACGGTATTATACATATCTATTTTATCCATTTCTCCTAAGCCTTTTAAATAATTTACTCTTATTTTGCCTTTTAAAGAAGATGTTATTTTATCTTTTTCTTCATCATTAAAAGCATAGTGCTTTTTTTCATTATTAGTTATAACATATATTGGTGGTTGAGAAATGAAAATTCTTCCTTCGGTTAATAATTGGGGCATTAATTTGTATATCATTGTTAATAATAACACTTGAATAGATTTTCCATCTTTATCTGCATCAGTATCAATAAAAATTGAGTGAAATTTTAACTTATCAATATCAAAGTTATTTAAATCTTTGTTGAATTTTGATTTTAATTCTATTCCACAATTAAGAATTTTACATAAAGATATTACTATAGTGTTATCAAATATACTTTTTTCACTTGCTTTTAAACAATTTAATATCTTGCCCCTTATTGGGTAACAAGCTTGAAAATCAGGATTCCTACTTAATAAAGCCGAACCCAAAGCACTTCTTCCTTCAGTAATATGCAATTCACTTTTTTCATTATGATATTTACAATCTACCAATCCATCTACCTTATTAAATCCGTCACTTTTTTCACTTAGTTTTTTAAGTATATTTTGTCTAGTCTTATTTGCCTTATTTCTTGCTCTACTATTGATTAATACCTGCATACATATTTTTTCTGTTTGTATAGGATTTTCAATAAAAAACACTTCTAAATATTCTTCTATAACTTCTTTGATAGCTTTTTTATAATGTTTGCAAGATGTTTTTTGTTTAATTTGATTGTCATATTCTACATACAAACTATTTACATTACATATATAATTTAATCCTGTTGAGACATCTTCTATAGTAATATGTTTTTCTTTTTTTATGTATTTGTTATTTTTATCTAACCATTTATCAATGCTATTTTTTAAACCATTAAAAATACCTTCTTGTATAGTTCCATGTAATAATAAATCAGCAGTGTTTAAGAAATCTTTTTGAAAGTCATCTTCACTATCATTTGAATAATTAAATATAAAATCTATATCTATTTTGTCAGTCTCATTTTTATTTGTTTTACATTCAATGTTTTTTAGTATTTTAAGATTATCACTTATGATTGATTTTTTATTTGTCATTTCGTTAAAATATTCTTCTATACCATCCTTGTAAAAAAATTCCTTAGTTTGAATAGTTTGTTTATCTTCTATTATTATTTTTACTTTAAACAATGAAGCTTGTGCTTGTGCTATATTACATATTTGATTAAAAGTAAAGTGAGGATTATTCCATACTTCACTATCTAATGAAAATATCATTTTAGAGTAAGTTTCTTTAGATTCTCCTATGATATTTAAATCCTTAACTCTATTCCCTTTATGGTAAGCTATATTGTATATCTTTTCATTAGGTCTAGCTATAGAATATTCTATATCCTCACAAGTCATGCTTAGTGTATATAAAAATATTCCATTTTGACCAACTGTAGAAGTTTGATTATTAAAATTACTACCACAAAATGCCCTTTCAAATATTGCTTCATAATTAGGGCTTCCATCGGAAGCAATTTCTTCTATTGGAATTCCACTAGCATTATCAATAAATTCAAGCTTATTGGATTCATGTAATATTATTTTTATAGTGTTGTTATTTCTTTCCTTGAAATTCTTTTTAAATATATCAATTGAATTACCCAATAATTCTTTAATCATATTCTCATGATTTTCAGCCGAACCATGAAATACATTAATTCTTTTTCTTGCTTTGTCTTTGTCGCTTAATACTACTATTTCTTCTGACATTAATTATTCCTCCTTCTGTTTCCTTTATTAAATTGTTTTAAATTATAAAATATAGGAATAAGAACAAATTACAATTTAAATTATATCCTCATTCCTATATTTTGTCAAGTTTTTATTAAATTATTTTATATTTGATTTAAAATGCCGATTTTATATCATTTCTATCCTTGAAAAGTGTAGAAAATAAGAGTATGCGTGAGTATTCAAGAGATAAAAATATGATCTATTAAAATTTTAGATTAAATAACTCATTTATTAGATTGCTCCTTGTTTCATCGCTTATTGGACTTCCAGAAGCATTAGGATGTCCTCCACCTCCAAACATTTCAGCTACATCTTTTCCTAAATTTACTTTGTTACCTATGTTTCTATAGCTAATTGATTTACTCATATTTATAATAACTATAAAATCTAATTCAGGATGTATTTCAGATAATCTATTACCAACCTCTGAATGATATTGTTCTCCAAATATAATACCTGCTTTATATCCCAATATATCTTTAATTATTAATTCCTTATCTTTAGATTCTATATAATTATCAATTTCTCTTTGTTTATATTTTAATAATTGTAAATCAAAATCGCTAAATCCGAAAATATCATAGTGAGTCAATCTATATAATATACTTTCTATAAAATCTTCTCTACCCATTATATAAAATAAATCATTCCATTGCTTAGGAACTAAATCATTTTCTACTTTCCATTGCCAAACATCATATCTTCTAGCTATTTCAACGAAATCGTATAAATTAACACATTTCTCGTATGTTGTTTCGTATGATTCTAAGCCTCTGTTTTCTTTTAAATAATCATAAAACATTCTTGTTCCTGAAGTTTTTTCTTTATTATTTAAATTTATTTGAACTTTTGCCCAATCATACTTATTTAATTCTAATGCTGTTGGATGATGGTCAAGTAATTGAATACTAGGATTACAAGTTTCATCTGTATAATATTTCTCTATTATTGTAGCCACTTTTTCATTTACAGATATATCTGTTATAAATATTTCATCATATTCATTCTTTTCTTCTCCTATATAAAACTCTTTAACCCTTTCATTAATATCATCATAGTTACAATATTCTATATCTATGTTTTCCTTTCCATAAGCTAATAATCCTAATATTGCACATCCTATCCCATCCATATCTGTATGAGTAAATAATTTAACTTTTTTCATATAATCAATCCTTCCTTTAACTAAATTTAATATTTCTCCTATATTCTACTTTCTACAATTCTAAAAGGTATATGATTACCTTCTTTTTCATAGATATCTAATTGTATTGTGTTAATCTTAGTTCCTTCTATGAAGTCCCAATCCTTATGTGCTTTACAATATTCCTCTGCTTTATTTTTAATTGTTACAGGAAATATTTCTATAACTTTATTCTTTGTTTTATAAATATAATATATATGCTCTGCATTTTGTAGTAAAATTATTTCATCTTCTTCAAACATATAATCTCCATCTAAGTTATAAGAATTTACATCATTATTTCCTTTCGATAATCTAGTTATAACATGTTGTCCTATAGAGTTATTATTAAATTGGGATATGTCCATAAATGCTTGTGGATATATTTGCTTTTTTCTTAGTTTCTTTTTCAATGTATTAAAATTAATTTCTACATTGTCTCCTATATTAAACTTTGGTTTTGTTGATTTTATCATGTGTTGTCCTCCTTTTGTAATTTAAAACGTTTTTTATTTTTATGTATATATTTTAATTATATAAGCATTATAATTAATGTAAGAAGGCACTAATACCCAATCCTTTTTATATTTTTAAACTCAGACAAAAGTAATAAACTTAGCCTTCTTACTTTTACTACTATATTATTATATAAAACAAGTCTTTTATTATATGTATTATTAAATTATTTCTTATTATCTTCTTTAACTTTTAGTTTAATCTTATATATTTCTCCATTCTTTTTCTTATATAAAATTTTATAACCCTTTACTTTATCACCTTTATTAAGTGCATTATATAATGTTATATTATCTATGGTTTCTTCATTTTCTCCATCTGTTACGATTATATTGTTTTGTTCAGCATGATATATACAAGAAGTAGATTTGCCATTAAAAACAACTTGAGTATATGCATTTTTATGTTCTTTGTTTTCTATTTTTAAAATAGTAGGCATTATATCTTTTGTTGCTTTTGAATCTTGATTATAATCATAAAACTTACCTAAAGGTAGCCCAATTCCTATTAATATAGCTATTAATCCAATTGAGATAGAGAATATACTTCTATCTTTAAACCCTTCTACAAGTATGGTCGTACCCATAAGTATTATTAACAAGAAGCATCCTAGTAACATTAAGCTAAATATGATATTCATTTATTTTCCTCCTTTGTTAAATTATTACCTTTTATTTTTACTGATTTTATTTAACATAAAACATAATATAAAACAAGTTATTGCAATTAATCCACTAATTAATAATGAATTTTGACAATCATGCAAAATATAATATTCCACATTGCCACCTCCCTATGTTTGGATAAAATTAACTTTTTATATTATTTATTAATAACATTTAATTCTAAGATATCTTCTAAAACACATACTTCTTGTCTAAGAGTTTTGTAAAATAAAATATTTTCAATATCTCCTTTTTCCAGACTATCTGCTTGTTTTCTTAGTATATTTATTAATCGTTTTTCTATTTGTTCTTGTTTTTTCACTATTTATTCTCCCCTTCTATAAATTTATTTCGTTTCAAGTAATTCATAAATGCATAAATGGAATATATCTTTAGTTCAATTAAAGTATTATAAGTTCCTTTATAAAGCTCACAATCTTCTGTAATGGTAATATAATTATGAGTTGGAGAATTTGACATTCCTTTATACCAAGTTTGACGTAATTTATATATTTTCTTATCATATTCTGGAATGGTATAAGCTCCGTATAAGGATATATACTCATCGTGTATCTTTGTATATCTTTTTCTATCGCTATTTATTATTTTTTCAATAAATTCTATTTCAGTAGATTCACATTCTATTTTGTTACAGATGTCAATTGAACATATACTATAGCTGCATGTATTTAGAATTAATTTTATAAAATTCGATACATATTGAAATCCAAGATTATTTAATTTGTTAATATTATCTTCTGTAATATATTTTTCCAAGAGATTTCGCTGTTTATCAGTCATTATATCTTTGTTCCTCCCCTTTTATAAAATCTTGTCCTCCACATTGTTTACATGGGAAAATATAATTATGCTTGATATGGGGTTTACTACTTTTATGTATAATTTTAGCATTGTATTTTAAACATTTATGATCTATGCTTCTATCTATCTGATTTTCTTCAGTTATATTTATAAACTGGCATTCATTACAATTAATCATGTTATATCACCTATTCATAAAATTTATTTTTCTTCCACGATTTATTATTATAAGGTCTATTACTAGAGGTGTTAGGAGGCTTGTTTTCAGCTAATTTCCTAGCTGAATTTTCTAATTCACTTAACTTGTCTTTGTTGAAACTATTTAATAAAGTAACAATCTTGTCCATATCTATATCAAGTTTTCTAAATTGAATTTTCTTTTCTTCCGTTAATTTTAATCCAGCTAAATCAAATTCATCTAATAATTCCGATTTTACTTTTGAATTATTATCTATATTCCTCATTATACATCTCCCTCATAGTCTTACCTCCACCTTTTATAACAGGTAACCCTTGTTTATTTGTAGATATTATATTTTGTTTTTGATTATCAGCTTCTTCTTGTGCTATTTTACAAGCTACTTGCCATAAAGCCTGTAATAGATTTTTCCCTAGTTTATCAAAGAAATAGTATTTTCCAGTACAAATAAAATTATTATCTAATTCATGTGACCAAATTCTATAACTACCGTAATGAAAACTTATTTCTAATTTGCCTTTAGTTTTTTCTTCTATAAATTGAATCAATTGATATAATTGAAATATTGGAATTATTCCACCTTGAACATTGTTCATATTTTCATTTTGTTTAAATATCATTAAGCAAGTTTTATAACTATTATAAGTATATAAAAATCCTTCTGATAAATTATCATTCCACCAATTTATTAAGACCTTTTGTATCTCATTAGGTTGTTTCAAAAATTCTTCAGCACTTATATAATTCACACTATCCCACCTTTAACATTATTTATCATAATTAATTCTTTAGCATCTTCGATATTATTATCAGTCAATGCTAAATAGACGTTAAATACATCTTGACTTATGGGCAATGATTGCAACGTTTTTATATAATTTTCTTGATATTCACTTGCAGATTTTAAAGCTGCATTATAATCTTCTCCTTGTAAAAGTAATGATTTTAAATACATTAAACTTGATTTGTTAAATTGTTTTAAATTTAATCGTTCCTTTGTATTAGATATCAATTCAATTTCTGTAATTAAGCTGTCGATTTTAATGATTCCTTTAATTTCTCTATCAAACTGCTTACTATTACTTAAAAATTTAGTTATTTCTTCTTTGGTATTGTCAGAAAATATATTTTTAATCATATATACCTCCATCTGGTACGTAATCTATTAATGCTGTTATTCCGCATCTTTGAGATTTAATCCTATCAGGGTATTTGCTCCAATCAATAGGTCTTAATGTTATTTGGCATCCTATTTCTGATTTAAATTCTAATTCAGAAATAGCATTAGATATTTCATTCATTATATTTTTTATCACTTGCTTTTCTATATGATTCTTATTATTGTTCATATCACAATCTATAACTGAACATAATTTTATTCTTTTAGTAGGCAACATTATTACGGCTCTCCTTTTTCTTTAAATTGTTTTGATATAAAATCTAAAATTTATCATATCTGATTACTAAGTTATTGTCTTTTTTATTTTATTCTCAACAACTTTATCTAATAATACTTTACCTTTACTTGTACAATTACCCTCCTTGTCTATAGCATCCATTTTATTCAAGGCTTGTATTATAACTTTTAAAGCATCTGTATGATTAAACATTACTTGAAAGTCATTTGCTAAATCTGTATAAGTAATATCTTCTATTGAAAGTTTCTCTTTGTTAATTTTTTTATTCTTTTTCTTATTTAAAATTGGGTTTTTCTGTTCCATTTCCTTATTAAAATCACACGTAGAATATACTTTTTTTAATTTTATTATTGAAACATTTATAAGCAATTTTTTAGCGAATTCAGAAAATATAATGTCTTTTTTATCTTCTGTTCTTTTTATTTCATTCATATCTATTAATACGGTATATAAAATATCCATTACTTCATCTGCCCTATACATTCCTCTGAGAAAAGCAATCTTTCTCTCTTGGTCATTTGTCATAGGAGGGATACTCTCCTTCTCAATACATTTTTCTAAATTTTTATTATAATTTTCTTTAGTTTGTTCAAAATATTCTTTGTCCACCCAATCATCAACTTTAGTATTAGTTGCTTTAGCTATTTTTCTTATAGTTATTAGTTTTGCTTTCATTTTATTTGACTCATAATTTATAATACTTGTTTCTGGTATATGAGATATTTTAGCAAGTTCTCTTGTAGAATAGGCTAATGTTTTCCTTTGCTCTTTTATTTTATTAGCTTTATTGTTCATTTTTTCCTCCTTAGCATTTTCCTTTTTTATTCTATATATGTAATTGTTAGTCATATTGTACCATAAAGATATATTTTATAAAATAAAAAGCTGGAAACCATTCCTCCAATTTTAAATCAATCTAATTTTTCTTAATATTTTTCCTAAGAATGTTAGGTTTTCTTCAAAAGCTATTTTACAATACAAACATTCCCATTCTTTAGTTCCATCTTTGTCTCCTATTTCTATCATATCTTGTTTGCATAGTGGGCATTTTAACATAGGCTTATTTTCTCCTTATAATATATTTGAATTATTCTTTAATCTTTTTATTTTTACCGTATATAGTTATATGAAAACTAATTAATATTAACCAAATATTGAACTCCCATTTTGTTGTTTTAAATGCTATATCTTTATATAAGCTATTACTTGCAAGATATTGATTTTCTTTATTTGCTGTTATTCCTAAAATGTATTGATTAAATTTTTTATAACCTACCATTATACTAAATTTAATGTATTTACCTAAATTTATTTCCTTCTCCTCCATTTGTTTCCCTCCTCACAATAATTATGCACTTAGTTTAACTTAACTACGCAATCAATATATCTACCTAAATCTCTATTTATTAATGATTCAATATCTACAAAAGTTTCTTGAAGATAATTAGTATCTGGCTTTCCTACTAATTGTCTATTATCTATTCTTACTATTTCTAAAAAGAACATCTTTCCTCTTGTATATTTTAAAATAATTTTATCCCCTTTATTTAGTTTTAAAAAGTCTTCTTTGATTTTTAATTCTTTAATATTTATCATTTATTTTCCCTCTCTTAACATAGTTAAATTATGAATTTATATATTAGGGATAACTTTATCTCTAATATCATCGTAACTTTTAAATTGTTTAATTGAATCTATTAAAAATTCCTTACCATAAAATTCTTGAAGAGCTAGAAGTAGCATATCTAAACCTATGTATCTTATTATGTCATTACCAAAATCTATAGTTAATATTTTATTTCGTTCATATTCTTTTTCTTGTGGAGTTGATTCTGTTAATGCAAATGATGTGTTGTTATAAAAATTATTAATAATAAATTGATCTTTCGATGTTCTTTTTATTAAATCTTCTATTCTCATAAATTTTCCTCCTTTATAATAATTCCATTACTGGGTCTACTCTTTGAAATACGTAATTAAACTTTATAAATTACAGCATAACAATCAAAGTATTCACTATCATAACTTTTGCTTTCTGTAAAAGTTGCTACACTATATTTTATATCTAAAATATTTTCTTCTTTTTTATCTTTTAACCACTTATTCAGTTCTTCAGTTGCATTGTGTCCTTCAAATTTTTGAACTTGTATCACTTAAATTCCCTCCCTTTTTATTTCATTTTATAATCACATTGCTATAAATCATTTATTTTATTAAATTATTTTATTTTACCAGATTCCATTGAAACAAAGCTAGGAATAAACATAGCCCATAGAGGAGTAGCACTCCTAGTCACAAAGATTGCTGTTGATACAGCTATACTTGTTGCTAACCACATCATTCCATAAGCAATATATACCCATTTATAATCTTTCATTATGTATACCTCCTTAAAAATATCCTATATTATTTATGACATTGCATTTTCTTGGATGAGTAAATTTCCACCAATTTGACTTATCACATCTAAGACTTCCTATACTATAAATATATATTATTTCCTTATAATTAGTTAATAAATTTTTATCACCTTTATATAAACGATTAGATGCTTTTAATATTTTAGGTGGAAACAAATTTTCATAATACTTTTGTTCTATATCTAATTGTGGATATATAAAATCCTCTTTCTGATTGTATCCTGCTTTACAGATAAAAACAGTTAAGTCTAATCCTTCCCAAATATTAGCACTCTTTTTAACTAATGATTCTAGTCCGAATAATTCTAATTCATTAATTTCTTTATCTGATACAAATACTAAAATATTTTCGCCTTTCTGTGATATATTGCTTAATCTATTTCTTGTATTGTTAATCGTCCAGCCTTGATATTCAGTAATTATAATATTTATGTTTTGTTTGCTATTGTTTTTAGAATTCATTTTATCCCTCCTTTAATTAACTTTAAATATTTGCTAGGTACATAATCAGTTAACCATATTTTATTGTCAGATAAGTAAAAATTATAACCTTCTAAATGCATTTGTTCAGTATTTACTTCTAATATAGCTAATTTTCCATGCCTTTTACCTACTTTTGAAGCAGTTTCTATATTAGAAGATAAATGTACATATTGTCTTGATTGCTTCTTAATTCCTTCATGTAAAATCTTGTTTATAACTTTAGTAGAAGTACCATGATATAATACTTTAGGTGGTTTTATTGCTTTCAATTTTAAATCAATCTTTATTGAATGTCCTTGATTAGCTCTTATTTTTGTTTTATCTTCATTAAATGAATATCTTTGTTTATCATCTTCTCTAACTATTCTTTCTATGTCAGTTATATTTACTTTAAAGCCCTTGTTATTTAATCCTTTTAGAAAATCTGTTATATTACACCACCCATGTTTATCTAGTTCTAAATTTGCTTCTTGTGGCTTATGCCTTAATACTAAACTTATAAATTTACTTATTTTTAAATCCTGTTTATTTATCATTTTTTTTATACCTCCAATAATTTTGGATTGTCATGAATATTACCTACTTTTTTTCCCGAAAATTCACTAAAAGCATCATAAGGTATGTCAAGGCAAGATATATAAAAATCTTTTAAAGCCCACATATATCCATCATAAATTACTCTATAATTTTTATTCCATGTATTTATTATATCATCTTCGTAGATTTCTTCGTTATTATCATCTTTTAATCCTGTATATTGTCCTACCGTTTCAGGAATAACTTCATACATAAATGGTTCTTCTTCGTCTTCCTGTGCTTGAAGAATATAGTGTTTATCATCAAATTTATCATAGAAATAGTATCCATACACCCATTTGTAATTAAATGTATTTTTTCCTCTAAATTTATTTTCTTTCATTAATATGCCTCCCAAATACTCATTAAATTATTTTATATTATAAAAGAATGGTTTTATTAACTATGTAATTACTCCTCCTTTATATACCATTTTCCGTTTAATATCTGTTCTGGGCATATTGAATATTGCACATCCCCATCAAATTGATTATATTTATGATTTAACTTATAACTAACTTTCATATCTTCTTCACCATTATTGTATATACAATAAATTTCTTTACCATAGGCTTTCATGGCTTCCATAACTTCTACTTTTTTATCTTTTTTAACTAATTTAAATTTATCATCTAACCATATTTTATTTAAATTACATGTTAACCATTCATTTTTACGATTTAAAACTTGCAACACACCATTTCTAACTTTTACAGTTCGTTTACATTTATTTATAAATTCAGTTTCTTCTGGAAATTCCATAACCTCATGAATATTATATTTTATTTTATTTTCTTCCTTTTTAGTATCTCTAAATTTGTTATCATCTGTTAAAATAGCTTTCAAATAAAATTCTTTTTTCATATAATTAATGCTCCAATCTACTATTTTATATCCTAGTTTTTCATATTGTTCTTTTATTTCTTGCCATTCTCCATCATTATCGAAAGTCATTTCTACACATTGTTCTTTTAACATATTATCTTCTCTCCTTAAATTTAATATTTTTTTATTCATTGACTTATGTATTAGAGTATATTTATTCAAGTTTTTGACTTAACTTGAAAGCACATATAAAACACAATATTGTAAAACAGCATATAAATAAATTAATAATTAAATCTATCATTTGTTCACCACTTTCTTTATTTTGTTTTATTAAATTGTTTGTAAATGCATTTAAATATATCACATCCTAAACACATCAAAAGACATATTGTTGCTACAGAATTTAGTATTGGACACAATGCGACTATAATATCTTTTATTGATATTTTATGGTTTATATCGTGTTTCATATACAAGCCACACAATAAACTTCCTATTAAAGAAATTATGTAAATTGTTATTAAAGTATTCATATTTTTCCTCTCCTTTCATGATTCTATATTACCAAATTATTTTATATTGGTCAAGCTTTAAATAACATTTTTAAAAATTATTTTATATAAAGGTAGCTCCCTGAAAAACAAGGAGCTATTAATTAATGTCTATTTATTTAATTGTTCCTTGTTTCCAATTCTTCCTTGTTATTGGTTTATATTGAGCATCTCCTATCTCTATTTCATTTCCGTCTTTAACTATCTTATTATTAATAATTTTTGCATTTACATTTGGTATATTCCCTTCACTATCTCTAGTAACCATAAATCTAATACAATCATGGTCAGCTAACTCTATTAATCTTTTACTGCCTTCAAATAAGTATCCTTTGAAATTAGTTAATAAAGAATAACAATAACAGTCTATATTTAAGATGTCTACAATATCTGATATTTGGTTTATTTGTTCTTCTGAAAGGAAATTACATTCATCTATAATAATTGCCTTAATATTTCCTTCAGTATCTATGTATTCCATTATTTTTGTAAGAATATTATCATCAAGATTAATCCATTGTGCAGGAATTTTATTTCCATTTCTTGAAGATATGTAACATTCCTCTATACCTTCTCTAGTGTCTATTCGGCTCTTTAAAGCTAACACATTCATTTTATTTAGTTTATATGAATTATATTCTCTAATTAAGTCTTCCGATTTACCAACGCCCATACAAGCAAATATTACGTGCAATTTAGCTATAATAATCACTCTCCTTAATGTATTATATTTGTTAATATTAAAAATGAATAGATTAAATATATTGCATCATAATATATAGCAAAGCCTAGTTTACTATTGCATTTATTTATTTGTTCTTTTAAATAATCAATTTTCTTTTCTTTTGACATTTCGTTAAATTTAACATTTTCTTTTTTCTTTGAAAAACAATATATAAGTATACATATATTTATAACTGTAGGTATTATATAAATATCATAATTAAGCATTTTTATTAAAAAGATTAATTGTAATACTACTAAAACAACAGCCCACAATACAGTTATTAATAATTCTTCATTAATTAATTCTTTTTCATAATCAATCTCTATGTCATGCTCAATTTTATTTAGTATATTTGAATAATTTTGTTTGAGTGTTTTTGTAAAGTTTAAATCCTTTTTATTGAAAATTATTGTTAATACAAATATCAATAATATTATATTTATAAATATTAGCATATTAATCTTCTCCTTTATGTAATTTATTTTCATAATAAAATTTTAAATTGTGTAAATCTATCCCTTTATCTGTATTGTTATTTGTTAAATTGTTTTGTATTTGATGAATTAAATGATAAAATTCTTTATGGTTATTTACTCTTAGTCCTTTCCATTTATCATTCCAAGGTTGAGAAAAGGCTACAGATATGCCACCTTTTCTTTTCCATTCCATTAAGTTATTTATATTATCATCTAACAGTAGCCTATTAGGATTAGCTAATAATGATTTATCCCCAGTAAATATTAAATCTCTTTCAACATTTATAAAAGATAAATATTTTTCTGTCCATTTAACTTTTTCACTAACACAATAATTTGAGTTGTATTGAGGTAAAGTTATTATTTTAGTTTTAAATCCTTCTTCATATAATTTTGTGGAAACCTCTATTGCATCCTGTATTGGATTACCATTGTGAAAAATACCTTCTTGCAACAATAAACCTTCAAAATATGTTTTAGATGCTTTTTTAGCATCTGTCCACCAATAAGATTTATTATCACTGGGTTTCATATTATCATTAAAATCTTTGTTATATTTGTCTATTATAATATAAGAGCTTAAATCATATAAAACTTCGTCCATATCATAAAATATTTCTAACTGCTTAGACATTTTACTCCTCGCTTTCTAAATCATTTTTTATAAACTCGCTTATATCTTCAAAGTGTCTAAACATTTTACCATGACTATCTATGCCTCCTTTATTATATTGATTAATTCCAAAAGGCATATCAAACCCTTCATATCCTTTACTATCAAGTCTTATATCACTACAATGTGCTAATATAGTCTTATAAGGTACTTTATCCAATATCTCTTGTGGTGTCATACCTTCTTTTAACATGTCAAGAATAATATTTATACCACTGCATACTCCCATTTCATAACATAAACCATCATCTGTATTCATTTCAATATCTGCTGTTAAATATTTAGATTCTATGATTTGATTAGTATCTCCCCAAAATATATCTTTTGCAGTAGGTTTATTATTGGTTTTATCATTAAATGGTGCAGTAATAGGATTATAAATTTCTAAATTTGGATTATTGATTTGTAGTTGTTTTTCTTCATCTTTTCGTTTATCTATCTCTGCATCAGAAAACATTCCTCCTCCTATATAAAGTTTAATTGGATTCTTTGTTTTATTCATAAATAATCAAGTCCTTTCTATTCTAGGTTTAATTGTTTTTAATGATAGTCGGTCAGAAATCTGCCATTCTTTAGACTGTACAGATAAATGACCATTGCCAATTGTTGTTATGATATATGAGTTCTAAATTTTTATAACCTACTTGCTTATAACTTTTATTAGGTATTGTTATATAATTACCTTCTATATCTTTTACATAACACCCACCATTACAAAATCCACTTATCCATCCTGTTTTATTAAATATTTTTACTTTATCATTTAAATAAAATCCTTTTGAGTATTTAGTGTTTTTATTATTTCTTTTTTGTGTTATATTAGGACTTTTTCTACCTTTTCTAGGTATTGATTCATGTAAACTTCTTTTTTTCTTCCTAAATTGCTTTATCTTTAGCCATTCATTAAAATTTTCTTTTATTTCTTGTATCCCACTTATTGCTATTGCATCATTATAATGTGTTTTTTCTAAATTTAATTTATTTCTATTTACTTTTGTATAACTACCATAAGTAATATTACAATTTAATCTTTTAAATATTTGTTGTCTTAATATATTCATAAAAGTAGTTTCTTTATAATCTTTGCATTTTTTAAATTTGAAATTAGGTATTTTGCCTTGATGAAAATCTATATGACATTGATTATGAACTAATGAAAGATTATCTACTCTATTTGTTCCACCATCTTTTCTTTGTTTTATATGATGAATATGCCAACTATTACCATCATATTCTTTGCCACATATTTGACATTTATTATTTTCTCTAGCTATTAAATAAGCTTTTATATTTTCATATCCATATAAATTACCTTCTTGATATTGAATACCTTCTAATTCAGGACTTATTAATCTAGCAGTATCGAATTTCCCAACTTCAATAGTTAAACTACAATTAGGTAGCAATGATACAAATTTATTAATCCAATTTATTTGATTATTTACTCTTGATTGAATACTTGGTGGTAACCACCCTTTTTTCCTTTTTCTATTAAAAAATCTTGATTTTCTATATCTAGTTTTTCTGCTACGTCTAGTTCTTCTTAATATCTTTCTTGATTGTAAATTCTCTTTAATATCTTGTCTTAACTCAATTTCACCTTTTCCTAAAACTTTATTTTGACTTGTAATAGCAAATCCAATATTTTTAGCTCCACTATCTATTCCTAAATTACACTCTTGTGTTGTTTCACCAGTTGCATAGAGTAATTGAATAGTAAAAGGATTGTAAGAATATATTTTAGCTTTATTTTGTTTTAGTAATTTTCTTGCTTTTCTTTGAGAACAAGGCATTAAATTTTGTTTTCTTTGATTTTTAACGAATACTCTCAAGTTTCGTTCCTCCTTTCAGAGTTTGTTACCCTTAGACAATGTTCAAATAGCTTATAAGTTAGGTTGACCGTTCCTACCTCACAGAACTTTTACAGAGCCTACACAGTTGCATAGAACTAGGGTATTATTCTATGGTGTGATAACTAAATGAACGTAGTAAGCACTATCTTACTTAGTCTAGTCAACATAGACTTATATATTAATATACAAGTCTCCACGCTTTAGCGTGTTAGGTTGTTGACCTTCCATCACATGAAAAGATACACCTTTAGGTATTAAACTCTCTATTAAATTACTTTCTTCTTTATTATTAGAAAATGCTTTAATAGTTAGTATTTTATCTACATCAAAATTATATCCTTTAGTAGTAAAAACTTCTAGATTATTATTTCTTAATATATCTGCAATTTCTTGACTTTGTTGAGTGGATTGCGGTATCATCTCATAAATCCATGTTTTATCTTTATCAGTTCTTCTTATAATGAATTTAGGTAAATAAGAACCTATTAAAGCTCCTAAACATATAACAAATATACCTAAACTAGAATTATCTTTAGTTATTTTAACTAATAAAGTAAGATAAAAGAACTGACTAGCTGCCATACAACATGAAGATAAAAAATCCTTTTCTTTTATTAACAATAAAGTTTTTAAGGTGCTTATAGCACAGTCTAGTAGTTTTAACGTGAACAGTATTAGTAATTGTAATATCATATTTTCTCCTTTATTTTATTAAATTGTTTTATGTTATTGTTATGTACTAATGTGAATTTAATTCTTTTTCTAATTCTTTTATATCAAGTTCTAAATTTTCTTTCTCAGTTAATATATTTAGTAATTCATTTTGTTTCATTTTTAATTCCATTTCTTTAATTTCTTTTATTTCCTTTTCTACATCTTTTTCGATTTGTTCTAGTAAGTTTTTATCTGTATCTTCTTCTAATACTTCTCCCATTTCAATTATTTTTGTAATTTTCTTTGTGATTTTATATTCGTGCTTAAGAATGCATTCTTCATTTTCATAATAATCACCTATCATATTTTCTCTCCATATAAGTTTTATATCATATCTAGTATTGTCCTTTAAATATATAATGATATTTCCATCTGTGTATCCCATATCCTCATTTATGTATGTTATCTCAATTAATCCATTGATAAATATGTCTTTAAATATGTCATCATGCTTGTCTAAATTTGCTATAATTAAATTATAATAACTAAATAAATCATTGTTATTATTTAATTGCACCTCTTGATATATTACTTCAAATAAATCCTTTGCAAATTGATTTTTAACTTCTTGTAATTGATTTCCCACTAATAAATCCCTCCAAAATTAAATTTGTTTAAAACTAAAATTTTATTAAATTATTTATATATTGAACTTTTTTGTTCTATATATTTTAAAGCCTCTGTTTCTGTATTAAATGTTTTAGCTACTGGTAAACTTGATTTGTCTAAAAGTAACGTATGTCCAAATTCTTTTGTGTATATTTCTATATACCATTTTTCATTAATTAATTTTGGTCTCATTTTTACCTCCTTTTAACATATCAATTTTTTCACTTAATGCTTTTCTCCAACACAATACACAGTTTTCAACTGTTTTGCCTGTTTTATTTGTATTACAACTTATATTACAACCTAAAATTTCATTAGGACATTCTCCACTTATATAAAAAGTGAAATTAAATAACTTTTGCAATTCTTCTTTATTATTAATATTCATTTAACTAAAACACTCCACATACTCTTAATATTTTTCCCACTATAGCTATAGGAATTGAAAATTCGCCTGTGAATAACCCTAATAAAATACTACCCCATAAAGGTATTGATTTCCCAAACCATGATAATATTTCAATTATTGACCATGCTCCTATAGTTATGTTTATAATAAATAAAATTATAAATGCTGAACATCCTATTTTTATTTTCATATGTATTCCTCCTATTCTTCTATGTTAAATTTTGAATCGATACTAATATCGACTTTTTCTCCAATTTCATCTTCTAAAGTTTGTTTAATTCCTTGGTCAAACTCTTCTTTAGGATTATCTATTAAATTATCTTTGTTTTCAACATCACCTATTGCTGTTAGTTTAATTGTGGCTTCATATTTAGCTTTCATATGTATATCCCTCCTAATCATTTAATTGTTTTGTTTCTTCATTGATCTCATATAACATTGCTCCTAAATCGTCACAAAAAATATGTCCGTATTTATTCATATCTTGTAAAAGCGTTTCTTTTGAACATTTTCTTTTATGAATACAATACTCACAATCTCTACATAAATCCATAAATTTTTCTATTGTAGGGATATAAATTCCTGCTTGAAAATAGACGCTTACTAATTTTATCAAGATATTCACCTTCTTTCTATTTTTCTCTTTATCCCCTATAATAACTTTATGTTATTATTAAAGATTTTTCCAATCTGTGTTCATAAGTATTTCATAAAGTCTTTCCACTTGTGGACTTCTCCATGCTGTCATGGCATATGGATGAGGATTTTTATAATGATAACTATTTGACTTAATATGTCCTTTGCATTCTCTCAAAGTTAGAAACATTGTATCTGGTACAATTTCTGCTCTGTTTCTATAACTACAAATTGAGAATTTGCCATAATCATATTCTTCTAAAAATTCTGTTATTGTTGAGATATCATCACTGAAATATTCTTTCCCATCTTCGCAAATTATTTCAATAAAACCATTATCATATTCGCATTTTGTAACCATATCAAATTCTTGTTTAACCCACTCTGTTATTCCCTCTAATTCACCTTCAAATACACTTTCTGCTACATCTTTATCATAAATACAAACACCATCAATATCATCATCTACCCAATAATCTTTCACAGTTTGCATAACAACCCAAAATCTTGGATTGGCTTGACCAACAGTATCTTGAGTTAACATTTCATGTTGTAATTGTTTTAGAAATTCTTTATCTTCTTCTTTCATTATTTTCTATGTCCTCCTATTACTTAATTTTAAATGGGATATAGTTGTCACTTAAACCATTTGTTGATAAAATACATTCTAACTCTAATTTTGCATTAATAAATTTTCTATATTTTTCAAGTATTTTTAGTCCTTCTTCTATTAATATTTCTTTAAATTCATCTTCGCAACCATAATCTCCCTCATACATTATTCCATCTTCATCTACACCTAATTCTATAGAAAAATTTTCTTTTGATTTTGGATGAGATACATATATTAACATTCCTCCATATGTTTCATAATGATGTGTGGATTCTAAATTTATTTTGCAAGTTTTGTTATACTCAATTAATTCATTAAATGATATATTCATATCAAAATTTTTGGACACTTTATACATTTTATCCCTCCTGTATTTATTAAATTATTTTATATTATAAAATTGAACTTTTATCATATTCTTTTAAATGATTATTTCTTTTATTTTTTGTATAGTTTTGTCAATCATTCGATTTCTACTTAATTCCCATTTCTTTTTGTCTTCATCATATGGAAATTTATCATTCAATTCACCATAGTTGACCCAAGTTTTTTTATCTTCTAGCAGATATCCGTATTTTTGTCCTTCTAACCATTTAATTAATTCAATGAATTTTTGATTATCATTCATAGAGTATCTCCTTCTTTAACTTTGCAATATTTTTCTAAAGTCATAAATAAAAGACTCAAGTTTTCGCTTATTAAATTGATATAGTTTATTACTTTCTAGACTAGGTCTTTGTACTCGTATACTGTTGGGATATATGGATATAAAACCGTTGTTATCTAATTTTCTATCATAGTATTCTTCATAATCAGAACCAAAACTATTACATTCTTTAGGTGTTACATTGCTCCATGATTCATTTGAAATAGTTTCAATGTAGTTTAATAACTCTTTAAATATATTGGGTTCAAAATTCAAGAAAAATGTATATTTATTCTTTGGCACTTCTTTTAATTCTAAGATTATAGCTGAGGTTCTATGCATAACAATTAATTCTAGCCCATCTATTGTTTTAAAACCCTTTTTATTTACTTTCATACTGTTCCTTCCTTTGTATTATATTTTTGTATTGCGAATCAACTATTTCGCTTTTATTTTAATATCATCTAACCCCTATTTCATTTATTGAATTTTGAACATCTGCTTTTGTTAATGGACTTATGTACCATTTAACATTAGAACTAAACGGTATATAATCTTGACAAACCCATTTATAAGGTATTAATCCCTTTCTTGGTGTTGTCCAAAAATTCAAATCATAATAACCGTTAATATTCTTTACACATATTAACAACATATGCTCATAAAAATGAGTCTTTTTTTCAGGTTCAGCATGTCTTATTTCAAATATTAATTCTTTATTAGTCCTTAGCAATCTCATTGCTTGGTCTATTGTATAAAATTTATCGTCTTGCATATTAATGTTCTCCTTCCTATGATATCTTTCTTCATAATATAATCAAAATACGAATTACAGTTCATTATAAACTTTATTGCTAATATATTTATCTAATATAAACTCAACTCCCTGTTTACTTAACCAAAAATATATACAATCATATCTATCAGGTTCTTTGGTACTTTTAATTGCAAGACCCTTTTTCACAAGATCATTCCACTCTTCATTTTTATAACTTGTAAAAAAATAATTTCTATAAGGTTTCTTTTTATAATTTAATCCTATACAATGCCTCATAATATCCTTTTGGTTCTCTGTAACTTCTATCCATAAATTCTTATATAATTCTTTAAATTGATTCATTCTGATGTTAGTATTTATTTTAGGATATCTATCTTGTAAATATCCCAAGTCAGCGTGGTCAACTGATTTTGATGGTGATGTCCAATGACTTCCATATTCTCTATTAGCAATAATCAAATAGATATTATATCCTCTATTCCTATTTCTAACTTTTTCTAATCTCATATTTTGCCTCCTTTTTTTGAATTGTGTATTAACTTCTATAGCATTTTTCATATTGATCACATTTTTTGCAGCTTTCTTCGTTTTCAAAAACACACATTTCTGACCAGCCACAATCACAATGGAATGGAGGATAAACAAAACCTACTCCATTATTTATACCTTCTGAATAAACCTTTTCCCCACATTTGGGACATATATCTTCTGCTACTGGGTCATATATACTCATAAAATATTCTCCTCTCAATTAAGTTGCATTTTCTTTATATTGCGATATTAATTTCTCTTAAATCCATACTTATTAATAAGCATATTCCATATACTTTTACGTATACTTGTAGCTTTTTTCTTAGCCTTATAAAAACTTATATTATTTATTTTCATTTCTAACTTTGCTAACCTAATAATATACCTTTGATAGTTATTCATGTAATAACTCCCTACTTCTCATATATTTGCATTGCAAACCAGTCATCAATTTTTATCTGTATAAATGACGTTCCATTTTATCTTTTTCGTCATTATCCCATTTTTCCTGTAAGAGCCTATCATGTTCTTTTTTTATTTCATCCTCAGTTAAAATCCCATTTTTAATTAATAAACTTTTTATAGCCTTTATTTCATATTCTTGTATCATTCAAATTCCTCCTTGTTATTACACAATAATTTCAGATTGCTTACTATATATTTGAATTACGAATTAATTCTCATTTATTGTTTCTAAATCTCTTTGTGCATATATTACGTTTTTTTTGCATTTTGAACATGTTTCTATTAAATCTTCTGTGCCATAATCAATCCAACCATAACAGTAATATACAGGTTTCCCGTTGTCATCATGATATTCAATACTTGGTTTGCCTTTTCTCTTAACTTCACCGTTTTCAACTGCTTTACAACTCATTTTTCAACTTCCTTTCTTAATGACATAATAATTTCATAATATGTATTAATCCCATTTTAATTTTATATTATCTAACAACAAATTTGCTTCTAATTTAGATAAAGTTTTGTATGTAACTTTATTTGTTTTATGATTAAACACTCTGATTTCTATATCACTTTTAACATCTTTAGCATACTGATAACAGTCATTTTTATCTTTGCAATTTGATGTACATATTCCTTTACATCTAATGCCTTTTAAATATATCTCTTTAGTAACCATATGTTACCTCCTTATTTTTCAAATAAATAATAAGCTTTTTTAAACTTTAATGCTTCTTCTAATGATATTCCAGCTTGCCTTGCTGAGTTTTCTACTGCAAAAATATCTGATATAGGTAAATGTATATAAGAATCCATAAATTGTAATGCTTGTTTTGGTTTTATTCCTACTTCTAAAGCTGTCTTCTCTACTTTCCAATAATGTTTATTTTCTTTTAAATTTGCTAACTCATTGTTATTCAATTTATCTCACCCCTTTTGTTATTAAATTGTTTTATAATAAAATAGTTATTTTAAATCATTTAATTTTCTTTCTTTTATTATGTTTAGTATCTTTTCTCTCATGTTTCTTTTTAATTTATTGTCCTCCCCTGTGGTAAATGGAAATAAACATTCATATAATTCATTTACAGTAAACTCATTGTCATAACTATGTATTTCCCAGTCTTCTGAAAATGGCAGGTCTTTTATATTATATCTTTCTCTGTATATATATCTATTTGGATAATTTTGATTCGGATTCCTTGCAATTGTAATAGTATTTTTATTTTGATTTATAGAATCACTTAAGTACTCATGGTTTACTTTTATGCCTGTTAATTTATGAATATAATATATATTAGTCATGATAAATCTCTCCTTTTTAACTTCTTAAGTAAGGAATGAATTTAATCATTCCTGTTACTTATCTGTACTTCCAAATCCGCCGTTCCTAACATCTCCTGTGTAATCATCACCATCTGCTAGTAGATATTTGCTAAATATTAATTGGCACATTCCTTGTCCTTTTTTTATTTCTAATGTTTTATGACCTTCATTTCTTAATTTAACGAATATATGACCTTCGTTATCTGAATCATAATAGTCGGCATCAATTACACCTTGTGTATTTGCTAATCTTAAATAATATTTAAAACCATGTCCACTTCTAGGTAAAGCTCCTAATTTTTCATTATCTAACATATAGGTTCTTATTCCTGTAGGTATTTTTATTTCTTCATTTGGTTCTAATTTAATATCTATTGGAGCAAAGCAATCATATCCTGCTGATTTAGATGTACTTCTCTTAGGAATCTTTATATCCTCATATATAACATTAAATCCTTCAAAATCTTTATTAAATTGATTTTTTGATATCTTTTCAAATCCTCTAACTTTATCAATGATTTGTATTATTGATTTTGATTTTGACATAAAATCTATAATTTCCTTATGTATACTAAAATCATTTCTTTTTGCTATTACTTTATTTTCTTTTATATTAAAAATATAACCTATATTAATAATAACTTCGTTTTTATACTCATCTTGTATATTAAATATTTCTCCTTTTTTAAAATCTACACCTTGTATTTTCACATTGTCTAAAAATAATAATTTTTTCATTAAACATCTTTCCTCTCTTTTTAAAAAATTACTTGTAAGGAATGTTTGTCCAAACCTTACAAGTATTATATTACCAAATTATTTTATATTAGTCAAGTATTTATTTTGACTTTATTAAATTATTTTATATTATGTAGTAACTTGTCTATTAATCCTACTAAATAGCCTCCAACAAAGTTACCTATAATTATAACACTTATTTTAATAATAGTACATTTATTCCACATTTGACCACATGAAATATAAAACATATCAGCTATACTATGTTCAAATCCACAAAATACAAAAACAACTACTGGAATTAAAATTGATATTGTCTTATCTACTAAATATTTTTGTCTTAAAGATAATAAAACCCCATACCCTACTAACACTCCACAGAAAACTGCTAATATAAATAGACTAATATTTGTATCTGTAACTTTTAATTGAACTAATTTATATGCTTTAGCTTGTAAAACTATATTTAATCTTGTTAAGTTGCATACATAAGCTGTTATATATGCTCCTATAAAATTTCCTATCAATGATTGTAAAATTAATAAAATATGTTCTTTTTTATTTTGAGCAAATGGCAACAGTGGATTTAATCTAGTGTATAATAAGTTGCTAAAATTCATAACTAGAAATAATCCTATAACAAATAATGTGCTTCCTACAAGTTTATTATCAGTTAAAAGATAGGATATACACCCTATAGAAATGTATATCCCAACCATTACTGAATTTAAAAGATTTAACAATGTTTGTTTAAGCTTATTCATATAATTAATAATCTATTCCTTTCTTATAAATTCTTTGATTTGATGTTGCCAATTTAATTCCATATTGTATATTATTATTTGTTTTTAATCTTTCATTGTAAGTACCACATTTAATATAATCGACATAATTTAGAATACTATTATAATTTTGTTTCACATAATCTAAATCATATCCCGTATAAATCCAAATTTTTATATTCTTAAACTCATTTTTAATCATTTCAGAAAAATTCAAAACATCTTTTATATTTACTTCATTTAAAGGATCTCCCCCACTGAAAACAATTGCATCATAATGTTTTATATTTTTTCTTAAATGATTAAAAATCTTGTTTTTTATGTTGTTGTCGAAATCTTTCCCGTTGTCGCTACTCCAAGTAGAAGGGTTATGACACCCTTCGCATTTATGTGAGCAGCCTGATAAAAAAATAGTTATAGAATATCCATTTGCATTAGCATCATCAAAATAAGCTATATTCATATATTTACTCATAAATATTCAACTCTCTTCTGTTAACCTCATCTTGTTTTCCAAGATTCATATGTTTCTTATCTGTAGTAAGATATCCTGTTACTATTGCTAAATTTTCTACATTTTCACTTCCACAATGTTCACATTTATTCATAAAAGCACCTATTGAATAACCACAATCCATACAAGTTGCAATTGGATGTGAAATTCTTATATATGGTATATCTTTTTCTAGAGCATAATCTATAGCTTTTGTAATAGCTTTTTCATTATAATTTGCACCATCAACTTCTATGTGGAATATGTTTCCGCCATTTGCATATTTAGCAAACCTACTTTCCACATCTATTTTCTTAAATACTGGCACACCTAATTCAACAGGGCAATGATGTGAATTTGTAATATATTCTTTATCAGATACTCCTTCTATTATTCCAAATTGTTTTCTAATTCCCTGCAACGCTTGTTCTGAATATCCCTCACTAGGTGATGCATAAGTTACAAAATTTAGCCCTTCTTCCTGTACACATTTATCACAATAGTCTCTAATTGTTTTTACTATTTTTACTCCTAAATTTTCGGACTCTTTATTTTCACAATGATAATATCCTGTTAGTGCTTTTACACATTCTGCTACTCCAATATACCCTATTGCCAAAGAATTATTTCTTAAAGCCTTTTCTGTTTTTGTTGTACATTTATCCGCATCCATTATTGTTTGATTTCCATACATAAAAGGTGCTACAGATGGTTTTTGTTTTTTCATAATATCATATCTAATTAATAAACTTCTTTTAGCACAATCTAATATTCCATTTAGTCTATCAAAGAATTTGTCTACATTTCCATCACATTCTAACGCTAAATAAGGTAAATTAATGGAAACTGGTAAATTATTTCCTCTGCCTAACTTGTTATAATTTTGTTTAAATATATTAAAGCCTGTCATTGTGCGGCATCCCATGATATTCATTTCTTCTTCCCAGCAACTAGCTTTATTTCCACTCCAATCACAATTAACTATTGTAGGATATAATCTTTTATGTAACACTTTTTGTGCTAACATTCTTAAATTATAATATTTATCATTAGGGAATCTGTTAACCCCTTTCTTTACTTGAAAACAAGTGATTGGAAATATAGCAGTTCTGTTACGTTTTCCAATACCTTTATATAATTCTTTTAAAAACCCCTCTATAATATAAGCACTCTCTTCCTCGTTTTCCCAATCAATTAATCCTAAATTTATACTAGAAAAAGGCAATTGATGTCCACTTCTTGATTGTAAAGTAACTAAATTTGTTATTAATGCTTGATGTGCCTGCTCTACAGATTTATCTATTAGTTTTTTAGCCTTTAGATATTTGTCTCCTAATAATTCTCTTGCCTCTAAAAAAGATAACTCTTTTGGCACTTCAATGTTTAAATCTAATATATCTACTACTTTTGATACTTCTTTTGCTATAGTTTTCTTTAAAAAAGGTATCATATAGATTGAAAAATTCATTAAACCACAACCACCAAATTGGTCAAGGGATTGAGTTTGTATAATTACAGCTAATAATTGGCAAGCTGACTGATAAGAATTCGCAGGTTTAGTATCTCCTTGCCTTGTACTAAAACCATTATGTAATAATTTAGGATAATCAAGCAATAAACAATTATGCATTCCTAATACTGTTTTTGGATAGTCATGTTGTTTTAATATAGTTTTATCATTTAACTCCACTATATCTTTGGGTAATGTATTGTTAGCCATATTTTTTTCAATTGTTTCTACTATTCTAAGTTCTTTTCCTCCAAAATTATTTTCATCAATATTGGCATTGCTATTTTCCGTAGATGTCGTTTCTATTATTTCATTTTTTAATTTTAATGTATAATTAGATATTCTTATTCTCTCTCTTTTTTCTCTATACTCTTTATATGATTTTGCTATTAATTTATCAGCATTGTATAATTCATCAATTATAATATCTTGTATTTCTTCTATATGTATATTATCTGTATATGACGTTTTAATTCGAGCTTGAATTTTATCTACCAAAACATCTAACCATAAATGGTTATTACTCTTATCATCTACTATATTTTTATTTGTACAAACTTCATCAGTAGCTCTTTGTATTGCTGTTTTAATTCTGTTTTTATCAAAATCTTTTATTCTTCCATCTCTTTTTATTACTTTTACCATGTAATTCCTTCTTTCTTTTTAATAAATTATTTTATTTTAGTCTTTCCATGTATTTTTAAATGCTTCCTCACCTTCTTTCACAAGTTTATCATATTTATTTTTATTAATTTTAAATCTTTTATTATCTATATTTTGCATTACATATTCATTGTTATTAATAATATAGAGTAAATCCATACCTATATGACTTAGCATGAATTCATCATCATAGTTTACTTTCATAGCATACCTTCCAATATATTAAATTATATTACATTGCTTTAAAATCAACCTTTTATAAATTATATTCATCTATAAATTGAACTTTTTCATTAAAATCTTGTATATTTGTATTACATATTAATATTATTGTAAGTTGGTAATCAACAAAATCAATATCTCTTTTAATAATATAGTCATTAAAGTCAAATAAAATATAACCATCTTCTGTCTTATCAATTTCAAATAATGTTTTATTATATTTAATTTTAAACTCCTGTATAATTTTAAAAAATATTTCCTCGCATTCTTTTCTATTTTTGGTGTCTATTGTTTTCGTACAAATAAATTTATTTATCATTTTAAACATTCTCCTCCTTTAATCCTCTATAATGAGTTTTTATAATATCAAATATTCCTTTAATTTGATATTCCCAAGCTTTTAGATTATCACCTTGTATTTGCGGGAATATTACTTTAAATTCTTCTATGTATTCTTCTGGAGTCATATCACAACCTTTTTTGATTTTAGAAGTTATATCTACTTCTATTTTGTATAATAAATCATCAGTGAACACATTAATCACTCCTTATAATTATTTAACTTGTATAAAATCAACAAATTCAGAATAGCATCCATTTGATGTACCATACCATCTTATTGTAACATGTCCTTTTACTGTAGATATTTTATAAAATGTCCATGTGAAACTATCATTATTTTCTTCTTCTTCATATTTAGGATTATCATAATTTGTTGATTCTTCAGCAATCAATATAGGTGAATTTATTAAATCATTTAAATCTCCACAAATATCTTCCAAACTTACATCTTCACAACATTCTGATTCATGATACATTTTATAAATTTCTCCAGTTTTACAATAAAAATAAATTTCATAATCAGATATTATTTTTATATCTATTATTATTTTTTCTTTTAGAACATCTATCTCAACTTCCTTATTCATTTCTTCTGGTTCTTCAAAATTAGATAAATCGTCAAAATCTAAATAAAATTTATCATTCAATTATATAACCTTCTCCTTTCTGTCATCTTTTATTAAATTATTTTAGCCTATTTTCTAATTCCTCTAATAATTCTTCGTTTGTATAATCTGATAGTTGCTTTGGTGGATTTAGATTAAATAATTCTTCAAAAGTTATTATTTTATAACTATCTTCCATGTAAAAATTTTTTTTACCGTATTGAATTCCACCTAAACTCATGCAAAAACAAGTATTATTTTTATAATTATCATATTCATATATCTCACTTTCAAAAATATTACATCCACTATTCCATGTTATATCATTGTTATTTAAATATTTAAAAAATAATTCTTCTTCTTTCTTAGTTTTACAGTTGACAGCCATTTGAACATTAACAAATTCATTCCACAACCCTTCATTAATTTTGAATTCATTTTCTTCATCATCTATTTCTTTTCCATTTGCCCTAGCATAAGCAATTTTAAAGCCTTCATGTTTATCAAACTTATCATTAGAATGACATTTTGCTATTCCTTTTTTGCCATTTTCTAATATAACTATTGTCGTTCTACCATTTATTATATGTTTAATATTTTCAACTTTATTCTGCTTAGTTTTTTCTAAAACAACTTTAAGATTGTAGCCTTTAAACTCTTCTCCGTTTTTTAAATCTTTATAAGATTTTATTTTTTTAACATTAAATTCATATATTCCTTTTTTATTTGTACCCCATATCCCCATAATATCACCTCTAGGTGTACATACTACTGTTTGATGCCCATTATTTAATGATACAGTATCTCCTGTTAATAACAATTTACCATTTATATCTGTTAATGGTGTTTCTATTCCTATAGGATATTTATTACAACTATCTTGTATATAACCTTTTATGTATTTACTCATTTAAACTCCCTCTTCCCATTATTTATTAAATTATTGTTAATTATAAGCTTTGTTTAAAATCCATATTTCATTATAATATGGGGTCTATATACCATTCTCCTTCTGCAATGACCTTTCTCATAAATCCATCTGAACAATCTCCACTGAAACCATTGTGAAGAATTTCTTTTAATGTATGGTATTTAGTAAAAAATGGGTCATTCTCTACTAAATAATGTTTTACTTTAACCTTCTTGTCAGTATTTAATACAACTTTGAAATCTACAGGCTTTTTAATTATTTCCCATGATTCATTCGTTTTTAAATCTACATTGCTAGTTTCTTCTCCAAATTCATAAAACTTTATATAACCATTCTTATTTTTAACCGTCAATCCACTCTGATTTTTAAATTCTAAGTATGGATTTTCTGTTATTTCCATAATCATTCTCCATAGTAAGTATGTATGTTTATCGTTGCACATAATTAACCCCTCCTATAGGATGTTATATTATTTGATTACTTTTGCCTTAGTCCATTTCACTCCTAGATTGCTTATATATTCATCACTAGCATCTGGTATAAATATATCTACAACAAAAGTATTATTTCCTATGAAATGTATTGCTCCACCTCTATCTTGATTTTCAACTACTCCTAATCCTTCTATATATAATTTTGTTCCAAATGGAAACTCTTGAGGTAAAGCACAATCTCCTCTTGAAAGTCTTCTATTATTCGCCCCGATTCCATCGGTCTTCTGACAATCTGAATAGCTACTTGTATAATAAGTAACTTTTACATCATACCAATGTTCTTCTCTCTTGCGTTTCTCTTCTAATTCTTTCTGTTTTCTAATCTGCTCTTGTCTCTTTTTTTCTTTCTCTAACTTAATTTTTTTCTGTCTTTCTTCTTCTTTATGTTTTTCAATCTTATCTAAAATCTTATGATATTTATTTTGATTCTCTATTATGTATTTGATTGATTTTTTATTTCTTTCTTCCTCAATTAATTGTTTGTTTCTTTTATCTAAATTACAAGTTACTAATATACTCGATGTTAAAGTTAATAATACAATTAACTTAGTTATTTCTTTTGATTTCAAATAATCATTCCCTCCTATTTTCTAATCATCATCCTTCCATCCACAATTAGGACATTTCCTAGAACTTATTAATTGATTACATTCTGTGCCAAAGTGTTCAAGTCTTTCAGTATCTCTCTTTGTTATTACAATTAATTCCTCATTGCATTTCGGACATCTGCCATTATTAAAATTGTAATCTTCTATTTCTGTTTCCATGCGTTGTAATATTTGTTTTAATACTTCTACTTTATTTTCTTGTATCATATTTAAAGAATCTGATACAAATTCATGCAATAAATTTAATCCATCATCTTCTAAATACATTTCTGAGTTATAAAAGATGTCTTTAAACTCATTAAAATAAATACTTCCTTTGTTCATGCTTACCAACCTTTCTATTTAATCTTAACAAATTGTTTTATATTAGTCAAGTTTATATATTAATATTTTTTAAATTATTTTAAGTTTGCATAAACACTATGTATAGTCTTAGGATTCTTATAATTTTTATGTAAATCTAATCTTTGACTTTTGATTAATTCTCTAAAGGGCTTACAAAAATATTTATTATTATCATCCTGATAACAACAATCTTCATCTATATCATGTTCTATTATTTCTCCTATTCTTCTATCTTCCCAAAGAAAATTACTAAGTTGGTTTACTTCTTCTTTAGATTTACATAATATGTATAATGTTAACTGTTTTTCATTTTTCCCTGTTGTCTCAAATATTTTATTCATTGTTTTTCACCTATCCTTTTTTATATATCATTTAAATTATTTTATATTACAATCATTTCTTCCAAAACTTCCATTTGAACCTTCTCTTATTCTTTTTATTATTAAAATAATTATTTTGTAAAATTTCTAATTCTGATTTTAATACATCATTAGTTTCTATTCGTTTTTTTAGTACATCATTTTCTTGTTTTATAACATTACAATAACTTTCCATATCTGCTTGCCCTCCAAGATAACCTAGAAACCATAAAGCAGTGCATATGAAATTATCATCACATATTTTTAGTTCTGATGTCAGTATTTTATCTCCATTTTTATATTTTTTATTTCCTATTAATTGAACAATAATTTCTACTTTATTTAAAGTTTCTTGATTACTTATATTCCCATAAATTTTATTATCTATGATTGCTAAAGGTTGACCTTCACCTAAGTCACAATCCGTTTGACATATATAATATTCATACTCAAATAAATCACTGTAATAACCTTCGTAGCTACTTTTAGGATTAAATAAATCTATTTCTGCATCATCTTCTTTTTCTAACTTATTTAATTGTTCCGTCAATTGATTAAACCATTTTCTATCTTTTGTTTCTAAAGCTATATTTATCATATCTTTAAGAAATTTTTTATCTTGAATATCTGAGATTTTAATCACCTTCTTAAAATATATAAAAGAATCATTTTATCAAATTATTTTATACATTTCATTCCTAAATTTAAAATATTAAGAATAAGACTATTTATAAGTAATGAATATACCCAAAAATGTGCTTTATTGATATTCTTTTTTCGAGAATATGTAATCCATTTAAAAAAGCTAAATGACCAACTTAAAACTGTCAACATAAATAATATTAATAAAAATATTTTCATATTTTTCACTCCTTTCGCAACAAAATTATATTATTAAATTGTTCTAAGTTTAAATAATACTCCAATTTTACTCTATATAGTATGGTTGCTTTTATAATTGTGCAACCATACTACCAGAAAAACTAACAATATTATTAGTTTTTAAATCACATAGTTTTATCTTCTTTAAAAGTTGTCCTCCGTTTTTAGGTTCATTGGGAATATAATCTTCTAATACCCTATATTTATTTCCATATATATCAGTAACAATTTCATCTTTTTTATAGCTTGTCTTATTTATTACTTTTAATATATATGCTTCAATTTCATTATCAAGTAAATTATCCTTTGAATATATTTTATATTTCAATTTACTTTCTTCATAATCATAAAAAAGTTCTATATAATCTGTATCTCCGACTAGAACACATTCAAAATTTCTATTATCTGCATTCATTTCTCCCATTTTTGATAATTCTAATTTATAATTATTAATCAGACTATTAATCATCTTCAAAAATATATTTGGACTATCTTGTATATTGTTAAACTCTTTCAAATCAATTTCTTTTTCCATACGCTCAATCTCCTTTTAGTATTTAAAATAAACATTAATATGGTAATATATATAATACTAACAAATATAAGTAATAAATGTCAAACCGTTTCCCTATAAATTATGTTCTTTTTATTAATTTGTATATAATTATTTCATTATGACATAAATTAAGTTTCCATAAAATTCTTATTTTATAGCAATTATGACCTCTGCAACCGTTGGTATCACTAGGCTGTAGAAACGATATTTTTAAATTTTAGTCATTTTCATTAAAACGCTCATATATTGATTTTAAATTTATTTTTATATTTTTTAGATTTTTTTCATTTCTGTTTAATATATAGGCTTGTATATAAAATTTATTTATCTAATTCATCATTAATATTTTTTATTGCTAAATCAATGCTTTGTATAGCATCTTCTATGTATCCTTCTATATTTAATTCTTCTAATTTCTTTCTATTAGACCTTAAACTCTCTAAAATAGTTTGTAATTTTATATTCTTATCTATATCAACTGTTTCCTTATTTTCTAATTCATCCATAGCAATGTTCGCTAATTCATCTGCACGTTCATTTAATTCCTCGCCACTATGTCCTTTGCATTTATTAAAAGTTACATTGTTAAATTGCTTTGTTAATGCTAATATTTGTTGCCATAGCTCTTTATTTTCAACAGGTTTCTTTTTAGAATTTATCCAATTCTTTTTAATCCAACCACTTATCCAGCTATTCATGCCATTAACTAAATAAGCACTATCTGAATAAATTTCGATTTTGCATTTATGTCTTACATTTTCTTTAATTGCTTCTAAAGATTTGATACAAGCTGTCAACTCCATTTGATTATTAGTTGTGTTGATTTTGTTTCCATATATCTCTTTCTTCTTGTCTGTATCATTTTGAGTTAAAATAGCACCCCAACCGCCTATATTATCTCTCTTTTGATTTCCTCTACAGCCACCATCGCAATATACTATAATTGTATTCTTCATTAATTCATCACCCTTTCCTTAGATTGCAGGTTTTATTTTTCTTTAACCTGTAATAGTATTTTATCAAATTATTTTATATTTGTCAAATAGTTATTGTATTTTCTTTTAACATTTCTTTTAGAAAAGTTCTTTTATTATTAACACTAATATGACTAATAGCATATCTAATAGCACCATTTTCTCCAACTAAAGCACACAAATCTTCTGCTCTAGTTATTGCAGTATATAACAGCTCTGCTGTTAATAACTTAAATGCACTATAATCAATTCCAACTATACATACTTTTGCAGAAGAACCTTGTAATTTATGTACTGTAATTGCATATGCTAATTCTATACCTTTTAATGCTTTCCCTTTTATTTTTATATCTCCTCTACTATTGAATCTCACAATTATATATTTTTTTCTTTTATTTATTTTTATCACCTTACCTATATCTCCATTGAATATATCTACTCTTTCTCCATTCATATCTCTTGTTTTATAATTATTTTCAATATTTATTACTTTGTCATTTACCCCAATTTTATATATTTTATCTTTAGCATACTTTATTTCTATAAATGATTTGCTTTTTAAATTGTTATATATATTTTGCATTTTATTATTAAGTTCGTAAGTACATATTTTACCCCTAGTTTTCATAGGTACAATTACTTGCAAATCCATTATATCATCAACCATTTCAAGCTTATTTTTAAAATGTTCTATAATCTTATGTTGAATAATTGTTTTATCTAGAGTAATATCTAATTCTAAATCTTGTAGTTGACCTAAGATTGTTTTTCCCTCGAAATCTTTATCAAATAATTGTTTTTTATTTCTTATGTCTATTGATTTACTAATAATGGCACTAGCTTTAGCTTGTCTATGTATAGTTGTTAATTTAACTATAGGTATAGCATTTGAATGTAATAAATCATAAAAAACATTACAAGCACCTATACTATCTAATTGTCCATGATCTCCTAATATTACTACTTTTGTATTATTAGAAATTGCTTTTAACAAATTTAAAAACAAATCTCCACCTATCATAGAGCTTTCATCAATAATAATAACATCTGTCAACAAAGGATTTTTTGAGTTGTAAGTGAATCCCTTTTTAGGAATGAATCCTAATGTTTTATGTATTGTATTACTTTCAAGACCACTTATTTCATTCATTCTTTGTGCTGCTCTTCCTGCTAAAGCACACTGTATTATTTTATATAATCTTAATATTTCTGCAACAGCATTTACAATTGTACTTTTCCCTGTTCCTGCCAAGCCTGTTACTAGAGTAATGTTATTATCTAATATAGTTTTTATACCTTTTTTCTGTTCCTCTGTATATTCCCATCCTTGCTTTTTTTCTTGTTTTTGAACAATTTCTAACCAGTTATCATATTTAAATTTATCTTTATTATTTTGACTTTTCAATCTGACTATTTCATTAAAAATAGATTCTTCTAATTTTTTATACTTCATTAAAGCTATCTTTGTTTTTGAATCGTTCCACCATATAATATTTGACTTTTTTAATTCTGTCATTGCTGTTCCAAATAGTTTTTTATTTATTCCCTTTAAATTTTCTTGTACTGCAATTAATAATTCTTTATATAAAATATATGATTTTCCATTTTTCCCGTTATCATTTAAAAAATATTTTATAAATGCTTTAATTCTTCGTATATCGTTTGATTTCATACCTTTTTTCAACGCTATTTCATCTGCCTTTTTAAATCCTATACCATTTACCTCATCAGCTATAATATATATATTATTTTTTATTTTATCAATTAGTATATCTGTACTGCCATAAGCTTCGATTAATTTATCCATCATATTTTTACTTAATCCCAAATCATATAATTCTATATATGCTTTGCTATAGTCCTTAGATTCGTTATACTTTTCAATAATATTTTCTGCTACAGTTTCTCCTATCCCTTTAACACTACACAATTTATCTACATCTTCATTGTTTATGATTTCTATAGGATTGTCAAATACTTCAAATATATTCTCTAATTGTTTTTCTGTTAAAATTTGTGATAAAAACTTCTTTTGGTCGCTAACTGTAGTTAATTCTACATATTCACTAAAATATATTAGATTATATTGTACACCATAATCTGTATTTTCTTCTGTTGCTACAATCATATATTCTTTATCATTATCTATTTCACAGACATTTCCTTTTATTGTAATTGTATTCCATTTTGACATTTGTGGTGTACCTTCAATTTGCTCTGTTATATTTACAGATAATATCGCAAAATCGCCATTACATATTTCTTCATTGTTTTTAGGAAAGAATTGTCTGTTTAATTTAACTTTACATTTTATAACTTCTTCTTCATTATTCAATTTTTCACTCTCCTTAACTTAGTTCTTGCAAATCCACATCTGATTTCCATTGTTCAAATGTTTTAATTTCTGCTACAAATAATTTATCTTCTTTCTTTTTATATTTTACTGATATAATATTTCCTTTTTTAATTAAGTCTTGATATATTTTGTATTGATTAGCCCAACACATACATTCTTCAACTCCAAATGCAGAATATACATGAATAAATGCATATTGTCTTTTATTTTTATCTTTCTTTTTTTGTATATCAGAAATAACTCCAACTAAAACTCCACTATCTTCATTTTGAATTTCATCAACAGGGATTAAGTATTTATATATCTTTTCAAAAGGATTATTTGATATAAAAATGGATAATGCCTCAAATTCCCACATTTTTTCATTTTTCATATGCTTTTCTTTAAATTTATTTAATGCTTTACATACTCTTTCTTTTTCTTCCTTATCAAACTTTTCTTTTTTCTTTAAATTATAAATTTCTAATTTTTCTTCTTTTGTTTTATATATGTTTGTATCTATATCCCATTTAGTTTGAAGTTCAAGTTTTGTAGGTAAAGTTTTAACCTCTTTAAATTGTTTTTCTTTTATTTTATATTTTGCATAATTAATTAAAAAAGATTTTTTATTTTTAGTAGGTATTGCTCCTGACTTAATTAAATTCACTATTTGACTTTCATTTAAATTAACTCTATTAATTAAATCCATAAATCCTTTAAATTGTCCATTCTTTCTCTCTTCTAATAAATTTATTACTACTTTATCCCCTATTGAATTGATTGCAGATAATCCAAACAGTATTTTGTCATCATGTACAGTAAATAATTCATCTGACTTATTAATATGTGGTGGTAGAACTTTTATTCCCATTTTACTACCATCTACAATAAATTTATTAATTTCTCCATTATCACCTTTTTTTAAATTTAACATTGAATTATAAAAATATACTGGATAATGTGCCTTTAAATATGCTGTTTGCAAACATAATACTGCATAGGCTGTACTATGAGATTTATTAAAAAGGTATCCTCCCTTGGTTTTCAACTCTTCACTTATAGTAATTGCTAATTCTTTCAAATAACCATTGTCTATTATTTCATTTTTTAATTTTGTTGCTTCTTCAATAACTACTTGCTTTTCCTTTTTCCCAATTGCTTTCCTAAATTTATCAGCCATTCCATAGGTTCTACCACCAAATCTTCTTACTATATCTAACAATTGTTCTTGATATATCATACAATTATATGTATTTTCTAATATTTGTTTCATATCATTATGTATGTATTTTACATTTTTAGGATTATGTTTATTGTTTATATAATCATCAATAAAGCCCATACTATCTGGTCTATATAATGCAATTAAGGCTGATAATTCTTCTAAATTTCTAGGTTGTAATCTAACTAATAAGTCTTTCATTCCTGCTGATGCAACTTGGAATACTCCTTGTGTATTAGCTTGGCATAATAAATTAAATGCTTCTTCATCATTTTCAAATTTTGGATTGTTTATATTAATATCGTCAAGAGTAATTCCTGCATCTTTAACAACTTGTTGTATTAAATTTAAGGTAGCTACACCCAATACATCAAATTTAACAATCCCAATACTTTCAATGATTTTTTTATCAACTTGTATAACATGTTCATTTTTACTTCCCAATTTCATTGCCATATAATCTGTAATTTTAGTATTAACTATACCAACACCTGCTGCATGAATCGAAACATGGCGTACTTTCCCTGATAAATGACTAGCTATATCAAATAATTCCTTAAAATCAGGATATTCTTGTTCAATTGTAGGATTGTTTTCCATACACTCTTCAAAAGTATCAAATGAAAATTTCTGTGCTATACTATCTATTATTTTATATGGTATCTTTAAAATTCTACCAACATCTCTTATCGCTACTGTTGGTGTAATATATGAAAAATTTATAATTTGACAAACCTTTTCTTCTCCATATTTATCAATTAAATAATTAATTACAATTTCTCTATCTCCTACATCTATATCTAAATCAGGTAATGATATACGTTCAGGATTTAAGAATCTTTCAAAGATTAAACCATATTTTATTGGGTCTATATCAGTTATTCCTATTAAATAACATACTATACTTCCTGCACCAGAACCTCTACCAGCACCTATAGCTATTCCTTTTCTTCTAGCAAAATTAATAAAGTCCCATACAATCAAGAAATATCCATCATAATCCATTTGATGAATTATTTCCATTTCATATTTTACTCTTTCTTTTCTTATTTTTATTTCTTCATTTGATAGTTCATTTATTTCTCTTTCCTTCCAGCCTTGCTCTATTAAATATAATAAATATTCATTATCTGTTTTAAATTCTTTTGGCAATGGAAATTTGGGTAATTGGGGTTCTTGAAATGGCATATTTACATCTTCTATTAAATCTGCTATTTTATCTGTATTTTGCAACCCTATGTTTACTGCTATGCTTCCTATTTGCTTATCCATTATATTATGTATTTCATCTTCTGTTTGCAAATAACAATCTTCATATATTTCTGATGCAGTATCAGTATCATGTGCAATTTGTACCAATCTTCCTTGATACTTTAAATCTTCTTTTGTGGCAGCATGACTATCTGTTGTTATTATATAAGGTGTATTTGTATCTTTTGATAACTTTAATATCTTTTTATTATATTCTTCTTGGTCTAATGCATTATGAGATTGCATTTCCAAATAAAAATATGGAAATATAGCTTTATATTCTTTTATATATTCTAAGCATTTATTGTAGTCACATTCTCTAGCTAATTTTGAAGCCAAACACGCAGATGACACTATTAAATCCTCTCCATATGGTGCTATCCTATCTATACTTATACGGGGTTTGTAATAAAAACCTTCAAACTCACTTTGTGTAATTATTTCATTTATTGCTTTTCTACCATTTTCATTTCTTGCTAATACAATCAAATGAAAATACTTATTATTTTTATCTTTCTCTTTCATATTAAAACATTCATACATTTCTACTCCGTATATCATTTTAACGTTTGGATATTTTTCTTTTAATTTATCAAAATATATCCAAGAATATTGATTGCCATGCTCTGTAATTGCAAATGCTTTTAATCCTATCTCATCTGCTTTCTTTAAGTAATCTTCTGGTGATGAATATCCATCTAACAAAGAATATTCACTATGATTATGTAAAGAACTTGCCATATTTACCCTCCTATTTATATATTCTTAATTTCAAAATCTTTAATTTTAATTTGTAAACTTTCTCTGCTATTATATGTATTAACTTCACAAGTTCCAATTATATCAATTATAGTCTTTTCACAATTACCATTTATCAAATTATTGTATGTTTCTTCATTTTCAAAAAATTTGATAAAATTAATGTCTTCTGTTGTAAATGAAATTGTATTTTTATTTTTACCTATCAATTTTATATTTTCTTTTTCAACATATACATTCTCAATATATATTAAAGATTCTTTTAATCCTTGTCCCCATAAATCCCTCATACCATCTACAATTAATATAAAATCATCTGTTAATTCGTCAAATGGTATTTTAAAATCTATTCCTTTTTTAAATCTAATATCTTTTAATTGATTATTTGCTTCCTTTATTAAACCACGTATATTGCTCTTGAATATTCTTATACCATGAGCATTATCATGTCCTTGAACATCTTTGATTAAATTTGTATGTTGTAAAAATTTTTTTAAACTTGGAATTTCATAACTATCTACGTTTCTTCCACTTCCTGCGAATAAGTCTTTTTTACTTTTTCTTAACATTAAACAAGGTCTATTATATATATTTGCTATATCCATAGCCATTAAGCCAGTCATATTTTCATCTATTTTATTTGTTGCATTGTATATAATAATTTTATTATTTTGCAAATTATACTTTTTAATATTTTCTATAATTTCTTTTCTATATTTTTCTTTCATTCTATTTTGTCTTGATTTTGAGTTTGTACAAATTCTAGCCATATGTTCATATAAATTTTCTTCTACAATATCCCCTTTTGTTTCTTTTTTTTTGCTTTTGTAAGTAAATTTTCTGTCTATATCTATGTTTGCAAAAGCTTCAAACAACATAATTTTATCTTCTTGTGTGCCACATCTTATAAGTGAATTAATACAAGGTGCTATATAAAATGCTATATTATTAATATTTACCTTTCCTCCCATAGAATAGCTTTGTTTATATATTAATTCCTTAAACATTTCATTTTTTATATTTCTTAACCCCTCGTCTATGTAATATTTAGTTTCACAACTTTTTATATCCATCATATCCGCTATGTTTCCTAATGCTACCAAATCTAAATAATCATCTGCAAAATCCTGCCATAACTCTTCATCTAAAGCTTGTAAAAATTTATATACTACACCCACACCACTCAAATCTTTATTATAATACTTCTCAGATAATTGATTATTAACAATAATGACATATTCGCTTTTAATATCACATATATGATGGTCTAATACTATTACATCAATATTTTTTTCTTTTAATTCTTTATGTTCTTCTATTTGATTACTCCCTGCATCAGGTATAATTACTAATTTTACTGTTTTAGGGATTGTTTTTAAGTCTACACCATGTCCCTTCCCTTTTTGCATATTATAATAAATAGTATTATCACAGCTTCTTTTTAAATAGTTATATAAAGCTGCTGAAGAAGTTATACCATCTGTATCATTGTCAACTTGGATATATATATCATTTCCTTCTTCAATATGCCTTAACAAACATTCTACTGCTTTATCTATATCATCTAAATTTTTATAACTATATGTATCATCTCTACTTAAATTTAAGTATTTATTAGGATTTTCCACCCCTTTTAATTTTAATATATCATTTAACAAATTATTTGATTTATAATCATTATTTTTATTTATCAATTCATATTTCTCTGCCAAGCTCATACGATTTCACTCCTTATAGTCAATCTATTATTATATAACTGATTAAATTTATCTATATCATCACATGGACTTTCTTTCTCACTTAAAATATTATTTTTTATATCTATTAAAGCACTTATTTTAATACCTTCTACAAATTGCTCTGCTTCTTTTTTATAAAAGCTCATATCTACACTTCCATCTTCTTTTCTACCCACATCTTGGTCATAAGCAAGTATTATTTCTTCTATTCCTAATCTAGTTAATTTAATTCTTTGCTGTTTACTTAATTTGTGTCCCCCTATTGCGACAGCATTAAAAATATTATTACTAATTAATTGTTGTACTCCTTTTTCTGGCTCTACTACTATAACTTTTTTTTGTTTCTTTATATATGGCATTGTAATATATAATCCGTATAGTATTTTATTCTTTGCACAAGGTTCTATATATAAATACTTGCATTCATCTTCGCAAATTTTATCTTTATATAGTCTACCTTTAACTCCAACTAGAGTTCCTAGTTCATCTCTAATTGGTATAGTAATTCTATTAGTTTGTAAATCATATCCTATCTCAAACATTTTTTGTACTTCATAACTTACTCCATCTTTTTTAAACATTTTATTTACATAAGGATAATAATAATTTAATATTTTTTCATTTATTGGTTTTAATTTATCATCTTCAATTTCACAATCTCCTGTTTTATTCATTTCTAATAGCATTTTTGTTAATTTTAAACTATCAGGAATTTCTTCATCCACATCTTTGTAATAATCTAACCCTAGAATATCACAAGCCCATTTTAAACTTTCTGTAAAATATATATCTTTAACAAAACATATTAACGATATTAAATCTGAATTTCCAAACTTATCTTCTATATTTCTCGTATATGCATCAACATTATAATATTCATTATCACAAAACACCACACAACTTTTATTATTATCTCCATCTGGAAAGCCACAAGTTATATATCTCCCATTGTCATGTTGTTTAATGTGGTGCATATCTAATTGCTCTAAAACATATTCAATCCTATTATTTTCATATATGTAATTTTTAATATCTTGTGCCTCCAAAATTAACTCTCACCTTTCTCTAAGCTGCTTTAATTAATTCTCCTAATTCATACCATATGTTTAAATTTAAGTCTGCCTCAAATAGTAATATCTTTTTTTCTCCCTGTCTATTTTTATCTACTACACAACAGTAATAAGTCTTATCTTGACTTAGTTTTTCTATTGTTGTTTCTCCCCAGACCTGTTCGTTAATATATTGATATTTATAATAATCATCTGTTGGTAATCTCTTCATCAAGTTTAATTGATCTAATAAATGTTTTAATTGTTTGCAGTTAGATATATTATTTGAACTAAGTTCAAATGGTGATGTAAAAACTGTATCATCTGTTAACTGTATTGAACCATATAAATAAATTCCTAAATTATTTGCTAATTCTTTTAACTTTGTTACTGTAACTTTTAATGCAGCCCAATCACCAATAGAATCTAAACTATTTTTCAAAGTATCATAAAAGAAATACTTTACATTATGTATTATTTTTGCTTTTCTAATCTCAAATTCTAACATTTTATCAGAATAATCCGTTGATACATCCTTTACCAATATTAAACCTTTAGTCTCTTTTTCTATCCATTCTGATACTTCTAGCACTTTTCTATATTCTTCTGAGTTATTAAAAACTCTATTTATATAATCTTCTTCTGATTCTTGAAAATTACCATCTTCATCAACTTTTCTGTAAATATATTCCCCTTTATCGTCCTTATATAATCCCATTGATATTTCTTTTTCACATTTTTCTATATCTATTCCATGTAAATTTTTAAATTCTTTGTTGTTAATTACAGTAGTAAGTAAACAAAGGTGTAAATCTTCTTCAGTCATTTCATTTAATAATATTTGTACTTTTTCTTTCAAAACTAAAGATATATAAGCTATTAACTTTGTCATAAACCTTGTTTTACCTTCGTTTGATAACATTCCATAGCAAACCATATTTTTATCTCTAATTCCTCTAAATAATTCTGTTGTAATTGGATATGGATATGGTATCCCAAAGTTTGGTTTAATCAAACAGTTATTCACTAATTTAATGGAATCTTTATTTAATACTACACTTTCATTATTAGTTAAAATTACAGTATTAACTTTGTCTGCCTTTGCTCTAATCATCTTATATATATCATTTGCTTTAAATAGATTGAATTTAGGATGCTTTATAATTTTCTCTACATTGAAACCTTGTCTATCATATTCTCTTAATAAAGAATATTTTTTTATCATTTCTAAATAATTTTTAAAATCATCAATGTTTGCTAATTCCATCCACGCTTTTATAGTTTTAAATCCTTGATATTTTCTATATAACTTAAATCTTTCAGTATCTTGTGTCATGTATGTATTGACAACTTCTTCATTTACAGTTTGTGAAAAAGTCTTATACATAACTTCAAAATTATCATAAAAAAATCTTACCATTTCATCACTAAAGTCATACTTACTTTTTATAAACTCTCCATATTCAACATAAAAATCTGGATTTTTATAAAAACAACCAACTAGCAATATCTCATTTTGAAGATTCCTTATTGTATCATCCATTTATATATCACTTCCAATCTATATTTCATCTAATAATGTATTTATATCTAAATCTTTTTCTGTATTTAAAACATTCTCATGTCTATTTTCAACTTTATTTTTTTCTTTTACTACAAATTCTAAAATATTGTTCGTCTTCTTGGTTTTTTCAATCTCTAATTTTTTTTGTTTTTCTCTCCATTTTAAATAACTATCATATTGGTTTACTATTACTGCTATATCAAAGTACACTCTACCTAATTGATTTTTAAACTCTTTGCCATATTTTTTTTTATTAAATGCCATTTTATCCAATTGTTTTTGTTTCCTTTTAAACATATCTAATAAATCCTCATATGGTATTCCCCTAAATAATCCTTTATAAGTTCCATTATTAATATTAGATAGTTTTATAAAAAAATATTGAGGTAAAACTTTTAAATTATATGTATTCTGTATGTATTGAATAAATTTTGTTTTATATTCTTTCCTTTTCTCTTTCTCTTCTAGGCTTTTTATTTTTTGTTCTTCCTTATGCTTTCTTTTCTTTAAATCTATTTGCATTTTTATTCCTTGTTCTTCTTCATATTGATTAACTAATTGTCCTATAATATTATCTATATGTTCTTTTGAATGTCCCTTTCCTATCTCTCTGTCTATTAAACATTGTTTGTGTATATATCTTTTTTTCTCTTTTAACCATTTATCTGTTTTCAAATCAATGTTTTTATCACAATATTTACATTTTCTAGTTTGATTTTTTCTTCCCATTAACTTTCCCTCCTTTTAAAAGAAGTTAGGGAGTTTAAAACTCCCTATTAAATTATTGGCTTACCAGCTCTAAATACTCTTTTAACTTATCCAAATCTGTTAATTCCGTATATTTCATTGGTAACTTTGCCTTAGTAACGGTTGCTTTTAGACTTTTTCTTTTCATTGGTGACAATTCAGAAATAGCTTCTCCTATTGCTTTATGATAACTTTCAGGAGTTTCAGGATTGCCACTACTATCCTTTCCACTTTCTTTTAAATCAGTATCATTTATTTCTTTTTCATATAATTCTTTTTCTTTTTTTACTGAATCACTTAAACTATTATTTAAAACAAATCTTTCTTTTCCTTTATTCCTTTCTACCACCTTTGTCCAATCTATTAAAGAAGGTTCATCTAATATTTCATTTTGCTGGTGTACTAAACTTCTATCTTTATTTTCAACCACAGCTTTAACAATTCCATCTTCATCTATGAAAGTATGTAATACTGTTTTAACATTATATTGTAAGCCTTTAAAACCATCTGGTATTTTTTTGCCTGTATTTACTGATGTTATTTTACCCTCACTATCTTTAACAGATTGCTTTTCATCGGTTTCTCTAGCTGTTACTGCAAAATGTTTGCCTGTTGCCAATAAATCTAAAATTAAATCCTGTCCTTTAAACTTTAAAGTATTCCAATCTTTTAATTCCATTCCTGCACCTTCAATTTTTACAGTTCTAGCATCACCTATAAGTTGGTCTTTATCTGCTTTTACAGTTGCTCTTTTTTTACTAAATTCAACTAAGCCTTGTTGTGTCGCTGTATATATCATAGTAGTACCATCCACAACAATTGCATCTGCTCTAAAAGGTTCACCATCAGCATCTAAAATTATATTTTCCGTCTCTTCTCCATTTTCATCTAATTCGTAAAAGTCTTCATTATCTCTTACCTTCTTAATATAATCTCTTACTTCTGTTAATGATTGAGTATATACTATGTAAATATTTTCTGTATTGATACCTTGTTTTTCTAATTCTTCTAAATATGTATCAATTGAGCCACTTTCGCCATCTATGTATAATACTCTAAAAGGTTTTCCTTTTGCTGTCTTAAACTTAGCAAACTCTGCACATAAACTACTTTTCCAAGTTCCTTGTTCTCCATATATTAAAAAACCTAACATTGTTTGTACCTTATTACCTTTTCTTGCTCTTGCCATTAAACATTACCTCTTCCTTTTTATATTTTTATATATTGGACTAGCTTTTAATTAGCCAGTCCAATATAATGTTTTATGAAATTATTTTATATTACATCTTAAAAATTACCATTCTTCATTATCCCATTCGTCACCCTCTTCATTACTATCATTAGAATTCATATTTTCTCCCCATTGTTCTTCATTATTTTCTTTTGCTTCTTCTTGCTGATTTTTCTCTTCACCAAATTCTTTCAATATTCTTATTGCATTCTCCATTTTTTCTTTACTATACATATCCTTATCTATTGTTTTAGGGTCTGCACCTGTTATAACTAGTTCTTGAAGAAATGTTCCACCAACTTGGTCAAATGAATTGACTTCACCCCAACAATCGCTCTCATTTGCTTCTTCTTTTATTACTTTGTTGTTTATATCTCCCCATACCTTAATTGCCATATAAGGTTTTAATTTTGTTCTAAATACTTTCGCCAAGTTTTCATTCCTTATAACGAACTCTGCATCCTCTATGCTATTATATGTAACTATTTTTGCTGACACTATGAATTTTTTATCTGTCTTATCTGAATCATCTTTTTTGATACCCATAAATACAATTACTTGTTGAAAAACTGATGTTTCTTTAAAATCATCTTTTGAAAAATCTATTTCATCTTTACATAAAGAAATTTGTGCTGGTGTAAATTTTAAATTTCTTTTTAAATCACCCTTGTCATTTTTATAACTTGAATATTCAATATTTCCCTTTGTAAATATACTTAAATCATCTATTAAATTATCTCTTATATAAGCACAAGCATCATAATCTGTTAAATTTTTCTTTTCATTAACTTCTTGACCTTTTTCATTTTCTACTTTATTTAATCCTAATTTTACACCTATTAATTGAAAACCCTCTTCATCAAAAGTCTTTCTATTTGTCCAAGGTACTTTTTTGCTTACACCTTTTTCATCTTTTGTTTTTGGTCTTTTATAAAAATATACATTATCTTGTTCCATTCCATTTAAATTAATTTTTGGTTTATTATTTTCGTTTGTTTTTATAGAAAATTTTATTAAATTCATATCTTTTTTATTTTTGGTAGTTTTATTTGAGAAAAAATCATCCCTTTGAGTTCCTTCTACAATACCTCTGAATTGAAATTGTCCTTTTGTTTCCATTAATCCGTGTTTTGGTTGTTTTGCCATATATGTATTTCCCCTTTCAATTTTAAAAATATTTTATTAAATTATTTTATATTAAATTTTTATACATTTTGAAATTTAATTTTACACAAGTTCTCCAATAAAAGTTTATTTACATATTCGTCAAGATTTTGTAAGTTATATATTATTTCTTCTGTTAATTCTTGAATTGTTGTTATATAAACATCAGAAAAATCTTCTTTATAAACCTGTACTAAATCTTGTGTTTTTGCTATAATCCTAAAAACTTCACCATTTAACTTACTTTCTTTATATATGTTATTTATTTCTTCAAATAATTCATAAAACTTGTTTTCATCCTCTGATTTAACTTTAATAATCTCTACACAATATCCTGTATCAATGGAACTATTTCTATCTACTAAAAAATAAGTATATTCTTTCAATTATTTTCCCTCCTATTCTGATTTTGTCCATAAATTAAGTTTGGATAAAATTCATGATTTATCACATTTTACCACTTCCGCAAGCTAGGTATATCAACGATTATAGCGTTTCATCTTTTGTATCTTAGTCAAAAATAGTCAATTTATTCAAATTTCAAAGCTGTATGATTTTTTACAACTTTTTAACTTTTTATCATTTCTGTTCAGTATATGAGCCTTTATTTACAAGGCGGACTATTTATTCGCTTAATCACTTTCCATCTTTGTTTTGAAACTTTTATATGTATCACCTCTTAACTTACTAAATTACTTTATATTATCCTTGATATATTTTAAATAATTTACTTAATTTCATATTATTATATCTTGCCAAATCTTTAGTTAATGCACAAACATTACTTGGTTTTGAGCATCCTAGATCACATAGATATTCTAATAAATTGTAATATTCTGGAATGTATGTTTCATCATCTTCGTCATCTTCAAATTCATCTTCTAAAGGATTGTACCAACATTTAAGTCTTTGATTATTTACTTCTAAAGTGTAATTAATTTCATCTTTATTACTTCCTTCGCAATAACTCCAACCACCATCTTCCCAAACACCTTCTATATCTTCGGGTTCATTATATAATATTTTAAATTCTGCATCAGTGACTTCACAAACTCCATACTTTTCTCCTTTATAAGTTTGTCTAACTTCTACACCTAATCTTTTAAAATCTTTTGTCACATCACCTGTTGTTAGTATCTCTTTCATTAATAATCCCACCTTTCAAATTCATGTATTGTTAAATTGTTTTCTCCTTTAATATCGTTTGCTTTTATTTCAACAATATCTACCCAATCTTTATATTTATAGGTACAATAAACTATATCTTTATAACTCTTAAATTCATCAGGTATAGATATTTCTTTCTTGCCTCTTGTTTCTATTTGAAGTATTTTGTCATTATTATTGAATTCTATATAAACCTTATTATTCTTTAAAGGAGTGTTTTTTAAAATGATTACTCCTTTTTTAATTAAATGTTCTTCTTTAAAAGTATATATTTCCTCTAATTTTCTTTTTGTTACATCTATATTAAGAAAATTACCGTTTTCATGTGTTATTATAATATCCTCTTGATTTATTTGAAATTCCTCTCCCACTTATTCCCCTCCTTGATTTTATTAAATTATTTTATATTAATCTATTCTTTATTTAAATACACATTTATCAAGTTTTTATCTTCAGGACAATATGTAGGAAATCCTTTAACTTCTAAATACCTTTGTAAGTTTGTCAAACTTTCTTCTGTTTTCTTAAAGTCTTTATAGTTGTTTATATCTAGTTCAAAATAATCATCATTTCTTTCAAGACTTTTAACAAAATCTTTTTCTATTTGTTTTAATAACTTTTCATTTTTCTTTTCATAATCTAGTTTAAAAGCTTTTTCCCCTTTCTTTTGAACTAATTTTAAATCCTCTAAATCTAACATCTTATACCACCTCTTTAATTTTACCTTAACAAATTGTTATATCATTGTTAAGTAGTTATTTACTTCTTATTAATTTATTAAACATATTTTTATATTGTTGTTCTTTTGCTAAATAATAACATATCATTTCTCTTTTTTGTAAATTATCTTCCTTATCAAATCTTACATCCCATGTTGCTCCATCATTTAAGATTACTGTTAAAATATCATCTTTTATATTTATCGTAACCTTTTCTTTTCTTTTTTCTATCTCGTTATATATATCTTTGACATATTCTTCTTTAGCTTTTCTTACTAACTTTATATCTTCTGGATTAACATATAAAGGATTTAATTCATCTAATTGCAATAAAATTTTATCCATTCCCTTACAATATTCTAAGAATTTACACTCCTTATCTGATAAAGCTTTATAATCACCTTCTATTATTTTTACTACATCATATTTGTTTAAATCTTTTCTATTATCCATAGCTACTTTTACTTTATCACATCCTTTTGCTATTGAATTTGTTGTAACTCTATCTTTATTTATTTTATTACTTTTAGAATTTTCTTTTTCTTTTATAGTTATATTATTATTTTTTGCTAGTATGTCATCTATATCATTCCATATTTTTGTTATGTTACTTGATAGCTCATCCCCATAATAATTTTGATCCTTATTTTTTTCTTTTTCATACTCTTTTACCATTTCTTTAAGTATTTCATCTAAAAAATTCATTATTCAAATCCCTCCGTTTAATTAATTGTTATTTGTTTTTATCTTACTGTTTTAGTATATCATGTTATTTTAATTTTGTCAAATTGTTTTATATTTATAATATTTTTTAAGATAAATCCTACAACTCAATGCGTTTATCTTATGATTATATATTACCAAATTATTTTACATTTGTCAAATCCTATTTTCAATAATTGTTTTAAAAACTAGATTTTATTCCAATTTATATGGAAGTTTTTCTTTTCCAGATATGTATTAATTCTATTTTTAGCAATATTATAATATGTATTATCTAATTCTACTCCTATGTATTTTCTATTTAATTCTATTGAAGCTATATTAGTTGTACCACTCCCAGTAAAAGGGTCAAAAACTATATCATTTTCATTTGTATGTCTTTGTATTATTTCTTTCATTAATTCTAAAGGTTTTTGAGTAGTATGTCCTACTTTTTCAGATTTAGGTGTTACAGGATATGTATATTCACATCTATCATATGTATCAGACAATCTGTTAAATGTCCATTTTTCTTTAGGTTTTACTAACCATATAGCAACTTCAAAATCTGTAATGTATCTTCTATCTCTATTTCTTGGCATAGGGTTTGTTTTCTTCCATCTAATCATATCTTTGATTTCAAAACCAATGGATTCTGCGTATTTTGCAATTTCACCTATGTTTTTCCAATCATTAAAAATAAATAATGTGCCTCCTTTTTTTAACAATTTATAAGCATATGGTATCCATGTAAATTGATTAAAATTTTTATCCCACTCTCCAAAATCTATACCCGACCTTCCCATAGTTTTAAAATTATTATCTCTTGAAATATCATATGGCGGGTCAGTAATTATGGCATCGACTAGTATATTCTCTTCAATCATTTTATTCATAATCTCTAAACTGTTCCCTTGTATTAATTTGTTTATATAATCCAAGTATTACCCTCCTTTTATTTTATTAAATTGTTTTAATTTAATATAAAATGTTTATTTTAAATTATTGTTTATAATGTCTTTGTATTGCGATGCTATTTATTTTCCCAAACACCAATTTGTATAGATTGATTTTGGGTTGTATAATATCTTTCTTTGTGAAGCTCCATATTTTCATTTTTAACTTTTTCAGCACATTCTTGACAACAACATGGCACAAAGAGTAATTTTAACACTCCCATTTTTGCAAATATGACTTAATTCAATATTGCTTCTAATTCTTCTTTTAATATTCCCTTTAGCTCGTCAGCTTCTTGTATCATATTTTCAAGTAAAGTTATCTTCTGTAATAT
>NZ_BAAAAU010000017.1:0-44520 GCF_054768115.1 Clostridium sp. CTA-6
CGAACCCTCGACCTCCGGCGTGACAGGCCGGCACTCTAACCAACTGAGCCACTGGGCCATATATTAATGGTGGGCACAACAGGGCTCGAACCTGTGACCCCCTGCTTGTAAGGCAGATGCTCTCCCAGCTGAGCTATGCGCCCATTAATATAATAATAAATGGTGACCCCTAGGGGAATCGAACCCCTGTTACCACCGTGAAAGGGTGGTGTCTTGACCGCTTGACCAAGGGGCCTAGGTTTCTTTTGTTGTTCCGCTCTCGCGACCTAACAAAGAATATGATACATGAAAATCTTAAAAGTGTCAACAGTTTTTTAATTTTTTTTTATAGTATTTTTATCTTTACTATAAAATATATAGAAAAAGCCCTATATATATTTTTTATATTTATCTTTTTATTATCATTTTCTATATTATCCTATCAGAAAAAACACTTTCCATTATAATTAATGCTGTATCTTCTATAGCTCTTTTGGTAACGTCTATAATTTTACATTTTAATTTTCTCATAATCTTGTCTGCAAATTCTAATTCATCTAAAACTCTTTCCGCATTAGCATATTTAAGCTCTGTAGGAATTTTCATCATATTATCTACTCTGTGTCTTCTTATTTCAATTAAATGCATAGGATCTATGGTAAGCCCTATTATTTTCTTTCTATCAATTTCAAATAACTCTTCTGGCACAGGCACCTCTGGCATTAATGGTATATTTAAAGCTTTTATACCCTTGTTAGCTAAATATATACTTAGTGGTGTTTTTGATGTTCTAGATAAGCCTATTAAAACAATATCTGCATGCTTTATACCTGAATGATCTTTACTGTCATCATATCTTATAGCAAACTCCATTGCTTCTATTTTTTTGTAGTATTTTTTATCCATATCCCAAACAGCACCAGGTTTATATTCTGGTGTTTTATTTAATATAGTTGACACTAAACTTATGCAAGGACCTAATACATTAGATATATGGATGCCAGATTCTACACATCTTTGGACTAAAAACTCCCTTATGTCTACTAAAACAATAGTGGATATAATCATAGCTTCATTTGGATTTTTTATTATACTTATAAGATTATTAACATCTTCAAAAGTCTTTACATAAGGCACTCTTTCTACTTTTACAGAACTACCAAATTGGTATGCTGTAGCATTAGCTACTTGTTCTGCAGTTTCACCAATAGAATCTGACACAGCATATATCTTAAACATAATCTCTCTCCTCTACACTAATTTTGATAACTCTACTAAAGCACAACCTTCTATAGCATTAATATTATTTTCTCTACAAAAATTTATTATTTCATTACTTTCTGCTCCTGGTTGGATTAGTATTTTATTTATTCCTAGTTTTGCTGCTTCTTTTACTATATCTAAACCTTTTATTGGATTAATACATAAATCTAATACATCTATATTATAAGGTATGTCTCTAATATTATTAAATACATCTCTTTGTTCCACACCAGGTTTTATTCCTACTACATTATATCCTTTCTCTTTTAATCTATTAAATATTTTATATGCATATTTATCCTCACTAAGTACACTACCTGCCACAGCCCAATTTTTATAGTTTAGAAAATCATAAGCTTTCAAATGTATACCTCCCTTTATTTATAATAAATATTATAATATTTATTATAAACATTAAAATTTTATAAATTCATATAAACTATTTTGTTATACTTATATATAATTATAACATTTTCACAATACTAATTATATTGATTAATTGAAAGTTTACTAAATTATCTAAAAATTAAGGAGAGATTTATTGTGTATCATGAAATAATAATTTTAGGTGGGGGTGCCTCTGGAATTGCAGCCTCCATAATATCAAAAGACATGGGATCAGATGTAGCCATATTAGAAAGTAATGATAGAATCGGAAAAAAAATTTTAACCACTGGTAATGGTAGATGTAATATAACTAATGAAAATATATATACTTGTAAATATTACAGTAATAATAATAATTTTTATAAATTTATTTTGTCACAATTTACTCTAGAGGATACAAAAAATTTTTTTAATAGCTTAGGACTTCCATTAATTACCCTTAATGAAGGTAAAATATATCCTATGTCTCTACAAGCTTCTTCTGTCTTAGACATACTAAGATTAGCTATAGAAGATAGACAAATCCCTATTTATTTTAATAATAAGGTTAAAAATATAAAAAAATCTAATAAAGGATTTGTAATCACTACTGAAAATGAAATTTTTCAATGCAAAAAATTAATACTAGCTTCTGGTGGAATGTCAGCTCCTAATACTGGTTCTGATGGCTCAGGATTTAAACTTGCAAAAAATTTAGGTCATAATATTATTGATCCAGTGCCTGGATTAGTTCAACTAAAATTAGATTTTCCTTATTTAAAAGCTTTATCTGGAATTAAATTTGATGGGAATGTAAAACTTGCACTAGATAATAAAACTTTAAGAGAGGAATTTGGAGAAATACTATTTACTGATTATGGCATATCCGGCCCTCCAATTCTACAATTAAGTAGTTTAGCCTCTAGACTTTTATATAATAATAAAAAAGTTTATTTGCAAATTGACCTTCTTCCTAATATGAGTAAAGAAGATCTAATAAACTTATTAGAAAATCATTGGGGAACTTTTTACTACAGAACTATTCATGACTCCTTTATTGGAATAATAAATAAAAAGTTAATACCTACTCTTTTAAAATATTGTGGTATAAAAAATATTCATATGCCTTGTCAGGATATAGCTTGGCAAGAAAAAGAAAAAATATTTCATACATTAAAAAATTGGACTTTTACAATAACAGGAACTAACTCCTTTAAAAATTCTCAAGTAACCTGTGGCGGTGTAGACACTTCTCAAATTTCAAATAAAAGTTTAGAATCTTTAAAGGTTAAGGATCTTTATTTTTGTGGAGAAATCTTAGATGTAAATGGGGACTGTGGAGGCTTTAACTTACAGTGGGCTTGGTCTTCTGGGTATATAGCTGGGAAAAATGCTTCTTCAAAATAAAAAAATAAATTGCTAGAAATACTTCTAATTAACTTTTCAATTAGCAAGCACTTTCTAGCAATTTATAAATATCTAATTTATTTTTTATTATAAAAATATTTATTTAACCCAGGTACTTTCTGCTGAGGTAACTCTTTTTCCCTCTTCATTTTCTACCTTATGTACGAAAACTATTTCATTGTTATCCTTATGTACAATTTCTGAATATACACTTATATTATTCCCATATTTCACCTCTTTTTCATAGGTTATAACAAACTTCTTTAAAGTATAATTTAGTACTATATCAAATGGTATAGTCTCTATGGCCCATGATATATATTTTACATTATTTACATGTAAATTTGTATCTATATCGCTATATCTTACCTTAAACTTATTGTTATAATGGAATTCCTCAGGGAATTTTATTTTATCTATTTTAAAAGGTTCTTCTTTAGTTTCACTTAATCCGTAAGCCTTTTGCATATCTTCAGTAACTTTTATAGGTCTTCTCTTATTTATATCTATCAAAAACCATATACTATCTCCTGTTATTATTACCTTCCCTGTTTTATCTATTATTTGAAATCTTCTATAGGCATAAAATTTTCTACAAGATAATGGTATAGTTCTAACTATTATTTTTTCTCCAAATTCAGGATATCTATCAATAGTTACATCCCATTTATATAATACCCACGCCTGATCATTATCTTTTAAATATTGTAATCCTACGCCTAACTTTTCAGATTGTTCTGTAGAAGCATCTTCAAAATAGTTCATTATAGTAGTAAATAATGCTCTTTTTCTAAAGTCTATCTCATGATAATTTATTTCAAAATTTTTATCTGTTATTACTGGCTGCATTTTATCCCCCCTATTGTGAAATATAGTTTAATAATAACAAATTTCTTAGTAAATATAAACTTAATTAAAAAAACTCCATGTTAAAACATAGAGTTTTTTTATTTTACTTATTTAATGCTTCTAATAATGCGTCTAATTCCATTCCATGAACCATTGCAGCTTCAGCTAAAGTTTCGCTTTGTGCAGATGGGCATCCTACACAACCCATTCCAAAACTCATTAATACTTCAGCAGCACCTTCATGGTTTCTTACTATTTCACCTATTGTCATATCTTTAGTTATTTTCATAACATAATACCTCTCTTTTCCTAAATTTTATTATTATTATATCAATAAATTAGTCTTCTTTAAAGATATTATATTTATTTTTTATATATATTATATTGTTTATTACTATACCATATAATATACATTAAATTTCTGATATCATCATAGTTTGATCTCTTTTTGGTCCTACTGAAACTATAGATACCTTTGTTTCTGTGAAATCTTCTATTTTCTTTAAATATTTTACAGCATTTTCAGGTAAATCTTCATAACATCTAGCATTAGCTATACTATCATCCCAACCTTCAAATTCTTCATATATTGGTTCACATTTTGCTAAATCTTCTAAACTAGCAGGAACATAATCTATGATTTCTCCATTTAGTATATATCCTGTACATACTTTTAATGTGTCTAATCCTGCTAATGTATCTATTTTTGTTACTGCAAAGCTTGTAAGACCAGATACTCTAGCTGAAGTTTTTAATATAACTAAATCTAGCCATCCACATCTTCTTGCTCTTCCTGTAGTAACTCCAAACTCGTGTCCCTTTTCTCTTATCCAGTCTCCAGTCTTATCTAAAAGCTCTGTAGGGAAAGGACCCTTTCCTACTCTTGTTGTATAAGCTTTTGCTATACCAACTGCATTAGTTATAGCTGTTGGTCCTACACCGGCTCCTATGCAAACTCCTCCAGCTATTGTGCTTGAAGATGTTACATAAGGATATGTTCCATAATCTATATCAAGTAATGTTCCTTGAGCTCCTTCAAATAGTACTTCCTTGCCCTCTTTTATTTTTTTGTTAACTATAACAGATATATCTTTTACAAAAGGTCTTAATTTTTCCGCATATCCTAAATATTCATTATAAATTTCATTATAGTCTAATGCTTCTCCACCAAATACTTCTGTTATTATTTTATTTTTTATTTCTAAAGTATGTTTTAAATTTTCTTCAAAAACTTCTTTATGTATAAGATCACATACTCTTATACCACTTCTCTCCATCTTATCTGTATAGGTTGGTCCTATACCTTTTCCTGTAGTTCCTATATCTTTATTTCCTCTAACTCTTTCTTTTATTCCATCTAATACTCTATGATATGGCATTATTACATGAGCTCTATCACTTATTATTAATCTATCTGGTGTTATGTCTACTCCTAAAGATTCTAAATAGCTTATTTCTTCAAATAAAGCCTTTGGATCTAGAACTACTCCATTTCCTATTACATTTAGCTTATCATTATAAAGTATACCTGAAGGTATTAAGTGTAATTTATATTCCTTTTCTCCTACAACTACTGTATGGCCTGCATTATTACCACCTTGAAATCTTACAACTACATCTGCATTTTCAGCTAAATAATCCGTCATTTTTCCTTTACCTTCATCGCCCCATTGAGCACCTAATACTATAAAAGCTGACATATTATTTTCCTCACTTTCATTTTAAGAAAATTATTATATTTAAATATAATTTATATGCTATGTATTTTTAGTTTTAAATAACATACTTCTACAATATATAATATTAACAAAACAATTATAAAATATCAATAAAAAAAGCGAATGCTATATATTAAAATTTAATTATCGTTCGCTTATTATTCTTAAAAATAAAATATTGCAGCCAAATTATAACTGCAATATCTTTATTCCTTTATATATTAACATTATGTTTTTTCATTAATATTCTTGCTGCATATACTCCACTGGCTGATGCTTGTGATAATGAATGAGTCACTCCTGAACTATCCCCTAAAATATATAATCCTTTTATTTGAGTTTCTAGATTAGAACTTAATTCTACATTAGAATTGTAGAATTTAACTTCTACTCCATATAAAAGAGTATCCTCATTTGCTGTACCTGGTGCTATATTATCTAAAGCATATATCATTTCTATAATACCATCTAACTGTCTTTTAGGGATTACTAAACTTAAATCTCCTGGTGTAGCTTTTAGTGTAGGTCTTGTGAAACTTTTTGCCATTCTCTTTTCATTAGTTCTTCTTCCTTTTATTAAGTCTCCAAATCTTTGTACCAATACTCCTCCACCTAACATATTGCTTAGCTTTGCTATAGATTCACCATATTCATTACTCTCTTTGAAAGGTTCAGTAAATCTGTTGGAAACTAATAAAGCAAAATTAGTATTTTCTGTATGAAGATCTGGATTTGCATAACTATGACCGTTAACTGTAACTATTCCGTTGGTATTTTCACTTACTACCTCCCCATAAGGATTCATACAGAAAGTTCTAACCAAATCCCCATATTTCTTTGTTCTATATACTATTTTACTTTCATAAACCTCATCCGTTATATGGGAAAATACTTGAGCTGGCAGTTCAACTCTAACCCCTATATCTACTCTATTGCTTTCTGTTTTTATACCAAGTTTTTTACATATGTTAGAAATCCATTTTGAACCTGACCTTCCTGTAGCTAAAATTAAATCTTCACTAGAAAATTCTCCATTTTTAGTATCTACAACAAATTGGCCTTCTATTTTATTTATATCCAAAACTTCACATTCAAATTTCATTTCTATCTTGTCTTTTAAATATTCATATATATTAGATAATATATTGATATTTCTATCTGTTCCTAAATGCCTTACCTTTGCATCTAAAAGATGTAAATCATTTTGAAGAGCTTTTCTCTTTAAATCTGAATTAGATGTTGAATATAGTTTTGCATCTTTTCCTCCCATTTCACATAAGACCTCATCAACATAATTCATTAAATCTAAAGCTTCTTTTCTACCAACATATTTATATAAATCTCCACCAAAATTATTAGTAATATTATATTTGCCATCAGATAATGTGCCTGCTCCGCCATATCCATTCATTATATTACACACATTACATTGTATACATGATTTTATATTCTTGCCATCTATAGGACATTTTCTTTTTTTTAAGTCATGACCCTTTTCAATCATTAGTATATTTAGTTTATTATTGTTTTTACACATTTCATAAGCAGCAAATATGCCACTAGCTCCAGCACCAACAATAATAACATCATATTTTTTCATAAATTATCCCCTCCAGCTATATAATGATAACAAAGGTTTAAAATATTTTCAATAGATTTTACGAATATTTTTATTATATTTATAGTTATTATTCGTATTTTTCTTTTATATCTTTAATTTATGAATATATTCTAAAAAATAGTTAGTATTTCATTGTTCTATTTTACTATTATTCTTTCCACATATCTTCAGTTAACTCATCTATTTCTTTTTTTAATCTTTCACTTTCTTTTTCATTTAAAGTTATAATATCTCCCTCTATATTTATAACATCTCCCTCTTTAGCTTTTTTAGGAATTATATTCTTATCTATATTTATTATTCTTTTATCCTCTAACTCTACTATAGCAAAATTTTCTTCAAATCTATCTATTATTCCCTTCATATTAAATCCACCCTTTAAATTAATATTTACTTATATTACATATTATCTAAAATAGCCTACCACAGACTTTGAAAACTTGTAGTAGGCTAAATGTTATTTCTATAAAATAATCTTTTCTTTATTTTTAATTAAAAATACATCTTATAATGTTAAAATATTTTCTATTATATAAAAGTTTATTAAACTAAAATAATCTATTTTACTGAATTAAGTTTATCTAAAACTTCCTTTTCTATAGCTTTTATTTTTTCTTCCGCAGCTTTAATGCTTTCGCCTTTTGTATATACATATAATTTTATTTTAGGCTCTGTTCCTGATGGTCTCACTGCGTACCAACTTCCATCATCTAAGAAGAACCTTAATACATTTGATCTAGGTATTCTACATGGTTTTCTATCATTTTTTATAATATCGTATTCTATTCTATCCTGATAATCTATATAAGTTAAAAGCTTTGCTCCTGCTATTTCTTTTGGGAAACTCTTCCTATATGACTCCATCATTCTGTCTATTCTTTTTTTACCTTCTATACCTTCTAATATTAATGATATTTGCTTTTCTCTATAATATCCATGCTTTTCATATATTTCATTAAGTACATCTATTAATGTTTTACCCTTGGTTTTATAATAAGCCGCCGCCTCACATAAAAGCATGCTTGAACTTACTCCATCTTTATCTCTAACAAATGTACCTGTAACATATCCTATACTTTCTTCATATCCAAATATGAATTCTTTACCTTCTTCTTTTAAATTTGGTATTTTACCACATATGTTTTTAAATCCAGTTAATGCTTCATAGGTTTCTACTCCATATTCTTCCCCAATAACTTTACCTAAATCCCCGGTAACTATGGACTTAACTATAGCAGCACCCTTAGGTAATTTACCCATTTCTTTCATATTTGATACTATATAATTTATAAGAATAGCTCCTGTTTGATTGCCATTAAAGGCTAAATACTCACCATTTTTATCTTTAACCTCTATAGCTAATCTATCACAATCAGGATCCGTTGCTATAAGCAATTCTGCACCTACTTCTTTTCCTAAGTTTTCTGCATATTTAAATGCTTTCGTATCCTCTGGATTTGGATATCCTACTGTTGTAAAGTCTGGATCAGGGTTTTCCTGCTCTGGAACTACTATAATATTAGTAAATCCTCTTTCCTTTAAAACACGTCTAACAGGAATATTCCCGGTTCCATTTAAAGGTGTATAAATAACTTTTATATCCTTATCTATATCTTCTCTTATACTTAAAGATTTAACCTTTTCTATATATTCAAAATCTATATCTTCTCCTAATATATTTAATAACCCACTTTTTAAAGCTTCTTCCTCACTTATAGTTTTTATATCACTAAATTTACCAATGGATTTTATTTTTTCAGTAATACCATTTGCTATTTGAGATAAAACCTGAGCCCCATCTTCCCAATATACTTTATAACCATTATAATCTTTTGGATTATGACTAGCAGTTATAACTATACCTGCCGCCGTATTTAATTTTCTAACTGCAAAAGATAATTCTGGGGTTGGTCTTAAATCTTCAAATAAATAACTCTTTATTCCATTTCCAGCTAAAACTAAGGCCGCAGTTTTAGCAAATTCTTTTGAATAATGTCTGCAATCAAAAGCTATAGCAACACCTCTATTTGTATACTCTTCACCTTTTTCTTTTATATAGTTCGCTAAGCCCTGAGTAACCTTAGATATATTGTATATATTCATTCTATTTGTACCTGCTCCAATTTTCCCTCTAAGACCTGCAGTTCCAAATTCTAATTCTTTATAAAATCTGTCCTCTATTTCTTTTTCATTATTTATTATTTCTTTTAATTCTTTTTTTGTATCTTCATCAATATAATCATTATCTAACCATTCTTTATATACTTTTTTGTAATCCATATATTATCTCTCCTCTTAGCTGAAAGCTTTTATTCCATTAGTTATTAATTTCAATATTTTTTATGTATTTCCTTCTTAAATAATATTATTTTATATACTATAGTTAAAAATACATTAATAAAACAATACTATAAATAAAAATCCTATTATAATTTAATATAAGTATAATTTTGATATAAATCAAGTCATAAAAAATATAAATAAAAAAACAACTGTGAAATTTTCACAATTGTTTTTTACCATCTTATATAAAATATCCTTTTTCTTACCTATACAAAAGTGTTATATATTTTATTCTTGATGTATTACATCTAAATTACCAAATTTACTGTATTGTCCAAGCCATGCCAATTTAACTGTACCTGTAGGACCATTTCTTTGCTTGGCTATAATGCATTCTGCCATGTTTTTATCTTCCGTTTCTTTATCGTAATATTCATCTCTATATAAAAACATAACTACGTCAGCATCCTGTTCTATAGATCCGGATTCTCTAAGATCTGAAAGCATTGGTCTGTGATCTGATCTAGCTTCCGGAGCACGGGATAATTGTGATAGGGCTATAACTGGACAATCCATTTCTTTTGCTAAGGCTTTTATAGATCTAGATATTTCTGAAACTTCTTGTTGTCTGCTTTCAGAGCCTTTTCCTCCGCTCATAAGCTGAAGATAATCTATTAAAACCATATCTATTCCATGTTCTATCTTTAATCTTCTACATTTAGAACGCATTTCCATTACAGACATACCTGCAGTATCATCTATAAATATCTTCGCTGCTGCTAAGGGTCCTGAAACCCTAGCTATGTTCTCCCAATCTTTATCCTCTAAGTTACCAGTTCTAAGTCTTAACATATCAATATTAGCTTGTGAACAAAGCAATTTATAAGAAAGTTGCTCTTTTGACATTTCCAGGGAAAATATTGCTACACTCTTTCCCTCTCTAAGAGCTGCATATTCTGCTATGTTTAAAGCAAATGTAGTTTTACCCATTGATGGTCTTGCTGCTATTAATATCATATCAGATTTTTGAAAACCTGATGTTTTAGCATCTAACTCTCTAAAACCAGAAGCAACTCCAGTAGTTTCTCCTTTATTTTTAAATAAGTTTTCAATTTGAATAAATCCTCTTTCCAAAACATTACTTAATGGCTCGAAATCAGTTGTAGTATTTTGGTTAGATATATGAAATATTTTTTTCTCTGCAGAATCTATTATTTCTTCTACATTATCTTGTCTGTTATAACAGTTCTCTATTATTTCAGTAGATGACTTTATAAGTCTTCTTAGTGTAGATTTATCCTTTATTATATCTATATAAGATTGAATATTAGCTGTAGAAACTATGGAGTTACAAAGCTCTGTTATATAAGTAACTCCACCTACTGCCTCTAGCTTATCTCGTGATTTAAGATTTTCTGTAAGAGTCAGCATATCTACTGCTATATCCTTTTGATAAAGTTCTATAATTCCACTAAATATAATTTTATGGGAATCTTTATAAAAATCTTCACTTTTTAAAACTTCCACAGCCTCTGCTATGGAAGTTTTATCTATAATCATTGCCCCTAATACATTTTGTTCTGCATCTATACTCTGTGGCATACTTTTTATGGGTGCATCCATATAAACATCTCTCCTTAAGTACTCCTTAATCTAAAATACTATATTTATAAGCTCTTCTATAGTATCTATACATATTATCTCTATATCTTTTATATCTGAAGGAGCATCTTTCATATTGTCCTTAGGTATTATTACCTTTTTTATACCTTTTCTTCTTGCACCATATATTTTCTCAAATATGCCTCCAACAGGTTTTACCTTCCCTTTAAGAGATATTTCTCCTGTTATGGCTATATCCTGTTTTATGGGCTTATTTAATAAAGCACTAATAATACATATTGTTATAGCTGCTCCTGCAGATGGTCCATCTATTTTTCCACCACCTATAGCATTAACATGTACATCATAATCCTTTATATCTTCTTTTGTTATTTTTCTTATGACAGAAGCGGCATTAAATACTGAATCCTTTGCCATACTTCCTGCTGTATCATTAAATCTAACAAAACCTTTGCCTTTGTCTTTAGCATTAAATACAGTAGCTTCTATTTCTATAGTAGAACCTATATATCCACTTACACCTAATCCATATACATGTCCTACTTCTAAATTTTCTTTATTTTCTATTCTATCGTATGGAATTAATCTACTTATAGATATAACTTGTTCTAAGTCATTCATAGTTATATTAAGTTTTGTTCCTTCTTTATATTCTTTATTTTTATATAAAGCATATCCATAGACATCTGACAATATATTAACTGCTTTTCTTCCTTCTATGGTATATCTACTTATAGTTTGAGCTACTCCATCCTCTAATATTATATTTAACTTATCTGCGGCATTTATTACTATTTTTTCAATATCTTTAGATGATAATGGCTCAAAAAATACTTCCGCACATCTAGATCTTAGTGCTGGATTTATTTCTGAAGGTTCCCTAGTAGTAGCCCCTATAAGAACAAAATCAGCTGGTGCTCCATTTTCAAATAAGTGTTTTATATACTTAGGAGTATTTTCATCATCTGGATCATAATAAGAAGATGAAAATTCTACTCTTTTATCCTCTAAAACCTTCAAAAGTTTATTTTGAAGCATGTCATCTAACTCACCTATTTCATCTATAAAAAGTACTCCTCCGTGAGCTTCTGTAACTAGGCCTAGCTTAGGCTCTGGTATACCAGTTTCTGCTAAATCCCTTTTAGAACCTTGATATATAGGATCATGTACTGATCCTAAAAGAGGATTAGTAATTTCTCTTGGGTCCCATCTTAAAGTAGTTCCATCTACCTCTACAAATTTAGATTCTTGATAAAAAGGTGTATATTTTAACTTTTTTACTTCTTCTAAAGCTAATCTGGCCGCAGATGTTTTTCCTACCCCTGGTGGTCCATATAGTATAATATGTTGTGGATACGGGGATGCTATTTTAGATAAAAGAGACTTTATAGGTCTTTCCTGTCCTATAATTTCTGAAAAAGAAGCTGGTCTTAATAAATGTTGTATATTATTAGTTAACTTTTTAGACTCAAGAACCTGAATATTAGCATATTTTTTCAAGGTTTTGGCATTTTCTGGTCCTTTTTGTTTCTTTAAAATATTAAGCTTTACTTCTTCTATATATTTATCTTGTTTTTCCATTAAAACTTGTTCTACTTCTTTTTCTATATTATTTTCAACATATCTTTTAGCTAAAACTTCTACAATTAATCTATTTGTTTCTGTTAGCACTTCTATAACATTCTTATCTGTAGGTACTGTTTGTATCCCTTTGCCATCACTTATTATTTTATTTAGTGCATATAGCTTTTCATATGGGTTGTTACTATTTATATATTTTTCTAACTTATACTTTACAACTCTAGCCCTTATATTAGAATCTTTTATTATTTTTTTTACTATTTCAAATAAAACCTCGGTCTGTAACTCAATAGACATATCATTTGAAATATCTTGTTCTATTTCATTTATTATATCATCTTGTAATTCATCTAATTTATGAGAATTCACAATTTTCCTCCTATTCCTCTAAAACAGAAACTTTAACTTTAGTTGAAACTTCTGGATAAATTTTTATTTCTGCCTCATAAACTCCTGTTTGTCTTATAGTTTCTGCTACTATCTTCTTTTTATCTATATCCATATTGTATTGTTCTTTTAATTTTTCTGAAATATCTTTTGATGTTATAGAACCAAATAATCGCCCATTTTCACCAATTTTAACTTTAAATTTAATTTCTTTTCCCATTAATGATTTTGCTAATTTTTGTGCTTCTTCTAGTTCCTTTAATTTTTGTCTTCTTTCTGCTTCTTTTTTATTATTTAAAATGTGTACATTATTTTCTGTTGCTTGTTCAGCTAATTTCTTTGGGATTAAATAATTTCTTGCATACCCATCAGATGCATTAACTAGATCCCCCTTTTTACCTAATGATTTAACGTCTTTTAATAATATAACTTTCATTATTTTTCACCTTCCCTTAAATATTTATCTATGGCTAATTCTAATTTTTCTACTGCCTCTTTTAAATTAATTTTTTCTAATTTAGCTCCAGCCATAGTCATATGTCCTCCACCACCTAACATTTCAAGTATTAATTGAACGTTAATATCTCCAAGGGATCTTCCACTTATATATATTTCATTATCTATTGTAACAAATACAAAGGAAGCTTGAATACCTGAAATATTTAGTAGTTCGTCCGCTGCCTGGGCAGCTAATACATTATCTTCTATATTTTCTGGACATATTGCTATAGCAATATGATTTTTTACATGGACTGACTTTATTATTTCTAATTTTTTGATATAAGTATCTAAATCACTAGCAAAAAACTTCTTAACATCAATAGTATCTGCTCCAAATTTTTTTAAAAAAGATGCGGCTTCAAAGGTTCTAATACCTGTTTTAAAGTAAAAATTTTTTGTATCCACATATATTCCTGCTAAAAGAGCTTCTGCTATGATTGGTGAAATATTAGGTTTTTCCACCATGTATTGAATCATTTCTGTTACTAATTCTGCTGTAGAAGATGCGTAAGGCTCTATATAACTTAATATAGATCTTTCTATATAATCCGTTGCTCTTCTATGATGATCTATTATAACTATTTTATTAAATTTATCAACTAAGCTAATATTTTGAACATAGCCTCTACTATGAGAATCTACTATTATTAATAAGCTCTCTTCATTCATAATATCTAAGGCTTCCTTACTATTTATAAATGTATTCTCATATCCCTTTTCTTTTTTTATCTTATCTAATAAAAATTCACTACTTTTATTATAATTTTCTAGAATTATATAACTTTTTTTGCCCAATTGATTTATTATACTGTGAAGTCCTATAGCTGAACCCAGACAATCTATATCTGCATTTATATGCCCCATTATAATTATATTACTACTTTCATTTATTAAATTAACTAATGCATGACCTATAACTCTTGCCCTAACCTTTGTTCGTTTTTCCACCTCTTTAGTTTTTCCACCATAAAATGAAAGCTTATCTTTATTTTTTACTACAGATTGGTCGCCCCCTCTACCTAATGCTAATTCTTTAGCCGCAAGAGCATAACTATAATTTTCTAAAGGAGTTTCTGCTCCCTTTCCTACTCCTATGCTTAAAGTAGGATTCATTTTATTTCCTGTATCTATATCCCTTATTATATCTAGTATATCAAATTTTTTCTCCATTTGTTTTTCTATATAAGAATTTTGAACGGATAATATATATTTATTTTGTTCATATTTTTTTATCATAGCTTTCATGTTTTCAGAAAAACTATTTATATGTCTTTCTATTTCTGCTATTATTAACGGTTTTTTATCTATATCTATACTTTTTAATACCTCATCTAAGTTATCCACTTCTAAAAGTATTATTCCTTCTTTATTTTTCTCCATATTTATCAATATATTAAACATATCTGTAACATCATAAAAATAAAGAAGTAATATTTTTTCTCTCATTTCCTCATCAAAAAATGTGTTAGTATATATATTATAATAATTATCTTTAAAATTAATATTTTTGAAGGAATTCTTTTTTCCCTCTAAAGCATATTTAAAATTAAAATTTTTTAATATACGATTTATGTTTTCTCCTAATATCCCATCTTTTTTTAACAATAGTGAGAAATTTTGATTATACCATAAAACCTCTCCCTTGTTAGATAAAACCATCATAGGAAAAGGTAAATTCATTAGAGAACTTTTAAATGCGCTATCCATTTTTGTAGAAAAATCCTCTATAAATTTTTTTAGCTCTTTCTTCTTAATTCTTGTGTTTTTAAAATTATAAAGTAATAAGAAAAAATATATAAGTGTTAATACTATACCTACTTGTGAATGTTTATATGAAAAGATAATAATTATTAATACGGCTATAATAAACATATATACTTTATTATTTGTAATAAAATTATCGTACCTATTATCGTTCATTTATAATTCCCCACTTTTATTATTCTCATATTTTCTAAAGGGATCTAATTTCCTAAAATCAAGTATTATATCCATTAACCCTAAATAAATATAAATAATATTTAGAGAACCCAAAACAGTAATAAAAAGAATAAAAATCAAAATTCCCTTGGAAATATTAAATTTATTTTTCATATAATATATGAAAACAGACACTCCATCAATTAAAAGCATTGTAAATAATAAATTGCTAGAAGTCATAAACAAATAATCTCCTACTTCTATTCCTTTTCTTTTTAATATAACTCCTATAAGCAATCCTATTGCTACTATAGTTACTATTCTTACATTAACATATATTTTAGATATATGTGGTAATGGTTTTACATTTTTATATCCTAACTTTATAAGTACTGTTCTTGTTATTGCATAGTTTAAAAAAGCTAACACGAAAGAAATTGTTATTAAAGCTCCAGGTATCATTTTTAATATTAAATCCGGTTGTAGTAAATTAAGTTTTTGTTCCATTTGTTGTAGTTGTTCTTTAGGGACTCCAGCTTGAGAATAAAAATCCTTAGCTGATTCCATAGTATCTTTTATCATACTTATATTCTTATTTATAAAATTCATTATTCCATCTTTATTTACAAATAAAATTTGTATTAATATAATCATAATATTTGATAATAAAAAGCCAGCTGCTAATATCATAATAGTCATAAAAATTGATTTTTGTTTTTTTATACAATAGCCTAGTAAAAATCCTATTGTGCCAAATGAAATAGTAATTATTACTGCTGTAATAGGATTGTTTATCATAGCTGTTATTACACCTGTTACAAGTATAGCCCAGAGAGTAATTTTATAATCTTGTCTTAAGTATAAAACGGCTATAGGTATAGGTAATAAAAAAGTAATAAAAATACTAAATATAGGGAAATACAAATTAAGCATTATAAGTACTATCATTAATGAGACTATAAGACCTGCTTCAACCAAAGAATTAGTTTTATTTTGTCTATTATACATATGTTCCTCCATTACTCTTTTTCTTTAAGATGATTATATAGTTTACTTAAATTTCTTCCATCCTTTTCTATGTCATCTTCTTCAATTATGCCCACTTTTAACTTTTTCTTCACATTTTCATCAACTGCTATAAAAGAATATCCTAATTTTTCCCCTAATAAATATAAAATTATAATAGCACCTGATATACAATCTAATATAGCTTCCTGTGCCACATTACTTCCTTTAGTTAAAAGTTTAAAAAGATCCCCTATTATACATAAAAGTTCTGCTTTTAAATCCTCTATTATTTTTACACTATACATTATATTAAAATCATCTTTTTTCATACCGCATCCATCCCCTTTTTTAACCTATACTACTATTTTAGTTGTATTTCACTTTTTATGCAATAATACCTTATATTACTTATAAAATCAATGATATACAAAAAAACTGACTACCAATTTCGTAGTCAGTTTTATGTAAACTTAAATATTATTCTGTAGTAAATGGTAATAAAGCAATGTTTCTTGCTCTTTTTATAGCTCTAGTTAATTCTCTTTGATGTTTAGCACAGTTTCCGGAAATTCTTCTTGGAAGAATTTTTCCTCTTTCTGTAACGAATTTTCTAAGCTTATTGATATCTTTGTAATCTATTGCTTCAGATTTTTCCATACAAAAAGTACAAACTTTTCTCTTGGCTCTTCTTTGTCTTCTTCCGCCTTCTCTTCCTGCCATAACTATCCCTCCTTCTCTTTAAAATGGGATGTCTCCATCATCCACTGGAATTATATCGTCGTCAAAACTGTTTCCATTTCCAAAGCCTTGGCCTGATTGGTAACTTGGTTCTGACCCATTATTATATGTTGAATCCGTTGTAGGCTTATTGCCCCACTCAAGAAATTTAACTTCTTCAGCTATGACTTCTGTTACATATCTTCTTGTACCATCTTTAGCTTCATAGCTTCTTGTTTGAATTCTACCACTAACACCCATAAGTTTTCCTTTACTCATATAATTAGCTGTAGATTCTGCTTGTTTTCCCCATACTACTATAGGGATGAAATCTGCTTCTCTCTGGCCATCTTTTGAAAATCTTCTATCTACAGCCAAAGTAAAGGTGGCAACTGCTGTCCCATTTCCTGGAGTAAATTTTAACTCAGGATCTTTGGTTAATCTACCTATTAAAACAACTTTATTCAAAAAAACACCACCCTATTATTCTTGAGTTATTATCATGTGTCTTATAACAGAATCTGTTATTCTGAACACTCTATCTAACTCTTTTGGTAATTCTGTATCAGCTGTGAAGTTCATTAAAGTATAGTAACCTTCGCTAACTTTTTTAACTTCGTAAGCTAATTTTCTTTTACCCCATAGGTCAACATTGTCTACTGTTCCACCTGCATTTTCGATTACACCTTTAAACTTTTCAACATTAGCTTTATAACCTTCTTCATCTAATGCTGGGTTTAGTATAAATACAGTTTCGTACTTTCTCATTATATTCACCTCCTCCCCACGGACTAACGGCTGTACTTTGTACAGCAGGGATCTTATCGTACATCAAATAATTTTATCATATAAACTATTATAAATCAATATTTTTTATAACATTTCTATAAATGCTGCTATTCTTGTTTTTAATTGCCCTATATCAGTTTGAGAATAATCTGTTTCTATACTCATATATGGTACATTTTTTTCATTATTTACAAATTCTTTTACAGATTGAGTTTCCACATTATAAGTATGACAAGCTTGTAATATTACATCTACAACTCCATCGACCTTATAATCATCTATTAATTCTGATAATAAATTTAATCTATTAGTATTAGGACTCATGCAGGAACAACCTATAGCTAAATATTTTTCTGTTATTGCATCTATAGGATCTTTTTCTTCATCTACTAATTTCTCTATTTCTTTAACACCACTACAATTTTCAAATACTACAACATTTCCACCATTTTCTTCAATTAATCTTATTATTTTCTCTGTTCCCTCCCCCATAGGACATCCTGTTATAAGTATCCTTTTTGCATCTTTACATACTTTTCTTTCACCTTTTTCATATTTATCTTTTGCATCCTTTATCATAGATTTTAAAGATTCTATTTCTTCTTCTTTATCCCATTTAAAACTAGCTCCATTTAAAACCTTCATTATTTCAAGTCCTGTTACTGGTGGTGGACACATTTTTCCTAATTCATAAAATTCTCTAAGAGCTTGTCTTTCTTTATTTCTAAGTTTTATCATTTCTCTTATATTTTCTTCAGTTATTTTTACATTAAACTCTTTTTCTAATCTTTCTTTTAATCTTACTATCTCATTTCTCCATAGATTATAAGCATCTTCTCCTGTGCTTATTTGAGGCAATTGCATAACATGAACTGGTCTTATATCATTTAAATATTCATACATTTTTTTCTTTCCATCACAAGTGGTTTCCCCAACTATTAAATCTGAAAAATAAGTATATGGACATTTTTCAGTTATAGCAAACCCATAAGAAGCCTTTATAAGAGGACATAAATTTCTTGGTAATACTTTTTCTGCATCTGGTATAGCTTCATCATTTTTACCACATAAAGCCACCACAGTTGCTCCTGATGCAGATATTATTTCCCATGGAGTATATGTACAAAATACACCTACAACTTTTTTTCCTTCATCCTTTAGATTTTTTACAGTTATAAATCCATTTCTTCTTGCTTCACTAAACTCATCAAATTTTGCCGGTAAATTATTCATTATAAATTCCCCCTAATTGATTTTTTATTTTTAACTTTATAATATTTCTATAAAAGCAGCTAATCTAGTTTTTAACTGTCCTATATCTTTTTGTGAGTAATCTGTTTCTATACTAATATAAGGTATGTTTTTTTCTTTAGTAACAAATTCTTTTATTGTAGTAGTTTCTATATTATAAGTATGGCATGCTTGTAATATAACATCTACTACTCCATCTATCTTATAATCATTTATAATTTCTGATATTAAATCTATTCTTTTCTTATTAGGACTCATACAAGAACAAGCTATATTTAAATATTTTTCAGTTAAAGCATCTATAGGTTCTTTACTTTCGTCCACTAAATAATTTAAATTTTTAGCTCCACCACAATTTTCATAGGCTACCACTACGCCTCCATTTTCTTCTATAGTATTTATTATTTTATCTGTAGCTTCTCCTAATGGGCATCCTGTTACTAATATCCTTTTTGAATCTTTAGTAACATTAGTTTTTCCCATTTCATATTGCTTTTTTACTTCCTCTACGATATTATCTATACTTCTTACTTGATCTTCTTTATCCCACGTAAATCCTGCTCCTCTTAATACTTTTAAAATTTCCATACCTGTTAAAGGTGGAGGATTTAACCTTCCTAATTCATAAAAATTTCTTAGAGATTGTCTTTCTTTATTTTTGATTTTTATCATTTCTCTTATTTTTTCTTCAGTTATTTCTACATTAAATTCTTTTTCTAAAAATTTTTTTAATTTTATAACTTCATTTCTCCATAGTTTAAATGCATCTTCTGTATTTTGTGTTTGTGGTAACTGCATTATATGTACTCTCTTCATTTTACTTAATAACTTATACATTTTTTTCTTTCCATCACAAGTAGTTTCCCCTATAACCACATCAGAAAAATACATATAAGGACATTTTTCAGTTAATGCAAAACCATAAGAAGACTTTATAAGTGGGCATAAATTTCTTGGTAAATGTTTTTCTGCATCTTCTATAGGTTCTTCACTAGTTCCACAAAGACCTACAGGTATAGCGCCTGATGCCGCTATTATTTCCCAAGGAGTATATGCACAAAATTCACCTGCGATTTTATATCCACTATCTTTTATTTCTTTTATTTTTACAAACCCTTTTCTCCTCGCTTCACCAAATTTATCTATATTTTTAGGCAACTGATTCATAATATCACTGCTCCTAATTTTAATTTTATAAAAGCTCCAAGGAAAATTATTCTTGGAGCTTTTATATTTACATTTTTATTAAAGACTTACTCCATCATAATATAATTATAAATAGAATATCTAAAACCAAAATAATAATATTTCCTAATTAATTTATTCTTAGCACCATTTTTATGATAACATATATATTTTTCTACAGTTATTTATAATATTTATAGACAAAAAAATATATATAAATAAAAATTATAGATTCCTATTTATACATAAAAAAAACTATTGATATTACTCTATCAATAGCTAATTAAAAAAACTAATATTAAATTAATCTTTTTGTTTATGTTCTAATACATTTTTTAATCTTTTTTCGAAGGTGCTTCTTGGTATCATTATTATTCTACTGCAGCCTAAACATTTTATTTTTATATCTGCACCCATTCTTATTATTTCCCACCTATTACTACCGCAAGGATGAGATTTCTTCATTTCTACTATGTCTCCTAAATCAAAGGTCTTAGTCATAATTAATCTCTCCTTCTATTTTATAATTTGAAATTTATTATAAGGTATTTCTATATTTTCGTTTTTTAATTCTATTAATATTCTTTTTCTCAATTCAATTTCTGCAGTCCATTGATTCATTGGAGTTGTTCTTCCATATACAACTATACTTATTCCATTGTTGTCCAATGAAGTTATTCCATATACTGCTGGTTGTTCTACTACTATGTCTTTTCTTTCTTTTGCATACTCTAAACATACCTTATTAATTGTATTTATTGCTTCCTCTATATCTACTTCATAAGCTACATTAATTTCTATCTTAAATCTTATATTATTTTTAGCATGATTAGTTACTTTATTTATTAAACCATTAGGTATTATATGAAGATCTCCATTAAAATCTTTTAATTTAGTTACTCTAAGTTCTATGGTATCAACTATCCCAGATTTATCTTCTACAGTTATATAATCGCCTACTGAAAATTGATCTTCAAATAATATAAAAAATCCACTTATTACATCCTTTATAAGATCTTTAGCTCCTAAACCTATAGCTGCACCACCAAGTCCTGCAAATATAGAACCTATTCTTCCAAATAAAATTTCTATTATAGCGAAGATACCTACAAAATAAACTGTATATCTTAATATACTATTTAATATAGTTCCTACAGTTGTAGCTTTTTTATCATCTAATGAAAATTTCAAATTGCTTTGTTTTTTTACAAATCTATTTATTATTTTATTACCTATCTTTATAGATAAGTACATTGTTACACATATAATTGCTATTTTAATAACTACTGATATAAAATAATATATAGAATCTGCCTCTATAGGTAAGTTTCCTATTTTTATTCCGCCTTTTGATAAATCAAAATCAAAGTTAAATGATGATTTCATAAAATATTACATGACTAACTGGTAGTCTTTACCCTCCTTTAAATATACATTTTTAATATTTATTTCTTTGCTTTCTATTACTTTTTTTACATTTTCATAATCTTGTTCATCGATTCTTATGCTTATACCACAACTTTTAGTTATATATGTTGGTGTAGGAATTATAATAAGTTTTATTCCTTTTTCTTTTAAAACACTTTCCCCATCCATTGCTGTATGAGTATTTTCAAATGTTATTACATAATTTTTCATAAATTTATCACCTATCCATTTATTCTTATTCATTTTACAATATAATTATAAAACTTTATTGCAACATATACAATTATATAACTTTAGTTTATAATTATATATAAATATTTTCATAATTAATGTAATTTTAAATATTATTAACAAATATTTAATATTTATTTGGATATATTATTCAATAGGAGGTTTTTAAATGAAAATTTATTTAGATAATGCCGCTACTACTTATCCAAAACCAGAGAAAGTTTATTCTTCTATATTAAACTATATGAAAAATGTTGGTGCCAGTCCTGGTAGGGGTGGATATGAAAATGCTCTTACAGGAGATAGAATGGTTTACAAATGTAGACAGTCTTTAATAAATCTATTTAATTTTAATAAAATAGAAAATGTAGTATTTACATCTAATATTACAGCATCATTAAATATATTAATAAAATCTATTGTAGAGGATGGCTGGCATGTAATAACTTCTGCAATGGATCATAACTCTGTAATTAGACCTTTAGTTTCATTAGAAAAATCAAATAAAATTAAACTAGATATATTGAATTGTTCAGAAGAAGGCTTAATAAATATTGAAGATTTTAAAAATGCAATAAAAGATAACACAAAATTAGTTGTACTATCTCATGCATCAAACATTGTTGGAACAATACAACCTTTAGAAACTATAGGTAAGATATGTAAAGAAAAAGGAATTTATTTTATCATAGATTCTGCTCAAACTGCTGGTGTTCTACCTCTAGATTTTCAAAATTTAAACTGTAACGCATTAGCTTTTACGGGACACAAAGCTTTACTTGGGCCTCAAGGCATAGGCGGCTTCATAATTGATGATAAATTAAATAATATTGCTACTAACTTTATAGAAGGTGGTACAGGTAGTTTATCTGAAAGTACATTGCAACCAGATTTTCTTCCTGATAAATTTGAAAGTGGTACTATGAATACTCCTGGAATTGCTGGACTTTTAGCTGGTATTGAATACATAAATGAAGAGGGGTTAAATACTATAAAAGAAAGAGAAGAATATCTCTCTAGAGAATTTATAAATGGCTTATTAAATATAAACTCTATTAAAGTTTATGGTCCTTTAGATGCCTCCTTAAGAACTGCAACAATATCTATTAATTCATCAAAAATTGATAATTCTGAACTAGGATTTTTATTAGATAGCGAGTTTGGCATAATGGTAAGAACAGGTCTTCATTGTGCACCTTTAGCACATAAAACTATAGGCTCATTCCCTCAAGGTACACTAAGATTCAGCTTTGGTGCATTTAATGATATTAAAGATATTAATTACGCTCTATACGCTTTAAATAGTATACTTAGTAGGATGTGATTTGTAAAATAAAATGAATAAATTTGTAGAAAAATTAGATAACCTAATATTATTTTTTATAATATATACTATTTCTTTTTTAATATTTTTTAAAACCTTGCCCTATACTCTACCTTTTGTTTTAGCTTTTTTATTTGCATTAGCCTTAAAAAAACCTGCTAATTATTTAATAAAAAAACTAAAAATAAAAAACTCGTTAGCTTCTTTTATAGTTACATTAATATTTTTTTCTATAATAATAACTTTATTATTCTGGGGAATAAATTCATTAGTTCATGAAGTTATAGACTTTGGTAAAAATACTCAAACTTATTTATATTCTCATGAGGACCAAATAAGTAATTATGTTGATAATATATATAGGTATTATTTGAATTTACCACCATCTATAATTGATTCAATAGAAAAAACTATTGGGAATTCATTTTCAAAAATTTCTAACATAATTGTATTTATTACAAGTAGAATAGTTTCTTCTTTTATTGGATTATTAACTTCAATCCCTTATATATTAATGCTGATATTATTTACTTTATTATCAACTTATTTTTTTACTAAAGATATTACTAAACATGATAATAAAATTTCTAAAATTATATTTAATGAACATTCATCTAAGTTTCCTCAGATATATCTAGAAAGTAAAAAAATGCTAAGTGGCTATATTTTATCCTACTTAACACTGATTGGAATAACATTTTTTGAAACTTTAATAGTTTTCTTTATTTTTAATATTAAATATTCAATTATGTTTAGTATTATAGCAGCTATAGCAGATTTTCTACCAATACTAGGTATAGGAAGCATTTATGTGCCATTAGCTCTAATACACATCCTAGTTTATAAAAATTATGTTGTTGGAATTGGCTTATTAATATCCTATGTGGCTGTATCCATAATAAGACAAATTCTAGAACCAAAACTTTTATCTTCTTCATTAGGTTTACATCCTGTTTCTGTTTTAGCCGCAATATTTATAGGTTTAAAAGCAAATGGCATATCTGGTATGTTCTTTTGTTTATTCTTCGTAATATTTTATAATATATTGCGAAAAGTTGAATTATTATAATAACAAAATGTATAAAACCTCCTTTAGTGGATATAATCCCTAACAGGAGGTTTTTTTATGATAAGTAAAACTATTATAGACACTTCTATACCCGATGATATTTCTACTTTAAGAGATATTTTATGTACTGAATTATACTACGCATTTAAAGCAAATAGAGAAATAGTTATAGTATGCATTGGAACTGATAGGTCTACTGGGGACTCTTTAGGCCCTCTAGTTGGAGAAAAACTTAAATTTTTAATTAGAGGTAGAGTTAGTTTATTTGGTAATTTAGAAAATCCAGTACATGCTAAAAATTTAAAGGAAACTATTTCTATTATAAATTCTAAGTACAAAAATCCGTACATAATAGCTATAGATGCCTGTTTAGGAAGTATACAAAATATAGGTAAAATAATAGTAGATAGTAAACCCCTTTATCCTGGATCAGCAGTTAATAAAGACCTGCCTGCTATTGGAGATCTAAGTATTAACGGAGTGGTAAATATTTCTGGAGCTATGGAATTTATGGTATTACAAAACACTAGACTATACACTGTTATGAATTTAGCTAATTACATTTCAAAAGGTATATATCATTCTATTATAAAAACTTTAGGGAGCAAAAAAAATAGCTTTAATATAGAAAATATTTAATTTAAATTATACAATCATTTATTCTAATGTTTAATATATTTTCTATTTCCTCTATAGTTTTACCAGCACTATCTATAATTAATATATCTGTATTTCTTTTATTATTATTTAAATATTTATCTATTAACATATCCCCTTTTAAATCACATATAATTACATCATAGTTATTATTATTATAAGTACTATAGCCTCTCTCTTCTAGGTCATTCTTTAAATTTTGTAATGTATCTGACACAAAAATATTCATTATAAAAACCTCCCTCTATGAAATATTATTTTTCATAAAGGGAGGTTTTATTCTAATTTTCAGTAACATTATTTATACAATTTTCTAATACTTGTTTTTCTTCATCTGATAAGTCATATCTTGATATACCTTTATCTATAGGTTTAGCATAAGTAGTACTTTCATTTCGTCCAAATATACTTGTTAGTATAACTCCACTATTATCATTATCTAAAAATGCTATTGAATAACTTAAATCACTTCCTACATCATCAAAGGCTCTATATCTAACTATAGCCACCTTTTGTATACATGCTTTAACTCTCTTATCTATAGTACTATATATTTCTTTTACATATTCAGTTTCTTCTTTTGCTTTATCTACCTTATCTAAATAATCATTTATTAATTCTTCAACATTTCTATTATTACTACCCCTCATAAATTTTTTATATTTTTCCTTTAGTTTTTTTAAAGAAATCATAGTAATTATAAGAATTATAAATAATAAAATCATTATTGCTGTTAATCCCATAATTATAAAAGCAGAATTTACATTTATAAATTCTATTACATTTGTCATAACTTATCTCCTCCGTCAATGTTTCACGTGAAACATTTTATAATTTTAGTATATCTAATATTCTTTGTAAATCATCCTCCGAATAATATTCTATTTCTATTTTGCCTTTGTTTTTATTATTTTGCAAATTAACTTTTGTATCAAATAAGCTTTCTAATTTACTCTTTATATCTTTATAATAAGGTGAAATCTCATTATCTTTTATATTATTGTTATTCTTTTTTTCTTTATATATATTCTTTATTATTCGTTCTGTTTCCCTAACACTTAAATTTTCATCAATTATTGTTTGTGATAATTTATATTGTAATTCATTCTCCTTCAAAGCTAATAATGCTCTTCCATGCCCTTCTGTTATAACGCCATCAATTAAATATTGTTGAACTCTTTTATCTAATGCTAATAATCTCATACAATTAGCAATAGCTGCTCTAGATTTACCTATTCTTATACTTAAAATATCTTGAGTTATTTTAAATTCCTGAATTAAATTTTTATAAGCTTGGGCTTCTTCTATACAATTTAAATCTTGTCTTTGTATATTTTCTATTAAAGATATTTCTAGTACACTTCTATCATCTAAATCCATAACCACAGCAGGTATTTTTTTTATACCCACTAACTTAGCAGCTCTCCATCTTCTTTCTCCTGCTACTATAGTGTATAAGTTACCTTCTTTTTTTAAAACTAAAGGTTGAATAATGCCGTGCTCTTTTATGGATTGTGCTAAATATCCTATTTTTTCTTCATCAAAGTTTTTTCTCGGTTGTTCATTATTAGGCTTTATTAAATTTATAGATATAGTATTTATACTATCTTTATTTTCTTGGGATTTTTCAGGAATTAATGCACCTAATCCCTTTCCTAATGCTGATTTTTTATTCAACCTTATATCCTCCTTTTATTGTTTTTCTATAAATTCCTTACTTAAATTATTGTATGCTTCTGCCCCCTTACATTTTGAATCATATAATATTATAGGCAACCCAAAACTAGGAGCTTCTGCCAATCTTACATTTCTAGGAATTGTGGTCTTATATACTTTATCATTAAAATATTTTTTTACTTCCTCTGCAACTTCATTGCATAATCTAGTCCTGATATCATACATAGACAGTATTACACCTTCAACTTCTAAATTAGAATTAAGGGATTTTTGTACTAACTCAATAGTATTAACTAATTGCCCTACTCCTTCTAATGAATAGAATTCGCATTGTATAGGAATTAAAACACTATCAGACGCTGCAAGTGCATTAATTGTTAACAAACCTAACGAAGGTGGACAATCAATAAATACATAGTCAAAATCATTCTCTATTTCTTTTAATTTTTCCAAAAGAATTCTTTCTCTATCCAATTTATTTATCAATTCTATTTCAGCACCAGCTAAAGACATAGTTGATGGTAAAATATAAAAATTGCTTATAAGTTCACTTTGTTTTATGACTTCCCTTATTGATATTTCATCAGATGTTAAAACATCATACACTGAGAGTTCTAAGCTATTTTTATCTAATCCCATTCCGCTAGTGGTATTTCCTTGAGGATCTATGTCTATGTTTAATATTTTATATCCATTCATGGCTAGACATGAACATAAATTTATACTGGTTGTAGTCTTTCCTACACCACCCTTTTGATTAAAAATAGATATTACTTTCAATTCCTCACCACCTAATTAATATTCTACATTTAATTATATAATTTAAAGTAAAATAATGAAAGTCTTTTACATATACTTTATTAAAATTTAATAAAAAGTAGATGTTTCACGTGAAACATCTACTATTTCTTAGGTATGGTTATTGTTATTTGTATTTTATCCTCCAAATCCTTAGATCTATAGTTTGCCTTAACACCATATTTATCAAAAACTTGCTTTACTGTATTAACATAAACTACTGGAGAAAAAATTCCTTTTATTCTTTTTTTACCATCAGAAGCTAAATCTTTATTACTTTCTTGACATAATTCTTTTTCTATTAGTTCTTCTGTTTTTTTAACATTTAATTTTTTTTCTATAACAATGGATAATATTTTTAGTTGTTTATCTTTATCCATAATTTTTAACAGAGCTCTACCATGCCTTTCTGTTAAATTATTTTCTAATATTTTTTCTCTAACTTCCTTAGATAATTTTAATAATCTCATTTTATTTGCTATAGTAGATTGCTTTTTCCCAATTATTTCTGATAATTTATCTTGAGTATAAAAATGTTCTTGTATTAAATTATGATAAGCTTCTGCTTCTTCAAAACAATTTAAATCTTCTCTTTGCAAATTTTCTAACAAGGCTATTGCTGCAGAGTCCTTATCTGTAACATCTATAATAACCGCTGGGACTTCATTTAACCCCAACTTTTTAGCTGCTCTTAATCTTCTCTCTCCAGCAACCAATTCATATTCACCATCTTTTATCTTTCTCACAGATAAAGGCTGAATTATACCATACACTTTTATTGACTGTGCTAGTTCTTCTATACTTTCCTCATTAAAATATTTTCTAGGTTGATATAAATTGGGAATAATTTTATCAGTGGAAATATAATTAATATTTTTTTGCATACTACCATCCCTCTTATTCTCTTCCTATTATTTACATTTCTTCTTTAAATGTAATTTTCCTCTTTTTTTTATTATTTTTTTAGTTGCAAATTATTACATTTATTTTAGAGGATTTTTTTTAATAATACTAGGCTTTCTAGGATACTTTTTTGCAGTTTCTTTTACTTTTTTTATAATTACTAAATTATGTTTTAGATCTGTATCTTCAATATCTATTTTTATTATATCCTCTATCTTTCCACCTAAAATTTCTATGGATTTTGTAGCTGATGTTATTTCTTCTTCTACAGAAGGACCCTTCATGGCTACAAAATATCCACCTTTTCTTACAAAAGGAATACAAAATTCACTTAAAACTGCTAAATTTGCTACTGCTCGGGAAACTGCTATATCATATCTTTGTCTATGTTGAATTTCCTGTGCATAATCTTCTGCTCTTCCATGTAAACATTGTATATTTTTTAATTGTAGCTCTCCTATTACAATATTTAAAAAATTTATTCTCTTTTGTAGAGAGTCCAATAAAGTTATTTCTATATCTTCTTTTAATATTTTTATGGGGATGCCTGGAAATCCTGCCCCTGTACCTATATCTATTAAACTTTTAGCCTCTGCCATTGGGGAAGCTTTAAATATTTTTATACAATCTATAAAATGTTTTTTTATTATTTCCTCATCCTTAACAATAGCTGTTAAATTTATTTTTTTATTCCATTCCTGTATTAAATTTTTATAACTTATAAACTGATTATATTTTTTATCATTAAAGTCTAAATTAACATCATTGCATGCTGATTGTAGTATGTTGAAAAATTCCATTTAAAAACCTCCAAAAGGATTTTTTAGTTTTCTCTGTTTTTTCTTTCCATATATATAAGTAATACTGATATATCTGCTGGGGATACACCTGAAATTCTAGAAGCCTGACCTATATTTATAGGTTTTATTTTTTCTAATTTTTGAATAGCCTCTAATCTCAACCCTTTTACATCTGGATAATTTATACTTTTAGGTATTAATCTATCTTCATACTTCTTAAATTGCTCAACTTGTTCTAACTGTTTGTTTATATATCCCTCATATTTTGCAATTATATTTATTTCTTCTTTTTCATCATCACTTAAATCTGGTCTTTTATCATCTAAAGGTTCAACTTTAAAATAGTCTAATTCTGGTCTTTTTATTAATTCATATAAACTAATAGGTTTTTTTAGTTCAGTAGACCCTTTCTCTAATAAAAACTCATTTATTTCTCTTTTTCCTGTTATTTGTACATTTTTTAATCTTTCTACTTCACTTTCTACATTCTTTTTCCTATTTAGGAATTTATCATATCTATCCTCTTTTACAAGTCCAATTTTATAGCCTAACTCTGTTAATCTTAAATCCGCATTATCCTGCCTTAAGAGTAATCTATATTCTGCTCTTGATGTCATCATTCTATAAGGCTCATTTGTACCCTTTGTTACTAAATCATCTATAAGTACACCTATATAAGCATCTGATCTTTTTAAAATTAATGGATCTTCTCCTTTTATTTTTAATACAGAATTAATTCCAGCTACAAGTCCCTGTGCTGCAGCTTCTTCATAACCTGAACTTCCATTAAATTGACCTGCCCCATATAATCCATTTATATTTTTGAATTCTAAGGTTAAATCTAGTTGTTGAGGATCAATACAATCATATTCTATAGCATAAGCAGTTCTTAGTATTTCCGCATTTTCTAAACCTGGTACACTTCTATACATTTTTATTTGAACATCTTCTGGTAATGAACTAGACATACCACCAACATATAATTCTTCTGTATTTTCACCTTCTGGCTCTATAAATATTTGATGTTTATCTTTATCTGGAAATCTAACAATCTTATCTTCAATAGATGGGCAGTATCTTGGTCCTACCCCTTCTATTGATCCATTATATAATGGAGATCTATGTATATTTTCATGTATTATTTTATGAGTTTGTTCAGAGGTATAAGTTAAATAACAAGAAATCTGATCTTTATCTAGTTTATCATGTATAAATGAAAAAGGAACTATTTTTTCATCTCCTGGTTGTTCTATCATTTTAGAAAAATCTACTGATCTTTTATTTATTCTTGCAGGAGTTCCTGTTTTAAATCTTCTAAGATTTATTCCTAAATCTAATAAACTTTGAGATAAATCGTTAGCAGGATATAAACCACTTGGTCCACTACTATATATTATATCTCCTATTATTATTTTACCCTTTAAATAAGTTCCAGTACATAATATTATAGCTTTTGTAGTAAAATATGCTCCATTTTTAGTTAAAATACCTTTAACTTTATTATCCTCTACATCTATTTGTATAACTTCTAGTTGCCTTAAAATAACATTTTTTTCTTTTTCTAGCAAATGTTTCATTCTTTCACTATATCTTTTTTTATCTGCTTGGGCTCTTAAAGAATGCACTGCTGGTCCCTTAGAAGTGTTAAGCATTCTAGATTGTATAAATGTATGGTCTATATTTATTCCCATTTCACCACCTAAAGCATCTATTTCTCTTACTAAATGTCCTTTTGCTGTTCCACCTATATTAGGATTGCAAGCCATAAGAGCAATACTATCTAAGTTCATAGTACATATTAATGTTTTACATCCCATTCTTGCAGAAGCTAATGCTGCTTCGCATCCCGCATGACCTGCGCCAATAACTACTACATCAAAATCTCCAGCTAAATATTTCATATAACTCCCTACTTTCCTAAACAAAATTCAGAAAATATTTTATCTATAATGTTCTCATCTAACGTATCACCAGTAATTTCTCCAAGATATTTCCATGCATTTCTAATATCTATAGATGCTAAATCTATTGATATTTCATCTGATAAAGTTTCTATAGCTTGAATACAAGATTCTTTAGATCTTATTAAGGCTTCCTGATGCCTAGCATTTGTAACTATAATTTCATCAGATTTTATTTCTCCACTAAAGAAAAGATCTTTTATACATTCTTTTAATTCATTCAATCCCGAATTGTTTTTAACTGATGTTCTTATTATATATTTAGAATCTAATCCTTTTATAAAATGATTTTCTTCATTTAAATCTTTATTTAAATCTGATTTATTTAATAAAACTATATACTTTTTATTTTTTATAAAATCCATTATTTCTATGTCTTCTTCATCTATTTTTCTGCTTAAATCTAACATAAATATAACTAAATCAGCTTCAGCTATCTTTTCCTTTGATTTTTCTACACCAATTTTTTCTACTACATCTTCTGTTTCTCTTATTCCTGCTGTATCTACTATTTTTATAGGTATTCCATCAATATTTATATATTCTTCTATAACATCTCTTGTAGTACCTGGTATTTCTGTAACTATAGCTTTATTTTCATTAATTAATGCATTTAACAAAGAAGATTTTCCTACATTAGGTTTTCCAACTATTACAGTATTTAACCCTTCTCTTAATATTTTACCTTCTTCTGATGCACTTATCAAATTATCTATTTTATTTATTATTTCTTTTAAATCTACTTTAATTTTTTGACCTGTTATTTCCTCTAAATCATCTTCAGGATAATCTACAGTAGCTTCTATATGTGCTATAATTTTAATCATTTTATTTCTAATAGAATTAATTTCCTTTGAAAGAGTTCCTTCAGCCTGCTTTAATGCAGATTTCATAGAAAGATCTGTTTTAGATCTTATTATATCTATAACAGCCTCTGCTTGACTTAAATCTATTCTTCCATTTAAAAAAGCCCTTTTAGTAAATTCTCCTGGCTCTGCAAGCCTTGCTCCAGATTTAATTAATTCTTTTAATATTTTTTTTGTTGGTATTACACCACCATGACAATTAATTTCTAAAGTATCTTCAGCAGTGAAACTTCTAGGTCCTTTCATATAGCTTACCAAGACTTCATCTATTATTTCTTTACTTTCTTTTTCAATTATAAAACCATATCTCATAGAATAAGGTTTTATATCATCTAATAATCTATCATTTTTACCTCTAAATATACTACTTACTATATCTAATGATTTATCTCCTGATATTCTTATAATAGATATACCACCTTCTCCTAGTGGTGTTGCTACAGCGGCTATAGTATCAAATTCTTTCATAAAATCACCTCTTTTTACAAATTACAAATAATATAAAAAGAAAGCCTTTAGGCTTTCCTTAAATTTATTACAACTTTTCTAAAAGGCTCTTCACCTTCACTATAGGTTTCAACATAGTTATTATTTTGGAGTTCTGAATGTATTATTCTTCTTTCATAAGGATTCATAGGTTCTAACTTAACTGGTCTGCCAGTTTCTCTTACTTTATGGCCTAATCTTCTTGCTAGTTTTTTTAATGTTTCTTCCCTTTTATCTCTATAGTTTTCTGTATCTAGTATAACTCTTTTATAATCGCAACTTTGATCTTTATTAATTACAAGACTAACTAGATATTGTAGAGAATCTAAAGTTTCGCCTCTATACCCTATGATTATACCCATGTCTGATCCTGATAAATCTATTTTTATTACATCTTTCTTTTCCTTTATATTTATATTAGCTTCTACATTCATACTTTTTAATATAGATTCTAAAAAATCTCTAACTTCTTTTTCATAATCTTTTTTTAACTTCATTTCTATTCTTGCAGGTCTTGTACCTATAAAATTAAGAAATCCCTTGCTTCCTTCATCAATAACTTTTATTTCTACCTTATCTTTTGAAGTATTTAACTCCTTTAATCCATGATTAATGGCTTCTTCTATGGTTTTCCCAGTCATTTCAATAACTTTCATGCCCCAAGTCACACCCCCTAGGCTTCAGCTTTACCTCTTAGCTCCATTTTTTTCATTATAACTGTTTGTATTATTTGAATTAAGTTATTTATAACCCAGTATAATACTAGGGCTGATTTTAACTTCCAACTTATTACTATCATAAAAATAGACATACCTATATTCATTGACTTCATCTGTCCAGCCTGTGAACTATCTCCAGATGCCATTAATGTTCCAGAAAAATATGTAGTTGCACCTGAAAGCACTGCTAAAACTACATCTGGCTTAGCTAAATCTTTTACCCATAAAAAACTTACACCATTTATACCAGTTAAAGTATTAAAAACATAATACAATGCTATAAATATTGGCCATTGTATTAATAAAGGTAAGCATCCTCCTAAAGGATTTACTCCTTTTTCTTTATAAAGTTCCATAGTTTTTTGATTTAATCTTTGAGGATCATTTTTATATTTTGCTTGTAATTTCTTTATTTCTGGTTGTAGTTCATTCATTCTAAGTGAAGATTTTGTTTGCTTTATGTTTAAAGGAAGTATTAATAGTCTTATTATTAATGTAACTAAAATTATAGCTATACCATAAGAAAAGTTAGGATTGCTAATTACATTTGATACAGCTGCATGTATAAATGCAAAAAACTGTACAAAAGCATTATTTAAATATTTCAAATTTTTAAACCTCCTGATTTTGCATTTATTTTAGCGGATCATAACCACCTTTATTAAAAGGATGGCATCTTATTATTCTCTTTATTGAAATTAATGTGCCTTTTAATGCACCATATTTTTCTATAGCTTCCATTGAATATTGAGAACAAGTAGGATAAAACCTACAACTAGGCCTCTTTAAAGGAGATACATATTTCCTATATATCTTAATAATACATATTAATAAATTTTTCAATTATATATGCCTGCCTTTTTTAATAAATTTATTAATGCATTTTCTATATCCTTATAATCCTTATCATTAGAACTATTTCTAGCTATAAAAACTAAATCATAACCTTTTTTCATGTTTTCATCTAAATTCAATCTATAGCTTTCTTTTATTAATCTTTTTACTCTATTTCTAATTACACTTTTCCCAACTTTTTTACTGACAGATACACCTAATCTATTTATATTACACCTATTTTTACATATGTATAATACTAAAAGCCTATTAGAATAAGACTTGCCTCTTCTATATACATGTCTAAATTCTTTATTCTTTCTTATTTTATTTTCTTTCATAGATTATATTCTCCTTTTTTCTGCATCTGCAGAAAAAGGCCACTAATGCGGCCCTTATGCTGTCAATCTTTTTCTTCCTTTTTGTCTTCTTTTTCTAAGAATATTTCTTCCTGATGAAGTCTTCATTCTTTTTCTAAAACCATGTTCTTTTTTTCTTTGTCTCTTTTTTGGTTGATATGTCATAAACATTTTCACAGCACCTCCTTTTGAGATCTTATAAATAATTAACATCCTTTTTTATATTAAAGATGTTATCCTTATTTGCATACATTATACTCCTAATTTAAAGTTTCACTATTAAATTATATATTTGTAGTCTTATAATGTCAAGAAAAGTAAAGCAATATACTTAGTTTTTATTTTTTTGTGGATAACTTCTTGAATACCTATATAGGTTTTGATATTATTATTAAAGGACTGTTGATAACTTTTAATACATATAACTTATCCACAGCTGTTGATAACTTTGTGCATAACTTGTTCACTTTGTTTTATTTTTTTATACTAATATCTATTAGTATTAGTATTTATACGGATTATGGCTTATTCATTAGTGTTAATTTTTTTTTATTTTCTTATGTTAATAATTAATTTTACTATTTTTATATAACCATAATTATAAACATGTGAATATTTTTTTCAACAATTGTCAAGTTAATATAAATAATGTATATAAAGTTGTTTATATTTTGTTTACTATATGTGAACATTCTAAGTTTCTATCAAGACTGGAGGATTAAATTATGAATACCCACCTTACAGAAACCTGGGAAAAGGCAATAAATATTATAAAAGGTGAACTTACAGAAGTAAGTTTTAATACATGGATTAAAAGTATTAACCCTATTTCTCTTGAAAATAATTCATTGAAACTAGCTGTACCAAATGATTTTACAAAAGGAATTCTTGAAAGTAGGTACAAAGATCTTATAGTTAATGCGCTAAAATTACTTACCTCAAAAAAATATAATATAGATTTTATTGTAACTACTGAAGAAAAAATAGAAGAAAATCAAAAAAATCATAATAACGAAAAATCTAATATAGTTGTAAATGATGAAATGTCTACTATGTTAAATCCTAAATATACTTTTGATTCGTTTGTAATAGGAAATAGTAATAGATTCGCTCATGCAGCATCTTTAGCAGTAGCAGAATCACCTGCTAAAGCATATAATCCTTTATTTATATATGGTGGAGTTGGTCTTGGTAAAACTCACTTAATGCATGCTATCGGTCATTATATATTGAATAACAATCCTAAATCTCAAGTAGTTTATGTATCTTCTGAGAAATTTACAAATGAATTAATTAATTCTATAAAAGATGATAAAAATGTAGAATTTAGAAATAAATATAGAAATATAGATATTTTATTAGTTGATGATATTCAATTTATTGCTGGAAAAGAAAGAACTCAAGAGGAATTTTTCCATACTTTTAATGCCCTGTATGAAGCTAACAAACAAATAATTATATCAAGTGACCGTCCCCCAAAAGAAATACCTACTTTAGAAGATAGATTAAGATCTAGATTTGAATGGGGACTTATAGCTGATATTCAAGCACCTGATTTTGAAACCAGGATGGCCATTTTAAAGAAAAAAGCTGATGTAGAAAAATTAAATATTCCTAATGAAGTAATGGTATATATAGCTACAAAAATTAAATCAAATATTCGTGAATTAGAAGGAGCTTTAATAAGAATAGTAGCCTTTTCATCACTTACTAATAAAGAAATAAGTGTAGATTTAGCTTCTGAAGCACTGAAAGATATAATCTCAAGTAAGCAAACAAGGCAAGTCACTATAGATATTATTCAAGAAGTTGTAGCAAACTATTATAATCTAAAAATAGAAGATCTAAAATCAGCTAGAAGAACAAGAAATATTGCTTTTCCGCGTCAAATAGCCATGTACCTTTCTAGAAAACTAACGGACATGTCATTACCTAAAATTGGTGAAGAATTTGGCGGACGTGATCATACTACAGTTATTCATGCCTATGAAAAGATATCTAATAACTTAAAAAAAGACGAAAGTCTTCAAAATGCAATAAAGGAATTAAATAAACGAATTAATCAAAAATAATATACAAATGTTTATAATAATATCTTATTTATTTGTTGATAATGTACTAAATATAAATTAAACATATTTCCTGTGGATAAGCACTTAATTTTAATGTTAACTTATCCACAATTATTTTGTTATGAAAAATGTTGATATTTTAAGCTTTGTAAGACTTATTAACATATCAACAAGCCCTACTACTACTACTACTATTTTATTATATTATCTATTTCTATTCTAACAATAGGAATTGTTAATAAAGGAGGCTAATTTTATGAAAATAACTTGTCAAAAAAACATTTTACTAGAAGGTATATCTATAGTTCAAAAAGCAGTAACTGGAAAATCAACTTTACCTATATTATCTGGAATACTTATTAGAGCTAATAAAAATGAATTGGTCTTAACTGGTTCTGATATGGATCTTAGTATTGAAACAAAAGTAAAAGCTAATATTTTAGAAGAGGGAACTATAGTTTTAGATGCTAGACTTTTTGGTGAAATAATAAGAAAATTACCTAATGATCTAATAGAAATAAATACATTAGAAGATAATTCTATAGAAATAATATGTCAAAATTCTAGATTTAATCTAATATATATGAATCCAGATGAATTCCCTAATCCACCTATTATCAATGAAAATATGATATTTTCCATAGGTGAAAGTAAATTAAAAAATATGATTAAAGGAACTATATTTGCTACAGCTCAAGATGAAACAAGACCTATTCTTACAGGTGTTTTATTTCAAATAAAAGACAAAATGCTAAATTTAGTAGCTTTAGATGGTTATAGGTTAGCTTTAAGAAGCGAAGTTGTTGATAATGATAATACGATAAATGCTGTTATTCCAGGGAAAACATTAAATGAAGTTTCAAAAATTTTAGAAGAAGATAATGAAAATGTTAATATTACATTTACTCCTAATCATATTTTATTTAGTATAGGAGAAACAAAAATAATTTCAAGATTATTAGAAGGAGAATTTATTAGCTATAAGTCTATAATACCTGAAGAATTTAACTTAAAAATAATAGCTAAAAGATCAGAGCTTTTAAATTCTATAGAAAGAGCCTCTCTTATGGCTAAAGAAGGAAACACTAATTTAGTTAAATTTGATTTCTCAGATGATAAAATTGTAATAACATCAAATTCTCAATTAGGAATGGTTCGAGAAGAATTAAAAGTTGTATTGCAAGGAGAAGATTTGCAAATTGCATTTAATTCAAAATATCTTTTAGATGTGTTGAAAACTATGGAAGATAATGAGGTTGTATTAGAATTTTCAAGTAGTGTAAGTCCTTGTATTATAAAAAATACAGAAATAAACAATTGTACTTATCTAGTTTTACCAGTAAGGTTAAACAATAATTAATTAAAAGAGGTATTAAAGATGGTTGAAATAAAAATTAATTCAGAAATAATAAAATTAGATTCTTTCTTAAAATGGTCAGGGGCAACAACTTTAGGTTCAGAGGCTAAATTTTTTATACAAAACGGAGAAGTTAAAGTTAATGGAGAAATAGAAAAAAGAAGAGGTAGAAAACTTAAAATAGGCGACTTAATAGAGTTTAATAATGAAACATATAAAATTATTTAAAATTTTATATAAATTTTAAATAATTGTTAGTAAAAAATATTATGGTATAATTAATTTAGGTGTTTAGAATGTATATAAAAAATGTGCACTTAATAAATTTTAGAAATTATGATGATATGTATTTAGAATTAAGTCCAAATACAAATATTTTTGTAGGTAATAATGCTCAAGGGAAAACTAATATACTAGAAAGTATATATTATTCAAGTATAGGAAAGTCTCATAGAACAAATAAAGATAAAGATCTTATAAAATGGGATAAAAATAATACATACTTAAGGACATATGTATCCAGGGAAAGATTAGATAAAACTATAGATATAAATATATTTAAAAATGGTAAAAAAGCTATAACTGTAAATAAAATAAAAATAAAAAAAATATCTGAACTAATGGGGAACTTAAATGTTGTTATGTTTTCGCCAGAAGACTTAAGAATAATTAAGGATTCCCCTGGGAACAGAAGGAAATTTCTAGATATAGAATTATGTAAAATAAATAATGTTTATTATCATGATTTAGTCCAATATAATAAAATTTTATCTGAAAGAAATACAGCTTTAAAAAATTGGAATAACAAAATTAATGATATAATTGATATTTATGATGAGCAACTTTCTAAATATGGAGCTTTTATAATTAAAGAGAGAAATAAGTATTTGGATAAATTAAATATTATTGGCAAAAATATACATAAGAAGATAACCAATGATTTAGAAGACATAAACTTTAGATATTTAACTAATATAAAAGATTTTGATAATGCAGAAAAAGAATTATTAATAGCTCTTAAGAAAAATCGAAAGAAAGATCTTGAGAGAAATTCAACTTCTATTGGTCCTCATAGAGATGATTTTGAAGTAAGTATAAACAATATAGATACCAGAATTTTTGGATCACAAGGACAGCAAAGAACAGCTGTATTAACTTTAAAGTTTGCATCATTGGAAATAATAAAAAACATAATAGGGGAATATCCTGTGCTTTTATTAGATGATGTACTATCTGAATTAGATTCAAACAGACAGCGATTTGTATTGAATTCTATTGATAAAATACAAACAATAATAACTTGTACTGGCATAGAAGAGATAGACAAATATTTAGATAAGAAACAATCTCAATTATATTTGGTTAACAATGGTAAAATAAAAAGAGTTTAAAGCTGAAAGGAGATTAATTTATGTTTCTTCACTTAGGAGAAAATGTAGTAGTACCAATAAAAGATGTTATAGGAATATTCGACATGGAAACTTCTATGTATAGTTCAGATACTATACAATTTTTAAGATTAGCTGAAGAGGATGGATTTGTTGAAAGAATAACTAAAGAAAAACCAAAATCTTTTGTTATAGCTGAAGTAGATAAAAAGAGTAAAATATATTTGTCTCCTATATCTTCAGCTACACTAACTAAAAGAACAAAAGTTTTGTATAATGAGCTATAAAAGTTAGGAGGATAAGCATGTCACAAGAAAATAAACAAGTTTATGATGAAAGCCAAATTCAAGTGTTAGAAGGTTTAGAAGCTGTTAGAAAAAGACCAGGAATGTATATTGGAAGCACTAGTTTAAGGGGACTTCATCATTTGGTTTATGAAATAGTTGATAATAGTATAGATGAAGCACTTGCTGGCTTTTGTACACATATAGAAGTTTTTATACATAAAGATAATTCTATAACTGTTGTAGATGATGGACGTGGAATGCCAGTTGGTATGCATTCAAAGGTAAAAAAACCTGCTGTTGAAGTAATAATGACTATATTACATGCAGGTGGAAAATTTGGTGGTGGAGGATATAAGGTTTCTGGTGGTCTTCATGGTGTTGGAGCTTCTGTTGTTAATGCTCTATCAGAACATTGTAATGTAGAAGTAAGAAGAGATGGACATATATGGCTTCAAAAATATGAAAGAGGCATACCAAAAACAGGATTAGATATAGTAGGAGATACGGAAGATCATGGTACAAAAATATACTTTAAGCCAGATGTTGAAATATTTGATGAACTAGAATTTGAATATGACACCTTAGCTCAAAGACTTAGGGAGTTAGCTTTCTTAAATAAGGGTATAAAAATTTCATTAACAGATGAAAGATATGATAAACAAGAAATGTTCCACTATGAGGGTGGATTGAGATCTTTTGTACTTTATTTAAACAGAAATAAGGAAAAATTACATCAACAACCTATATATGTTGATAAAAATAAAGATGGATGTATAGTTGAGATTGCTATGCAATATAACGATGGTTATGCAGAAAACATTTTTTCCTTTGCTAACAATATAGACACAATAGAAGGTGGAACTCATTTAGCTGGATTTAAATCAGCTTTAACAAGAGCTATAAATGACTATGCTAGAAAATTTAATTACTTAAAGGATACAGATAAAAATTTATCAGGAGACGATGTTAGGGAAGGTCTAACAGCAGTTATTTCAGTAAAATTAACAGATCCTCAATTTGAAGGACAGACAAAGACAAAGTTAGGAAATAGTGAAGTAAGAGGAATTGTAGATACAATAGTAGGAGAAAGCATAGGCTCATTCTTAGAGGAAAACCCTAATGTAGGTAAAATAATAATTGAAAAAGGCTTGTCAGCCTCAAGAGCTAGAGAAGCTGCAAAAAGGGCTAGGGAACTTACTAGAAGAAAATCTGTTTTAGAAAGTACTTCTCTTCCTGGAAAATTAGCAGATTGTTCTTCAAAGGATCCATCATTATGTGAAATTTATTTAGTCGAAGGAGACTCCGCAGGAGGATCTGCTAAACAAGGAAGAAATAGAGAGTTTCAAGCTATATTACCTTTAAAGGGTAAAATAATGAATGTAGAAAAGCAAAGATTGGATAAGATATTAGCTTCAGATGAAATACGTGCTATGATAACCGCATTTGGAGCGGGTATAGGAAAAGAATTTAATCTTGAGAAAATAAGATATAATAGAATAATTATAATGACAGATGCTGACGTAGATGGAGCCCATATAAGAACTTTACTTTTAACATTCTTTTATAGATACATGAAAGAATTAGTAGAGGAAGGTCATGTTTATATAGCTCAACCACCACTTTATAGAATATATAAGGCTAAAAAGGAACTTTATGTTTATTCAGATAAAGAATTGGATGAGGCATTATTAGAATTAGGTGGAAAAGATACTAATACTAATATTCAAAGATATAAAGGTCTTGGAGAAATGGATCCAGAACAACTTTGGGAAACTACTATGAACCCAGAACATAGAACTTTATTACAGGTAACAATAGAGGACGCTATGGCAGCAGATGAAATATTTACTATACTTATGGGAACAAAAGTAGAACCAAGAAGGGACTTTATAGAAAATAATGCTGATAAAGTAGTTAACTTGGATATATAAGATAAGATTGTAAAGAGGTGTAATCATGCTAAACGAAGGAAAGATTTTGCCTGTAGATGTAAGTAAAGAAATGAAGAAATGTTATATAGACTATGCCATGAGTGTAATAGCTGGCCGTGCATTACCAGATGTAAGGGATGGGTTAAAGCCAGTACATAGAAGAATAATATATTCAATGCAGGGATTAGGATTAGCTCCAGAAAAAGGTTATAGAAAATGTGCGAGAATTGTAGGGGATGTACTAGGTAAGTATCATCCTCATGGTGATACAGCAGTTTATGAAGCTTTGGTAAGAATGGCTCAAGATTTCTCAATAAGGTATACATTAGTAGATGGACATGGAAATTTTGGTTCTGTAGATGGCGATGGAGCAGCGGCAATGAGATATACAGAAGCTAAGATGAGCAAAATATCCATGGAACTTATAAAAGATATAAATAAAAATACAGTTGATTTTATTCCTAACTTTGATGGTGAAGAAGAAGAACCATCTGTATTACCATCAAGATTTCCTAATCTTTTAGTTAATGGTTCTGCAGGTATAGCAGTAGGTATGGCTACTAATATTCCACCTCATAATTTAACAGAGGTTATAGATGGAATAATAATGCTAATAGAAAATGAAGATGTAAATATACTTGATTTAATGACTAAAATAAAGGGACCAGATTTCCCTACTTCTGGATTAATCGTCGGTACAAGAGGAATAAGGGAAGCCTATGAAACGGGTAGAGGAAAAGTTATAATTAGAGCTAAAGCTGAGATTGAAGAAGAAAAAGGTAAAAATAGAATAATAGTTACAGAAATACCATACCAAGTTAATAAGTCTAAGCTTATAGAAAATATGGCTAACCTTGTAAAGGATAAAAAAATAAATGGGATCTCAGATATAAGAGATGAATCAGACAGACAAGGTATGAGAATTGTTATAGAACTAAAAAGAGATGCAAATCCTAATATAGTTTTAAACCAATTATATAAGCATACAAAACTTCAAGATACCTTTGGAATAATTATGTTAGCGTTAGTTAATAACCAACCCCAAGTTTTAAACTTAAAAGAAATATTAGTTAATTATGTGGAATTCCAAAAGGAAGTAATAAGAAGAAGAACTAGATTTGACTTAGATAAAGCATTAGCAAGGGCTCATATATTAGAAGGCTTAAGAATAGCCTTAGATCATATTGATGAAGTTATAAAGCTTATAAGAGCATCTAAAAATACAGCTGAAGCTAAAGAGGGATTAATGAATAATTTTAATCTTTCAGAAAAACAAGCTCAAGCTATATTGGATATGAAGTTACAAAGGCTTACAGGTTTAGAAAGAGAAAAAATAGAAGAAGAATATAAAGAACTTATGGAAAAGATAAGTTATTTTAGAGAAATATTAGATAAAGAAGAATTAGTACTAAGTATAATAAAAGAAGAATTAATAGAGATAAAAAATAAATATGGTGATGAAAGAAAAACAGAAATAGTAAAAGGTGAGCATGATATAGATATAGAGGACTTAATTGAAGATAAAAAGGTAATAATAACTTTAACTCATGGTGGATACATAAAAAGATTAGATATGGATACATACTCTTCACAAAAAAGAGGAGGAAAGGGTATTCAAGCTACATCTACAAAACAGGATGATTTTATAGAAAATATGTTTGTAACATCTACTCATAGTACTATATTATTCTTTACAAATAGGGGTAAGGTATATAAACTTAAAGCTTATGAAATACCAGAAGCAGGAAGAACAGCTAAAGGTACAAATATAATAAATCTTATACCTATAGAAAATAATGAAAAAATACAAACAGTAATAGGATTAAAAGATATAGATGATATGAAACATTTTGTAATGTGTACTAGAAATGGAATAATTAAAAAGACAGAAATAAAGAAATATTCTTCTATAAGAAAAGGTGGATTAAATGCCATAAATTTAAGAGAAGATGATGAACTAATAGATGTAAAAATGACTAAAGGAAATAATGAAATAATAATAGTCACACAAAATGGGTACTGCATAAGATTTAATGAAGAAGATGTAAGGCCTATGGGAAGAGTTGCAACAGGAGTTAAGGGTATAACATTAAGAGAGGATGATAAAGCTGTATCTATGGAGGTAGTGTTAGAAGATGAAGCACTACTATCAATAAGTGAAAATGGATTTGGAAAAAGAACAGATATAGAAGAATATCCTATTCATAGAAGAGGTGGAAAAGGTGTTATAACTTATAAAATAACAGATAAAACAGGACCTATAGTTGGAGCAAGGTTTGTAAAAGAAGATGATGAACTTATGCTTGTAAATAGTGGTGATGTTGCAATAAGAATAAATGTTTCAGAAATATCTAAAACTAGTAGAAATGCTATGGGTGTAAAACTAATGAGAACTAGTGAAGAAGAAAAAATAGTAGCTATAGCTAAAATAAAGAGTGAAGACATAATAGAAGAAGAAATTTTAAATGAAGAAAATCTAAATGAAGAAAATCTAAATGAAGAAAATCTAAATGAAGAAAATCTAAATGAAGAAAATCTAAATGAAGAAAATCTAAATGAAGAATAAATAATAAGAAAAATCAGCATAAATGCTGATTTTTCTTATTATAAATTTTAATTATAAAAAACAACTTTTCCAGACGTATCAATATAAGAAATATTAAAAAAAAAGATAAAAACAGAAGCAATATTATTATATTTTAATTAAATGAGATTTTATAGTATAAATATAATATTAAATTTTGATACAATAAATCTCGTCCTTAAGACAAGGGCTTGAAAGTAACAAAAACTTTCAAAAACAAATTTGAAAAAAGTTCTTGACAAAGAACAACAAATTTGATAAGATATAAAAGTCGCTGAGGCGATGTGGTCTTTGAAAATTAAACAGAGAATTAACAAGAAACATTCTTGTAACAGCCAGTA
>NZ_BAAAAU010000018.1:0-35110 GCF_054768115.1 Clostridium sp. CTA-6
ACCTATAGGACCAGTAGGGCCAGTAATACCTATAGGACCAGTAGGGCCAGTAATACCTATAGGACCAGTAGGGCCAGTAATACCTATAGGGCCAGTAGGACCAGTAATACCTATAGGGCCAGTAGGACCAGTAATACCAGTAGGACCAGTAATACCTATAGGACCAGTGATACCTCTAGGACCAGTAGGACCGGTGATACCTCTAGGACCAGTAGGTCCAGTTACACCTCTAGGACAGCAGCAGTTACATCTACCACAACATGGTACGCATATCTTACATCTATTACTCAAACAAATCACCCTCTACTTAAATAATATTATTATATTTTTGCTAATAAAGTTTAAAATATTAGCATTACTATATAATATGATGATTTTTTTTATTTGACATAAAATATAATATAAAGTGAAATTTAAGCTAGATTTTTAAGCACAATTTTACTCGAATCCAATACTTTTAAAGAATTCTTTATTATTAAGCAAAGTTTTGTTATTAGGGGAATAGGATAGTGCTATTTCATTGTGTTTATAAGATAGTTCTTTGTTTCCTTGTTTATAGTAGCAAACACAAAGTTGAACATGGGGAAGCCAGGTCCAACAGTCATCACTAAAAAATCCCCAACTATTTTTAGGGCGTTCTAAATTGGTAGCTAATTCATACCAAAATATTGCATTAGACAAATTATTTTCATTTAAAAAATAACGACCTAATCTACAACAGAATTCAGCTCTTGGTTTATCATAATTAAAAGAATAATAACAGTATTTTTTAGCATTAAAAGAATCTTTTATATAATTATAGTAATCTGCTAGTTTTCCGCAGGCATTTATTTTATCTTCGTACCAGCCAGAGTCCATCTCTAATAATTTTTTATATTGTTCTATAGCTTCTTCGTATAATTTATGATCATATAATTCATTACCATAGTAGAATACATCTCTTGGAGAAAACTCATAATTTTCTTCTATCATCTTTTTATATATATTTAAATTTCTGTCAGAATCACGAGGTTTTACCTTATCATGAACTATAGCTATATCACTATCAAATATATTTCCATAAACTTGTAAATAATTATGAACTCTTCCATACCATTTAAAATTTTTTTCACGTTTAACAAGTCTGTTTCTCCTATAACTTAAAGCTGGTATGCCGTCTTTATCAAGATTCATATTATAAAACATAGTGACAGAATCAATGGATTTATCTAAACTAGATTTTAATTTTTTTAATTTTTTTTGGTCTTCTTCCAAGATTATATCGTCAGCATCTAAGTAAAATATATATTCTTTGGTAGCCTTGCTAAATGAAAAATTTCTTGCTGATGCAAAGTCTTGTATCCATTCAAAATCATAAATTTTATCTGTAAACTTTTTAGCAATTTCTTTAGTTTTGTCCGTAGAACCTGTATCAACTATTATAATTTCATCAACAAAATCTTTAGCACAGTTTAAGCATCTTTCTAGTGTAATTTCTTCATTTTTTACAATCATACATAAACTTATAGTTATCATTAAATCACCTCATACAAATTTACTATTTATTTTTATATACTATTTAATTATCATCTCTCAGTATATAAGTAGAGTTAGATATAAAATTACAATTAATAAAAAGTTTATTTATTTTACTATTATTTTGGTATATAGCATAAGTTTCCATATTTAAGACAAATTATTTTTTATAAATTTTCTTAATATATAGGTTATAATGATTTAGGCATAATATATGGTATGCAAATTTATGAAAATATGAGTATAGATATTATAATATTTATTTATATAATAGATAACATTAATTAAATATAAATCATATAATGTATTGACAACAAATAATATGTATTGCTATATTCAAGTATCTGAAAGGATGTTGAGATTTATGCTATGTGATAAAGATAAAAAGAAATTACAACAAAAATTAGAAGATCTACATTGTAATCAATGTGATATAATTTTATGTGGAGGCTGTTGCTGTGATTGTGGTTTTGATAGTTGTTGTGATGTTGCTACTAGTAAATGTGATTGCTGTGTAGATCCAATGGAAAATTTATTAAATCAATTAAGAAGTATTTTAGCACCTAACGCTACAATTCAAGTAACACTTGATACAGGAGCAACTCAGTCTTTTCAAGTAAATCAAATAGTATCAATAGAAGATAGTATAATTAATATACAGAATACTAGTTTTATTTCAATTTGTAATATTTCAAGAGTTAGGTGGAGAGATATAAGTACAATAAATCAAATTAATCTATTGCCACCAGTATGTACTTGCGAAGAATGTGATTGCTGTGAAAGACCATTAAGAGAAAATCTAAGTAAGTTTATAAATGCCAATGTATCATTACAGTTTAAAGGGCAGCAAGATCCTGATGCTTTCCAAAGTTTGACAATAAGAAAGATTGGACTTGGAATAGTAATAGGACAAAATACAGCTGATGGTGCTCCAGACGCATATTCAATTTGTAAAGTTACACGTTTTAATGCTATATAAGTTTTAAAAGTTATTTAAAATAAGGTTTAGACTTGTTTCAAATAAAATTATATAGAAAAGCCTAGTTAATAATTAAACTCCTTGTATTTAATAGAATGCAAGGAGTTTTTTTGAAAGTTTAAATATTTAAAATTAATTTTTTATTATAGTCTATTCTTATAAAAGTCAATAATTATTTCTAAGATTTACCAAAAATTTTTTCTATGAAGTTTTTATTTTTGGAATTTTCTAGTTGCTGTTTTATGAGTGAGTTTTCGGATTTTAATTCGTTTAAGGTTACTTCTAATTCTTGTGAATAATTTGTTATATATTTAAAACTTTTTTCTTTTTCTTCAAGTTGGTTTTTTATAGTAGAAACTTCTATATCATATTTATTTTTTAAATTTGAGAGGATATTGTTTCTAGATTTTTCTAATTTTTCTTTTGCACTATCATTTTCTAATTTTAATTCTTTAATATTTTTTTCTAAGTTTTTATTTTTATCAAGTAAAGATTTAAGTTCATTTTCCTTATCTTCAAGTTGCTTTTTTATATTTTTAATTTCAATAAGATATTTACTCTCAAGATTTTTTATTGCTGTTATATTTTGATTTTGTAATTTTTCAATTATGTTATTTAAATTTTCATTTAAGGAATTACTTTCTTCTATTTTTTTATTAACTTTTAGTTTAAGGTTTTCATTTTCATCTGTTTTCTCTTTAAGTTTTATTTTTAGAAGTTCATTTTTTCCACATTCTTTATTTAGCTTTTCTTTAAAGTCTTCCATTTGAATGTTTAATTTATTAGTAGTTTCCAATATAGATTTATATTTGCTTTCAACATTAGATTTTTGGATAGAAATTTTATTTAGATTTTCAATAAGATTATTAGCATGTAGATTTTTTTCCTTTAATTTTTCTGTTAATGATATTGTTTTATTCATTAAATCATAGTTTACAGTATTTTTTTTAGATATTTCTTGGAGCAATTTTCTTATGGTACTTTCTGCATCATATGTTTCATTGTTTTTATTAGTATATGTTTTAGTGACTTTAGGCAAAAATATATTAATATTATCGGATATAGAAGCAAATATGTTTTTACTTTCTATAGATTTATCTAAAGGACTTTCTTCATATATATATTTATACATATCTATATTGTCAAAGGATTCAGTATCAATTTTGTAAGAGTTAGACCATTTAATACCATTAAAAGAAGAATACATTAATTTACTATGTTCTGACCATACACAATATAATATATCATTGAATATAATTAATGTAGATTCATATATAGGATTATTTGTTTTATAAATAGGAAAATTATTAATGTTATCTTTGATATCTATTGTTACATGTTCTAGCATATATATCCCATTTTCTTCGGATAAATTTAAAATATTAAATTCTCTATCTTGCTTTAAAGTAGAAAAATTGATATTATTGCCATCTAACCTATATAGCTTTTTGGGACTGCTCCAACCATCATTATTTAAAAATTTACATAAATTAACAACGTGAGAGTTCTTTTCTTTAGTTATGTAGAACATATTAATAGTATTATTTAATGTTTCTAAATGATAATGTTTTTCTATACCATCAATGGTGTTTATAGGACCTATTATATTAGTTTTAAATTTGTTTCTATTCCATACGTAGTGTAGAATGTTTCCACTAGAATCATATTTATTTTCATAGAACATAAAAAATATATGAAGTTTATTTCCTTTAGAAAATAAGTTTACTTCATCTATATTATTATTATGAGATTTTAATTTATAAAGAGTCTGGATAGACCATTTTTTATTGAATTTACAGTACTTGATAAATCCATCAAAAGTTATACATACTACTTCTATTATTCCTAAATAGGTTACATTTATATTAAATTTTAAAACATTTTCTAGTATTTTTATTTCTTCAGAAAATTTATTACACATTAAAGTATTATCTTTATTAATATAAAATTCACACATATTACCATATATGTTTTTAAAAATATATGATTTATTGGAGTTCATAATATTCACCTACCTTTATAAAATTATATTAATAACAAGATACTTATATTCTTTTTAATTAAAAATATTAGTAAAAATCTATTTAATTTATATAAAAATTATATAATTAAAATATATTTTTACTAATCACACTTATTTTTTTATATGCATACTATATATTGAGATAAAACAATGTTTCTTCTATATGAAAAGGAGGATATATATATGGCTATTAATTCAAAAGATTTTATTCCACGTCCAGGTTTTGTAAATAAGCAAGGTTGTTTACCAGATCCAGTGGAAATAACTTGTATTCAAGTACCTAAAGTTTTTGATCAATGTTTAATAAAAGAATGTTTAAAACCTACAGATGATTGCGAACAGTTATGTAAACAGATACCAAATATTACAGACCCAGCACAAGTTAGATGCGTGGGTTGTTGTAAAGACTTAAAAGTAAGGGTTAATTCTGTTACTAAATGCCCTGTTTCAAATGGTAAACCCGGACACAAGAAGGTAACTATTAATTTTACAGTTACTTTTGATGTAGATGTAGATGTAGAAATAAATGGAGTTACACGCACAGAAACATTAAATTTTTCAGTAAATAGAACTATAACCGCTTCTAACCTGTATTGTCCAGATGCTATAGCTAAAACTATAATAGGTAAAGAATGTACATCAGCAGAGGAAATTGATCAACAGTTTATAAAACTAGAAGTAGTAGGGGAGTGCTTAAGCACAGACATCTCAAAGATAGATTGTGATAATGATTGTTGCAGTTGCAGTTGTACTTGTGAAGATAATGGAGATAAGAAAGTATTCTTATGTATCACACTAGGATTATTTATAATAATCAAATGTGAAATAGTAGTTCAATTAATGGTTCCAGCTTATGGCTATTGTCCAGTGCCAGAAGAATGCAAGTGTTCACATGATCCATGTAAAGAATTTATGGAAAGAGAACTTCCAACACTTTATCCACCACAGGAAATGGATAATTTATTTGATGATTATGATGAGAGACAGGATGAGAGACACATTCACGATAGGCAACACATTGAAGAAGAAGAAGAAGAAAGAGGCAATTTAGTAACTAGTAGTATAATAAATGGTAATTAATCTATAAGCTAAAAGTAATATAAGAATTATTTTAAAGTATTTATCATATTAGTTTATTTGTATATTATGATACCAATACATTAAGAATAATAGTAAGATAATTTGCAAATTAATATGATAGCTATAAGAAGGAAAATAGTAAAGATGTATGTTTTTTATGAAGAGGAATATTAGATGAAAAATTTTTAAAAGCTAAATTTTCGACTAAACCTTGAACTCTATAGGAAAATTATACTAGGTATGGGTTACCATTATTAAAAGAGGAAACATGTGTAGGAAAGATATATATGTTAATAAAGGTGGTACTTGGCATATTAAGACTTCGGTCCCTGTATAGGGATGCGAAGTCTTTCTATATATTATTAATACCATATATTTACTAAAATATTTTATTCTATTTTTAAACTTATTTTCTAAATAATCTAATAATGATCAAATTTAATAAAACTTATATAAAAATGTATTCTAATGCACATAGATAAATAATAGTGGATATAACATTTTAAATATGTTTAATCTATTGTATAATAAACCTTAGAATATTTTAGGAGAGATGAATATGAGAAGAATAGAATTACTGGCCCCTGCAGGAAGCATGGAAAGTTTATATGCAGCAGTGCAAGCAGGGGCAGATGCAGTATACATGGGTGGAAGTAAATTTTCTGCTAGGGCCTATGCTAATAACTTTGATGATGAGCAATTAAAAGATGCTATAAACTATTGCCATTTATATGGTGTTAAAGTATATATTACAGTTAATACATTAATAAAAGAAGAAGAAATAAAAGAAGCAATAAAGTATATAGGATTTTTATATTCCATAGGGGTAGACGCTTTAATAATACAGGATACCGGAATAGCAAAATTAATAAAAGAAAAACTACCAGATTTTGAAATTCATGCATCTACCCAAATGACTGTACATAATGGAGACGGAGCTATATTTTTAAAAGAATTAGGTTTTAAAAGAATAGTTTTATCACGAGAACTTTCATTAAAAGAAATAGAATATATTTCAAAGGACTTAGATGTAGAAACGGAGATATTTATACACGGAGCTCTTTGTATTTGTTATTCAGGGCAATGTTTGATGAGTAGTATATTAGGGGGAAGAAGTGGGAATAGAGGAAGATGTGCTCAACCCTGTAGGCTCCCATATACATTGATAAATGAAAAGGATAATAAGGAAACGAAGGGGTATTTATTAAGTCCTAAGGATATATGTAATATAGAAAACATGGAAGATTTAATAAAGGCTGGTGCTACATCTTTTAAGATAGAGGGAAGAATGAAAAGACCAGAATATGTAGCCGGGGTAATTAGAAGCTATAGAAAAGCTATAGATGCAGTTATAAATAAAGAAAATTTTGAAGAAAAAAATAAAAAAGAGTTAATGCAATTATTTAATAGAGAAGGTTTTTCAAAGGCATACATTTACGGAAACAAGGGCAAAGATATGATGGCATATTCTTTTCCTAAAAATACAGGATTATCTTTAGGAAAAGTAAATAAGGATAAAAGTATAAAATTAGAAGAAAATTTAAAAATAAAAGATGGTATAAGAAATGGCGATAAAGGCTTTATAGTATCTAGTATAATTAAAGACAATAAGGAAGTAGAAAAAGCCTACAAAGGAGATTTAGTAAAAATAAAACCTTTAAATTATAAATTTAAAGATGAATTATATAAAACCTCAGATATAGAACTTTTACAATCCTTAGGTAAAATATATGAAGATAAATTTAATAGAAAAATTTATCTAGAAGCTAATTTAGATTTTAAAGTAGGAGAAAAAATAAAATTAAGCTGTATATACAATGGAAAAGAGTATTCCGTAGAAGGGAAAGAAATAGAAAAGGCACTAAAAAAACCTTTATCTATGGAAAAAATAGAAGAAAATTTAATGAAAAGTGGGGAAACCCCTTTTAAGATAAATGAAATTAAATTTAATTCCTATGAAGAAGGATTTTTACCTGTTTCAGAAATAAATAATTGCCGTAGAATGCTTATAAATTCTATAGAAGGAAATATAATACAAAACAATCCACATTGTGGAAAAATAAAAGAGTTTAGTGTGGATAATATATACAGTAGCATAAATGTAATACAAGAAAACAATTTACCAAAGTATATATTTTCAGTATATACCTATGAACAGTTAAAAGCTGTAGTGGATAATGGTTTTAAAAATATAATAGTAGATTTATTTACAAGGGATCCATTAAATTTACATAAAATAAAAGAATTATATCTAGATTTAAACATATATTTAAAAGCTCCTAATATTATAAAAAGTGAATTTGATTACGTAGAAGAGATAATAGAAGAGAATCTACACAACATAAAAGGTATAGTAACAGCTAATTTAGGAATAGTAAATAAATTTAACAATAGAACAGAAATAATAGGAGATTATAAATTAAATATATTTAATAGTTTCGCAGGGGATTTTTATAAGGAATTTATTAAAGGAAGTTGTTTAAGTATAGAGCTTAATAAAAAAGAAATAAAATCTATAGTTAAACATATGGATTTAGGCAGCCAAATTCTTATATATGGTAAAATAGAAAATATGGTTAGTGAATACTGCCCTATAGGCAGTACTTTTGGGGGTAAAAATAGTTCTTCTAGCTGTAATAAAGCTTGTGAAAAAGGAAGTTATATATTAAAAGATAGAATCAGTGCTAAATTCCCAGTTAAGACAGATGTATTCTGTAGAAGTCATATATATAATAATTCAGATATTAATTTAATAGGGAACTTAGAGGAAATAAAAACACTGGGAATTAATAGTTTTAGATTAGATTTTTTAAATGAGAATTATGAAGAAATGGAATATATATTAAAAGCTCTTAAAGAAGAAAAATGGAAGGGAGATTTTAAAAATTATACAAGAGGCCATTATAAAAGAGGGGTAGAATAACTTAATGAGATTATTTATATAATAAATCAGATATGGGTATATAGAAGTTATAACTAAGTTGATAATAGATGTTATTAAAAGACAATAGAAAAAGTAACAAAAACCTAGGAAAGTTAAAAGGAGTGTTAAAGAAGTGAAGGATAAATCTATTAAGGTTTTAGAATTTAATAAGATACAGGAAATTTTAAAAAATTATACCTGTACAAAAGCTGCAAAAGATATAATAGAAGATTTAAAACCTTATGATAGTGTATATGAAGTAAGAGAGCACTTAGAAGAAACAAAGGAAGCCTTTAAATTATTGGTTACAAAGGGCACACCACCCTTTGAAGGCGTATACGATATAAGAAGTGGAATTTCTTTAGCAGAAAAGGGATCTACATTATTGCCAGGGCAACTTTTAAAAATAGCTGCAGTTTTAAGATGTGCAAGAAGATTTAAAGAATATATAAATCATAAGGAGGAAGAGGAAAACTATAGGGCCTTAGAGGATATATGTGAGGGGATTTTTTCCCTACCTAAAATAGAAGAAGAAATATTTAATGCTATAGAAGGAGAAGATGAAATAGCAGATAGAGCAAGTTCTACTCTTTATAATATAAGAAGATCTTTAAAAGAAAAAAATTATTCTGTAAGAGATAAAATTAACTCTTTAGTTAGAAGCTATTCCTCCTATCTTCAAGAAAATATATATACAGTTAGAGGCGATAGATATGTTTTGCCAGTAAAGGCAGAACACAAGGGTGCAGTACCGGGACTTGTACATGACCAAAGCTCTACAGGGGCTACCCTTTTTATAGAACCAATGAGTTTAGTTAATTTAAATAATGAAATAAAAGAACTTATGTTAAAAGAAAAGGCAGAAATAGAAAGAATATTAAGCGTTATATCAGCTAAAATAAATGCTAATATAACAGGGGTAAAGACCGATGCTAACATAGTATGGGAATTAGATTTTATATTTGCTAAGGCTAAATTTGCTAGTGAATATAATTGTACTTGTCCAACTATTAATGATGAGGGGATTGTTGATATTATAGAGGGAAGACATCCTCTTATAGATAGAAGAGAAGTAGTTCCTATAAGTGTTAAGTTAGGAGAAGAGTTTACATCTCTAATGATAACAGGACCTAATACAGGAGGTAAAACTGTAACTTTAAAAACAGTGGGATTAATACATTTAATGGCTATGAGTGGTCTTATGATTCCGGCTAGAGAAAACTCTGTAATAAGTTATTTTAACAATGTTTTTGCAGATATAGGAGATGAGCAAAGTATAGAACAGAGCTTATCAACTTTTTCATCTCATATGAAAAATATAGTAGAGATTATGGATAAAGCAGATAAAAATTCTTTAGTTCTATTTGATGAATTAGGAGCAGGAACAGACCCAACAGAAGGGGCGGCTTTAGCTATTTCTATATTGGAAAATTTAAGGAAAAGGGGATCTAAGATAATTGCTACAACTCATTATAGTGAACTAAAAGCCTATGCCTTAAGAAAAGAAGGGGTAGAAAATGCCTCTGTTGAGTTTGATGTGGAAACTTTAAGACCTACTTATAGATTATTAATAGGAATACCAGGTAAATCAAATGCCTTTGAAATATCTAAAAGATTAGGATTACCAGATTATATTATAGATTTTGCTAGAGAAAATATATCTAATGAGAATATAAAATTTGAGGAATTAATTCAAAATTTACAAGAAAAAAGTATAAAAGCCCAAGAGGATGCAAGACTTGCAGAAAATCTTAAATTGGAAAGAGATAAAGAAAAGAAAAAATATGAAGAAAAATTAGAAGGACTCCAAAAAGTTAGAGATAATGCTTTTATAGATGCAAGAAGAGAAGCTAAAAATATAATAAAAGAAGCAAAAGAAGAGGCAGATAAAATATTAAAAGACATAAGACAACTAGAAAGAATGGGTTATTCTTCAGATGCAAGACGTAAATTAGAAGAGGAAAGAAAAAAATTAAAAGATAAATTGGATTCTATTGAAGAAAAGGAAATTAAAACAGTTCATAAAGGAGAAGCTTTAAAGAATGTAAAAGAAGGAGACGAAGTTCTTTTAGTTTCAATAAACCAAAAGGTAATAGTTCTATCCAAACCAGACAATAAAGGGGATGTATTAGTTCAAGCTGGAATTATGAAAATAACAGCTAATATTAAAGATTTAAGGGCTGCTAAGGGAAGTAATTCTAATAGCAATTCATCAAAAATAAAAAAATCTAAAAAACTTAATTTAAATTTAAGCAGAGTGGAGTCTTCTGTGGATCTTAGAGGAATGGATGCAGAAGAAGCCATATACACTGTAGATAAATACTTAGATGAGGCTTATTTAGGTGGCTTAGGGGAAGTTACCATAGTACATGGTAAAGGTACAGGAGTTTTAAGAAAAACAATTATGGATATGCTAAAAGGTCATCCTCATGTTAAGAGACATAGACTAGGCGAATATGGTGAAGGTGGTACTGGTGTTACAGTGGTAGAGTTAAAATAAATTTTAAATTAGATAGCTTAGGTTTAGATAAACTTTTTTACTAAAATCTAAGCTATCAATTTGTTCTTATTTTAGAGGGTTTCAAAATTTAGAATTAAAGAACGTATTTTTTAGATTTAGTTTAAAAAATAAAAAAATAGTATATTTAGTGTATATATTCACTAGATACAAGGGGAAGAAGGAATTTTATGATATTAATAAGTGCTTGTCTCTGTGGAGTTAACTGTAAGTATAATGGCGGAAATAATTTAAATGAAAAAGCATTAAAACTTTTTAGAGAAGGAAAGGCTGTCTTAGTTTGTCCAGAACAACTAGGTGGACAACAAACACCAAGGGCAGCTCATGAAATAAATAATGCTACGGGAGCAGATGTATTAGATGGAAAAGCTAATATCATAGGACCAGAGGGTGATGATGCGACAAAAGAATTTTTAAAGGGAGCCTATGAAACTTTAAAGATAGCAAAGGAATGTGATGCCAAAATAGCTATATTAAAATCTAGGAGTCCATCCTGCGGGTTTGGAAAAATATATGATGGTACTTTTTCGGGTAACAAAAAAGATGGGAATGGTGTAACAGCAGAACTATTAACTAGAAATGGAATAAAGGTTTATACAGAGGAAGATGAATTTATGTCTAAATTTTAATTAATAATTTGCGGATGTAGATAAATTTGTTTTTATACAAATAAATCTACATCCTTAATTTATTTTAATTTTGAACTGAAATTAGAAGGAAGTAATATATAATTATGCAAGCAATTTAACAAATCTAAGGTGTAAAATAGGTACAAGCTATTTATTAATAAAGACAGTTAAGGAAATTTAGTATAAATCAGATAGTTAAAATTAAGTGTTTTTTAAGATTTCCTTTATGATTGATTATAAATTTATGTTTATAATTTAATTAACATGTAAGGAAAGGAGGGGAAAATATGATATCGAAGCTAAAAATTTGAACAAATTAGATAAATTCTACAAAATTTTAATTTTAGCAAATATTACAGCGATAATGTATTTGGATTGAGGAGATTTGATTTATGGAAAAGATATTTTGTTCTTTGTATAAAAATATAAAAGAACTATTAGAAAATAAATTTTTTTTAACAGTAGTAATAGGTACTTTTGTAGAGTATGTTTTATTTTTATTAATTTTATCAGATGGTAATGCAGTAAGTATAGATTTTAGAAGTGCTTTCTTAGGCATACCTCCTATATTAATATATATAGCTTTTATTTTGATTCCCTATTCTTTTGCTTTTTTATTTAATGGTAGAGGTCAGAAAGTATTTCTTATAATAATAAATATAATGATTTCTGTGCTTTTAATATTTGATTTATGGTATTACAGAAGTTATAGTTCATTTTTAAATTGCTACATGTTTGATATGGTAGATAACTTAGAGGGCTTATCATCTAGTATATTAGCTATGTTTAGAACAATAGATTTGATATTTATTGTAAATCCATTAATATTGGTAATAATGTTTGTTAGAGATTTTTACAATAATAATGATAAATGGAGTTTGAGAAAGTTTGCACTATTGCTCATAGTACCTATGCTATACATAGGATATGCTCATATTAAAGTAGACAAACTTGGGAGAGGCTATGTTTGTCAAACCTTATTTAAAAGAACTTGGTCCCAAAATCAAGAAATCTATAATTTATCACCATTAGGATATCATCTATTTGATTTCTACAAATATAGAGAGGATAAACAAGTTTATAATTTATCAGATGAAGAAAAGAATGAAATAAAAACTTACTTTAATTCAAAGGAAAAAGAGCTTACTAAAAATAATTATAGTGGTATTTTTAAAGGGAAAAATTTAATTGTTATACAAGTGGAATCTTTAGAAAATTTTATTATAAATGAGAAGGTAAATGGGCAAGAAATAACTCCGAACCTAAATAAGTTACTTAACAATTCAATATATTTTTCTAATTATCATGAACAAACATTCAGTGGAACAACCTCTGATGGGGTTTTCGTTTCAAACAATTCTATGTTTCCACCAATAGCAGGTACTAGTAGCTTTACTTATCCATACAACGATTATAATTCATTACCTAAGCTTTTAAAAGAGCAAAAATACAGTACTTATTCTATGCATGGAGAAAAAGGAAATTATTGGAATTGGATGGTATCTGAGAGGCATATGGGATTTGATACCTGCGTAGATATATCAAAATTTAATAAAGATGAAATATTAGGTTTATGTTTAAGTGATGAAAGCTTCTTATCACAATCAGTAAAAAAGATAGAAAATCAAAAAGAACCATATTATACATTTATGATAACTGCAAGTAGTCATAGTCCTTTTAATATTCCTAAGGATAAGGTGAAAATTAATATTCCCAAAGAATTAAAGGGTACAAAGACAGGTGCCTTTATAGAAGCAGCACATTATACAGATGAAATGATAGGAAGGTTTATAAAAGAACTTGATAAAAAAGGAATGATGAAAAACACTGTTATAGCTATTTATGGAGATCATGAAGGACTTCATAAGTTTTTTAACGAAGAAACACAAAATCTTAAAGGAATACCAGAAAGATGGAGAAATAATGATAGGAGAGTTCCTTTAATAATTTACTCAAAAGATATAAAAGGGGAAGAAATCAAAACAAATGGAGGACAGGTAGATTTTCTTCCAACTATAAGTTATCTTATGGGGATAGATGAGAATAAATACATAAACACTGCTTTAGGCAGAAATCTTTTGAATACTAATTTAGACTATACAGTTTTAACGGATAAAACTTATAGAGGTAAAGAAATTTCAAATGAAGAAAAGAAAAATTATATTGATGTAATAAGAATTTCAAACAATATGATAAAAGCTAATTATTTTAAAGGGAGGTTTTAGGGATGATATGGATACTACTTTTGGTGTATCTTATGATACCAATTTTATCTGTAGAGGGAATAGTAGGCTGGTGTATTGGTGGAATAGGTGCATATAAAACTATAAAATTATATAAAAATAATATAGAAGAAAAAAATAAAAAAGCAATAAAACTTTTAATAATTTGTTGTATTACTGCTTTGCTATATAATTTAATAGTTTACTATATAACACAAATTGTTGTATCAAAATTCTTATAAAATTAAACTAGGTGTAAATATTATAAGAAAGAATATTTACACCTAGTTTTTTATTATGAATGGTATAAAATAGTGATTATTCATAAATTGTTAAATATAATTGGATTACTAAGTACTTGTTTGCATATAAGGTTAAAAAATATCATAAATTAATATAGGAATATTTTGAAAAGGAGATTGCAATGCTTGTTAATTCAATATGCACAAGTAATTTAGATATTAATAAATGTTGTAGAGAAGGTATATTTACTCCAAGTTTTCCTCCAATAGGAAATATAAATGATAAAAAAATAAGTGCAGAAGAGGCTTATCAAATCATAAATTCTGAGGAATATTATGATTCAAATCCACAATTAAATTTAGCAACATTTGTAACTACATGGATGGAACCAACAGGAACAAAAGTATTTAAAGATTATTTAGATATCAATTATATAGATAAGCTCATATATCCAGAAACTAATGAGTTAGAAAAAAGATGTGTTTCTATATTAGCTAATTTATATAATGCAGGTAGGTGTGATAAACCCACAGGTACTAGTACGATAGGTTCTACAGAAGCTGCTTTATTGGCGGGGTTGAATTACAAATTTAAATGGAAAAAGTGGTGGGATGGACGAGATATTGGGGAACCTGAAATCATATTTGGTAGTAATGTTCAAGTGTGTTGGGAGAAATTCGCCAAGTATTTTGAAGTTAAACCTATAATAATACCTGTGGGTTTAGACAACAGAATAAATTTTGTTGAAGTAGCAAGGAAAATTAGTGACAGAACTATATGTGTAGTAGGAATTTTAGGAGATACATTTACAGGAAATTATGATAATATTAAGGCGTTAAATGATATAGTAGATAACTATAACAGTAATCATGAATGGAAAGTACCTATTCATGTTGATGCTGCAAGTGGTGGTTTTGTAGCTCCATTTTGTGATAAACAAAAAAAGATACCTTGGGATTTTAGACTTAAATGGGTTAAATCAATAAATATTTCCGGTCATAAGTATGGGATGGTATATGCAGGTTTAGGTTGGGCTATTTGGAGAAATAGAGAAGATATAGATGAAGAGTTGGTATTTAAGGTTAATTATCTTGGAGGGGAACAAGATGATTTTTCCTTGAATTTTTCTAAAAATGCTAGCAATATAGTAGCCCAATACTATAATTTAACCAGATTGGGAAGACAAGGATACGGGGAAATTATAAAATATCTTTTTGATATTCAGCATTATCTTATGGAGAAATTTTATACTTTAAAAGTATTAGGAAATAAAATTTTTGAAGTTGTGCAAAATTCACCAGGTATACCTATTGTTATACTAAAGCTTACACAAGAAGCAAAAGATATGGGTTTAGATTTAGCTAAGCTAGCTTATAAAATAAAAATTTATGGATGGAGTATACCTGCATATCCTTTACCAGTACCGTTTGAAGATGAAATAGTAATAAGAATAGTGTTAAAGGTAGGTTTTAATTATGCTATGGCAGAACAATTATATGAAGATGTTATTAAAACTATAGAATCACTTTTAGAATTAGGGCATTGTGATTGTATTAAATTAGGGAAAGGTTCTTCAGGTATGTGTTAATGTAAAAAATATCTGCATACATTTTGAAATGTATGCAGATATTTTTTAGTGGTAATAAAGCTTTTTATAATATTCATAGTAAAAATTCTGAACATTAACAGAGAATCTCTAATTACAAAGCAAGATGTTACACAGTTTTTATTGTATTCCAAGAAAAATCTGTATTTTAAATTTTATATATTATATAATAAATTTGTTAGTTAAATAATTTTAAGTTATCAGTGTTTTAAGAAGGGGGATAATAAAATGAATTATAAAGATGTATTAAAAAATGCTCGTGAGAATTTAAATGGAAGTTGTAGAGTGTGCAAAGTATGTAATGGAAAATCCTGTAGTGGTGAAGTGCCTGGCATGGGCGGTAAAGGTACAGGAGATGCGTTTACTATAAATATAGATGCATTAGATTCATATAAATTAAATATGAGATTAATCCATAATGCAAAGAATCCAGATATAAGTGTAGAATTATTTGGAAAGAAAATGGACATGCCTGTTTTTGCAGCTCCAGTATCAGGAACTACTTTAAATATGGGTGGTAAGTTTACAGAAGAAGAATACATATCTTGGGTAATCGGTGGATGTAGAGATTCAGGCATATATCCAATGGTAGGAGATACTGCAGTAGATTCTTTCTTAATTACAAATTTAGATGAGTTAAAAAAATTTAATGGAGAAGGGATCGCAATAATAAAACCTTGGGAAAATGATAATATAATAAGCAAAATAAAATTAGCAGAAGAAGCAGGAGCTTATGCTGTTGGTATGGATATAGATGCAGCAGGACTTATAACTTTGGCTCTTCATGGGAAACCAGTGGGTCCTAAAACTGTAGAAGAAATAAAAGAAATAGTGAAAAGTACTAAATTACCTTTTATATTAAAAGGAATAATGACTGTTGAGGATGCTAAGTTAGCTGTAGAAGCAGGGGTAGATGCTATTGTAGTATCAAATCATGGTGGTAGAGTTTTAGATCAAACTCCAGGGGTAGCAGATGTATTACCTGAAATTGCAGAAGCGGTTAAAGGAAAAGTAACTATACTAGCAGATGGCGGTGTAAGAACTGGTGTAGATATATTAAAAATGATAGCTTTAGGAGCAGATGCAGTATTAATAGGAAGACCCTTTGTAACAGCTTCCTTTGGGGGAGAAAGAGAAGGGGTAAAAATCTATGTTGAAAATTTAAAAAGTGAATTAAAATCAGCTATGGTTTTAACAGGATGTAACAGTATAAAAGACATAGATGGAAAGATACTATATTAGATAGTTATGTTTTAAATAGATACATGTTATTACATTCTTATTATAATAAAAGATATTATATATTGAGATAGCTATGCATTAATTTATAAAGAATAGCTTTTATTATATAAATAAGTTTTTTAAGGTTTAGATGAAGAGTGGAACTTTTTATAGCAAAACTTCATCTGAACCTTAAAATTATTTTATAGATTATAAAATTTATATAATCAAAAAACTATTAAAAAATAGTTTTTTAATAGTAATAAAGTTTTATAGAATTGTTCTAATTTGAAACGTTCTTGAACTAATTATGCAAAAGGTATTAATAGTAAATTTTTAGGCTATAGAGTAATTTAAGAGTATATAAGGAATGAAGTAGTAGTCGTTTAGCAATCTAACTATTATATTGACTTTTTTTAAAAGAAGAACAATAATTATTGTAATGGATTACATAAGGATTGAAATGGAGGAGTTTATTATGGTAAAAAAACTTAAAGATCTTATAAATTTAGCTAAAGATAAAGAAAAGAAAATTTTATCAGTAGCAGTGGCTCAAGATAGAGAAGTGCTTATTTCTGTAATTGAAGCAGTAAAATTAGGAATTGTAGATGCAATTTTAGTAGGGGATATAGATAAAATAGAAGCTATAGCAAAGGAAGAAAGTCTAGATATAAACAATATAAAAATAATAGATGAAAAAAATAATAAAAAGGCTGCGGATAAGGCAGTGCAACTAATAACTATGGGGAAAGCAGATTTTATAATGAAAGGAATGCTTGGAACAGCAGAATTATTAAAGGCTGTATTAAATAAAGAAGCAAATTTAAGAAGAAAAAATTTATTATCTCATATAATGATATATGATGTGCCAACTTATCATAAATTATTATTTTTAACAGATGGTGGTATAGTACCTTATCCAGAACTTAATGAAAAAATAGCTATTGTAGAAAATGCAGTAGAAGTGGCACATTCTTTAGGAATACAAACCCCTAAAGTATCACCAATATGTGCAGTAGAAGTGGTAAATCCTAATATGCAATCTACAATAGATGCTGCAGCATTGACTCAGATGAATATAAGAGGGCAGTTAAAAGGTTGCATTATAGATGGACCATTAGCTCTGGATAATGCTATATCTAAAGAAGCAGCTGAACATAAAGGTATAAAGAGTAAAGTAGCAGGGGATGTGGATATACTTTTAGTTCCAAGTATGGAATCAGGAAATTTTCTTGCTAAATCTATGGGATATTTAGCTAAAGCAGAAAATGCAGGAATAGTTGTAGGAGCAAAATGTCCTATAGTTTTGGTATCTAGATCAGATACAGCAAAATCTAAACTATATTCTATAGCTTTAGGTGCATTATCCTGTAATAAATAAATTCGTATATTTTAACATTATTATAATGAATGTTGTTTAAAATTAAATTTATAATATATTATTAGTTTGTTGTGTTAATTTATTTTTTATGGATAGATTATTTATATTAAAAATACCTCAGTCTATTGAACTATGAGATTTAGTTTATAGTTTAACTAAATAACAATGTAATCTAGTATATATGAGAAAATTTAAAGTAAATAGATTATTATGCAATTTAATTTAAAGTTAGTAATGAATAAGCTCTTAGTTAATATATAAGAGCTTATTTATTTTTCATGAAGTGCTTTAATGCATAATTTATGATAAAATTTCAAAAATCTAATATAATTATAATAATGTTTAAATTAAAAATTATTGAGGTGTTAAAATGTTTAAATATTTTAAAGTGGATGAAGCTTTAAAAGAAAAGCTTAATTCATATACACATAAAGGAGAATATTTATTAGTTTCAGGTGGCATAAAATATAACGAAATAGAATATAGAGAAGTATTATTTAATAAGAAGAATTTATTAATTGAAGAAGTTAAAGGTATAGTTTATATAGATGAGAACAATAATATTGTACAAGATAATAATATACAAAAATCATTGGCTAGATTATCTTACTACTATGAAATATTTTTTTGTATAGATAAAAAAAATAATATATTTAAAGCATTAAGAAATGAAGAGGATTTATGTAAGGAAAATAAAGATATAGAATTATCTATCACAGCACTAGAATTTTTACAAAAGGAAAAAATACAGGATACAGAAAAATTTAAAAACATACTATTACAGTTATCAAGTTTAAGAAAAAAAACTAATGATTTATTAAAAGAAATGAAATCAATAATAGAAAGCATATCTAATGAAGAAGATACTATATCTGAAGAAAGTTTTAAAAAGGTATATCCAATTTATAAAGAAATATTAAAACTGAATTTTAAAAACATAAAATTAATATATTCAGGAATAGACTATTATGACTATATAAAAGAATGTGTAAATAAAAAAAGAAAGTCTTTTTCTATAAGATTTAACAAAAAATTATCAGAGCCCTTGTTTAAATTAGATTACCAAATAAATTATTTTAAAAAATTACTAAAAACTTATAACGAAATATTATGTATGAATGAAAGAGATTATTTAAAGTCTGTATACAATTCAGAAAAACATAATATAAATGAAAGATTATGTATTATAAGAGCAAAAAACTAGAATTTTATTCATAAAATATACTATTTAAACATTATGTTCTACTGTTGACATAAATAATATAAAAAAGTAAACTATTAATGGTAGTTTTAAAGGAGGATTTTTAGTATGGATTTTTTAGAAAAGATAGATAGCTACGCTGAAACGGATAGAATAGCTCAAATATATAAAGAAGATATATTAACTTATAAAGAGCTTAAAGAAAAATCAGATGCTTTAGCTTGTTATTTTATAGAAAAGTTAAAAAATAATAAGAAACCTATTATTATATATGGTCATAAAAATAAAGAAATTATTATTTCTTTTTTAGCTTGTGCTAAAGCAGGACATGCATATATACCAGTAGATACTACTTTCCCAGTAAAAAGAGTATATGATATTATAGAAAATTCTGATTGTAAAATTGTGTTGAATTTTAGTGAAGAAGTTATAAAATATGATGATATTGAAGTTATAAATTTAAATTCTATATATAATATTTTTCAAAATTTTAAAGAGGTAAAACTTGAAGTAGATAATAAGATTAAGGATGAAGATTTGTTTTATATATTATATACTTCTGGAAGTACAGGGAAACCTAAAGGTGTTAAGATAACAAAGAAATGTGTTCAGAATTTTGTAACATGGTTTGAAAATGAATGTAGAATAGAAGAGGAAGATGGAACATTTATGAATCAAGTATCCTATTCTTTTGATGTCTCTGTTATAAGTTTGTATATAGGTTTATCAAATGGAAAAACTCTATATGTAATAGACAAGCACATGATTAATAACTTTCAAGAACTTTTCCATAATTTTTCTAAATCAAAAATTGCACTTTGGATTTCAACTCCATCTTTTTTAGAAATGTGTATAGTAGATAATAAGTTTAATAAAGAGTTGTTACCATACTTAGAAAAGATAGTAGTTGCTGGAGAAGTATTAACTAAAAATTTAGCAAATAAAATATTTGAGAATTTCCCTAAAGTTAAACTTATAAATGGATATGGACCAACAGAAACTACTGTATTAGTAACTTCTACAGAAATTACTAAGGAACTTATAGATAAAGATGAAAGTATTCCAATAGGTTATTGTGGTAAAAATATAATTTTAAACATTAAAGATGAAAATGGGGAAAGTATAAGAGAAGATTGTAAAAAAGGGGAATTACATGTCGCTGGAGAAAGTGTAAGTACAGGATACCATAATAATGATGAAAATACTAAGGGATCTTTTTATAATGACTATATAGATGGAAACCTAGTAAGAGTATATAAAACTGGAGATTTAGTATATAAGAAAAATGGGTTATTATATTATTGTGGAAGAAAAGACTTTCAGATAAAATTGAATGGTTTTAGAATAGAGCTAGAAGATATCGAAAAAAATTTATTAAAAATTGATTTTGTAGAAAATGCGGTAGTGTTACCTGTTAAAAAAGAAAGAAAAATCGTTTATTTGGCTGCTTTTGTAAAATTAAATAAACAGTTTGAATTGAAAAATTTCCAAATTGCAATGAAAATAAAAGATGAGCTTAATAAATTAATTCCAAATTATATGGTTCCAAGAAAAATAAAAATAAAAGAAAATTTTCAGTTGAATGTTAATGGTAAGATTGACAGAAAATTATTGCTGGAGGAGTTATAATGATACCGTATAGTAACTTATTATTTTTTTATATAATGTTTGTATTGTTAATACCAGCTATTCTTTTAGGAATATATGAAAAACCTATAAAGAAATATGGATTGATTGTAAACATGTTTATGATATTCTTATTTGTAAGGTCAAATAAAATAGAATGGATTTGTTTAATAGCTTTTTATATCGGACAAGTTATATTAGTAAAAGCATATACTTATATTAGAAAAAAGACTGATAATGTATGGATAATGAGAATAATCTTGTTATTAAGTTTAATCCCATTAATATTGGTTAAATTTAATAGATTTATAACTGTTAGGACTATAGGATTTATAGGAATATCTTATGTAACATTTAGAACTATAGAAATATTGATAGAAACATATGATGGTTTAATTAAGGATATAAATTTATTGGAATATACTTATTTTATATTGTTTTTCCCAACTGTATCTAGTGGGCCTATTGATAGATTCAGAAGGTTTAAAGAAGATATACATAAAAAAATAACAAGAAAAGAATATGTAGAAGAATTTCTTAGTGTAGGTATAAGAAAAATATTCACAGGAGTATTATATAAATTTATAATAGCTGCCCTTATATCAAATCTTTGGATGGACAAGATTCCTAAAGTTCATAGCTTATATAATACTTTAAGTTACATGTATTGTTATAGCCTGTATTTATTTTTTGATTTTGCAGGATATAGTTTAATGGCTATAGGTACGGGATATATTCTAGGAGTTAAAGTACCAGAAAACTTCAATAAGCCTTTTATTAGCAAAGATATAAAAGAATTTTGGAATAGATGGCATATGTCATTATCTTTTTGGTTTAGAGATTTTATATATACTAGATTTGTAATGAATTCTATGAGAAAGAAGAGGTTTAAAAATAGATATACATCTTCTTATATAGGATATTTTATAACAATGTTAGTAATGGGAATATGGCATGGCATATATATACATTATTTAGTATATGGATTATATGAAGGCATTTTATTAGCAGGAACAGATTATTTTCAAAAAAATAGTAAGTTTTATAAAAAGAACAAAAAGAAAAAATGGTTTAAATATGTATCTGTATTTATAACTTTTAATTTAGTATGTTTTGGATTATTAATATTTTCAGGATATTTATATAATAAATAATTAAAATTTAAGGAGGAATTTTAAAATGGAACAAAAGATTTTAGATATTTTAGTAGATGTATGTGGAGATGATGAAGTTATAGAAGACAAAGATATAAATTTATTCGATTCAGGTTTTTTAGACTCTTTAGGAGTAATAGAATTATTACTTCAAATTGAAGAAGTACTAGATTTAAAAATACAGCCAACAGAAATAACTAGACAGGATATACAAACTCCGAACAAGGTTATTGAATTAATATTAAAGAGGGTTTAAATAAAATGAAAAGATTAGTATCGACTTTTTTGGGGATAATTTTATTTTTTACATCTATATTTATATTGAATTATTCTTTAGAAAAAAAAGTTAATAAATTTTACTCAGATGATATATCTGCTATATATGGTAATACCGTTAAAGATAAAGGGGTAATATTACAAAAACAATCTACAAATAAAAATAATTTACTTATGTATGGATCTTCTGAATTAGGTGTGAATATAGAACAAAATCCTACTAATTTTTTCCCTAATAAAGGCAATGAATTTGTTGTTGATATAATAGGAAGAGGTCATTGTCAAAGCTTGAAACATGGGATTAATTTTGGAGCATTAGAAAATAAATTAAATAATAGAAAAGGTGTATTTGTAGTCTCATTACAGTGGTTTACAGATTCAGGTGTAGAGCCTGATAAATTTTTAATGAATTTTTCAGAAATACAATTTTATAATATTATGCACAATAAACAAGTAAAAAAAGAAACTAAGAAAAAAATTTGTAATAGAGTATATAATCTAGTTAAAGGAGATAAAAACTTTCAACATATTTCCATATATTGCAAACTATATAATAGCGATAACTCTATAGAAAATCTATTATTTATAGGAATGAAACCATATTACAAGTTAAAAGAATTAATAGCTAAAACAGAAGATAATATTAAATCCTATAAGCTTGTTATGAAGTATAAAGACAAAAATAAGTCTAAATTAAATAATCATTTAAATTATATTCAATGGGATAAAGAATATGATAAAGCTGAACAGCAAGGTAAAAATAAGACTAATAATAATGAGTTTTATATATATAATGAATATTTTAATAAATATTTTAAAAGTAAATTAAAAAAATTGAAGAATAGTTCCCAAAATACTGATATATTAAATTCTAGAGAATTTGAAGATTTAAATTTAATGTTAGATATATGTAAAGATATTAATTTTAAACCTGTATTTATATTAATGCCAACTAATGGAAGATGGTATGATTATATTGGAATAAATAAGGGAAAAAGAGCTGAATTTTATAAAAAAGTTTCTAATATAATAAGAAAAAAAGGATTTGAAGTTTATAGTTATGAAGAATATGAATATCAACCATATTTTATGAAAGATGGTATGCATTTAGGTTGGAAAGGATGGTTGACTGTTGATGAAACCATTAGCAAATATTATAAAAAAGATAGAAAATAGTGTTATTTTTAATTCTTTATTTTATTTTATTTTATTATTTTTGGTATTAATTATAGGTATTGTTTTTACCGGAGAATACACTTATGTTTATTCTCAATTTTAATAAATAGTTGTTTTAAAAAGCTTTATAAAATATTTTTATACTTAGTTTATAAATTATAAAATAAATAGTATAAATGAAATATTGAAAAAATTTTAATACAAAACCTTAGATTAAATTCAATCTAAGGTTTTGTCCATTTTTATTTTACAATTTTTATATATTCAACCTCAGGATCCTCTGTACCTTGTACGTATAATCCTGTTTCTTTTAGTCTTTCTACATAATCTACAATTTCTTGTGTTATTATCTCCCCAGGACATAATACTGGAATTCCTGGTGGATAAGCCATTAAAAATTCTCCACTTACTTTTCCAACACTATCTTTTAAAAGTACACATTCTTTAATTCCATTAAAAGCTTTTCGTGGAGCGGCTGTATTTTCAGGTATTTCAGGAACATCTATAAAACTATTTTGTTTTGTTCTTTTTCCATAATGTTCATTGCTAATTTCTTTTAATGCATTTATTAAAGCATCAATAGATTCTTGAGTATCCCCAAAAGAGCCTACAGCGAGAACATTATATAAATCTGATAATTCAACTTGAATATGATATTTTTCACATAAAATCATATCTAGATCATAACCAGTTATATCTAAGTCCCTACAGTTAATGGTGATTTTTGTAGGATCTAAAGCGTATACTCCAGGTTCACCCAATAATTCCTTACCGAAGCAGTAAAAACCAGGAATTTTATTAATTTCATCTCTAGCATAGGTTGCTAAATCTATTGCCTTATCTAAAAGTTCTTTACCCTTTAAAGCTATTTGTCTTCTAGAACAATCTAAAGAAGCCATTAATATATAAGATGGAGATGTAGTTTGAAGTAAACTTAATACTTGATGAACTCTATTTACATCTATTCTTTTAGATTTTACTTGAAGCAAAGAACATTGAGTTAAAGCACCTATTATTTTGTGAGTGCTTTGAGCACACATATCAGCTCCAGCTTCCATAGCAGATATAGGTAATCTATCATTAAAACCAAGGTGTGGTCCATGAGCTTCATCTACAATTAAAGGAATATTATAACTATGAACAATTTCTGCAATTCTTTTTATATCTGTAGACACACCATAATAAGTTGGATTTATTATCAAAACTGCCTTTGCGTCAGGATTCTCCTCTAAGGTTTTTTCAACAGTTTCTGGTGTAACATTGTGAGCTATTCCTACTTTTTTATCTAGCTCAGGTTGCATATAAACAGGTACTGAGCCACTTAATATAATACCTGCAGTAACAGATTTATGAACGTTTCTTGGAATTATAATTTTATCTCCGTCACCAACTACAGATAAAATCATGGCTTGTATGGCGCCTGAAGTACCATGGATTGAAAAAAATGCTGCATCTGATCCATAAGCATCAGCTGCTAATTCTTGAGCTTTTTTTATAGCACCAGTTGGATGATGTAAACTATCAACCAATTTAAATACAGTTACATCAATTTTAAAAGGATTTTCTCCTATAAAATTTTTAAATGCTTCATCCATTCCTTCACCTTTTTTGTGACCAGGAACATGAAATGGAATAGTTTTTCTATTTACATATTCCATTAAAGCATCAAAAACTGGGGTTTGATTTTGATTTAATTTATACACCGTAATATGCACCTTCTTTCATAATAATACTCCCGTGAAACTATGAAAGCTCAATGGTTCCCGTGGATTCTTTACTTAAAACAATACTATTATAAGTTAAATATTATTCAAATGCAATATATATGTAAAATTTATTATGTGTTTTTTTTATTGTATAAATACATAAGATTTTGTAAATAATACAAAATGTGGAGGGATGAACATGGAAAAATTATTTGTAAAAAAAAGAAATTGTAAAAATAGTAATAAAATAAGAAGAGAAGGAAAAGTACCGGGTATAATATATGGGAAAAATTTAAATAATTTAATGTTTGAAGTAGGAGAAATAGAATTAAACAGTATGATTTCACAGGTAGGGGAACATGGAGTAACAGATGTGAATTATGGAGGAGCAGATTATAAAGTTCTTATAAAAGAGGTTCAAAAGGATCCAGTAAAAAAGAATGTAATACATATAGATTTAGAAAACGTTACTAATAGTTCTAATTTAATTAATGCAGAAATACCAATACTTTTTTCAGGTGATGAATTAATCATGAAAAAGGGAGGAGTAGTTCAAAAAGAAAAAAATAGTGTTAAAGTAAGATGCCCAGAGGAAAAACTTCCTAATAATATAATGATAGATTTATCTCAATATGATATTGGCAAAACATTTAGAATATCTGATTTAGAATTAGGAGAAGATATAACTTTTATGGAAAGTTTAGATAGTACTATAGCTTCTATATTCTTTGGATAATAAAATAAGGAAAGTGTGATGCACTTTCCTTATTTTATAGTTCAGATTATGATGGATATGAAATAGATAATATTCTAATTACCTTTAAAAGAATTATGCTTACATTTTAAAATATAAGAAACAATTATTATTATGAAGAAGACAATACTTAAACATGCTCCTGGAATTAAACCTGGTGTTATATATTTTAGTTCAATATTATGAGATCCAGGCTCTAATACCAATCCAGTAAGTATTCCGTTTACCTTTATTAAATCTTGCTTTTCTCCATCTACTTTAGCTGACCAGCCTTTACAAAACGGTATATTAAGAGCAAGTATTCCTTTTTCATTATTTTTAATATTACCTTTAACTTCTCCGCCGTCTACATATAGATTTTTCAAATTATATTTATTACGTTCATTTACCCATTTTGTGTAATATTTATATGAATTAAACCAAGCGTGCGCATCACTAATGATATAATCTCCTTCTGAGATGTCTATTTTTATTACAGTAGTGTTATTATTCAATTTAAAAGTAAATTTGTTAAGAGGATAGATATAGGGGTAATTTTCTTCCATTTTTTTTGTGGTTTTGCCATTAACACTTAATATAAATTTCTGGCCCTTGGTAGGTTTTAAATTAAGAGAAAATAATATTTCCCCATCAGTTCCTTTTTTATTATTTTTTATAGGAATGATGATAGAAGCATTTTTATCAGCTTTTAAGATTCCATTTTTATATTTAGCATTTTTGGTTATTGCATTCTGCCATTCTAATGAAAGTTCTGTTGTTATATCATCAAAAGGAACACTTCTTGGCAACTCAGGTAGGTTTTCGTCAATCATGGCTGTTTGAAGAAGTATTGAATCTTTCTGAGCTATATTCATTTTATTATAATCTTTTATAGTTATAGTATTTGAATACCATAGATCAAATCCAACATTATATCTATTTTTGTATATAATATAATTGTTAGTTTCATTATTAAGCGTATATCCATAGGAAGGAGTATATGGATTTGTTTTATTTTTAACTAAATATTTAACACCAAAGGTAGTTTCTAAGAATAAGCGATCATCAAAATTTTCATATGTGCTGGGACTAACATTAGTATTGAAAATATTATAATCAACTTTTAACCATTTATGAAGAACCCCATCAATCATACTGTTATAGGTACTTGTGCCATAATAATTATAATTCATTGGTGCATTTAAGTGAATTAAATCTCTAAAAATTGTCCTATAAAATTCATTATTTGTGGGAGTATATTTATTAAAAATTGTTTTTTCTTCTAAGTTATCTATGGATGAACTTTGTAATTTATAATGTGTTACATTAGGCTTTCTCATAGCTAAATAAGCATTTGTATTACATGAAAGAGCAGTTGCAACACATAAAACAATAATATAGTCTAAAAGTTTAGTTGTAAAGTGTTTAGAAATATATTTTTTTAACACTATTGTAAATAATGATACTAAACCTGATACTAGTATTACAAGGTTGATAATTTTAGTGGTCTTTAGATTACGAATAACGTTATTAAATCCACGAGGAATTTTTGTATAATAAAAGTAAATTATTAATATTGCAACTATTGAGAAGAAATGAAAACCTAAACTTTTTAACTTATCATTCTCTTCTAGCCAATCAGGTATAGCATATGCTATTGAAAATATAAATAAATAAAACCATCTATCACAGGAATATGAAAAACCGTTAAAAAAACTTCCAGAATATGGAGTTAAATATAAAATAAAAAATATTCCTGCTAAAATTGTTTTTCGCTTAGTAATTGAAGAAAACTTTTTCCAAGGTAAGGCAAAAATAATTAAAATAATTAGTGGAAAACCTAATGTACTATTATAAAAGAACAGTTTTTCAGGTAATTTTAAAATATAACTACTATCATAAAAAAGAGGGGTATTTACTATATTTGAAAAGCGATCAGTGTTAAAGAATGCATAAACTGAAGGAATAAATGATATAGAGGCTAATCCTAAAGCCATTATAGCAAAAACCGCATATTTAAAAATAGAGCAAAAAAATGAATATAGTTTATTTTTGAAAGTAGTTCCCTCTAGTTTTATAAAAGTAATAATAAAGATTATATAAAAAATATAACTGATAAATCCAAAATAGAAGCTGTTTGCAACTGTTAATGAAGCACTAATTACAAAAAGAAGCCATTTTCCGGTTTTATTATATATTCTAAAACCCAATATTGTAATAGGTAACCATACATATGCATCTGCCATAAAGTCAAAACTCAAAGAAAACCATATATAATTAATACAACCACCATAGATCATAGCCCCTATAAGCGAAGTGTAAGTTTTCTTTTTTTCATATTTTAGCAAAGAATATAAAAAACACATTGATAAAAACTGTTTTAGAATACTAAATAATAATTTCCAATGTAGAGTATTCCCTAATGTCCAGCTTCCCAATTGTAATTTTCTTAATAGTAACATTAAGTAAAAAAATGGACTGGTAGTATAATAATAAATAAATTGGCCAAAAATATCTCCGCCAAGACCATAACTCCAAGACCAAAAAGGTTGATGTGATAAAAAAGCTTTTTGAATAAATGGTATAAAGTACATAAATTGAAGGTCGCTATCTGTACCTGATACACTGAACAAAAAGCCATGATATTTACGATATAAAGCGTATAAATGGCACGATATAGAAAAAAATAATAAAAAAATAACGGGTAATAAAAACTTTAAAATAACTATAAATTTTGATTTAATATCTAATTTAATAGTTGAAGTAGATTCTGAATTTTTCAATATATGCTTAGTCACTAAGAAGGTTATAGGTATAGGTAATATTGCAGCCCAAAGCACAGCTGTTGAAGTATTTATATGAAAAATTTTTACTAATAAAACTAAAGAAAATGTGGAAATTAAATAATTAGCTAAAGTAGTAAGGGGATATTTAATAAACTTTTTCAAAGTTGGTTTTGTTTTAAAAGTAAAGTAGCAATTAAGAAAATATGAGCCAATCATACTAAGTGTAAAAGCAATAGTGTGACTTATAATATATGGTATATTTAAATATAGAAGTAAAAGATACCATATGTAATAATGAACAGTATTTATGACACCAATCATACCAAAGCGTAAAAAGCTAGAAATTTTATCATCTTTAGTAATTAATTCGTTCAAATATTGCTTTACATTAAAGAGTATTTGACGGATCATAATTTTCCTCCAATAAATGTTTATATTTTGATTTTTCTATATTTGTTTCTTTAACAAGAAAATGTGGACGTTTTTTTACTTCATAATAAATTCGACCAATATATTCCCCTATTACACCTAGTGATAAAAGTTGAATTCCACCTATAACTAGAATAGCTGTTATTGTTGTAAAATATCCAGGCATATCAATACCTACTGATATAATGCGTATTAAAGAATATAATATATAGGATATTCCTAGTAATACCATTATAAAGCCTAAATATAATATGGCTCTTAAAGGCTTGTTATTAAATGATAAAATTCCATCAATACCATATTGCATTAATTGTTTGAAATTCCATTTGCTTACTCCGGAAATCCTGCTTTGATTTTCATATTCTATTATTTTTGAATCGAAGCCAATCCAAGAAAACATTCCCTTTGAAAATCTATTATATTCTTTCATAGATAATAGAGAATTAACCGCTTGTCTACTTAAAAGGCGAAAATCTCCTATTCCATCTGTAAGTTTTATGTCGATGAAATGATTTGCCATTTTATAATATAATTTAGAAAAAATAGTAGTTGTTTTTGAATCACCGATTCTATTTCGTTTAGCAATTACTTGGTCATATCCCTTACGATAATATTTAACCATGTCACAAATTAATCTAGGGGGATGCTGTAAGTCGGCATCAATTAGTATTACTGCATCTCCAGTTGAATAGGTAAGCCCTGCTAGCATACTAGCTTCTTTACCAAAATTTCTTGTGAATGAAATAAATTTGATATGAGCATCGTTATTTTGAAATTGCTTTATTGCATCAAGAGTTTTATCTTTGCTGCCATCATCAACAAAAATTAATTCATAATTGTAATGGTGAACTAGACTGTCTTTTTGAAGTATTGTTGTTAGTTCTTTATATGTTGTTTTTATAGCACTTTCTTCATTATAGGCTGGTATAATTATAGATAATTTCATAATAACTCCTTTCAAATGTGTTATATATTATACCTAATTGGGTAATATACCATAAAACATACATACTACAGCATATTAATATATAATTGTATTTAGTACAAATGTTTTTGAATGTAGGGTAATTGATAACATAATATACTAAGAGTATAAAAGTAATTACTAATAACTTAGGATAATAAAAAAACAAGAAAGCTAGGCATTGTTTTATATGAAATTTTGAATTTAGAAACTATTAAGTCATAATTTATCTATATGTAGTACAATTATTGATGTTTTTTAATATAATGTAGTATGGAATTTTATTGGAGGTAGCAAATGAATTATAAAAATGCTTACAATTCATGGATAAATTCTTCGTTTTTAGAAGAGAAAGAAAAAAAAGAATTAAAAAATATAGGGGATGAACAAGAGATAAAGGATAGATTCTGTAAAGATTTAAGCTTTGGAACAGGTGGGATAAGGGGGATAGTTAGTTTAGGTACAAATAGAATAAATAAATACACCATAGCTAAAGCTACACAAGGATTAGCTAATTATTTGACGCATAATTTTAAAGAAAAACCTCTATCCGTTGCAATAGCTTATGATTGTAGGAATGATTCGTTAGATTTTGCTAAAATAGCTAGTGAAGTACTGTGTTCTCAGGATATAAATGTATATATGTTTAGTGATATAATGTGTACTCCCATACTATCTTATGCTGTTCGAGAACTAAAATGTAAAGCTGGAATAGTTATAACTGCATCACATAATAGTAAAGAGTATAATGGCTACAAAGTATATAATCATAATGGTAATCAAATAACAGATAGGGAAGCACAAAAAATAGCTGAGTGTATAGGGAAAGTAGAAGATTTAAGTCGTATAAAACATATGGATATAAGTGATGCAAAAGAAAAAGATTTATATAAATTTGTACCAATAGAAGTATTAAATAAATATATTTATAATGTAAAAAATTTGATTTTAAGAAAAGATATTATAAAGAATTATGAAAGTGATTTTAAAATATTATATACACCATTACATGGAACTGGGAATGTTCCAGTAAGAAGAGCTTTATGTGAAATTGGATATAATAATGTTTTTGTGGTTAAGGATCAAGAAAAACCCAATGGAAATTTTCCAACAGTAAAATATCCTAATCCGGAAGATCATAAAGCCTTTTATGCTTCTTTAAAAGAGGCTGAAAATATAAAGCCTGATATAATAATAGCTACAGATCCTGATTGTGATAGAGTAGGGGTGATGGTTAGGGATCATAGTGAAAAATATGTAGCTTTAAATGGAAATGAATTAGGCGTAATTCTTACTAACTATATATTAAGTTCTTTAGAAGAAGAAAAAAAAATACCTGAAAATTCAGTGCTTTTAAAAACCATAGTAACTACGGACATGGTTAAAAATATATGTAAAGACTATGGAGTTAAGGTAGAAGAAGTTTTAACAGGTTTTAAATATATAGGAGAAAAAATAGAAGAATTTAAGAAAAATGGACAAAATAAATTTATATTTGGATTTGAGGAAAGCTATGGATATTTATTTGGAGATTTTGTTAGGGAGAAGGATGGAATAATAAGTTCTGCATTAATATGTGAAATGGCTTTATATTATAAGAATCAAAATAAAAATTTATGTGATGTTTTAAGAGAACTTTATGATAAATATGGATATTATAAAGAAAAATTAATATCCATGGAGTTTAAAGGAGAAGAGGGTAAAAATAAAATAGAAAATATAATCAATAATTTAAGAAGTTATGATTTTAAAGCTATATTTGATGAAGAAATATTAATAAAAGAAGATTATAAAGCAGGTTTAAAAATAAATATGAATAAAAAAGAAGAGTATATTAATAAACTTCCTAAATCTAATGTTTTAAAATTTTATTTAAACAACGATACTAATTTCGTGGTTAGACCTTCAGGAACAGAGCCTAAAATAAAAATATATTTAGCATCAGTAGACACAACAGTTGAAGGAGCTGAAATGAAGATAAATAATCTAGAAAAAAATATAAAGAATATGATAAATAAATTTTAAAAATAAAAATATTTAAATTAAGCATAGAATAATCTTTTACATTATCCTATGCTTAATTTAAATATTTTTGTATTTTCATTGTTTAATTATGTATATTATTATAGAATTAATATAAATATAGAATTTATGGTGTAGGTGATATAAATGGAAATGAAATCATATTTAGCAGAAAAATTATCTAAAATGTTGTTTTTAGAAATAAAAAAAGAAAAAATATTTGAAATATTTAAAGTTGATGTAGATAAAAATATATATGTGCCATTAAAGTCTAAAAGTTTGGTAGATGAAATAAAACAAGGAGAAGATTTAGACAACATACCTATTATCTTTTTTGTAGAAGGAATGTTTTCTGTACTAGGAGCAGACGAAGAGTTTAAATTTAATAATGAATACAAAAACATGATAAATAATATACCTAAAAGTGAAGATTATATTAAAGGAAGAATATTTGAAGAAGTGAAGAGAGAAAATTATGAAGAAGCATATATATTATTAAGAGGATTATTGACATTAGAAGAGAGTAGAGATATTTATGACAAATTAATATTAATATTAGAAAATTTAAGACAAAAGGATAAAATGTATAAAGAAGAAGAGCTTAATATAATAGAAAAAGCTAAAAAAATAGAAGATTATGAAAAACCATATTTATATGAATCTATAATAAAAAAAGAAGATAATGATTTTAAAGCAGCATGGTATGCATTGGATAAATACATATCAATAGGAGGAGAGCAAACTACAGAGATTATAGAATATAAAAACTCATTAAAGGATATATTAAATTTTGAGGAAGGGAAAAATTTAATAGGTAAGGATCCCAAAGAAGCTTTAAGAAAATTAATACCAATTATGAATAAATTAGAGGATAATCCAACGGTATATTATTATGTAGCAGTAGCCTATAGAATGTTAGAAAATTATGATAAAGCTATATATTATTTAAATAAAGCATTAGAAATAGATAATGCTTTAATTGATGCAGTAAATGAATTAGCAATAAATTATGCAGCCTTAGAAAACTATGATATTGCTATAAAATATTTAAGAAAGGCCTTCGAGGTAGAAAGATCTATAGAGATATGTACTAATCTTATAATGTGTTATCTGAATAAGGGAGACTTAGAACAAGTACAAAATCATATAGATATTGCTAAAAAAATTGATCCAGAAGATGAAGTATTAAAAGAGATTGAAAGTTATTTATTAAAACATAATTAAGTTTAATATTAAATTTATTTTATTTTTATATATAGAAAGGGGTATACTTATGAAAGTTAAAAAGGCTATAATTCCTGCCGCAGGATTAGGAACAAGATTTTTGCCTGCTACTAAAGCTCAACCGAAAGAAATGTTACCTATAGTTGATAAACCAACCATACAGTATATAATAGAGGAAGCTGTAAAGTCAGGTATAGAACAAATATTAATAATAACTGGAAGAAATAAGAGAGCTATAGAGGATCATTTTGATAAATCTGTTGAATTGGAAAAAGAATTGGAGGAAAAAGGTAAAGCTGAAATGCTTTCTATGGTTAAAGATATATCTAATATGGCTGAAATATATTATATAAGACAAAAGGAACCTAAAGGATTGGGGCATGCTATAAGTTGTGCTAAAACTTTTGTTGGTAATGAACCCTTTGCAGTAATGTTGGGAGATGATGTAGTTTATAGTGATAAGCCTTGCTTAAAGCAACTTATAAAGTGCTACAATGAATATCAAACAACTATAGTGGGTGTACAAGAAGTACCAGAACAGGATGTACATAAATACGGTATTGTGAAGGGGATGTTTATAGAAGATAGAGTATATAAAATAAAAGATTTAGTAGAAAAACCACCTAAAGAAGAAGCTCCATCTAATATGGCTATATTAGGGAGATATATTATAAGTCCCGCTATATTTGATATTTTAGAAAATACAAAACCAGGTAAAGGTGGAGAAATACAACTCACAGATGCATTAAAGACATTAATTAATAAGGAAGCTATGTATGCATATAACTTTCAGGGTAGAAGATATGATGTAGGGGATAAATTAGGATTTCTTCAGGCTACTGTAGAATATGCATTGAGGAGAGAAAACTTAAATACAAATTTCGCGGAATATCTACAACAATTGAGAAATAATGAAGAATTTACTAAGCTATTTAAAATTAAATAAAAAAAGATGGTAAAAAACCATCTTTTTTTGTTTGAATTGTAAAAATATTTATATAGATTACGATAAAACTATAAAGACAACTATTGAAAGGGTGAGTTTATGATAAATAGAAAAAAGGGTTGCTTAGTCTTAAATATTATTTCACTTTTTTTTATGATTGGATTATTAGTATTGCCTACAAATGTACAAGCTTATAATAATTTAATCATAAATCTGGAATCTCCAAAGGAAAGTGAATTATTTAATAGAAATGATTTAAATTTAATAGGAACTGTAGATTCTAAGGAAAGACTAAGATTAATAGAAATTTATTTAAATAATGAGAAAATAGGACAAGCTAAAACAGAAACATCAGTAAATAAGGATAGTAGTTATTTGGCTAATTTTGAATATAAAAAAGATATGTCGAATATTAAAAATGGAGAATACCTACTAAAAATTGTAGCTATAGATGAAAATGATAATAAAGAAGAGAAAAGTTTAAAAATATATGTTAAAAATCAACAGGAACAGACAATACAAGATAA
>NZ_BAAAAU010000019.1:0-28654 GCF_054768115.1 Clostridium sp. CTA-6
AGGTTTATTACCTTATCTTACTGGCTGTTACAAGAATGTTTCTTGTTAATTCTCTGTTTAATTTTCAAAGACCACATCGCCTCAGCGACTTTTATATCTTATCAAATTTGTTGTTCTTTGTCAAGAACTTTTTTCAAATTTGTTTTTGTTGTATTTATCATAACTGAAAAATAACAACTATCTTTGTTTCTTTTAATTTTCAGAACCAAAGAACAGTTGTTATTATATCATATATATTGTGGCTGTTTAATGTTGAACATTCCTTTATATAAATTTAAATCTAACTTTTCTTTTAAATACTCTAATTAACTAAAAATAACTATATATGATACGCCTAGCATAGTTTATTTATATATTATTATTTACTATATAATAAGTAACATGATCCTGCCATTTTCCATCTATATATAAGTATTTTTCATTTATACCTAGCTTTTTGAATCCGCAACCTTCCAATACTTTTTGAGATCTAATATTATCTATTAAGGTTGAAGCTTCTATTCTATGTATATCAATTTCATTAAATGTATAATCTATCAATAATTTAAGTGCTTCCTTCATATATCCATTTCCTTGGAAATTTTTGTCTATTGAATATCCTACAATGCAATTTTTAAATATGCCCATTATTATATTTGATATCTTTATTTTACCTATAAATTTTTCATCTTTATATATACCAAATTCTAAGCTATTTCCATTTAAATATTGTTTATATGAATCCATTAATAAATCCCTTTGCCCTTTTAAAGTATAAAAAGTTTTATCTCGTGTGGGTTCATAGTTTTTTAGATGCCTTTCATTTCTTATATAATAATCTAATAATTCTTGTGCATTTATAGGCGTTAATAGCTTTAAGCTTATATTTTTCCCTTCTATACTTAATTCTTTATATAAATTAGCTTTCCTAAAAGTATCTATGTCTAATCCAAATAAAAATTCACTAGTTTTTATACCATCTATTAATCTACTATCATTTATAATTCCTTCTAAATAAAATCCATATTCTATAAAAACATTTGTATTCATATTTTCATTTATTATAATATTTATTTTACAAATTTCTTTTTTATAAAATAAATATTGTAAAAAATCTTTTAATATATAATTTAAATAAATATTTGAATTTTCACCATCTCTATAAAGATTTAATCTAAAACAGCCATATTTATTTTTTTTAGATAACTCTAATAAGAATATTCTACCTATACTTATCCCTGTAATATCTTTAATTATATATTCATTTACTGTACCTTTCGCTAATTCTATGCTTACCTTAAATTTATTGTTCATAAATCCTCTCCCCTACACGTCAAAAATTTTAGGCTAATTTTTTTATATTTTTGTGTATTAAAAACATGAACATTAAGGAAATAAACAAACTTATAGGAATAAGATAATATGATATATAAATACCTATTAAATCATTTAGATATCCCATTAAAAAATTTATAATCATATTTACAAAAGAAGATAAGGTTACTACTATTCCTGTTACATAAGAACTATTAGTAGAATATACTTTGCTAATAGTTAATACTACTGTAGGATATACTATAGAAAAAAATATTCCAGATAATGATATCAAAATTAGCCCCTTTTGTCCTAATGTTATGCCTATAGAATACATTATTAAAGCCACAGTCAAAGATGTACATACAGCCTTTATATAGTTGAATTTTTCTACTAAAAATCCCCCTAATAATCTCCCTAAAGCAAATAAGGCTGAAAATAAAAATATATAATATGAACTTTGATTTTTATTATATTTATATCCATTCTCCATTAAATTAACAAACCAATTTCCTGTAGCTATTTCACTAAATGCATAAAATCCTAATGCAAATATATAAAAATATAATAATTTATCTTTAAAAATTTCTTTGGATTTTAATTTATTATCGTCTTTTAACTTATTAATCACAGGTACATTAATAAAAAATAACAATAGATATACTATGAAAGTTATAATTGATAAATAAAGGTATATTCTTCTCCAGGTTATACCTCTATACAAAAGCATACCAGAAATTCTTTGTGATAAAGCTAATCCCATTCCATAATTAAAATGAGCTAAATTCATTATTATAGCCTGAAAACTTATAAAAATTATAGGTATTATTGTATTACTAGATATAGCTAAGAAAGCTTGGCCTCCGTTTATCAAAAACATTAAAATAACAAGAATTATATAATTAGGCGTAAAATTTAATAATAAAAAAGATATACTTATTATTAAAAGTCCTATAGAATAAACTCTCTTCTGGCCTTTCTTTTGGCATAGTATACCACCCAAATATGTAAATACTGTGTAGCCCAATGTACTTATAGTAATCATTAATCCTATTTTAGTATTATTTACATTAAACTCATTTTTAAATATAGGAATAAAAATCCCCCTTGTACTATCACAAACTGCTACTAGTATCATTGTTAAAAAAATATATAACAATAAAATAAAATTTTTATTCTTTATGACTTATTCCCCCCTAATAAATTTAATTAATATATACTTTATTTAATTATATCTCTTACTACCTCTCCTGCTATTATAAGACCAGCACAAGGTGGAACAAAAGCTATACTAGCTGGCGTTGGCCTACCTTTATCATTTAATGGTCTATTATTATTTTTTATTGGAGTTTCTTCTGAATATAGAACCTTCAGACTTTTTATATTCCTCTTTCTAAGTTCATATCTCATAATCTTAGCTAATGGACATACTTTAGTATCATATATATCTGCTATTTTTAATTTACTAGGGTATAATTTATTTGCTGTACCCATACTACTTATTATATTTATATTATTCTTATCACACCATACTATACTTAATATTTTAGAAGAAGCCGTATCTATAGCATCTACAACATAATCTGTATCCTTATCCACTATTTCACTTATATTACCTTCATTTATAAATACTTGATGAGTTTTAACATTACAATTAGGATTTATAGATAATATTCTCTCTTTCATTACCTCAACTTTAGATTTTCCAACAGTATTTAGATTAGCATGAATTTGTCTATTTATATTAGTTATATCTATTGTATCATTATCAACTATTGCTATATTCCCTACTCCAGATCTAACTAATGCTTCTATTACAAAACTTCCTACTCCTCCAACACCTAAAACCACAACTTTACTTTTATTTAATTTTTCTATAGCCTCTTTTCCTATTAAAAATTCAGTTCTTTGTAACCAGTTCTCCATTTTAATCCTCCTTGTTTTTATTTAATTACTACTATTTTATAATAAAATCAATTATTTAATCCACAAAAATTATAAAAACCCCTATTCTTATATATAACCGCTCAAATTAAGAATAGAGGTTTAAATCATAAACAGTTTATAAAGCTATATAAATTTTTTTATAACAAAACTATTTCCTAGCCTTTTTTAACCGTTAGATTGTTATAAAATTATAATTTTCATAACAATATATAATTATTTAACCCTTATTCCGAAACTTAAATTATATATTATTAAAAAAATAAAACTTTAAAAACTGTTATTATCAATTTTTAAAAGTATAGTATATTTAAAATATTACCATATTTTTGCCATTTTATCAATGTATTGTATTTTTTACCATTTGCTATATACTTAATGTAGATTCTGTTTCTGAACAATACTTAGTAATTATACACTTTTCTATATTTCTAACACACTTTTTACAAATACAGTTTTCTACATTACCATCACAGTTACTTTTTAATATATCTATACATTTGCTACAATTATCACTATTTATATTCATATTATAATACCTTGCCTCCTATTTTATGTCCAATAATTTTATTATATTTTTTTCTATTTGATCTATTCTTTTTTCTTTATAGAATATTGCATTACTTGGACATATATATATGCATCTTAAGCACAATATACAATTACTATGAAAAACTACTCCTCCATTTTCAAATACTATATTTCCTTTTGGACAATTTCTAACACACATACCACATTTAATACAATGTTCTGTAGATTTAAGATTGTTTGATAATTTGGGAAGGAATTTATTAAATCCTTTAGATGCTATTTTCCCAAAAAATAATCTAGTTTTACTTATATTTTCTAAATATCTTTCTCCCTTTGAAAATTTATCTACAACTAGATCTACTTTTTTTTCTGCATTTCTTAATATATTTTCTATTTCAGCTTTATCTGGCTTTTTACCTAAAGAAAAATAATAATTATTTATCATCTTTATATTAATCTTTATAACTACATCATAACCCTTATCACATAAAATTTTATGCATACTCTCTGTTTCACAAGCAGTATTGCCGCCTTGAGTTGAATATAGTATGCATTTAATTTTTTCTTTTGCTTTAGGAATATTATTAACAAAATCCTGTATTAGTTTTGGCCCCATCTCAGCATAGATAGGTGTTCCTATTATTATAAAATTATAATTATGAATTTTATTTAATACATCCTCATCAACATTTTCTATATTAACTTTATGTATAGTATTATCTAATTTGCATAATTTACTTTCTATTTTATCTGCTACCCATTTGGTATTACCTGTTCCACTAAAGTAAAATAGTATCCCATTCATATTAGCCCTCCCATCCTAATACCTTTCTAAATATATATACTTACACTATTTTATAATAACATTATATATATTAAATATATTTACAAAAGTATTAAAACTTTCTTAAAAGGAGCTTAAGTTTAAACTTAAGCTCCTTTAGGATTATTCATTTTCCATTCTATCATGTTCCTTTTTAAAATTAAATCTATATTTATCCATAACTTCACTAAATATGTCTGATGCTGGGGGTGGTGTATATGTTATAGCATTTGCACCTGCTTCTATGGTTTCTTTTATGCTAGCTTCACTTGGCCCTCCTGTAGCTATTATAGGGAAGTCAGGATATCGTTTTCTTATTTCTCTAACTATGTACGCTGTTTTTTTAGCTCCTGATATATTAAGTATAGTGGCTCCTGAATTAATTCTCTCTTCTATGTCTTCATACTCTGATACGACTGTTACTACAATAGGAATATCTATAGTATCTTTTATTTGCTGTATTACATCATTAGGAGTTGGATTATTTACAACAACACCCATAGCACCTTTAAATTCAGCATCTAAGGCCAAATTAACAACTCTTTTTCCAGTGGTTAATCCTCCTCCTACACCACAAAAAACAGGAATATCCGCAGCTAAAATTAAAGATTGAGTTATTATGGGTTGAGGAGTAAAAGGATATACTGCTATTACAGCATCTGCGTTAGTATTTTTAATAACAGCAACATCTGTACTATATACAAAGGATTTTATTCTTTTTCCAAAAACTCTAATACCACTAGCTTCTCTAATAATTGAAGGAACTTCTATCATATGACTTCTTAATACACCTTTTATTTCCGGTACACGTTTAGGTGTTTTTTCAATTTTGTTACTCATTTACTCATTTTTTCCTCCTTAAAAAGCTTTAATTTTTTAATAAATAGATTCTATATGTATTTATTAAAACCCTTCTTATTTTTATCCTCTTCTTAAAGTTTTAAATTTATTCACAAATAATTCTTCATTATTTTTCTTATTATTTTTTTCCCTATTTCATCTTCTTCCATGTGATCTATAGCTTCTTTTATAGGTATCCAATTAATCCATTCTACTTCTTCTGATTTGTTTAAAATTCCGTCTTTATATGTTGCCATAAATGTAATCATAACTATATCTTTACTCTCTAGATAATCACTTCCTAGATATTTCAAATCTTTTATATTAATACCAGCTTCTTCTTTAACTTCCCTGTGAACAGCTTCTTCAACGGTCTCTCCACTAGATACATATCCTGATAAAAGAACTTTAGAATTTTTAAATATGTAACTTTGCTTTAACAACAAAACATGTTCTTCTTTAATTACACCTACTACAATACATGGTTTAGGAGTATCAAAATACATTATGTTATGCTTTTTACAGTATGGGACTCCCCCTTCATCCCAACTATATTTTTCGATTAATTTTTCCCCACATAGTGGACAATATTCAAATTTCATATATTCAGCTTAATAAAAAGCTTTCCCTCCACTTCTCGTAATTTCAAATTTTGTCTAGATTTCTATTGATACAGGGTTATTTAAAGAAATACTATTCTCTTCAACTAAACAATCATAGGCTAAAATATCTACACCCTTTTCTTTTGCTAACCTTAAAGCTTTTCCAAACTTCTCATCCATTTTATGATTCGGTGTAAATTTCTTCACACCATTTAATTGTATTAAAAATAGTACTCCTGCTCCCATTCCTTTATCTTTCACATCTATAAGTTCTAATATATGTTTTGTTCCTCTTTCCGTAGGGGCATCTGGAAACATAGTTAAACCATCATTTTCAAGAGTTACCCCTTTTACTTCTAAATAGTATATTTGTCCATTTTCTTTTTCTAATTTAAAATCAAATCTACTTTTCCCAAAGGTTTTTTCCTTTTTAATGTTAGTGTATTCTTTAAGAATTTCTATTTTAAAGTTCATTAATGCTTCATGAACCACCTTATTAGGTATCTGGGAATCTATACTTATAAGCATATCTCCTTTATATCCAGCTATTAAATCATATCGAGTTTTTCTATTTTCATTATTTTCTTCCCTCAATATAACCGTAGAACCTGGTGTTAATATCTCCTTACATCTTCCGGTATTGGGTACATGAACCATTTCTATTTCCTTATTTATCTTTACATAAGCTTGAAATCTATTTGGCCTTTTTATAAATTCAGCTTTTAATATATTTTTAGTTATTTTCAAATTTATTTTATCGAAAAAAATTTCGATAATCCTCCTCTCATAGGTAATATATAAATTCAAATATAATTATACACATATCCACAGATTTTATCCACACATTAACCTGCGTATTGTTGAAAACTTCTATTTTTTTAAGTTATCCACAGATTTATAGAAATAATTTAAATATTATAAGAAATATAACCCCTGGTATTCCAAAGAATCCAGCTATTAATGCTGTCCATATATTTATACCTATGTAAAAATTGAACGCTCCTCCAACCACATTTAAAATTAATAATAATACTGTTCCTAAAATAGCGTTTCCTATTAAGCTTAGTAGAACTTTTAATGGCCATGAAAATATTTTTACTATTACAAACAACAAAAATATAGCTAAAACAAAATAAGCAATATATTCTACTCCCATAAACTGAGCACCTCCTAATATATATTATATATATATTCTATATTAATACTAAAAATTATATATTGTTTTAATATTATATTAAGTAAAAAATAATAAAAAATAAACCATTAGAATTTTATATTTCTAATGGTTTATTAAATATAAAGTTATCCTACTTCAACTTCTTTTATGGTATCACAATATTCTACCTTGATACCTTTTTCTTTAGCTTCTTTTAAGAGATAAATATATTTGGCTTTTAATGCCTCTTCCATATATATAGCATAATCAATTAGTTTAGGATCACTTGCATTCTCAAACAATCTTCTTATATTATTTATCTCTGATACTACACTGTCTATAGATTCTAGTAATAATTTTTTTTCGTTTTGCATATTATTTAATTTTTTCATTATAAAAAAACCTCCCATTTTATCTCCTATTTCAATAATAGACGTAAAATGGGAATTATATTCATAAATTTTTTTTATAATTCTATTCTTCCTTCTAAAGCTTTAGCTAAAGTAACCTCATCTGCATACTCTAAATCCCCACCTACTGGTACTCCGTGGGCAATTCTTGTAACTTTAACTCCTAGAGGCTTTAATATTTTAGATATATACATAGCTGTTGCTTCTCCTTCTACATTAGGATTAGTAGCAACTATAACTTCATTTACACTACCATCTACTCTTCTTATTAATTCTCGTAATTTTATATCTTCAGGACCTCTTCCTGCCATAGGAGATATATTGCCATGTAATACATGGTATACTCCATTATATTCTCTTATTTTTTCCATAGACATTATATCCTTAGGTTGTTCTATTACACAAATAATAGATTTATCCCTATTAGGATTACCGCATATAGCACAAGGATCTTTATCTGTAAAATTACCGCATACAGAACAATATTTAATTGTGCCTCTAGCTTTTACTAAGGCCTCTGAAAATTCTTTTACCTCTTCTTTAGGTAAATTTAATACATATAGAGTAAGTCTTTGGGCTGTTTTATAACCTATGCCCGGTAATTTAGCAAACTCTTCTATTAATTTTTCTATAGCTATAGGATAAAAATCCAAATCTTTCACCTCTATTTTACTTTAGCTTAAATTTAGAACATTCCTGGTAAGTTCATTCCTCCAGTTAATCTTTTCATTTCACTTGAAGTGTCTTCTTCAGCTTTCTTTAAAGCTTCATTGCATGCACTCATTATTAAATCTTGAAGCATTTCTATGTCATCTTCATCTACAACTTCTGGTTTAATTCTTATATCTACTATTTGTTTCTTGCCATTAGCAACAGCTATAACTGCTCCACCTCCGACTGTAGCTGAAAACTCTTTCTTTTCCATTTCTACCTGCATTTTTTCCATATCTTGTTGAAGTTTTTGAGCCTGTTTCATTAAGTTATTCATATTTGCTCCACCCATGTTAGGGAATCCACCTTTTGCCATAAAAAATTCCTCCTTAATATAAATAATTCGATTTTTATTATATCATAATTGTAATATTTAACTAGCTATTCATCAATTATTTCTAGTATATTCTCTCCAAAAGTATTTTTTAAAATTTCTTCTGGTAAATTTTCTTCTTTAGCCTTTTCTTCTACAGTATATATTATTCTAACTTTCTCTTTTAGTACCTCAGAAAAAATTTCCTGAACTATTTTATTATTTTCTGGCTTTTCTAATCTCTTTTTATTAAAAGAATACTGCTTATTATAATTTAAAGTAATAATACCTTCTTTGCAATCTGTTATATTTGCAGTAACTAAAGCTGCATATAATACCATAAGTCTTCTTGCTTTAAAGGCTTCTAATATATCATGCCACATTTTTTTTACAGTTTCTACAGTTAATTTAGAGTCTTTATTATATTCCTCTAATAAATTTTCTTCTATTTTCTCATCTTTTATATTTTCTTTTATTTTTTTTATATCAAATTCTTTTGATTCTGTTTTTTTCTTTTCTTCCTTCATTGCTAATTTTATATTACCTGATTTTATAAGCTCTTCTATTTTATTAAGCCTTGAAAGTATTACTTCTTTAGATGTATCATATTCTATTTTACACATCTTAAGCACAGCCAATTCTAAATATATTCTACTTTGTTTTACCCATTTAGATTGTTGTTCTGCCTCTTGAAGTATTTTTATATTTCTCATTATTTCTTCTATTCTTATTTTTTCAGCCTGCTCTTTTACTAAATCAATATTTTCACTGGACATATCTAATATTTCGTCTGGATTTTTACTTACTTTTACCATAAGTATATTTCTAAGATGGGTTATCATATCTTTCATAAAATTATTTATATCTTTTCCACTTAACACTATATCTTCTATTATTCTCATAGATTTTTCTACATCTTTTTCTATTATACTGTTTGTAATTATTAGAAGATTTTCATTAGTAACTAATCCTAGCATATCTAAAACTTGATCATACTCTACTTTCCCATCTCCAGTAGATATAACTTGATCTAATATACTAAGAGCATCTCTCATAGCCCCATCTGACATTCTAGCTATAAGATTAAGGCTTTTATCATCTGCATATATTCCCTGTTCTGATACTATGGATCTAAGCCTTTCAAATATTTCCTCATTTCTTATTCTTCTAAAATCAAATCTTTGACATCTAGATAATATAGTTATAGGTAATTTTTGGGGATCTGTAGTTGCTAATATGAATATTACATTACTCGGAGGTTCTTCTAAAGTTTTTAAAAAAGCATTTACTGCTTCTTGAGTTAACATATGAACCTCATCCATTATGTAAACCTTGTTTTTTCCTTCCTGTGGTGGATATTTTACATTTTCTATAACTTCTTTTATATCCTCTAATTTTCTCTTAGATGCAGCATCCATTTCTATTACATCCATTAAAGTTCCACTATTTATTTTATTACAAATTTCACATTCATTACAAGGTTCGCCATCCTTAGGATTTAAACAATTTACTGCCTTTGATAGTATTTTAGCTGTAGAGGTCTTTCCAGTACCTCTTGTTCCACAAAAAAGATAAGCATGAGCTATTCTTTTTTCTATAACTTGATTTTTAAGTGTTACTGTTATATGTTTTTGTCCAACTACCTCTTTAAATGTTCTTGGTCTCCACTCTCTATATAATGCGGTATAACCCACTGTTACCACCTTCTTACCATAAATAATTGAAACTATATATAATATTATACACTAATATTATATTATAAAAAATAAAAGGTACCTTTAAAAGTACCTTTAAAATTCTTATTAAACCGTGCACTTCGCTTTGTCTGTTAACTTATGAGCGTTACCTGTACAGTTAGCTCAAATCAGGTTTATCCACGGCACACGAAAGTGTTCACTTACCGCTGCTTCCTTCCGGATCTGACGGAGTTCATGAATTTCCGTTGCGTGGGACCCAATTATCAACACCACTTTTACAGGCCAGACCCCACAAGTTAAAGCCTAAGCGAAGAATTCAACCCTGCTGTAGCGGATTGCAGGTTACAGGGCACCGCTAACTCCCCATCTAGCACGGAAAGATTAAATGGCGGAGAGAGGGGGATTCGAACCCCCGATAGAGTTGCCCCTATACACGCTTTCCAGGCGTGCTCCTTAAACCGCTCGGACATCTCTCCATAAATCTTTTAATCATTATTTTATTGTCAACATAAAGTATTATACTATGAAATTATAATAACTTCAATACTTTAATATAATATTTATTTTGAATTAATGTAATTATATTAAAATAAATACATTAATTGTATTTATTATTTTAAATTAAAACACTTTTATATATTTTTTCTAATATTTTGGAAAAAATTTGTTATTATTTTACTACACTCATCATTATATAACCATTTAATAGTTAAATTACTTTTTAAATAACTATTATTTGTAATGTTTACTACTGATCCACAAGCCCCTCCTACTGGATCAAAAGTTCCTATATGTAATTCACTTATTCTAGATTGAATTATTGCACTAGCACACATAGCACAGGGTTCTAATGTTACATACATCTTACATCCTTTTAATCTCCAGTTTCCAAGTATCTTACATGCCTTTTTTATAGCTAATACTTCCGCATGAGCTGTTGGATCCTTTAATTCCTCTTTTAAATTATGACTTTTTGCTATAATTTTATTTTCTTTAACTATAACAGCTCCAACAGGTACTTCTCCTATTGCTAATGCTTTTTTTGCTTCAATTATTGCATATTCTATATAACTATTCATGTAAAACTCCTTTTTATATCAACATCTTTATATAATATTATTTCTCTATTTTTATCCGATGACTACCAGCTCTAATACTCCCATCTTCTTCAAAGCGGGAATAAAGAGCGGGTACGTCCCTGGATAACGATTTCTAAGCTTCAGGGGAAGTAAAAACTGCCTCTGAAGCTTAGAACTCTGTTTATATTTATAATAACAAATGTTGCTTCCTTATGAAAGTAATCAACATTTGCATTTTTTATGGAATAATTACTTAACTATTAAATCTAAAGCTTGTTTTAAATCATCTATTATATCTTCTGCATCTTCAAGACCTACAGATAATCTTACTAATCCATCGCTTATACCAGCTGCTTTTCTTTCTTCTGCTGTATAAGGAGAATGTGTCATTGATGCTGGATGCTGAATTAGTGTTTCTGAATCTCCGAGACTTACTGCAAGAGTTGCTAATTTAACATTATTCATAACTATTTTTCCTTCTTCTACTCCACCCTTTAACTCAAAGGAAATCATAGCACCAGGTAATTTCATCTGCTCTCTAGCAAGCTGATAGTATTTAAAGCTTTCCAATCCTGGATAATAAACTTTTTCAACTGCTGGATGTGATTCTAAAAACTTTGCTACTTCCATAGCATTTTTACAATGTTTTTCCATTCTTAATTGTAATGTTTTCATTCCTCTTATTATTAAGAATGACTCAAAAGGTCCTGTAACTGATCCTGTCATATCTTTTATGCCAAATAATTTAACTTGATTTATAAATTCTTCTTTTCCTACTGCAAATCCAGCTATAACATCACCATGACCATTTAAATATTTAGTAGCAGAATGTACAACCACATCAGCACCTAATTCTAATGGTCTTTGTATGTATGGCGTACAAAAAGTATTATCAACAAAAACAAAACACTCTTTATTGCTCTCATGAACCATATTTGATATCTTTCTAATATCAGTAACCTTTAGTGTTGGATTAGCTGGAGTTTCCAGATAAACTACTTTAGTATTTGGTTTTAATGCATTCTTTACCTCATCTAAATTAGATACATCTACAAATGTAACCTCTACTCCATATCTTGTTAATCCATGATTTAATAGTGCAAATGTGCACCCATATAAAGTATCTGATGCAACTACATGATCTCCTGACTTTAAAGCTGACCACAAAGATGCTGCTATAGCACCCATACCTGATGCTGCTACAACAGCTGCTTCTCCACCTTCTAACAAAGCCAATTTATTCTCTACTTCTGTAGATGTAGGATTACCTAACCTTGAATATATATATCCACTTTCTTCTCCTGCAAATCTTCTTCCCCCTTGCTCTGCAGAATCAAATATAAATGTAGATGTTTGATATATTGGTGTTGCTAATGAACCAAACTGTTTATCTCCTATATGTCCTCCATGTATAGCCTTTGTGGCAAACCCCATTTTTTTAATATTCTCCATATATTAATCCCCTTTCAAATATATATATATATATATATATTTGAGCAAATAATATGCCAATGGTTATAAACATATAAATTAACAATATCACCATTGAAGATATAGGATTATATCAATATTCTATGTTATTATTTTATTTGCAAGTGGCAATGTTTTTTTACAGTTGTAAATATTTATTTACAGACTATTCCATACTTTTTTACTTTATTCATTACAGTGGTATGGGAAACTCCTAATACTTTACCTACCTTTCTTAAACTTTTATATTCATTCACTGCACTCTGTATAGCAGATTTTTCTGCCTTCTCTACTATATCTTGTAAAGGTAATGCACCACTTTCACTACTTTTATTATCTATTAATGTATTGCTAGTATTTATAGTGAATTTTTTATCACTTAATATATTGTCTGAACATAAATTCATAGCCCTTTCAATTATATTTTCAAGTTCCCTAATATTACCTGGGAAATCATATTTTAATAATTTGTTTATAAATTTCTTATCAACATATCTAATATTTTTATGAAAATTTTTATTTAAAATTTTAACAAAATTATCTACCAATAGCTGTATATCATCTTTTCTTTCCCTTAGTGGAGGTATAACTATAGGTACTACATTTAATCTATAGTATAAATCTTCTCTAAATTGTCCATTTAAAACCATTTCTTCTAAGTTTTTATTAGTAGCCGCAATTATCCTTACATCTATTTTTTCTTCCTTAGTACTTCCTATTTTTCTTATAGTCCCCTCTTGCAGCACTCTTAAAAACTTACATTGGATATTAAGAGGAAGTTCTCCAATTTCATCTAAAAATATAGTGCCTTTATTAGCTAGCTTAAAAAATCCTTGTTTTCCATTAGATTTAGCTCCTGTAAAACTTCCTGATTCATAACCAAAAAGTTCACTTTCTATTAAATTATCCTGCAGCCCAGCACAATTTACAGTAACAAAATTTTTATTGTTTCTTAGACTTAATTTATATATAGCCTTTGCAAAAAGTTCTTTTCCCGTTCCAGATTCTCCACGAATTAATACTGTTGAATTTGTTTTAGCAACTGATTTACATATTTCTTTTAAATTTTCCATGCAAACACTATTTCCTATTATTCCTTTAAATGCTTCTTCTTCTTTATATTTAATAGAATTTGCTATTTCAATAGTCTCTTGTAAATCTTTTATTAATATAACAGAACCTATTGATTTATTTCCATCATCTTTAATAGCTCTTGCTGTAGATATATACATTCCTTTTTTATTCTTATTATTAATAAAAATTTGTAGATTATCATAATTTTTTCCCATTTTTAAAGCGTCTAGTATAAGTTGATTTTGTCCTAAAATTTCTTTTATATGTTTTTTAATTACATTCTCTTTTAAAGTATTAAATAGATTTTCACAATACTTATTAAAAACTTCTATTTGGCATTTTTCATTTACAAAAATTACTCCTTCTTCTAAAGAATCAATTATAGTAAATAATTTTTTTTCATTTTTTTCATATGGTAATATATCTGTCTTTTTTACAGTTACAACTCCTCTTATATTTTTTATTTTTTTAATTAGTATACTTTTGTTGTAAGAACTATTCTTATTTATTTTCATATATATTCTTTTAGGGAATACCTCTAGAGATTTTATATCCATATTCTCGTTATATAAAGCATTTAAAATATCTAGCACCATGCCTAAACGATCTTCTGTTATTATTTCTAATTTTATAGAATTTTTCATAGAATTCGCTCCTTTTATGGAATACTAAATAATACCTATTAGTTTATATTATATCAAATTTAAATTATATTTAATTAAGATTATTATTTACAAAAAAATAAAAAGCCTTATAACAATTAAGTTATAAGGCTTTTGGTACGCCCGACAGGAATCGAACCTGCGGCACGCAGTTTAGGAAACTGCTGCTCTATCCTACTGAGCTACGAGCGCTCATTTATTCTTTTACTTTTAATAGTTTATTACAATTCATGATCATTGTCAAGAATTGTATATATTATAACTTATTTTAGCTATAATTTCAATAATTATAGTTAATACTAAAGTTAATAATTATTTAATTTATGTAGCATATTCTATTGTAGTATAATATATGTAAAAGTAGGAGGTGTATATTGTGATAAACGAATTTAAAAATATACTTTTAGCTGGTATTGGTTCAGCTGCTTATACCTATGAAAAAGCCTCTAATCTAATAGATGAAATGGTTCAAAAGGGTAAAATTACTGTAAATGAAGGTAAAGAATTATCTGAGGAATTAAAAAGAACTGTTGATGAAAATAAAAAATGTAAAAATTCATCTGAAGAAAAACAGCTTACAAAGGAAGATATAATTTCTATATTTAATGAATTAAACTTTGTTAATAAAAATGATTTAAATGATATAAATAATAAAATAAAATCAATTGAAGCTAAAATTTCTGAATTAGAAAAATAATATTAATAAGCCCAACTAAGGTTAGGGCTTTTATTTATACTATAATATAGATAAAAGTTATCAGAGAGGTATTAAAATGTACTTAAGTTCTGTTCAAAGATTTAAAGAAATAATAAAAATATTAGCATTCTATGGTTTTGGTCACATTGTAGATTCAAAATTTAACGAATATAAAGCACCTGAAAACTTAAGAAAAGCCTTTGAAGAGTTAGGACCTACCTTTATAAAAATAGGCCAAATATTAAGCACAAGACCTGATATATTATCAGAGCCTTATATAAAAGAATTATCCAAACTTCAAGACAGTGTACCTGAAGATAATTATAATGATATAAACAAAATATTCTTTGAGGAATTTAATATATCAATAGAGGATGCTTTTTTAGATTTTGATAAAAAATCTCTAGCTTCTGCTTCCATATCCCAGGTTTATTCTGCCAAACTTCATAATAATGAAGAAGTTATAGTAAAAATTCAAAGACCAGAAATAAAAGAAAAAATGAACATGGATTTAGCCATATTAAAAAAAATATTTACTCTTGGAAAAATTAAAACCTTTGATACATTGATAGATCCTAAAGAGGCTATAGATGAGCTAATAAATGCAACTAATTTAGAATTAGACTTTACTAATGAAAAAGAAAATATTAAAAAGTTTAAATACTTTAATAAAAATCTAAAATGCATTTATATCCCTAACACCATAGATAAATACTGTAGCAGTAAGATAATTACTATGGAAAAAATTCATGGTTTTAAGATAACTGATACAAAGTCTTTAGATGAATTAAATTATGATAAAAAGGATGTAGCCCATAAATTAGCTATATCTATATTAAAACAAATTTTTGAAGATGGTTTTTTTCATGGTGATCCTCACCCTGGAAATATTTTCATACGTCAAGGTAAAATATGTTATATTGATTTTGGAATAATGGGTACTCTTACATCTGATTTGAAAAATTATTTAAATGAAGCTATGTTTGCTGTAGCTTTTAAAGATGTAGATAAACTTATATCTGTACTTTTGTCTATTGGAATAAAAAAAGGTTATATAAATAAAAATAATTTATTTGAAGATATAAATTATTTATTTGATATTTATCTTTCTACTCCCTTAAAAAATATAAAAATGTCCTCTATGCTTCAAGAAGTCTTTCAATGTGCTAATAATAATAATATTAGTTTACCTAAAGAATTAACCATGCTTATAAGAAGCTTAATTATAATAGAGGGTATATTAGAAAAAATAGATCCTAATATTCAAATATTAGATATTGCAATTCCCTATGTAAAAAACAATAACAAAATTAATCTTTTTAAAAATATTGATTTGGACGAATTAATATTAAATAGTTATAAAACTGCAGAAGATTTATCAAAAATTCCTACTAAAACTATTCAACTATTAAATAGTATTTTAAATGGTAGATCAAAAATTCAACTTAATGTCAATAATTTAGATAGATCAATTAATGAGCTAAATAGAATGATAAACAGAATAGTTTTTGCTTTAATAATATCTTCAATGATAATTGGATCTTCTTTTATACTTAATTCTAATATTGGTCCTAAATTTTATGATATATCTATAATAGGAATATTAGGATATCTTATTGCAGCCTTTATGGGTTTTTGGCTTCTTATATCTATAATAAAATCTGGTAAATTATAATCTATTTATGAATATTTCCGATATTTCTATTAATTTATTGACATTTATAGCTAATTAAATAATAATTAATTTATCATATTTTACTTAGAAAGAGGTTTTTTAATGATAAAATATTACAATAGAAAAACTAACGATTATGATATAGAAAAAGTTGCAGGTGAAAAATATTTAAATTGGACTTATTCATCACCTATTGGTATGAGTCTTTTAGAAGTTTTTATAAAAAAGAAGTTTTTTTCAAAAATATATGGATTTTATTGTGATAGAAAGTTAAGTAGTAAAAAAATAAATAAATTTATTAATGATTTTGAAATTGATATGTCTTTAAGTGAGAATCAATCAAGTAAATTTAAATGCTTTAATGATTTTTTTACTAGAAAATTAAAAAAAGAAGCTAGACCTATAAAAGCTGATAAAAATATTTTAATATCCCCAGGTGATGGTAAAATACTTGCATATAAAAATTTAAATCTAAATTCAGTAACTGAAGTAAAAGGAATCAATTATAGTTTTTATGAATTAATAAATAATGATTCATTAGCAAAAGAATATGACAATGGAACTTGCCTAGTTTTAAGATTATGTCCCACAGACTATCATAGATTTCATTTTATAGACAATGGTACCTGTGAAAATACTATAAAGCTAGATGGTTTTTACTATTCAGTAAATCCAATTGCATTGTCTAAAATTCCTAGTTTATTTTGCAAAAACAAAAGAGAATATGCTATTTTTCATAGTGAAAACTTTGGTGATGTAATATTTATGGAAGTTGGAGCAACTTGTGTAGGTTCTATAATACAGACCTATAAACCTAATACTAAAATTTTAAAGGGCGATGAAAAAGGTTATTTTAAATTTGGAGGATCTACAGTAATTTTATTCTTTAAAGAAAATACTATAAAAATTGATGATGATGTATTAAATCAAAGTAAATTAGGATATGAAACATCTGTTATAATGGGTGAGCCTATTGGGAACAAAAAATAAAAAGTCTTTCGATAAATCGAAAGACTTTTTATTTATGGTGCACCGGGCAGGATTCGAACCCGCGGCCAACTGGTTCGTAGCCAGCTACTCTATCCAACTGAGCTACCGATGCAAATTTGACATATTTATTTTAACATAAAAATCATTATAAATCAACTTATAATAAAAAGCATTTAACTTTAGAGTTAAATGCTTTGGCGGAGAAAGAGGGATTTGAACCCTCGCACCGGTTACCCGATCTACGCCCTTAGCAGGGGCGCCTCTTCAGCCACTTGAGTATTTCTCCATAGCTTCCTTATATAAAAATGGCGGAGAGATAGGGATTCGAACCCTAGGTACGGTCACCCGTACGCCGGTTTTCAAGACCGGTGCCTTAAACCAACTCGACCATCTCTCCACATTTTTTTAAATTTTTCACTTGAGTACGTAATAAATTATAACAATAAAAAGAATATATGTCAACATATTTTTAAAATTTTTTATGTTTACATGAAAAATCTAAATCTGCTATAAAATAAACTTTTAGACTTCAACAACATTTAATTTGAATTTTTTAGCGATTTTCTTAATATTATTAAGCCCTTTTCCATATCACTTTAACTCTTAACTGATGCTAAAAATACTATAACAGCTGGTAGAAAAATTCATTAAATAGTTTTCTTAATATAAAAAAAGCATTTAACTTTAATGTTAAATGCTTTGGCGGAGAAAGAGGGATTTGAACCCTCGCACCGGTTACCCGATCTACGCCCTTAGCAGGGGCGCCTCTTCAGCCACTTGAGTATTTCTCCATAGCTTACTTACATAAAAATGGCGGAGAGATAGGGATTCGAACCCTAGGTACGGTCACCCGTACGCCGGTTTTCAAGACCGGTGCCTTAAACCAACTCGACCATCTCTCCACATATTTAACTTCATAACGAAAATTATTATAGCATTATAATTAAACTTTGTCAACGTAGATTGTATTTTTAATATCTATTTTTCTCATTGATTTTTTATAATATTTTAGTATATCATATTTGATTATTAAATATAACTTAAATAAAATATAGTTTTTATAGAATTTTATTTAACTAATAATAAAAACACTATTAAATTTTATCACAATAAATCAATTTAATAGTGCTTATTTTAAATTAAATATATATAAATTACTTATAACAAATAATATTCAATTATTTTATTACTTCTCTTCCTCCCATATAAGGTCTTAACACTTCTGGTATTGTAATTGATCCATCTTCATTTTGATAATTTTCAAGTATAGCGGCAACAGTTCTTCCAATAGCAACACCTGATCCATTTAATGTATGAACGTATTGTGGTTTTGCTTTTGCATCTTCTTTATATCTTATATTAGCACGTCTTGATTGGAAGTCTTCAAAGTTACTACAGCTTGATATTTCAACATATCTATTGTAACTTGGCATCCAAACTTCTAAATCATATTTTAATGCAGCTGTAAATCCTAAATCACCTTTGCATATTCTTACAACTCTATATGGGATACCTAATTCTTTTAATACTGTTTCAGCATCATTAGTTAGTTTTTCTAATTCTTCATAAGACTGTTCTGGTTTTGTAAATTTAACAAGCTCTACTTTATTAAATTGATGTTGTCTAACAAGACCTCTTGTATCTCTACCTGCTGAACCTGCTTCTGACCTAAAACAAGCACTATAAGCTACATGTTTTAATGGTAATTCATCACCTTTTAGGATTTCATCTCTATATAAATTAGTTACAGGAACCTCTGCAGTTGGTATTAAGAAGTAATCGTCCTCTGAAATTTTAAAAGCGTCTTCTTCAAATTTAGGCAATTGTCCTGTTCCTATCATGCTTGTTCTATTTACCATGTAAGGTGGTAATATTTCAGTATAACCATGTTTTTCTGTATGAGTATCTAAAAAATAAGATATTACAGCTCTTTCTAATCTAGCTCCTAATCCTTTATAAAAAGTAAATCTTGATCCTGTTACTTTTCCAGCTCTTTCAAAATCAAGAATATTTAAATTTGTTCCTATATCCCAATGAGCTTTAGGTTCAAAATCAAATTTTGTTGGTTCTGACCAATTTCTTATTTCTACATTGTCCTCATCTGTTTCTCCATCTGGCACTTGTGGATTTGGTATATTAGGTATTCTAAGCATTATATATTGTATTTTTTCATCTATTTTAGCTAAAGTAGCATCAAACTCTTTTATTTCTTCTGATAAATTTTTCATTTCAGCTACTATATTAGAAACATCTTTTCCTTCTCTTTTTAGCTTAGGAACTTCAGAAGAAACTTGATTTCTCTTACTTTTTAAAACCTCAACTTTAACTAAAATATTTCTTCTTTCCTCATCTAATTTTAAAACTTCATCAATTACAGTTACATCAAACTTTTCGCCTCTATTGTTTAATGCTTCTTTTATTTCATTTGGATTATTTCTTATTCTTTTTAAATCTAACATAATATTTTATTTATTGGATCATCCAATAAATACTTCCTCCCTTCAGATTTTGTAGTTTTATAATATAATAGAAAAAGCCCTTCGTTTCCCTATAAAAGGGACGAAAAGCTCCGCGTTGCCACCCTAATTGATCATAAAATGATCCTCTCTTAATTATAACGGTTATCCGTACTGTTTTTATAACAGTCCCTCAGAGGTGGATTCACAATATAAGGTTATTAACTTACACCAGCCGTTAACTCTCTTAAAACTTCATATAGCTACTGCTCCTCTTCACAGGTTTTAATATTTAATTATAAACATAAATTTAATAAAATTATACAAATACTATAGCTATATGTCAATAGCATTTGTTAATTTTAGCTAACCCTTTACTCATTAATATTTTTAATAGCTATTATATCTACTCCAGTGTTTAAAATATTTTTACAAATTACATCTCCAATTTCTATAGGATAACCTACATATAATCTACTTAAAGCTTTAGAACACTCTATCCATAAAGATTTTTCTATAGGCTCACTACTTTTTACTGGTAATACATTATGTTTAGATCCTTTTATCCTGACTAATGTAGTAAAAATATCCTTAGTAGTATTAACATAATTTTTAGCATAATCTATTCCTAAATTACATTGGTTACCTTTTATAGTATTATAATTACTATTGTAAAGAGATATTATACATTTTTTATTGCATCCATTACAAATAAATTCTCTAAGCACCTTTATTCCTCCTAAATTAAATTGTATCAAATTCTTTAATTCTACAGGGTATAATTTTAGAATTTTTTGAATCTTTAACTATATCTGTCATAAATTTATTTGTTTCTCTAGCTAATATCGATGCAACTTTATTTAAACAATAGGCTCCCTGACAACTACCAAAAGCTGCTCCTGTCCTTCTTTTTATTCCCTCTAATGTTCGTGCACCTAAAGGCCTTCTTATTGCATCTATAATTTCTCCTTCTGTTACTTTATTGCAAGCACATATTATTTTTCCATACCTTTTGTCCATATTTATAATTTTATTTCTTTCTTCTAAAGACAACTCATTAAATTTATAATAATCCCTTCTTTTATCTATAAACTCTTTCTTTAGTACACATTTTATATTGCTAACTATAGTATCTGTAACAATCTTTGCTATATAAGGTGTCATCGTTACTTGTCCATAATGATTGACTATAACTTTTATATATCCCTTATCTATTAAACTATCATCTATCACTATACTATCATCATAATATGGAAATTGATAAAAATTATTTATATCCATCTCATTTATTTCATCTAAAATCAAAGCAGACACATCTAATGTATTTTTATAATTTATCTTTTCATAAGTATCTACTGCTAAAACCATACTGCCTTGAACCGTTGGTACAGCTAAAATTTTTTTTATATTTTCATTATTACCTAGCTTTACTACTATATTATTAAATTCTTTGATCGAATTTTTTTCTATCAATAAATAATTTAAATTACTTTTTTTATAATTTCTTTTGGTGTCTGAATATATTCCAAAATTTTCATCAGGGGTTGTATTTATAACTATATTACAGTTAAATTTGTTTTTATTAGTTATAATTTTATATCCTTTAGATAGTTTTTGTATTTCTAAAACCTGTTCTTCTAATTTAAAATTTACCCCATTATCAAAGGCAATTTCCCCATAAGATATAGCTAAATCAAAAGGTGCTATAGATGCTGTATTGCTAGAATATAATGCCTTTTTAAAATCTATATTTAAATTTGGTTCTATTTTTTCTACCTCATCCTTAGTTAATATTCCTATATTTTTTATACCTCTTTTTAAAGCTTTTTTATACATATTTTCTATATTAGATACTTCATTATCATTTTGGGCTATTATTAATGACCCTGTTTTTTTAAATGGAATTTTAAATTTTTTAGCTATATGTTCCATTAATTTATTACCATTTAGTTCCAAATTAGCTGCTAAATCATCTTCACATTCCACTCCATCATACACTACAGATGAATTTATAAATGCTACATCGTCTGCTATGTCATAATCCTTTTCTATTAAAGCTATATTTAAACTATATTTTGATAATTCATAAGCTAATGCACATCCAATTATTCCCCCACCTAATATCATAACATCATAATCCATTTTTTATCAGCCTTTCTCTCCATTTTAATAATGTATAATTATTAAAGATTTATTAGGTATATTTCTATATAACCACTTTGAATCCTCCATAGGTACTCTTATACATCCATGAGATGTAGGAAATCCTAATTTGTCTTTTTCTTCTTCTATTATATTACCATTTTTGTCTACAGGTATAGAATGAATTAAATAATTTGCAAAAAATTTAATATAGTATCTACCACCTTGATTATATTTGTTACTATAAAAATATTTACCCTTATTTGTAATATAAAAAATACCTAACGGAGTTTCTGTATCTTGTTTTCCTATAACTCCTGTTGAGCATTTGATATTTTTTATTATTTTATCGTTTTTATATACCCTTATCTTTTGATCTATTAAGTCTACATCTACTTTATATTCAGTATTTTTATGTAAAATTCCTTTAAGATTTTCTTTATTTTTCTTAATCCATCCTTTTCTTCCTAAATTTCCTTCTTCACAAAATATATATCCATTTTGCTCCTTATAGCTAACAATTATATCATCTTCATATAAATAATATAATACTTCGTTATTAGAATCAAAATTTTTATATACTGGTACTTTATTTTTATTTATATAATAAGTTTTTTTAAAACAAGTATTAGATGAGAATACTGACATTTCATTTCTATCCACTTCACTTTTATTTATTTCTTTTGTTTTATTGTCTAACTTATTAGTTGTGCTTACATCTTTCTTTGTATGTATAAAGCAAGGTATAAATAATAATATTAAAGTAAATATAACAATATATACGCTTTTTTTAAATTTCAAATTTAATCACTCCAAATTAATTTTCTATATAATGTTATTATTTACATATAAATGATAATTTAATCAAAAAACAAATAAGAACCCCATATAAATATATGGGGTTCTTTACAGATATTAATCATAGTTATTATATCTTTTATTTTATACTATTTAATATATTGCCTAATTCATTTATATTTTGTCCATATTTAGTCCAGTCTCCATTTTTTTGAGCTTCTATGGCTTTATTATAATATTCTTGAGCTTTTTTCAATTTTGAATCATCTATAGTCTTTGTACTATCCTTTTCATTTTTATCATTTACTTTGTTATCTTTAGAATTAAATATTTCTTTTATACCTTCCTGAATACTAGATGATAAAACTAATTTATCATTATAGGATAATATTACTCTTTTCATTTCTGGTATACTATTTTTACCACTAGCTCGCAAATATAGTGGTTCTATATAAAGAAGAGAATTTTTTATAGGTAATATTATAGTGTCTCCATATTGCACCTGTGAACCTTCTCTATTCCATAATGATAATTCCTTAGATATATTAGTATCTTGATTTATTTTTTGTTTAAATAAATATGGACTATATACCGTTTTGTCTGATGGAAGTTTATATAATATTTTTTTACCATATTGCTCTCCATCCATTCTTGCTCCAAATAAAGCTATCATATTATCCTTTTTCATTACATTAAAATAATTCAAAAGTACCATTTCTTCCTTATTTTGCTCTGGTAATTTCATAATTATATAAGGAGCATCATTTGTATTTGTTTCTCCTTCAACATGTTTTTGATCCTTAGATACTTCCCATAGATCTTCACCATTATAAAACACGCCAGGATCTTTTACATGATATTTTCCTAATACTTTGCTTTGAATACTAAATAGATCTTTTGGATATCTAAAATGTTCTCTTATTTCTTTAGGCGCATCTTTTTCTTCTTTAAATAATCCCTTAAATATTTTAGCATAATTATTAACTATAGGATCCTTTTTATCTGTAATATAAAAATTAATATCTCCATCTACAGAATCTATTACTACTTTAGCTGAATTTCTTATATAATTTATATTATCGTAAGGCTCTGAATAAGGATATCTATTTGTAGTAGTATAAGCATCTATTATCCAATATATTTTGCCATTATATATAACCATATAAGGATCATTATCATAAGTTAAAAAGGGTGCTATTTTTTTTGCCCTCTCTACAATATTTCTATTTATTATTATCTTACTATCTCTTTTTATATCCTTTGATAAAAGAAAATTAATATCTTTTTTATTTATAGCAAATAATAATCTATTAATAAAGCTCATTTTTATCCCTGCATGTCCATTATATTTATTAGTTTTATTAGAATCTTCTTTAGGATAATCAAATTCATTTATCTTAGTGTTTACTATAACATAGTCATTAGTCTTTTCTCCAAAATATATCCTAGGATTAGTCAATTTTATATTTGTTTTATTATAAGGTGGTATATCTTTTATAACAAAGTCAGGTTGTCCTTCACTTGTTACAGAATTTACTTTATTCATAACTGCTCCAAAGCCATGTGTATATATTAAGTGTCTATTTTGCCATGTATTTGGGTTCAAGGCATCTGTATCTATTTCTCTTGCAGCTAGGAATACTTGATTGTATTTTCCATTTATATTATACCTATCTATATCTATGTCATTAAAAGTATAGTAATATCTTATTATTTGAACTTGATTATAAAATTCTAATGTAGGTTTAAAAGAATTTATTCTTACGTTATCTATACTTGCTTTGTTATCTGTAATATCTTGCTTTTGTAAATCATTTTTAATATCAAAATCTCTTATTTCAATATCATCTAATGCAAAAGCTTTTCTTGTTAAATCTATATTATTTTTTATATAGGGTTGCTCTAAAGTTTTTTCATTTGATTTGACTATAAAGTTTTGTACTAAAAAAGATGCTATATTTTGTGATACTATCAAAAATATAGTTATACCTATACATATGCTTACTGGCTTAAATTTACCTTTTACTATACTTAATAATGTTACTATAGATGAAATTAGTGTAATTACTACTATTATTTTATAGAATAATAAAGTAGCGTGAACATCAGTATAGCTAGCACCAAAAGATACTCCATTAGAGCTATAAACTAAATTCCATATTTTTATTAAATGCCCAAAGGATATAAATAAAATTATAAGACCAGATACAATAGCTAATTGTTTTCCTGCAAAGGATTTTATGCCATGATTTATATTTTTTAAATTTATATCCTTTTTGCTTTGAATTTTATATTTAGCTTCTAAAATAAAATAAGCTATAAATGTTGTTATAACTAAAAATAATAATAAAGAAATTATAACTTTATATAAAGATTCAAAAAGTGGCAACTTAAATACATAAAAAGAAACATCTTTAAAAAAGATAGGATCTTTTACATTAAAATCTACAGAATTATTAAATTGTAATATTCTATACCAATAACTACTTGAAAATATATAAGCTAAAAATATAGATACTATAAAGTTAAAAATAAAAAATAATTTTTTCCCATAATCTTTTTTATTTAATTCTATATCTATTATACTTTTATCCCTATTTATCATAAGGCTTTTATAATACATCCATATAGATATAAAAAATATTATAAATATAGGAATCATTAAAATAATTATAGCTCTCATTTTAGTAAAATATATTGTTAAATAGTTTACTTCTTTAAACCATTTTATATTAATAATAAAATTTATTATTTTATTAAAAAATGCTATAAATAAAATTATTATGATTAATGGTATAAACAATGCTTTTTTATTTTTCATTTTATCACCTACCATTTCTATTTAAAAATCTTCCAATCAAAGAATATTTAGTTTCTATAGCTCCCTTAGGGCAAAGTTCCTGACAACAAAAACATCTTATACATTTTTTCATATTCCAAACTGGTATTTTTTTATCTCCCTTTTTTATCATATCTATAACATATGGTTTTTCGGGACATACTTCAGCACATCTACTACATCCTATGCACTTTTCTTCTATTAAAGTAGGATCTGGTGCAATAATATCTTTTAAAAAATTTGTAACTTTAGGATTTATAAAATAAAAATCCCCACCTTCTCTACAAAGTTTAAAATCATTTACAGCCATGCTATCTATTTTTTCACCTAATACCTCTATGTCCTTTAAAAAAACACTTCCCCAATTACTATCATAGGCTTCTTTTAATACAGGAATTTCTAATGGATTATCATATCCTATTATTTTAACAGCAACGGAATCCACTGCTGTAAGGCTATTTCCCATTATAATTGTATTAAGGTTATAGGGACTTCCACTTTTAGGGCCATTTCCTTCCATAGCTATAATTCCATCTAATATAGCAAAATCAGTTTCTAGCAATGTATTTAAATCTAATAACATTTTACAAAAATTATTTGCATTAGGCATTCTTGTATGCCAAGTGGCTTTTAATGTTCCTGGTATACATCCAAACTGATTTTTAACTGCACCAGTAAAGTAAGCCATAGCATGTGTTTTTAATTTAGGTAATGTTATTAATACATCTGTTTCATAAGCTGCTTTTGCTATAGTCCATGATCTGCACAAAATAGAATTATCACAGCTTACATTAATAGATTCTTTAAAATCTTTAAATGCTATATCATATTTTTTTGCTATATTGAGTAATCCACATTTTTCAGCTGCTCTTTTAGAATCTCCAAATCCAGGGGAATCTCCAAAGGATATGTTACTAGAATAATCTCTTAATATTCTTATTACTGCTTCGAAAACTACACTATTAGTTACTACTGGAGAACCTTCATTTTCAATACTAAGCATATTAGGTTTTAAAAGAATTTTGCTATTATAAGGTATAAGTTTTTTTAAAAAAGAGTCTCCTCCTAAAAGCTCAAATCCATTTCTTATAGTTTTTTCTACTTTTTTTAAATCATATTCATCACATTTTAAAAGGGCTACTTTATCCATCTTATATTTCCTCATCTACTAAATAATTTTTTTTGTTTAATTCTTCTATTATTTTATTCATTATATCTTCATTATCTGAAGATATTGTATGCAAGTGAATCCCACCAGTAAGTATTAATAAAGGTTCTGCTTTATTGTTTTGTATATTTTTTATAAAATTATCTATATCATACATGGATTTTATCATCAGCATTGCTTTTATTTCTCCATATACAGGATGTTCTACTACCACATCTTCTACTATTCCTCCAAATTTAATTATAGTCTCCAACTCGTCTTTTATATCCTTACTATCATGACATACAGCTATAATTCTTCTTATTAATTCTTTATTTTCATTAGGTATTAAATAGCCTTCAGGTGTAGCAATTATATTTCTACCTGACGCTCTTAAAATAGCTATATCTTTTACTATCACCTGCCTTGTGACACCTAATTTTTGTCCCATTTCATTACCTTTAATAGGTTTATTATTTTTCATTAACATATTTTCAATGCTTTTTCTTCTTTCTATTGAATTCATAATATCACCACTTTATTAATTTAAATTATCACTATATATTAATAAACTTAATTCTTTATTTATAATATTTTCATCATGATGGTTTTTAACTAAAAATAACATTTCTTCACTATATTTATTATATTCTTTTAAAATGCAATATCCTAAATAAGGATGATTATAATGAACATAAACTGATTTAATATTTTGAAATTTTTTTATTCTAGAATTCGTAATTTTATCCATAATTACTATTATGCTTTTTTTTATAATATCAACTTTATAATTTAATTTTCCTATATCATGTAATAAAGCTACCTTTATAAACTCATTTTTTGTGAGATTATATTTACCTTCTTCATATAATTTTTCTATATCATAAGCTACTTTTATAGAATGCTTTTGTTCACTTATAGATAATTTATTGAAAATCTTTAATTCCTCATTATCTAAGTGCATATTTATATATACTATGTCTTCATATTCCAATTTAGCAGTAGCATTCCAGTGAAATTGTTTAATTCTATATACTATTTTATTAAACCTCCCTATTTAAATAATCTTATATTATTAGTTTACAATAAATTTCTTGTTTTTTAAATGGATATAAAAAAATAAGATACTTATGAAAGTTCATAAGTATCTTATGTTTAATGGTGGAGATAAGGAGATTCGAACTCCTGACCCCCTGCTTGCAAGGCAGGTGCTCTCCCAACTGAGCTATACCCCCAAATGGTGGACCTTCAGGGACTCGAACCCCGGACCTACCGGTTATGAGCCGGTTGCTCTAACCAACTGAG
>NZ_BAAAAU010000020.1:0-37344 GCF_054768115.1 Clostridium sp. CTA-6
GTGCTAATACTGTTGTAATAGCTGCTGTTAATGTTGTCTTACCGTGGTCTACGTGACCTATTGTTCCTATGTTTACATGAGGCTTGCTTCTTTCAAATTTTGCTTTTGCCATTTTTATTTCCTCCTTTTTTGTGTTTATATATTTATTATATTATTTTCTTTCTCCAATTACTTTATCTTGAATGCTCTTTGGAACTTCTTCATAATGATCAAATTGCATTACATAATTTCCTCTACCTTGAGTCTTAGATCTTAATGTAGTAGCATATCCAAACATTTCTGAAAGTGGTACGAAGGCTCTTATTACTTCTGCACCTGCTCTTGGAGTCATTCCTTCTATTCTACCTCTTCTTGAGTTGATGTCACCTATTACATCACCCATATATTCTTCTGGTACAACTACTTCAACTTTCATTGAAGGTTCTAATAATACAGCGTCTGCTTTTGACATAGCATTCTTAAATGCCATAGAACCTGCAATTTTGAAGGCCATTTCTGATGAGTCAACATCATGGTATGATCCATCAAATAATTTAACTTTAAAGTTAATAACAGGATATCCTGCAATTATACCGCTTTGTGAAGCTTCTTGAATACCATTGTCAATTGCTGGAATGTATTCTTTTGGTATTGATCCACCAACAACAGCATTTTGGAATTCATATTCTCCTTCAGTTGGCATCATTTCAATCCAACAATGTCCGTATTGTCCACGTCCACCTGATTGTCTTATAAACTTACCTTCAGCTTTAACATGCTTTTTGATAGTTTCTTTATAAGCAACTTGTGGTTGACCTACATTACATTCAACTTTAAATTCCCTTATAAGTCTATCAACAATTATTTCAAGGTGAAGTTCTCCCATACCAGCTATAATTGTTTGACCTGTTTCTTGGTTTGTATATGTTCTAAATGTTGGATCTTCTTCTGCAAGTTTTGCTAAAGCTATTCCCATCTTTTCTTGACCAGCTTTTGTTTTTGGTTCTATTGATACATCTATAACTGGTTCTGGGAATTCCATATTTTCAAGTATAATTGGGTTTGCATCATCACAAAGTGTATCTCCTGTAGTTGTATCTTTAAGACCAACTATAGCTCCTAATTCTCCAGCCTTTAATTCTTCAACGTCTTCTCTGTGATTAGCATGCATTTTTACTAATCTTCCTATTCTTTCTCTCTTACCCTTGTTAGAGTTAAATACATATGTACCACTCTTCATTGTACCAGAGTAAATTCTAGTAAATGCTAACTTACCAATGAATGGATCTGTGGCTATTTTAAATGCTAATGCTGCTAGTGGAGCTTTTGCATCTGCTGGTCTTGTCATTTCTTCACCTGTTGTAGGTTCTGTTCCTTTAACGTCTTCTATATCTAATGGTGAAGGCATGAATTCAATTATAGCATCTAATAATAATTGAACACCTTTATTTTTATAAGCTGATCCACAAAGAACTGGTACTATTTTGTTTGCTAAAACACCTTTTCTTAAAGCTACTTTTATTTCTTCTACAGAAATCTCTTCACCTTCTAAGTATTTCATCATTATGTCTTCATCTACTTCTGCAACAGCCTCTAATAACATTGTTCTGTATTCTTCAGCCATTTCTTTCATATCTTCTGGAATTTCTGTTTCATCCATTACAGTTCCTAAATCATCTTTGTAAATAATAGCATCATTTTTTACAAGATCTATAATTCCAGAAAATGAATCTTCTGCACCTATTGGTAATTGAAGTGGCACTGCATTTGCATGTAATCTTTCTCTTAGCGTTCCTACAGACATTAAGAAGTCTGCCCCTAATTTATCCATTTTATTTATAAATACCATTCTTGGTACTTTATAGTTATCCGCCTGTCTCCACACTGTTTCTGTTTGTGGTTCAACACCACTTTTAGCATCTAATATTGTTACTGCACCGTCTAATACTCTTAAAGATCTTTCAACTTCAACTGTAAAATCTACGTGTCCTGGTGTATCTATTATATTTACTTGATGGTCTTTCCAAAAACAAGTTGTTGCTGCAGATGTAATTGTTATACCTCTTTCTTGTTCTTGTTCCATCCAGTCCATTGTAGCTGCACCCTCATGAGTTTCACCTATTTTATGAGTTTTTCCTGTATAGAATAATATACGTTCTGTTGCTGTAGTTTTTCCTGCATCTATATGGGCCATAATTCCGATATTACGAAATTTTGCCAATGGATATTCTTTGTTCGCCAATTGCTTTTCCTCCCATCGTTTCGAAATTCAAATTTGACAAAACTGTTTTGGCACAGCCAAAACAGTTTTGTATTAGTATCTGTAATGTGCGAAAGCTTTGTTTGCTTCTGCCATTTTGTGTGTGTCTTCTCTTTTCTTAACAGCTGCTCCAGTATTATTAGATGCGTCTAACAATTCTCCTGCTAGCCTTTCTCTCATGCTTCTTTCGCCTCTTTTTCTAGCGGCAATTAGCATCCATCTAATTCCTAAAGTCTGTCTTCTTTCTGGTCTAACTTCGATTGGAACTTGATATGTAGCTCCACCTATTCTTCTTGCTTTTACTTCAAGTAAAGGCATTATGTTGTTCATGGCAGTTTCAAAAACTTCCATTGCATCCTTACCTGATTTTTCTGCTATTATTTCAAAAGCATCGTAGCATATTTTTTGTGCTACTCCTCTTTTACCATCTAACATTATGCTGTTTATTAATTTTGTAACAACCTTACTGTTATATAATGGATCTGGTAATACATCTCTCTTTGCTATATGTCCTTTTCTTGGCACTTTTCTTCCCTCCTTAACATTAAGTTTAAGTTCATAGGTACTCGACATAACCTAGCCGTAAAGCGCTCTGAACTTCTGCAAATTAATATAAACTATATATCTATATAAACGCCGAAGACATAGCACTATCATTCTAAAAAATTACATCAAATACTGCGTACTATTTTTGCTTTGGTTTTTTAGCACCATATTTTGATCTGGATTGCATTCTGTTAGCTACTCCAGCTGCATCTAATGCCCCTCTTACGATATGGTATCTTACACCTGGTAAGTCCTTAACTCTTCCACCTCTTATAAGAACAACACTGTGCTCTTGTAAGTTGTGGCCTACTCCTGGTATGTAAGCTGTAACTTCATATCCATTTGTAAGTCTAATCCTAGCAACTTTTCTTAAGGCTGAGTTAGGTTTTTTAGGAGTTGTTGTTTTTACTACTGTACAAACTCCTCTTTTTTGTGGGCATTCTTTTAATGCTGGTGAGTCTGATGCTGATGCTATTGTCTTTCTGCCTTTTCTTACTAATTGGCTAATTGTTGGCATACGTGCACCTCCTTCATAATTAGATAAATAAATTATTCTATAAATATGCCAAATTGGCTACTTATTAGCTAATGTTTATTTCAGTAACGCCGCTGTGGCAGCACTTACATCAATACCACAAAGTCGTCCCAATTCTTTCATTGTATCAACCTTTATTATATCTATGGAATTCTCTTCAGCTAATTCTATAAGTGGTTTTATTAAACTTTCATCCGCATCCTTAGATACATACAAAGCTTTAACAGTATTGTTTTTCAAAGCCTTAACTGTTTGTTTAACCCCTACAACTTTATTGCCTTTAAGTCTGTCAATCATCGTTGACTTCCTCCCTAAATTCCATTAATAAGGAAACAAAGTATTAACTTTGCTTCCTATATTAAAACATATAACAGGTGTATTTTATCATTTTGAAAGTACAATGTCAATAAATTTATATATACTATACTTCTATTGAATCCATGGAATCTTCTTCAATATTTTCATCATCAGTATTTATTTGAATAGATCTATACCTTGTCATACCTGTACCTGCAGGTATTAGTTTACCAATAATTACATTTTCTTTTAGGCCTAACAATGGATCAATTTTTCCTTTGATAGCAGCATCTGTAAGAACTCTTGTAGTTTCTTGGAATGATGCAGCCGAAAGGAATGAATCTGTAGCTAGTGCAGCTTTTGTTATTCCTAATAAAGCTATTCTACCCACTGCTGGTTCTCCACCTTTTTCTAATATTTCTCTATTGGCTTCTTCAAAATCAAAAACATCTATCATTGTTCCAGGTAATAATTCAGTATCTCCTGAATCTTCAATTTTTATTTTTCTTGTCATTTGTCTTATAACTACTTCAAGATGTTTATCGTTTATATCAACACCTTGTAGTCTATAAACTTTTTGAACTTCTGATAAAAGATAATTTTTAACTCCGTCAACACCTTTTATTCTTAAAATATCATGTGGATTTATTGAACCTTCTGTTATTTCATCTCCTGCTGATATAATATCTCCATTTTTAACTTTTATTCTAGAACCAAATGGAATATCATAAGAAACTTCTTCACCGTCATCAGTTACAACTATTATTGTTCTTTTTTTCTTAGTTTCTTCCATTTTTACTGTTCCTGATACTTCACTTACAATAGCCAATCCTTTAGGCTTTCTAGCTTCAAAAAGCTCTTCAACCCTTGGAAGACCTTGAGTTATATCAGCTCCAGCAACACCACCTGTATGGAATGTTCTCATTGTAAGCTGGGTTCCCGGTTCTCCTATACTTTGAGCAGCAACAATACCAACTGCTTCACCTATATGAATTTTTTGTGAAGTACCCATATTCATACCATAACATCTAGCACAAACACCATGTTTTGATTTACAAGTAAATACAGATCTTATTTTAACTTTTTTAATTCCTGCATCTGATACCTTCTTAGCTATATCTTCATTCATATATGTGTTTCTTTTTACTATTACTTCTCCTGTTGTAGGATGAATAATATCTTCTGAAGGATATCTGCCTGATAATCTTTCAACTAAAGGCTCTATTACTTCATTTCCTTCTTTTATTTCAGATACTTCATATCCTTCTTCTGTTCCACAATCTTCTTGCCTTACTATAACATCCTGTGAAACGTCAACAAGTCTTCTAGTTAAATATCCTGAGTCAGCTGTTTTTAAAGCTGTATCTGCGTTACCTTTTCTAGCACCGTGCGTTGATATAAAATACTCTAACACATCTAGACCTTCCCTAAAAGAAGCTTTGATTGGTAACTCTAGAATTTTACCTGATGGATTAGCCATAAGCCCTCTCATACCTGCTAATTGCTTTATCTGACTTTTAGAACCTCTGGCTCCTGAATCAGCCATCATATATATAGGATTAAAACTATCCAAACTTTCCATAAGAGCATTAGCTACATCCTCTGTTGTTTTAGTCCAAAGGTCAATAACTTTTTCATATCTTTCTTCTTCAGATATAAACCCTCTACGATACATTTTTTGTATTTTTTCTACTTGTTTTTCTGTATTTTCAAGTAGTTCTCTCTTAGACTCTGGCACTACCATATCTGAAGTAGAAATAGTAATAGCTCCTATAGTAGAATAATGATATCCTTTTGCTTTAATTTTATCTAACATTATAGAAGTTTTTGTTGCACCATGTTTCATATAACATTTGGTAATTATCCCACCTAATGTCTTTTTAGATACAAGAAAATCTACTTCTAATTTTAATTTGTTTTCAGGTATTGTTCTATCAATATATCCTAAATCCTGTGGTATAGATTCATTAAATATAATTTTTCCTGGCGTTGTTTCTATTATTCCTTCAATAGTTTCTCCGTCTATAACTTTCTTTAATCTTACTTTTATTTTAGCATGTATATCAACCGCTTTGCATTGATATGCCATAAGTACTTCTTCTGGACAAGAAAATACTTTTCCTTCACCTTTTACTCCATCTTTATCCATTGTTAAGTAATAAGAACCTAAAACCATATCTTGTGTAGGTACAGACACTGGTTTACCATCAGATGGTTTTAATATATTATGTGCTGCTAGCATTAGGAATCTTGCCTCTGCTTGAGCTTCAACTGATAAAGGTACGTGAACAGCCATTTGGTCTCCATCGAAGTCTGCATTATAAGCTGTACATACAAGTGGATGAAGTTTAATTGCTCTTCCTTCTACTAATACAGGTTGAAAAGCTTGAATTCCTAATCTGTGAAGAGTAGGGGCACGGTTTAATAATACTGGATGATCAGAAATAACTTCTTCTAATACATCCCAAACTTGAGGTTGAACTCTTTCTACCATTCTCTTAGCGCTTTTTATGTTATGTGCTAACCCATTTTGAACAAGTTTTTTCATAACAAATGGTTTAAATAATTCAAGAGCCATTTCTTTTGGTAAACCACATTGGTACATTTTCAATTCTGGTCCTACAACTATAACTGAACGGCCTGAATAGTCAACACGCTTTCCTAGTAAGTTTTGTCTAAATCTACCTTGTTTACCCTTTAACATATCTGATAATGATTTAAGAGGTCTATTTCCTGGTCCTGTTACTGGTCTCCCTCTTCTACCATTATCTATTAGAGCATCCACTGCTTCTTGAAGCATTCTTTTTTCATTTCTTACAATTATGTCTGGAGCTCCTAAGTCTAACAATTTTTTTAATCTGTTATTTCTATTTATAACTCTTCTATACAAATCATTTAAATCAGATGTAGCGAATCTTCCTCCATCTAATTGAACCATTGGTCTTAAATCAGGTGGAATTACTGGTATAACATCTATAACCATCCAATCAGGTCTATTTCCTGATTTTCTAAAGGATTCTACTACCTCTAACCTTCTTATTATTCTTATTTTCTTTTGTCCTGTACTTGTTTTTAACTCTTCTTTAAGTTCAATAGATGATTGTTCTAAATCTATTTCGTCTAAAAGAGTCTTTACAGCTTCTGCACCCATTGCTGCGACAAAGCTGTCATCTCCATATTTGTCTATAGATTCCCTATACTCTTTTTCATTTAATAATTGTTTCTTTAAAAGAGGTGTTTCTTTTGGATCTAATACTACATACGAAGCAAAGTATAAAACTTTTTCTAAAGCTCTTGGAGACATATCTAATATTAATCCCATTCTTGATGGAATCCCTTTGAAATACCATATATGAGATACAGGGGCAGCAAGTTCTATATGCCCCATTCTCTCACGTCTTACTTTGGCCTTAGTAACCTCTACTCCGCATCTATCACAAACTATGCCCTTATATCTTATTCTTTTATATTTACCACAATGGCATTCCCAATCCTTCATAGGACCAAAAATTCTTTCACAGAACAAACCATCTCTTTCTGGTTTTAGTGTTCTATAATTTATAGTCTCTGGCTTTTTAACTTCACCTCTTGACCACTCTCTTATCTTTTCTGGTGAAGCTAAACCTATTTGTAAAGCATCAAAATTATTTAACTCAAACAAGGGTATATCCTCCCTTCAAATTAATGTTCATCACCAAAATCATCTAAATCTAAGTCATCTAATGATAACTCTTCTAAATCTGGTTCTACGTCCTCTTCTCTTAAGTCATCATATTCATCACTATCTTCTTTTCCTTTTTCTTCTTCTTTTTCTTCTTTCTCTTCTGGTTGATTTTCTGTACCTTCTATATTTACTTCTAATTCGTCTGCATCTTCATCCACAGATTCCTTTAATTTTATTTCCTGATTATCATCATTCAATACCTTAACATCTAAACATAATGCTTGTAATTCTTTTATTAAAACTTTGAAAGATTCAGGAACTCCAGGTTCTGGAATATTTTCTCCCTTTACTATAGCTTCATAAGTCTTAACTCTTCCAACTACATCATCTGATTTAACTGTTAATATTTCTTGAAGGGTATGGGCCGCTCCATAAGCTTCTAAAGCCCAAACTTCCATCTCACCAAATCTTTGTCCTCCAAACTGAGCTTTACCTCCAAGAGGTTGTTGAGTTACTAGTGAGTATGGGCCTGTAGATCTAGCATGTATTTTATCATCAACTAAATGAGCTAGTTTTAAAATATACATATATCCTACTGTTACTCTATTATCAAATGGTTCTCCTGTTCTTCCATCATATAAAACAGTTTTTCCATCCTCAGAATAACCAGCTTTTCTTAAACAATCTACTATATCAGATTCTATTGCCCCGTCGAAAACCGGTGTAGCTATATGCCAGCCTAATTTACTAGCAGCTAACCCTAAATGTACTTCTAATACCTGACCTATATTCATACGTGATGGTACCCCTAAAGGATTTAAGCATATTTGAAGTGGTCTTCCATCTGGTAAGAATGGCATATCTTCTTCTGGTAAAACTCTAGAGATAACCCCTTTATTACCATGTCTTCCTGCCATCTTATCTCCCACAGATATTTTTCTCTTTTGAGCTATATAGCATCTAACTAATTTATTAACTCCTGGTGGTAATTCATCACCATTTTCTCTTGTAAATATTTTAACATCAACTATAATTCCTGCTTCTCCATGTGGAACTCTAAGTGATGTATCTCTAACTTCTCTTGCTTTTTCTCCAAATATAGCACGAAGTAATCTTTCTTCAGCTGTTAGTTCAGTTTCTCCCTTTGGAGTAACTTTACCTACTAATATATCTCCAGATCTAACTTCAGCACCAATTCTAATGATGCCTCTTTCATCTATATCTTTAAGCGCTTCTTCTCCTACATTAGGTATATCTCTTGTTATCTCTTCTGGTCCTAGTTTTGTATCCCTAGCTTCTGCTTCATATTCTTCTATGTGTATAGATGTAAACACATCTTCTTTTACTAATTGCTCTGAAATTAACATGGCATCTTCGTAATTGTATCCTTCCCATGTTATAAAGCCCATAAGAATATTTTTACCAAGGGCTATTTCTCCAAGATCTGTAGAAGGTCCATCTGCTAATAGAGTTTCCTTAGCTACTACTTCACCTTTAGAAACAATCGGTCTTTGATTTATGCATGTTCCTTGGTTAGATCTTTTGAATTTTAATAATTTATATTTATCTATTCCTCCATCGCTATCTCTTCTTACTCTTATTTCATCTGCTGAAACATATACTACTGTCCCTGCATTTTTAGCCTTTGGAAGAACCCCTGAATCCGTTGCAGCTTTATATTCTATACCTGTTCCAACTATTGGAGCCTGTGGCTTTAATAGTGGTACTGCTTGACGTTGCATGTTTGATCCCATAAGTGCACGGCTGGCATCATCATTTTCAAGGAATGGTATCATTGCAGTTGCAACAGAAACCAATTGTCTTGGTGATATATCCATATACTCAACTTCGCTAACTGGAACAACTAAAACTTCTTCTTTAGCTCTAACTGTAACTTTATCATCTAAAAAATATCCCTTTTCATCAATTGGCTCATCTGATCTAGCTATTACATATAAATCTTCTTCATCTGCTGTCATATATACTATGTCATTTGTAGCCCTTTTATTTTTAGGATCTATTCTTCTATATGGTGTTTCTATAAATCCATATTCATTAACCTTAGCAAAAGTAGCTAAAGAATTTATAAGCCCTATGTTTGGTCCTTCTGGAGTTTCTATAGGACACATTCTTCCATAATGTGAATGGTGAACGTCTCTTACTTCAAAACCGGCCCTTTCTCTTGAAAGTCCTCCTGGTCCTAAAGCTGATAACCTTCTTTTATGTGTTAATTCTGATAGAGGGTTTGTTTGATCCATAAATTGTGATAATTGTGAACTACCAAAAAATTCTTTAATGGACGCTGCTACAGGTCTAATATTTATTAGAGCTTGAGGAGTTATTACTTCTTGATCTTGAATTGTCATTCTTTCTTTAACAACTCTTTCCATTCTAGATAAACCAATTCTAAATTGATTTTGTAATAATTCTCCTACTGATCTTAATCTTCTATTTCCTAAATGATCTATATCGTCTTTATAACCAATATCATAACTTAATCCTAATTCATAATTTATGGTAGCATATATATCTTCTCTTATAATATGTTTAGGAATTAATCTATATATATTCTTTCTTATTTCTTCTTTTATACTTTCTTCATCAGCATAATTATCTAGTATTTCTTTTAAAACAGGATAGAATACATATTCTTTAATATTTAAATCACTTATATCAAATGAAACCAAACTATGTATGTCTACAAAGTGATTGCCAATTACTTTAAATGACTTATCATCTATTTTTATATATACTTCGTTAATACCACAGTTCTGTATTTCAATAGCCTTATCTTTATCTATTTTTTCACCTTTTTGTACTAAGATTTCTCCTGTTTGTGGATTAACTATATCTTGATCTGCAATTTGATTTGTTATTCTTAGATGGATTGCTAATTTCTTATTAAATTTATATCTTCCAACTCTTGATAAATCATATCTTTTAGCATCGAAGAATAAAGATTCAATTAAAGATTCTGCACTATCCACAGTAGGTGGTTCACCTGGTCTTAATCTTTTATATATTTCAAGTAAAGCTTCTTCTCTAGTCTTTGTATTATCTTTTTCTATTGTGGCTTTTAATCTTTCATCTTCTCCGAAAAATTCTATTATTTCAGCATCTGTTCCATAACCCAATGCTCTTGCTAATATAGTAATTGGTAATTTTCGTGTTTTGTCAATTCTTACATATATTATGTTATTTGAATCTGTTTCATATTCTAGCCATGCACCTCTGTTAGGTATAACTGTAGCTGAGAATAATTTGCTTCCTGTTTTATCTACAGTCATGTCATAATAAACACCTGGTGATCTAACTAATTGGCTTACTATAACTCTTTCTGCACCGTTTATTATAAAAGTTCCTTGTTCTGTCATTAAAGGGAAATCTCCCATAAAAACTTCTTGTTCTTTTATTTCACCAGTTTCCTTATTTAGAAGTCTAACTTTTACTTTTAATGGCGCTGCATAAGTAGAATCTCTTTCTTTGCACTCTTCAACAGAGTATTTAATACTATCTAAATCTAGTTTGTAGCCTACAAATTCTAAATTTAGATTACCTGTATAATCTTGAATCGGGTTAATATCGTCAAAAACTTCTTGTAACCCTTCTTTTAAAAACCAATCATATGAGTCTAACTGAACTTCTATAAGATTTGGCATTTGCCCAACCTCTTTAAGCCTAGAAAAGCTCATACGAGTCCTTTTGCCAACTTGGACAGGATGTACCATATAATTTCACCCCTTGTATAAACTAAAATAACCAAAAACACCCTTTTAAAATTTAATTTAATATTGTGTTTTTGGATTTCACACATTATTATCAAATTAGTATAACCATATAAATACAATTAATACAATTCATTCATATTTGTTTGTATTTATACATAATCAATGCAATTCATTATATTATCATATTGCTTAAGCTTTGTCAATACTTATAAGTATACTAAAAAAGGGGTACTTACTTTAGTACCCCTCTATGTAGAGTAAAACTATTTTAATTCTACTTTTGCTCCAACTTCTTCTAACTTAGCTTTTATAGCTTCTCCATCTTCTTTAGATGTAGCTTCTTTTAATGTTTTAGGAGCTCCATCAACTAAAGCTTTAGCTTCTTTTAATCCTAATCCTGTTACTTCTCTTACAGCTTTGATAACTTTGATTTTTTCTGAACCCGCCTCAGCTAATACTACGTCAAATTCAGTTTTTTCTTCAGCAGCTCCTGCTCCTGCAGCAGCTCCTGCTCCTGCTACAGCTACTGGTGCAGCTGCGCTTACTCCAAATTCTTCTTCACATGCTTCTACTAATTCGTTTAATTCTAAAACAGTCATTTCTTTTATAGCTTGAATGATTTCTTCTTTTTTCATTATTTAGGCACCTCCAAAATTTCTTTCTAATTTTCTTTTAGTTTATTTTAAGCTTCTTCTGATTCTTTCTTATCTTTAATAGCATTAATTAAATATGCAAAGTTTGATACTGGAGCTTTGAAACTTCCAAGTAGTTTTGCGATAAGAATATCTTTTGATGGTATTGATGCGATTTTTTTAATTTTATCTACATCATATAATTCTCCATCTATTATTCCACCTTTTAATTCTAGGTTCTTATTTTTCTTAGCGAAATCATTAAGAACTCTAGCTGGAGCTGTTACATCATCATAGCCAAAAGCTACTGAAACAGGTCCTTCTAATAAATCTACGCAACTTCCGTAGCCTAAATTTTTAGCAGCTATAGTTGATAAAGTATTTTTATAAACTTTATATTCAACACCTGCTTCTCTTAACTCTTTTCTTAACATAGTATCTTCTTCAACAGTTAAACCTTGATATTTAACAAATACTATAGCTTGAGCTTTCTCCATTTTCTCTTGTATTTCTTTAACTTTAGCTTCTTTTATTTGTCTATTCTTTCCCACTGTGTGTCCACCTCCTCACAGTTTACCGTGATTTATAATAATAAAGGTCTCTCCGTAAGACAGAGAGACCGAATATACTTTATATCGGACTCCTAGGTAGGTTTAGCTTTCACTAATTATGTAAAACACCCACTGTCTACGGAGATATATTTCATTTTTACAACTTCAATCAGTATATCAACAAACCATTGTTTTGTCAATATTATTCTAATACTTTACCTGGGTTAATTTTTATTCCTGGTCCCATAGTACTTGATATAGCAACTGATTTTATATATTGTCCTTTTGCTGCTGCTGGCTTAGCCTTTACAACAGCTTCCATTAATACATGGAAGTTATCTGATAATTTTCCTTCTCCAAAAGAAGATTTTCCTATTGGAACGTGAATTATAGCAGTTTTATCTACTCTATATTCAACTTTACCTGCTTTGATATCTGCTATAGCTTTAGCAACATCAAATGTTACTGTACCTGATTTTGGATTTGGCATTAAGCCTTTAGGTCCTAATACTCTTCCTAATCTTCCTACTACTCCCATCATATCTGGTGTAGCAACAACTACGTCAAAATCAAACCAGTTTTCTTTTTGTATTTTTTCTACTAATTCTTCTGCTCCAACAAAGTCAGCTCCTGCTTCTTGTGCTTCATTAACTTTATCACCTTTAGCAAAAACTAAAACTCTAACTTTCTTACCAGTTCCATGAGGAAGTACAACAGCTCCTCTAACTTGTTGGTCTGCATGTCTTGGATCTACTCCAAGTCTAACAGCTAATTCTACAGTTTCATCAAATTTAGCTTTTGATGTTTTTGTAACAAGCTCTATCGCTTCTTGAACTGTATATAATGTGTTTTTATCAACTAATTTTACACTTTCAGTGTATTTTTTTCCCATTCTAATTCCTCCTTTGTGGTATTAACGGTATATACCTCCCACTATTTTAGTAGTTATTATTCTTCTACAGTTATGCCCATGCTTCTAGCTGTTCCAGCTATCATACTCATAGCTGTTTCTATAGATCCTGCATTTAAATCAGGCATTTTTGTTTCTGCTATTTCCCTAACTTGGTCTTTTGTAACCTTAGCTACTTTAGTTTTATTAGGAACACCAGATCCACTGTCTATTCCAGCTGCTTTCTTTAATAATACAGCTGCTGGTGGAGTCTTTAGTATAAAACTAAAAGATCTGTCCTGATATACAGTAATAACTACAGGAATTATTAATCCTGCTTGGTTAGCAGTTTTAGCATTAAATTCTTTACAGAATCCCATAATGTTAACACCGTGTTGTCCTAAAGCTGGACCTACTGGTGGTGCTGGACTTGCCTTTCCTGCTGGAAGTTGAAGTTTTATCATTCCTACTACTTTTTTAGCCATATTTTACACCTCCTATATGTGGTTATACGGATTAAAATCCTCCCACTAATTAAAACAATTGTCTTAATAGCTAATCAAGTTTTTCTATCTGATTAAAATCAAGTTCAACAGGGGTTTCCCTGCCAAACATATTAACTAAAGCTTTTATTTTGCCTTTTTCTACATTGATTTCCTGTATAGTCGCTGGGAATCCTTCTAAAGGTCCTGATACTACCTTAACATTTTCTCCAACCTCAACATCTACCTCTGGTTGTTTTTCTTTTATTCCCATAGACAATACTTCTTCTTCTGTAAGAGGCACTGGTTTAGATCCTGGACCTACAAATCCTGTTACCCCTCTAGTATTTCTAACTATGTACCATGAATCATCTGTCATTAACATTTTAACTAATACATACCCTGGAAAAGTTTTCTTTAATGTTATCTTCTTTTTACCATCTTTAACTTCAACCTGTTCTTCCATAGGAACTTGTATATCAAGAATCCAATGATGCAAATCTCTGTTATCTACAGTTTTCTGAAGATTAACTTTAACTTTATTTTCATATCCTGAATATGTATGAACCACATACCATTTCGCTTTTTCTTCTGACATAATTTCAGGGATTAGGATATCCCTATTTCCCTCCTTTTATTCACTTCTACAGCTTAAATATTAGCTTGAATAGGTTGTTGAATCCATAATCGAATACTCCAACAATAATCATATAAACAAAGCAAAACACCAATACAGTTTCGGTAGCTTTTTTTACATCTTTTTTAGGAGCCCATGTTATTCTTTTAAATTCAAACTTTAAATCCTTAAAAAAACCTGACAAACCTTTTTTCTTAGCTGACGCGATATTATTTGTAGTTTTACTTGTGGCCATCTCACTCACATCCTTAAAAAATTATAAAGGACATCAAATCCGAAACAGATTATTTTGTTTCCTTATGAGCTGTATGTTTATGGCAATGTGGGCAGTATTTGTTCATTTCTAATCTATCTGGATCATTTTTCTTGTTTTTCATTGTATTATAATTTCTTTGTTTGCACTCTGTACAAGCTAGTGTTACTTTTACTCTCATGATCTACACCTCCTAGTACATAACCTATATGTGTAGGTTCTACTTCTTTTTATTTTTTGCATCACTTACTCACTTTATCATAACTAACGGTATATGTCAACGAATTTAATATTTTATACTATGGAACATACACCATATTTTTACATATTCATAACTCTTAAAAGGACTAGGTCTAGAAACCCAGTCCCTATAATTTCAAATTATTCAGATATTGTTGTAACAACTCCTGAACCTACTGTTCTTCCACCTTCTCTGATAGCGAATCTTAAGTTTTCGTGCATTGCTACTGGTGTGATTAATTCTACTGCCATATCTATATGGTCTCCAGGCATTACCATTTCTACTCCTTCTGGTAAGTTGATTGATCCTGTAACGTCTGTTGTTCTGAAGTAGAATTGTGGTCTGTATCCGTTAAAGAATGGTGTATGTCTTCCACCTTCTTCTTTCTTTAGTACGTATACTTGACCTACGAATTTTTTGTGTGGTGTTACTGAACCTGGTTTTGCTAATACTTGACCTCTTTGGATGTCGTCTCTTTGAACACCTCTTAATAGTGCTCCTATGTTGTCTCCTGCCATTGCTTCATCAAGTATTTTTCTGAACATTTCTATTCCTGTACATACTGTCTTTGATACTTCTTCTTTCATTCCKATTAATTCTACTTCRTCTCCWGTATGTAGAAYTCCTCTTTCAACTCTTCCTGTTGCAACTGTTCCTCTTCCTGTWATTGTAAATACGTCTTCTACTGGCATTAAGAATGGTTGATCTGTTGCTCTTTCTGGTGTTGGTATATAGCTATCTATTGCTTCCATTAATTCATCTATGCATTTTGTTTTTTCTGCATTRTCTTGGTTTTCTAATACTTCTAATGCTGATCCTACTACTATTGGAGTATCATCTCCTGGGAATCCATATTCATTTAGTAATTCTCTTACTTCCATTTCAACTAATTCKATTARTTCTGGATCATCTACTTGGTCAGCTTTATTTAAGAATACTACTATATATTGTACTCCAACTCTTGATGCTAGTAGTATGTGTTCTCTTGTTTGTGGCATTGGACCRTCTGCTGCTGATACAACTAAGATCGCTCCATCCATTTGTGCTGCTCCTGTTATCATGTTCTTTACATAGTCYGCRTGTCCTGGGCAGTCTACRTGTGCGTAGTGTCTGTTTGCTGTTTCATACTCTACGTGTGATGTATTTATTGTGATTCCTCTTTCTTTTTCTTCTGGAGCTTTATCTATTTCGTCATACTTTGTTGCTGAAGCTCCTCCCTTTTGTGCTAATACTGTTGTAATAGCTGCTGTTAATGTTGTCTTACCGTGGTCTACGTGACCTATTGTTCCTATGTTTACATGAGGCTTGCTTCTTTCAAATTTTGCTTTTGCCATTTTTATTTCCTCCTTTTTTGTGTTTATATATTTATTCCTCCACCTTACCAAGGTGACGCTCTGCCGACTGAGCTACATGGGCAACTTTAATATTAAAACTTGGAGCGAGAAACGGGGATCGAACCCGCGGCAACTAGCTTGGGAAGCTAGTGTTCTACCACTGAACTACTCTCGCTCAAAATAATCATATACCAATTATTAATTATAGTAAAATCGGTTTTTATTGTCAATATGTAAAATCATTTATTATTTAAGCATTTTTCTAATTTTCTTTTTACTCTTTGTAGTGCATTGTCTATAGACTTAGCATGCCTATCTAAATCGCAGGCAATTTCTTGATAAGATTTTCCATCTAAATAAGACATTAAAACTTCCATTTCAAGATCTGATAATACTTCGCCTATCTCATTTTGTATATGCTTTAGTTCTTCTCTACTTATAATTAATTCCTCTGGATTAGCCACTTTAGCTTCTGATAAAATATCCAATAAGGTTCTATCTGACTCCTCATCATATATTGGCTTATTTAAAGAAACATATGTGTTAAGCGGAATGTGTTTTTGTCTAGTTGCTGTTTTTATAGCCGTTATAATTTGTCTAGTAACACACAGCTCAGCAAAGGCTTTAAAGGAAGATAATTTATCCGGTTTAAAGTCTCTTATAGCTTTATATAGACCTATCATACCTTCTTGATATATATCTTCTTTATCTGCTCCTATTAAAAAATAAGATTTTGCCTTAGCTTTAACAAAATTCTCATACTTGCCAATTATATATTCTTGTGCTCTAGAATTTCCTGCTTTGGCTTCCATAACTATTTCCTCATCTACACATCCTTCAAAGGAGGAAGTTTTACTATTAATTTGAACCTTTCTATCCAAGGTATCCCCCCCCAAAATAAATATAACCACATATTTGATTATACATTAGTGTTAATAACAACGTCAAGGTAAATTACGTGCTTCTTCTTATTTTTTCCAATTTTTCTAATAAATCTTCTTGCAATATTTCTCCAAGTCTATTCCCTTTTTTAGAAAATTCTTTTTTTATCCTTTCTTTTATATTCTTCTCTGTTTCTTTGACCTGTGAATAAAACTCTAATGAAGATATCCTGGTAGCCCCTCTTTGAAATATTAATTGTTGTTCTAATGAATCTGATGTTACTACAGATACATCTATCTTTCTACCTAAATCATTTATAGATCTTTCAATAAAACTATCTGCAGTTTCCCCTTCTTTTGTAAACACTACTATTAAATTGTTATTTATTTTCTCTATATTTTCTGCACCTTCCGTCTGATGTGCATCAAAAACCACATAAATACGATATTGATTATATGAAGCATAATTGTTTAATATATCTAATAGTTGCTCTCTTGACATTTCTAAATTATAGTCCTTTATTTTTTTTAACTCTTTCCAACTATTTATGACATTATAAGCATCTACAAATATATATTTCATAATTATTTACTCTTCATTCTTTGTTTTAATATTTCATACATTAGCATTCCTCCAGCAACAGAGGCATTAAGAGATGTTATATTTCCGAGCATTGGAATTTTAACTAAAACATCACATTTGCTTTTAGTTAGCTTTGATATCCCTCTTCCTTCACTTCCTATAACTAATGCTATAGGTCCAGATAAGCTTACATCAAAGCAATAGTCATTTCCACACATATCCGCCCCATATATCCATATACCCTTTTCCTTAAGTTTATCTATAACATTATTTATATTAGTAACCTTACTTATTTTCATGTATTCTACAGCTCCAGCAGATGTTTTATAAACAGTAGGAGTAACTCCTACATTTCTTCTTTTAGGTATTATGACACCATGTACCCCACAAACTTCTGCGGTTCTTAATATAGATCCAAAATTGTGTGGATCTTCTATTTCATCTAATATTACTATAAAAGGCTCTTCTTCTTTCTGTTTTGCATATCTTATAATATCTTCTACTGCACAATATTGATATGGAGTTGTAAAAGCTATAACTCCCTGATGGGCTCTTGTTTGAGATATAGAATCAAGTTTTTTTCTATCAACTTCATTTATCACTATTCCTTTTTCCTTAGCTAAAGATATTATAATTTTGATAGATCCTTCTAAATCTCCCTTTGCTACCATTACCTTTTCTATAGTTTTATTTGACTTTAATGCTTCTATTACTGCATTTCTGCCTTCTATTATATCTTCCCTTATTTCTTCCTGTTGACCAACTCTGTTTTTCATTATTACTTACTCTCCTTGTGTAATTTCACATTATATTTTTCTCTAACTTCTTTTATTTTACCACAGGACATTTTTCCCTCTGGACAAGGTCCATTTACACAACCTGGTCCACAATATTTAAATAATGTTGGTGCAACCTCTTTAACTTCAAACAACATAATTTCAGCTAGTTCTCTTATTTCCCATTGTGCCCTATTGCAGCATCTATGTCTAAAGAAATTCATTAAACTTCTGGCATTCATTGTAACTATAATTTTACTTGTACAAGCATTTGGAAATACATACCTTGCATCTTCTATAGCCTTTTTTTCTGCATCCATAGCCCTTAATCCATCATTAATATATTTTTCTTTTAAAATGCTTGCAATATTATCATAGGACTTCTGGCAATTTTTCATAGTTTCTATATATATTTTTTTCGCTTCTTCATCCTTTTCTACAGAAGGTGGAATAACATATTCAAATTGATCTAACCTAACATACCTTTGGCTTTGTTGTGAATAAGAACCTATTCTATGCCTCACAAGTTGATGTGTTAAACTTCTTGATACTCCCTCTATACCAAAAGTAAAAGAAACATGTTCTATTGGTGATTCATGTCCATAGGACATTAACATATTTAAAAATTTATCCACTTTTTCTTTATCTAAATTATTTTGTAAATCTTCAATTCCAGATGAACTATAACATAATTTTGCTGCGGAAGCTATTAATTTTTCTGCATTTGGTGTATATTCTAATAATTTAACTTTCATTATCAAGTGCTCCTTTTTTTCCATTTAAAGTAACTATATTATTTAATAAATAATTTAATCTTTCCTGTTGATCTGTTATATATAAAAAACCTATAAGGGCTTCAAAACCCGTTGCAAATCTATATTCTTGAACATCAGCATTTTTAGGCACCGTTCCTGATTTAGCATTTCTTCCTCTTTTAAATATATAAAGCTCATCTTCATTTAAATCTCCCATTATATCTTTTATACAATCACTCTGTCCATGAGCCTTTACATATTTTATAGCATTCACATGTAGTTTATGCACATTTAACTCTCTATTATTATCTACAAGAAATGTTCTTATAAAAACCTCATATACTGCATCTCCTATGAATGCAAGTACTAGAGGATTTAATGTTTTCCCATCCTTAATAGTAAACTTATTTTGAAATAAACTAAAATCCATATTACTCTCCACTCATTCTATTTTTATTAATCCACTAGTACTTATATCTTATATTTGCTTCCATCTTACTCCCTGTGGTGTATCTTCTAAAACAATGCCTCTTTCCTTCAAATTATCTCTAATTTTGTCTGCTAATGCCCAATTTTTTTCTTTTCTAGCTTTTTGTCTTTCTTCTATAAGCTTTTCAATCTCTTCTTCTAAACTAGCCTTAGTTGATTCTTGTAATATTCCTAAAGGGTTCCCTAATTCTCTTATTAAATCTAATGTATATTTAACTAGTTCTTTTGATGATTCTATAGTAACATTTGTATTAACATCTCTTATTAAATCAAATATTACAGATATAGCATCTGCTGTATTAAAATCATCATCCATTTTTTCTATATATTTTTCTTTATATTTTTGTAATTCATTCTTGTATTCTAATTCTTCATCTCTTAATTCTTCATTTTTTACTTCATCTAATAAATTTTCTAAATTATTTATAGAATTATATAATCTATCTAAAGCTGCTTTAGTTGAATCTAATAACTCCATACTAAAGTTTATTTGAGTTCTATAATGTCCTGATAACATAAACATTCTTAAAACATCTGCATCATATTTTTCTAATATTTCTCTTGCTGTAAAGAAATTATTTAATGATTTAGACATCTTTTGATTATTCACATTAACAAAAGCTGAATGTAACCAATACTTTGCAAATTGTTTTCCTGTTCTTGCCTCACTTTGAGCTATTTCATTTTCATGATGTGGAAATGATAAATCTGATCCTCCTGCATGTATATCTATTGTTTCTCCTAACAAATTATAAGCCATACATGAGCATTCTATATGCCAACCTGGTCTTCCCATTCCCCAAGGACTTTCCCAAGCAGGTTCTCCTGGCTTTTGGCTTTTCCATATAGCAAAGTCCATAGGATCTTTTTTTCTTTCATCCACATTTATTCTTGATCCTAATTGTAATTCTTCTAAATTTTGTCCTGATAATTTACCATAATCGCCAAATCTTTTAGTACTAAAATATACGTCTCCATCTATTTCATAAGCATATCCTTTTTCTATTAGATCACTTACAAATCTTATTATTTCGTCCATAAATTCAGTTGCTCTTGGATTTTTAGTTGCTCTTTCAATATTTAAGTCATCTGCATCTTTATAATATTCTTTTATGAATCTATCGCCTAATTCTTTTACCGTTATTCCTTCTTCATTAGCTTTTTTTATCATCTTATCATCTATATCAGTAAAATTTTGAATAAATTTCACTTTATAACCCCTATATTCTAAATATCTTCTTATACTATCAAAGACTACAAAGGTTCTAGCATTTCCTATATGGAAAAAATTATATACCGTAGGACCACAAACATACATTTTTACTTCTCCTGGTACTAACGTAACAAACTCTTCTTTTTTATTAGTTAAAGTATTGTAAACCTTCATCTATTTACCTCCTATTTTGCTAAATTTATTACATACATATATTTGTTTGTATATTATACCCTTTTTCACTAAGTTGTTTCAATAATTTATCTCCTTGTTCTTTACTCTGAACTTCTACTTCAAATATTACATTTGCATATTCTAACCCTTTTTCACTCCAATTAGTATCCTGTCTAGCCTTAACTATATTGGCTCCCGTAGAAACAATATTTGAAATAACATCCTCGAACTCTCCTATTTTGTCCTGTAATTCTACCTTAAATCTTATTCTTCTCTTAAGCATTATAAGCTGTCTATCTATTATTTTAGATATCATAGCTATATCTATATTACCACCACTTATTAAAGCCACAACTTTTTTACCTTTAATATTAATCTTATTAGCTAATAAAGCTGCAACGGTTGATGCTCCTGCACCCTCTGCAATAACTTTTGTTTTCTCAATAAGTTCAAAAATTCCATAGGCTATTTCATCCTCTGTAACCGTAACTACTTCATCTACATATTCTCTAATATATTTAAAAGCAATATCTCCTGGAGTCTTTACTGAAATACCATCTGCTAAAGACTTAGCTCCTGGCAAAGTTACAATTTCATCTTTTTCTAAAGATGCCTTTGTAGAGGCTATAATAGCTGATTGAACTCCTATAATTTTTATATCTGGTTTTATGGATTTAGCCGCTACAGCTATTCCTGATATTAGTCCTCCTCCTCCTATTGGAACTATTATAGCATCTATATCCTCTATTTCTTCTAATATTTCTAAAGCTATTGTGCCTTGACCTGCCATAACATGTATATCATTAAAAGGGTGTACAAAAGTAGCTCCTGTAGCCTTTTGTATTTCTAATGCTTTTTCATAACATTCATCATAAACTTCCCCGTGCTGGACAACCTCTGCTCCATATCCTTTTGTTGCCATGACCTTAGCTTGAGGAGCAGTTTTAGGCATAGCTATAGTAGATTTTATTCCAAAAGCTGTAGCTGCATAAGCAACTCCTTGAGCATGATTTCCTGCAGAGGATGCAATAACACCCTTTTCCTTTTCTTCCTCAGTTAATGAAACTATCTTGTTATATGCACCTCTTAATTTAAAAGCTCCAGTCTTTTGTTTGTTTTCACATTTTAAATATACTTCATATCCCGTTTTTTTAGAAAAAGTACTTGAATAAAATAAAGGTGTTTTTCTAACTACTGTTTTTATATTATTTTGAGCTTTTTTTATTGTATCTAAATTTAACTCCATGATCATCTATCTCCCATCCCATTCTAAATTATATTTTTATAATAAACCATATAATATTTTTATTCAATCTATTAAGCCATACCCAATAAACTTTTAATACTTTCTTGTAATTGATCTATTGGGATTTCTTTCTTCTCTTTTAAATTTCTTAATTTTATTTCTACATTATTTTCTTTTATATTTTTACCAACAGTTATTCTAATAGGTATTCCCCATAAATCCGCATCTTTAAATTTTACTCCTGCTCTTTCTTTTCTATCATCTAAAATTGTGCTTATTCCACTATTAACTAGGTTGCTATAAATTTCTTCCGCTACTTTAAACTGTTGTTCATCCTTTTCATTAGCTATAGTTACTATAATTTTAAATGCTGATGCTTCCATAGGCCACACAATCCCTAATTCATCTTTATTTTGTTCTATTGCCCAGGAAATAATTTTATATATGTCCATAAAACCTTTATAAATTGTAAATGGCTTACTCTTTCCTTTATTATCAATGAATGTAGCGCATTCATTTTTTATTAAGTTTTCTTCTATTTTTTTGATTTCCCCTATAACAAAGCCCTCATTAATTTCCAATTTATTACCACATAGGATACATCTACTATCTTTATGTATCTTTCTAAATTCTCCAACTATTCCTTTAAAATCTCTTCCATAATTAACATTTTCATAATGATACCCTGTTTCATTTGCACCTACCATAAAATTATTCATTTTAGTTATTTCTTCATCTACCAATATATTATCAACTTTTAAATTAATTGGGCCAGCAAAACCTATCTCTGCATTTGTAGCCTGTTTAACTATATCTTCTCCTGCTAATTCTAAATTTCCTATATTGCCTAAATTTTTAATAACCTTAAATTCATCTATATCCCTATCACCTCTTACCATAACTGCAACAATAGAAGCATTATTACACTTATATATTATTGTTTTTGTAAGCTTTCTATAAGGCACCTTAAAAAATTCGCCTAGCTCCTCCATAGTTTTTATATCAGGTGTTTCTATTTTATTTAATTCTTTTAAATCCTTTTCTATATTATAATCTGGTATAGATAAAGCTCTATTGATTTCATTACCATAATTACAGCTTTTACACTCAACTATATGTGAATCTCCTATGTTATCATATATGATAAATTTTATGGTTCCATCTAGTTCATCCTCTACTATATGGTATTGTAAATTCATGATTTTAAAAATGTCTTTATAAAGTTTTATTAATTCTTCTTTATTAAATTTATTATTTTCTTCATCTAACATCATATAAAAATGCTCTTTTAATACTTGTTTTCCACACATAATTCCTAAATTATTTTTTCCTTTATAATTAATCTCTGTATTGTTTTCATAAAAAAACAAAGGCAATTGCTTATAAGACGTTACATTATTTTTTAAAAAGTTTATAAATCTTAAGTTCTCCTCATTAGAATCTAATATAAACTCATTATTTTTTTTACTTACATCTTGGAAATCCTTTATATACGGTATGGATATTTGAAAGCCGCCATTTTTTTTTGAATTATCCTCAATTATCTTTTGAATGTTTTCTAAAAAACTATATCCTAAAGGTGTAAATGCATATAGTCCACTGTCTACTTTAGTTATTAATCCTCCTTTTAATAATAATTTTTGACTATCCATATCCAGATCTGCTGGATACTCTCTTAAACTATGCACTAATGTTTTTGATAATCTCATAACTTCCCCCTAAATTATTTATTATATTTCAAAATATTCCAAATTAAAATTTAAAATATGCAATATATAAACAAAACTCGCCCCTTATTAGGACGAGTTTTGTTGCTAAGTTAGCTTTTCTAATATTTGTTCTCCTAATATTAAATCTTCAGGAGTTGTTATTTTTATATTACTGTAGCTGCCTTCATATAAATATACTGATTTACCGTAATTTTCCAAAACCATAGTATCATCTGTTACTTTTTTATTATGTTTTTTTAACTTTTCATGACAATCTAATATTATATTGTAATCAAAACACTGAGGAGTTTGAACTATAAATAGATCCTCTCTGCTAGGAGTGTCTATTGCAAATCCTTGTTTATCTTTTATTTTTATAGTATCCTTTGGCCTTACTCCAGAAGCAGCGGCTCCGTATTGCTTTACATATCTTATACCATTCTCTATAATATCACTAGTAACAAAAGGTCTTGCTGCATCATGGATTAATACTACATCACAATTCTTTGATACAGCTTTTAATCCATTATAAACAGAATCCTGTCTCTCCTTACCCCCTGGAACTATTTTAGATACCTTATTAATATTATATTTATCTATAATATCCCTACAAACTTCTATTTTATCTTCTAAGGTAACTAGCACTATTTCATCTATAGATTCATGGGTTGAAAATTTGCTTAACGTATAATAAAGAATAGGTTTATTTTTTATCTTTAAAAACTGCTTGCTTATATTGCTATTCATTCTTTTGCCTTTTCCAGCAGCAACTATAATAACAGAATTTTTACTCATGCTAAGACTCCTCTTTTCTCTTAGCAAAAATCATTCTTCCTGCTGCTGTTTGTAAAACAGAGGTTACTACTACGTCTAAGTTTTGTCCTATACGTTTTTTAGCCCCTTCTACTACAATCATAGTTCCATCATCAAAGTAAGCTATTCCTTGATTAGCCTCTTTACCATCTTTAACAATTTGGATATTCATTTCCTCTCCCGGTAACACAACAGGCTTTACTGCATTTGCTAATTCATTTATATTTAATACAGGTACTCCTTGAAATTCAGCTACTTTATTTAAATTATAATCATTAGTTATTACTTTACCGTTTAAAACCTGAGCTAATTTTAATAATTTACTATCTACCTCTGCTATTTCTGGGAAGTCCTTTTCATATATTTGCACATCTATATTTAGTTCCTTTTGTATTTTGTTTAGTATATCTAAGCCTCTTCTCCCTCTATTCCTCTTTAAGCTATCTGAAGAGTCCGCTATATGCCTAAGCTCTGCTAAAACAAAAGTAGGTATTACCAAAGTTCCTTCTATAAATTCAGTCTGACATATATCAAATATTCTTCCATCTATTATAACAGATGTATCTAATACTTTAGGGGTTGCATTACTTTTATTAGACTTTGCCTTTTTTTCTTTTGCTGGTGAATTTCTTTTTATATTAGAAAAAAGTGATATTAATTCTTCTTTTCTTTTAATTGCAATATTGGCTCCTAATGCAGCCATAATAATAGCAACAACTACGGCTAATATTACTCCTATTATAGGGATCTGAGCTAGCAAATTAACGAATAAAGCTGATATAGCCAATCCCAATATAGCTCCAACAGTTCCAAATACAATTTCATTGGCAGATAATTTTTGCAAACTTCTTACTATATAATCCATTATTTTCAATATTATAGAATTTATCCATGGGGATATAAGAAATAATATTATTCCAAAAACTATAGAACATAAAATTAAAAAGAAAGCTGACTTAACTTGACTTCCATTAAAATAAGATAAACTAGAGAAATAGTTGGTTGACATAATTAATCCCCCAATTATATACCCTAAGGCTAATCCTATTATTGTAAAAAGCCATCTTAATATTTTATTTAACATCCATTTCACCTCCTCTTAATAATTGTTAACAATTATTAAGATTTTCAATCCTTTTTATATTTAATATATATTAATAATTATTAATTTTCAACAATCCTAAAAATAATTAATAATTATTTATGAAAATACACACTTTGTTTAATATTTGTTTTCCTTTATATTTTTGTTTTTAATATTAAATTTTTACTACTTTAACTATATATATTCTTCATATTTTTTCCATTTCCTTCTTTAATAATATATAGGTATTATTTAACATGAGTATCCCCCTATAAAAAATATTGATTTTAATTTATGATATAAATATGATTTAACTTATACACTTATTGACAAGGTTAATGATAGGAACCTATAATAGTTTATAGTACACATATGAAATCTTTATAAGGAGTTGAACCCTATGAAAGATGTAATTTTTGATGATTTTCAAAATTCTGTTAATGATTCTCTTTTAAGACATAAGAGTATATTAGATATTTTAACCAAATACAGTGAATCTAATGCGAGAGTAAATAGAGCTATAGCTAAATCAATAACTAACTGTGGCTGTGTTTCAGTTAAAGCAGAAAAGCAAAAATTGCCTTCAGATAGTATAGATATAGAAGCTCTCAGAGATTGTTTAAAATCTCACATTAATGGTGAACTTTGTGATAACTGTAGAGATGTAATTGAAAGAGAAATTGGTAATAATTTATTTTATTTGACCTCTCTATGCAACTTATTAGATTTAAACTTATATGATATATTGTTAAAAGAATATAATAAAATAAATACATTAGGCAAATATAGTATGAGATAAAGTATAGCACAAAGTATTTTAATACTTTGTGCTATACTTTATCTAGCATTATTTGTTCTCTAAGTCTTCTTAATCCATTTTTTATAGCTTTAGCTCTAGCTTCTCCAATCCCTTCTACATTATCTAATTGCTCATAGGATGCTTCCATTACACATTTTAACTGATTAAAATTAGCTACTAAATTTTCTATTACATTACTTGGTATTCTCGGTATTTTATTAATCATCCTATATCCTCGGGGTGAAATAAGTGTATCTACCAAAGGTACTCCTGTATATCCTATAATTTTTGATAATCCATCTAAATTTAAAAGTTCTTCTGATGAAAGTCCTTGTATTTGTTTGTATATATCCTCATATTCCATATTACTTCTACAATAGTCTCTTATAAGCAGAATGCCATCTTCTTCTACACTTTTTATTAATTCACTTAATTGCATATCAATTAGTCTTCCTTCATTACCTAATTCACATATATATCTTTCTATTTCACTAACTATTCTCATAACCATTTCGGATCTTTGAATAGCAGTTACTACATCAAATAAAGTTGCTATATCCTTAAATTCTAGTATATTCAAATTATTTACTACTCTGTCTAAAACAGCTACATATTTTTCTAAAGTTTGCAGAGCTTGATTAGCTCTTGCTAATATTATACTACTATCTCTTAATACATACTTTATTCCACCCTTATAAACAGTTATTATATTTCTCCTCTGAGAAATAGCTATTACTATGGCTCCTGTTTGTTTCGCTACTCTATCAGCAGTTCTATGTCTTGTTCCTGTCTCAAAAGTAGGTATAGATGAATCCGGTATTAATTGAGCATTAGCACATAATATCTTCTTTAAATCGCTGCTTAACACAATTGAACCATCCATTTTAGCTAGTTCATAAACATAAGATGGACTATATTCTGAATTAATTTTAAATCCACCGTCTACTAATTTTAATATTTGATCACTATCTCCTAGAACTAATAATCCACCGGTTTTAGCTCTTAATATATTCTCTAACCCCTCTCTTAGTGGGGTCCCTGGGGCCATTATTTTAAGTATATTCATTAATTCTTTATCTTTTTCTATTCTCACTTCTCTCACCCTACACAATTAAAATACTTTATTAATACCTTCTCTTAAAGAAGATATACCAATTAGATTAACATTATTTTTTACAGAAATTTTGTCTTTATTTCTATCAGGTATAATTATACTGGTAAATCCCATTTTTATGCCTTCATTTACTATTCTATCACAAAAACTTACGGGGCGAACCTCTCCTGTAAGTCCTATTTCTCCAACTACTAAAACTTTAGGTAATTTTATATCTTTTGATTTAGCACTAGATATTAAAGCTAATGCTAATCCTAAATCAGCAAAAGTCCCTGTTAAATCTAACCCTCCTACTACATTAACATATACATCGCAATTATAAAAAGGTATATTTAATTTTTTTTCTAACACGGCTAATATTAAATTCAATCTAGCTGTGTCTACTCCTACTGCTGTTCTTCTTGGCATATAAGCTTTTGTTTCACTTACCAACGCTTGTATTTCTATAAGTATTGGTCTAGTACCTTCCATTATACCTATTATTACAGAACCTTCCCTTTGAAATTCAGTTTCTTCTAAAAATACAGCGGAAGGGTTGCTTATTTCTAATAGTCCTTCTCCTGCCATTTCAAAAACTCCTATTTCACTTGTAGTTCCGAAACGATTTTTTACTGTTCTTAAAATCCTAAATTCTTGGGTTCTTTCTCCTTCAAAAGATAAAACCGTATCTACCATATGTTCTAAAACTCTAGGTCCTGCTAATTCTCCTTGCTTTGTAACATGTGCCACTATAAAGAAAGGTATGTTATTATTTTTGCTTATATGCATAATATCGTTAGAACACTGCCTAACTTGAGACACAGTACCTGGAGCTGAAGATAGTTCACTTTTAAAAAGAGTCTGTATAGAATCTATTATAACAAATTTAGGATTAATTGTCGTAATGTGTTCTTTTATTATATCCACATTTGTTTCTGAAAGTATGTATATATCTTTTGATATTACCTTAAGTCTATCTGCCCTCATTTTTATTTGCTCTTCTGATTCTTCTCCTGATACATATAAAACCTTACCATACTTAGTAGCAATATTATTAGCAGCTTGTAAAAGTATTGTGGACTTTCCTATTCCAGGAGAGCCAGATATAAGAGTTAGAGATCCCTTAACTATACCACCACCTAAAACTCTATTTAGTTCCTTTATTCCAGTATCTAATCTTTCGTATTCACTAGATTTTATTGTGGATATCATTTTAGGTTCTGATTTAATATTTATATTTTTTATAGTCTTATTAGTTGATTGTTTTTCTTCCTCTACCATACTATTCCAAGTATTGCATCCAGGGCATTTTCCTACCCATTTTATAGATTCGTACCCACATTGTTGACATGTATATACAATTTTATTTTTAGCCATTTAATCAACTCCAAAACCTTAATTACAATAATATTATTATAACATCAATTAGTACAAATAATTTTAAAAAACCAATAATTAAATAAATTTAATTATTGGTTTAGAATTAAATTCAAAATTTAGATTTTAGAAAAATTCAATTTATCTTCAATAGTATTAACTTTAACTGAATCACCTTTTTTAATATTACCTTTTAATATTTCTTCTGACAATTTATCTTCTACAATTTTAGTTATAGCTCTTCTTAAAGGTCTAGCTCCATAATTAGTATCATATCCTTCTTTTGCCAATATTTTTTCTGCCTCTTCTGTAAACTCTAATTTGATTCCTTGATCTTCAACTCTATTTGATACAATTTTTAGCATAAGCTTAACTATTTCTTTAATATGCTCTTCTCTTAATTGATGGAAAACTATTATATCGTCTATTCTATTTAAGAATTCTGGCCTAAATGAATGTTTTAACTCATGCATAATGTTATCTTTCATTTTTTCATATTCTGTTTCTCTTTCTTCTTCTATAGAAGTATTAAAACCTAATGTTTTTTGCCTACTTATAGTTGATGCTCCCACATTAGATGTCATTATGATTATAGTGTTTCTAAAATCTACTGTCTTACCTTTGCCATCTGTAAGCCTTCCATCTTCTAATATTTGAAGTAATATATTAAATACTTCTGGATGAGCTTTTTCTATTTCGTCAAATAACACAACTGAATATGGATTTGTCCTTACTTTCTCTGTTAATTGACCTCCTTCATCATGTCCTACATATCCTGGAGGTGATCCTATTAATCTGGATACTGAATGCTTTTCCATATACTCTGACATATCAACTCTAATCATATTATTTTCATTTCCAAACATAGCTTCCGCTAAAGCTTTTGTTAATTCAGTTTTTCCTACACCTGTTGGTCCTAAAAATATAAATGACCCTATTGGTCTCTTTGGATCTTTTAAACCTACTCTTGCCCTTCTTACAGATTTTGATACTGATTTAATAGCTTCTTCTTGCCCAATCACTCTATTATGAAGAATATCTTCTAATTTTAACAGTCTTTCAGATTCCTTTTCAGTAAGCTTATTAACTGGTATATTAGTCCATTTTGAAACTACTGATGCTATTTGTTGTTCTGATACAATTAAATTAGAACCCTCTTTTTCTGCATTCCAATCCTTTTTTAACCCTTCTAACTTTTCTTTTAATTCCTTTTCTTTATCCCTTAAGTTAGCAGCTTTTTCAAAATCCTGAACTCTTATTGCATCTTCTTTTTCTTTAACAACTTTATCTAATTGTTCCTCTATATTTTTTAGATCTGGTGGTGCAATTAAATTTTCTATTCTAACCTTTGAACCAGCTTCATCTATTAAGTCTATTGCTTTATCTGGCAAAAATCTATCTCTTATATATCTATCTGATAAATTAACCGCTGCATATATAGCATCATCTGTAAATTTAACTCTATGATGTGCTTCATACTTATCTCTTAATCCTTTTAAAATCTCTATTGTTTCTTCTTTTGTAGGTTCTCCTACATTTATAGGTTGAAATCTTCTCTCTAAAGCGGAATCTTTTTCTATATATTTTCTATACTCATCTAATGTAGTTGCACCTATACATTGAATTTCTCCTCTTGCCAATGCTGGCTTTAATATGTTTGCCGCATCTATAGCCCCTTCTGCTGCTCCAGCTCCAACTATTGTATGAATTTCATCTATAAACAATATTGTATCTTTAGAGTTTCTTACTTCCTCCATTATTTTCTTTAATCTATCCTCAAATTCACCCCTATATTTAGCTCCTGCTATCATAGATGTTAAATCTAACGTAACTACCCTTTTATTTTTTAATATTTCTGGTATATTCCCATTAATTATGTTTTGGGCTAACCCTTCCGCTATTGCTGTTTTTCCAACTCCCGGTTCCCCTATTAAACAAGGATTATTCTTAGTCCTTCTGCATAATATTTCTAAAACTCTTTGAGTTTCTTTGTCTCTTCCAATAACGGGGTCAATCTTCCCCTCCTCTGCCATTTCAGTTAGATCTCTTCCAAATTGATCTAATGTAGGAGTAGAACTTTTAGAACTTTTTTTGCTACCTTCATCTTTAAGCATTTCTTCTCCTGACAAATTTTTTATTAGCTCTTTTTTTAATCTTTCAACATCTAATCCTAGATTAGAAAGGATAGTAAAGGCTACACCTTCTGCTTCTCTTATTAATCCCAATAATATATGCTCTGGAGTTATATAATTATGATTTAAATTTCTAGCTTCTAATAAACTCATTTCAAGTAATCTTTTTGTTCTTGGAGTAAGTGGAATTTCATTTTTATAAAGATCCATCTCCCCTTTTCCTTCATATCTTTCTATTAACTGTCTAACTTTATCTTCTGTTATGCCAGAATTATTTAATAATTGTTTGGCTACTCCATCTTCTATTAAAATTCCTAAAAGAATATGTTCTGTACCTACATATCCATGTTTGAATTTTTCTGCTTCTTCCTGAGCATTCATAAGTACTTTCTGAGCTCTTTCTGTAAATCTTCCAAACATCATATTAATCACCCTCCTCAAACTTTTGTTTTTTTAATCTTTCTTTAACTAACATAGCTCTATAATATCTACTTTCTTTCTCAGTCATTTCTTTATCATAAATCCTATTTAAATTAGCCGGTTGGGTGTCTACTATTAATTGATTAATTATATTCTCATCTATATCTTTTATTATTGACATCTCTATACCTAGCTTTACATTAGATATATAATTTAAGCATTCTAAATTATCTAATAGTATTGCTGATTCTAACAATGCTAAGGATCTATATATTTTATCCTTTATTTCATATTCATAACTTTCTATGAACTTTTCTCTTGCCATATTCTCTTCATTTATTATTTGTTTTATTACTGCCTTTAAATTGTTTATTATCTCTATTTCATCTAAGCCTAGAGTAATTTGATTTGATATTTGATATATATTTCCTAAAGCTTTAGAACCTTCCCCATAAATACCCCTTACTGTCATGCCTAATTGACTTATAGCATTCAATAATGCTGATATTCTATTATTCATGGAAAGAGCTGGTAAATGTATCATAACAGAAGCTCTTAATCCTGTTCCAATATTTGTTGGGCAGGATGTCAAATATCCTAAATCTTTATCAAAGGCTAAATTTATATTTTTTTCAATCATATTATCAATATGGTTTGCTTTTTCAAATGCCTTTTCTAAATTAAGACCCTTTGTTATACTTTGTATTCTAATATGATCTTCTTCATTTATCATAATACTATTTTTTTCAGAACTATCTATTATTATAGCGGCCTTATCTATATTATTAATTAAGTTAAAACTAATGATGTGTTTTTCCAACAATGAATTAATTTCTTTTTTTTCTAGATTCCATAAATATATAGTCTTAAATGCGTCCTTTTCAACTTCCTTATAAAATTCATTTTCTATCCTATATATGATATCTCTACCATTCTTATTATCTATTTTATTTGGAAAGGGTGCCTTGTCTACATTCCTAGCTAATCTTATTCTACTACTTAAAACCATGTTATCATTTGACAAAGGAGTTTTTTTATTTTCGTTCATATATTTACGCCTCCTCCTCTTTTTCATTTTCCAATAACTTTATTTTATCTCTTATTTCTGCGGCTTTTTCATATTCTTCCTCTTTAATGCATTTTTGCAATTTGTCTCTTAATTGTTGCAAATTCTTTTGTTTTATTATATATTGTCCTGATTTTTCAGGAATTTTTCCTGTATGCTCTACATTTCCATGAATTCTTTTTATTATTGGAATTATACTATCATTAAAAACCTTATAACACTCACTACAGCCTAATAAACCTTTCATTTTAAATTCATTATAAGTTGTTCCGCAATGAGGACACGTAATTTCATAACTTATATTTTTTTCTTGAGGCTTATTCATATAATCTAATATATTAGCTAATATATTTTGAACTGAAAAAGATGACATAAGATTTAAATTATCTGTTATTCCTATTCCTTGTTCCTGTTTTGCACAGCTTTCACATAAATTAACCTCTTCTCTATGTCCATTTATAACCTTTGTTATATGAACTGTTGCACTATTTTTATTACATTTATCACATAGCATAAAATCACCCCCAACTTTTATATTAAATTATAACCATAATTATATTTTTTAGTATATTAGCCCTTAACATATTTTTACTTATATCAATATTTCCAAACACTCTATCATTTATAGCAATTTTCATTATAATAGCTTCTCTTTCTGTTATGACAGCCATTTCTACTAACCCATCTATGATATTTATTGCATTATCATATGTAATACTGTTCCCTATTCTATCTACTATAAGCTCTTTCAAGTTTTTATTATTAGTAAATTCTATACGTCTAATTATAATGCAACCTCCACCACCTCTCTTGCTTTCTATATAATAACCCTTATCTTCTGTAAATCTAGTAGTTAAAACATAATTTATTTGAGATGGTGCACAACTAAAATAATTAGCCAATTCATTTCTTTTTATTTGTAATTCTGATTCATTATTTTCTTGAAACATTTCTTTTATAAAATCCTCTATTATATCAGATAATCTAGCCACAAATATCATTCCTTTTCTTCTGACTTTGTCTTTCTTTGACCTTAGTAATATAATAATTTACATATTTTCTTTATTCAACATACATATACATGTAAATAATGTCATTATGCTAAATTATTATTGTTTTTCTTTATATTTCTATTAGTTTTGTAAATTTTTAATTTCCTTTGATTAAAATATCACTATGTGTTTTAATTAGTCTTTCTCTTAGTATTATTTTATGATTTTTCTATCTAACTCTATGACAGAATACAATTATAGGAAAAGGATTTTTCTATCTGCTTAAGCTATAAGCTATTACTACTAAAAGCTTATTTATTTTTAATGAATAAGCTGAAAAATCCTCATAATCTAACTTTATCTTTTATAAGCTTCTATATAATAATTTTCTTTCAATATATCTTTTTTATTTATTTCAAAATTACTTCTCTCTAACATATTACATATTATATCCATATTTTGTCTCTCTTCACAATTCATCTCTATTATTACTTCATCTTTTGAGTCTAATATATTTATATAATCATTTATACTACTATAATCACTTAGTCCCATAGGCCCCTTAATATTTAAATGATAACTTGACATTAAATCTCCCCTTTTTGCTTAATGTAACATATATTTTTCTATAATATTATTTCACATAATACACATTTTATTACTAATATTTATGTTTTATGTATAATAGCTGAAATATATGTTAAAAATTAATTCTGTTATAATATATTTAATTGAGTTAATTATTGGTACTGTTTCATAATAACTTATAGATAAAATTACATTAAAATTTAATACTACAGTTATAATAATTAAAATATATTATTATTTATATACATACTTGGAAAGGTATTTAATCTAAATGGAACTACTAAAATAGCACAGGTTTTAATAATATAATAAATAGTAAATAAAATATAGTATAAAAAATCACCTAAAAACTAGGTGATTTTTTATACTATATTTTATTTTTACTAGATAGTACTTTTTCAACCTCAATGGGATCTAAAATTTCATCATATCTTTCAAAACTTAAATAAAATTCACCCATCCCCTGAGTTATACTTCTTAGATCTGTAGCATAACTTATTATTTCTGCCTGTGGTACTTCTGCTATAATTTTTTCTAAATTATTAGCTTCCTGCTCCATACCTAAAATTTTGCCTCTTTTTCTATTTATATCTCCTATAATATCTCCCATATATTCCTCTGATGATATTACTTCTAAACGCATTATAGGCTCTAATAAAGTTGGTTTTGCTTCCTTTATTCCCTTCTTAAATGCAATAGAGGCTGCAATTTTAAAAGCCATTTCAGATGAATCTACTGAGTGATATGAACCATCGTATATTGTAGCCTTAATTCCTATAACAGGATATTCTGCTAGTACTCCCTTTTTCATGCATTCTAAAATTCCTTCTTCTACTGCGGGAATATATTGTTTCGGAACTACCCCTCCAACTATATTATTTACAAATTCAAACTCTCCATTTTTGTTTGGTTCAAATTTTATAAATACATCTCCATATTGGCCATGTCCACCAGATTGTTTTTTATGTTTTCCTTGGACCTTAGATATAGATTTTATAGTCTCCCTATATGGAATTTTAGGCAAATCTAGCACTATTTCTGTGCCGAATTTATTTTTTACTCTATTTGCTATTACTTCTAAATGTATATCTCCCATACCTGATATTAATGTTTCTGCATTTTCTAAATCTCTACTTATATATATTGTAGGATCTTCCTCCACTAATTTATCTAGAGCATAAAACATTTTATCTTCGTCATTTTTTGATTTAGGTAATGCTGCCATGGTCATATTAGCTTTAGGAAAATCCATTTTTTTGAATATTATTTTTCTGTTTAAATCACACAAAGTATCCCCTGTAGAAGTATATTGTAATTTGCTTGCTGCTCCTATATCTCCTGAAATTACTCTATCTGTTTGAATTTGTTGCTTACCTTTTAAAAAATATAATTTACCTACCTTCTCCTTTTTATCTTTTGTTGAATTATAAATAGAGCTTTCTTCATTTATTACTCCACTCATTACTTTAAATAATGACAATCTACCTATAAAAGGATCTATAATAGTCTTAAAAACTAGTGCTGAAAATGGATCTTTTTCATTACAACTTATCTCTATATTATTTTTATTTATACCCTCTGATGCCTCTATTTTTTTTGTTTCTACTGGTGATGGAAACCATTGAACTATATCCTCTAAAACAGTTTCAATACCTATGGCCTTTATAGCAGACCCACACATTACTGGAACTATTTCTCCTTTTGCAGTGCCTGCCATTAATCCCTCATATATATCTTTTTCACTTAGTGTACCTTCACTAAAATATTTTTCTAAAAGCTTCTCATCTGTTTCAGCTACGGCTTCTACAATCATATTTTTACATTCATTCACTTTATCTAATAATTCATTTGGTACTTCTTTTGTCTCCACCTTATGTGTTTTTTCATTAAATATTATTGCCTTGCTAGAAATAACATTTATTACACCTTTAAAATTTTGTTCTTTTCCTATAGGGTATTGAACAGGCACTACAGATACACCATATCTTTCTTTAAGTTTATTTAAAGTGCCTTCAAAATCCATATTTTCTTTATCTAATTTGTTTATATAAAATACTTTAGGTATTTTCTCTTTTGTTGTATAATTCCAAGACTTTTCTGTTCCAACATGTATACTCCCTGTTGCTGACAATACTATAATGGCAATATCAGCAGCTTTTAAACCTTGAATTTTTTCTCCTACAAAATCAAAATAACCAGGCATATCAATCAAATTAATTTTTGTGTCCTTCCATTTACACGGTTGTATTGTGGTGGATATAGATATTTTTCGTTTTTTCTCTTCTGTATCATAATCAGATACAGTATTTCCCTCTTCTATGGTACCTAATCTATCTACCATATTTGTAAAATACAAAATAGCTTCTGTTAAAGAAGTTTTTCCTGATCCACTATGTCCAATTATGCCTATATTTCTTAGATTGGTGGTGCTATAATTCATACTAATTCCCCCTATCTATTTTATGGCTTAAATATATATTCTATTTGATAATATAAAATCCTTTCAAAAATTACTAATTTTCTTAATAATCAGACTATAATCAAAAAATAAAAAGCTATTAAATATATATTACATATCTAATAGCTTTTATTACAACTTTTAATAAAATTATCCAAAAAATAAAATGGCTCCGCGAAAAGGATTCGAACCTTCAACCTATCGGTTAACAGCCGAGTGCTCCACCGTTGAGCTATCGCGGAATATTTTTTAAAAATATAAAATTTAAATGGCTCCGCGGAAAGGATTCGAACCTTCAACCTATCGGTTAACAGCCGAGTGCTCCACCATTGAGCTACCGCGGAATATTTATATCTGGCAACGACTTACTCTTCCACAGGGCCTCCCCTGCAGTACCATCAGCGCTTTGAAGCTTAACCTTCGTGTTCGGCATGGGAACGGGTGTTACCTTCAAGCCATAATCACCAGATATTTAACATTATAATTGCTTTTTTGCAATTTGTCAATAGAGATTTAACAATTTTTATTGTTTCTCTCAAAATTACACAGTGAATTTTATTTTGGTCAAGCCCTCGACTTATTAGTATCAGTCAACTTAACATGTTGCCATGCTTACATCTCTGACCTATCAACCTGGTGTTCTTCCAGGAGTCTTACTAGCTTACGCT
>NZ_BAAAAU010000021.1:0-4412 GCF_054768115.1 Clostridium sp. CTA-6
AGGTATTACAAGGGCAAAAGAAAACTTATATTTAACTGTACCAAAGGTTATAAGGGGGAAGAATAAAGAAACCTCTAATTTTATAAAGGAATGCAAGTTAGATAAAGAGTTATTAGAAAATGATTATTTTAAAGGAAAAGAAAGAGTTGTTCATAAGGTGTTTGGTGAAGGAATTATTGAAAATCAAGGGGAAAATTATGTGGAGATAGGATTTTTAGATGGAACTAAAAGAAAATTTGATAGAAATGTTATAACTAAGAGCAATATTATTAAAAAGAAAAGTGTATCATAAGGTTGTTCCATACATGTAACAGTAAAAAACATGTGTGGAGGTATGGAACGAAAATGGCTAAATTAAGATCGAAAAACTTAAATAAAACAACTAATAAAATAGTAGGAGAAATTTATGGAGATTATTTAAATTATTGTACAAGCATCGGCCAAAGAGAAAAAACTATAGAGAGCAAAGAAAAGTTTGGAAAATATGAATTAATAAAAGTAGTAAATTTAGATTCAAATATCAAAGAATTAACTAAAGAAAAGATAGAAAAGCATATAATAAATATGCGTAAAGAAGGATATAAAGGAAATACTTATCAGACATATGTTATAAAAATGAGAGCTTTTTTAAGTTATTGTTTTAATAATAATTATCTTACTAAATTTACAGTGAAAATACCTAATATTTTATTAGAAAAAAAGGAAGTTTATACAGAAGAAGAAGTTATAAAATTATTGAAAAAACCTAGCATAAATACTTGTCTTGTAGGAGATTTTCGTTCTTGGGCAATTTGCTCATTTCTTTTGTCAACAGGCTGTCGTGCAGAAACTTTGTTAAATGTTCATGTAGAAGATGTTAATTTTAGTACAGATAGCATACTTTTTAGACATATGAAAACTAAAAGACAAATAACTGTACCATTAAGCAATACCTTAAAAGTTAATTTAATGGAATATATTCAAAGAATGGGATTAAAGCAAGAAGATTATTTATTTCCTTTGCTAAATGGGGAAAAGATGAAATATGATACTTGTCATCAAAATTTAAAAAATTATTTTAAACATAGAAATGTAAAATTCCATGGTGTGAACACTTTTAGAAATACATTTGCTACAATGGCACTTAAAAATGGGGCGGGGATATATCTCATCCAAAAATGTCTTGGACATGCAGATATAAAAATGACCGAAAGATATATAAATTTACATTGTATAATTTCCAATAGGGGGGATTGCATATGGCAACTATAAGAAAAAATATTACACTAGATACTGAAACATATAAAAATTTTTGTAAGATAGCTGAAAGAAAAGGAATAAGAATGTCTACATGGATTAATGCAAAAATGAAAGAGTTTATAGAAGAAGAACAAGAAAGGGTTATAGAAAGATAATCAATGTATAAAATTTACATTTTTGATTTGAGATTGACAAATTTTCATATATGATCTATACTATATAAATGATGCAAATATTAAAAAGAAGGGTTTAAGAGGTTAGAACAGATATTAATTTTGAACAATATGAAAATTTAATTGGGAAACTAAGTAATTTAAAAGTAAGAGAATGGTATATTTACCATGATAAAAATATTGTTAATAAAATAGATAAAACATTAGCAATAAAAGAGCAAGCTATAAAGGCTCATTTATTAAGAAACAAATATAGAATGCAAGCTAGAAAATTAATGAGAGATAGAGAGTTAGCAGCATATTTGGATATTAATAATTCTAATTTGCCATTTGAGTATTATGAAAATAAATATTTAAAACAAGGATACACTGGTAATTTACTTTATAGAAAAATATTAGAAGCTTCAAATAGAACAAATAAAGAAGTAAATAAACAATTAGGAATAATGTAATAAGAACAGATATTAAGACACTTAGTAAGGTGTCTTTTTTAGTTCCCAATAGTGAGTATTTATAGATATGAATACTTACAAATAGCTATAAATAAGGGCTTATAAGTGTAAATGGGTATAATTGGTAATAGGTAATTAAGACGACACAAGTAAATATCTTAAAAGGCAAAATAAGGACTAGAGATAGTCTTTTTATTTTTGCTTATTATAGTTACATATATTTAATTATGTAAATTAAATTTAAAGTAAACTAAAAAATAATAAAGAAGGGATGTGTGTTCTATGGAACAAGAAATGATGAGGTATATGATAAGTCAAGGAGCTTTTGCAGTATTGTTTTGCTACCTATTATATTTTGTACTTAAAACTTCAAAAGAAAGAGAAGAAAAAATGCAAAGTACAATTGATAAAAACCAAGAAGTTATTGGTGATTTAGCTAGAAAATTTGATGTGCTTGAAGATGTTAAAAAAAGCGTAGATAAGATAGAGAATAAATTGGAGGGATAGTATGGATAGAGCGTTAAGAAAAATAACAAGTGCCAGGTGGTTAATAGCAGTAATAATGACTATAGTATTTGCTATATTATCAATTAAAAACACTATAAATACAGAGTTTATAACTATTTATACTATGGTTATAGCATTTTATTTTAGTAAGGATAGGAAGGAAGTAGGTAAATAATGAAAATTGGGATTGATTGTGGACACACATTAAGTAGTGCCGATTATGGAGCAGCAGGAATAAAAGCAGAAAGTAATCTAACTAGAGAAGTAGGCACTAGAGTAATAAGTAAATTACAAGCTTTAGGACATACAGTTATTAAGTGTTATAAAGATACTTGTAGTAATTTGAACGATAGTTTAAGTTATAGAACTAATACAGCCAATAATAACAATGTAGATTTATATGTATCTATTCATTTTAATTGCTATAACGGTAGTGCTTATGGTACTGAAATATTCACATATGGAGGAAAAGGATTGCAACAAGCTAGGGCAGTGTTAAATAATATTTGTGCCTTAGGTTATGCAAATAGAGGTATAAAAGATGGATCTAGTTTATATGTACTAAGACATACTAAAGCTAAAGCCATACTAATAGAATGTCGTTTTTGTGATAATTCTGGAGATATGAATAAATTTAACGCTGAAAATATAGCTAATGCTATAGTCAAAGGATTAGTAGGTATTATAATAACTACACAAAATAAACCAACAAGCAACAATAATAGTTGGATTAACTTAGATGGAAAAACAGGAACTATATGTACATCAAGCGGTGTAAATGTTAGAGAAAAAATCTACATCTTCTAAAATATTAGGAGCTTTACCTAATGGTGCAAAGGTTAGATTATATAGAAAATAAGGGGAATGAATGCATGTATATTATCCTTCACATGGTGGATATATTTATGGGAAGTATGTAAAATATTAAGTTTTATTTTTTCAATGGTATTTTGTAAATTATTTTGTTCTTAATATATCCAAAGTTTGATGTTTTGTTTATAAATATTACATTTTTGTTATAATTAAACTATATCAACAAGAGGGGGTTAAGTACATGAAAAAGAAGTTTAAATTAATAATAGGTGGACTTATTATATTTATTGTAGGGTATTTTATAGGTGATGCTACAGCAATTGGTAGAGTTAATAAACAAATTGGTCAAAGTGTAGATAAACAAGTTTCTAGCACAAAAGAGGAAGCAAAAGAAGAAAAGAAAGATGTAAAATTTGGAGAACAGTCTCCTGTAGGAAATTTAAGTATTAAAATTTTAGAAGCTAAAGAAAATGGTGCTATTAGCAATGAATCTGGGAAATCAACACCAAGTGGAAAATTTATAGTAATAAAACTAGATATAAAAAATAATGACGAAGAAGCTACAGGATATGAACCACATGAATTTAAATTAAATGATGGGAAAAAAACATATGAAGTTGATGATAATTCTTTTGAAGCATTAGGGCATCTAAATAGTCAAGAATCTATTTTTAGAGAAAATAAAAATTTTATAGGGTCTTATGATAAAATTAATGCAGGAATAAACAAAAATACTTTCTTAGTATTCGATATACCTAAAGATGTTAAGATTGATAATCTAAAATTAATAACAGAGCATAATAAAGGAATACAATTTAATCTTAAATAATTATTTATAAAAAATATTAGAGTTTTTACTACATTGTATAAGGTAGAGTATTAATTTACTTTACCTTATTTTATTTTTTTGTGTATCAGAACATAATAATATAGAGTATTAAAACATCTCTAATTTACAAATTTATATTGTATACCACATAAAATATAAAAATGCTATAATAATTGTAATGTATGGAATAATCTTAAAAATTGAATATTGAGTTATAACATTTACAACACTTTATGAATTACACCTACAGAAATACATGGAGTCAAAGGCATGGAATTTAAAAATGTAGTTATTGTAAATTGTAATGAAGATAATATTCCTTATAGTAAATCAGATGAAGAAATTAATATAGAGGAAGAGAGAAGACTTTTTTATGTAGGTATTACAAGGGCAAAAGAA
>NZ_BAAAAU010000022.1:0-3147 GCF_054768115.1 Clostridium sp. CTA-6
CAATTTTAAAGTTTAATCTCTTCTCAAATTCATTGACAAGGTTTATTACCTTATCTTACTGGCTGTTACAAGAATGTTTCTTGTTAATTCTCTGTTTAATTTTCAAAGACCACATCGCCTCAGCGACTTTTATATCTTAACAAATTTGCTGCTCTTTGTCAAGAACTTTTTTCAAATTTGTTTTTGAAAGTTTTTGTTGCTTTCAAGCCCTTGTCTTAAGGACGAATTTTATTATATCATTTATATTTCAATAAAAAATATCTTTATATTAATTTATATGCATTTAAATTATTGTTACTCTAATTTTATTGGTATTCCTGCTATTTTCTTATATAGATACCCTAGGTTATGTTGTTTATATACGTAGATTTAATCACCATAATAATCACTAAAAACCATTATGAAAAATGTTTTAACTATTAAGTTCTTTTAATTTGTAGTACAAATAGAATTATTTAGAATAACAAATTTTTAATATCTATCTATAATTACTTATGATTGAAAGATTTACTCCTTTGAAAAAATTTTTAACTTAAAATCTCCAAAAACTATTCCACCATTAACTAAAGAACCTTAGAAAACATAAAAATATTAATTATATAAGTAACTTAAAAAATAAATCCCTAATTTATTAATATCTTAGGGATTTATTTCTACTGTTTATTTATTAAGTTCAATCTTAAATTTTAAATCCTCTCTAAATTCTACATTGTCAAAGTCATTTGTAAATATGGTGTATTGTTTATTAGGATTTAATCCTTCAAACACCTTTGTAAATTCATTAGGATTTTCTTCATCTTTTCTTCTAATGTAATCTTTAATTTCAACACATTCTCCTTGATCGTCTTTTATAAGAAGATCTTCTGCTTGGAAATAAGGTGCCTTTCCTTTGGCTATATATTTAACTATAGTTTTATTGTTTTCTGTTTTTATATCATTTATTATAAGTTTTCCCATTTTACCTTGAGAAAGTTCTATTGGATATACTCCATCTATAACTTTACTTATTTCTTTAGGTTTCTTTGTTTCTATAGTAATTGGTGTTTCTTTGCCATTCTTATCTCTTCTTACCCCTCCTCCTTCTGAAGGAATAATTTTGCAAGGAATAATGGTCAAATATTTTGGAATGCTTTTAGTCTTTACATATTGCATTTCAGAAGAAAATATATTTTTATTAAAGTCAAATTTTCCACCCCCAAGACCCTTTGGTATAAGTTCTATCCCGTTATCATCATAAGCAACCCAGTATCTATAATCAAACATACCGCCATTAGGTCCTGCTTTTATATTTTTATTCTTACCATTTCCAGTTATAAAAATAGAAATATCTATAGGTGAAAATACTACTTTATCAATATTTGCATTACTGTCTGGGAAATCCAATTTTTGATTTGGTTTAAACACAGTACTCTCCCTAAATATTTCTTCTTTTGATGCACTAAAAGCAAAGTCCCACTTCCCTTTTGTATCAGATACTTCTGTAATATTTACATCAACATTAAATTTTTTATCTTTGGGTATACTGGTGTGAATCTCCTCACTACCTATATAAGTATAGTCATCTATATACTGCCCTACAGAAATTCCTCCTGAGGAAAAGGTTTTACCATTTATCTTTAAAAATCCTCCCAGCCCGAATACTTCTAAATCTTTTATTTTTTTATCACCTTTTAAGGTATAACCTATAATTAATTTTGAATCATCTGCAATTACTTCATTTATTGTAATTGTTATTCCATTGTTTGAAACTGATTTATTTATTATTTCAGAGTATTTTGCATAATCACCTTTATTGCCATATTTATTATTTAGTGTTTGTATTATAGAATTCAAAACTGGAATATTTTTAGCAAAGGTTGGTGATGTAGTAACGACACCTATTGAAAATACTAATGTTATAGCCGCAGCAATAGAGATATATTTTAATTTATTAGATCTGTTTTCTCCCTTTATTTTATCATTTAAATTTTTCTTTATTCTATCCTTTTGGATAATATCTACTTCCTCTTCCACATTATTCAACTCAATTTCTTCAAATTTTATTTCATTAAATAATTTATACAGCTCTTTTTCTGGTAAATTAATCTTTTTATTATTCTTCATAATATTTCTCCTTTCAAAAGTATAAGTTTTTCCTTTAAAAATTTACGTCCCCTTGAAAGTCTTTTATCTATTAAATTTCTATTTACTCCAAAAGCGTTAGCTATATTTTCTACTTTCTCATCTAGAAAGTACCTTCTTATAAATATTTCCCTATCTTTTTTTTTCATATAATTTATTGCTTCAAAAATTTCTTCTTTATTTTCATTTAGTATAAAATCGTTTTCTATGCTAGTATCATCACATAATATATGATCATCTATAGATTCAATATTATTTTGTTTGAAAAGTTTTCTTTTGTAATCTATAGCTTTATATTTAGATATAGCAGCAATCCAATATTTAAAGTTCCCTTTTTGCTCATCAAAACTATCAATATTACTCCACGCAGACCAAAATACATCATTTGCACATTCTTCTACATACTGAGAATGAAAATTTGAATTTAATACGGTACGTATAATTCTAAAAATCAAATTACTATATTCGTCTACAATAAAATCTAATGCTTTGGAATTCCTATATTTTAGCTGCCTTATAAAATTATCTTCATCTATTTTCACATTTTTCCCTCCTCAAGAAGCTTCTCACTATTTAATACGAAGAATTTATTAATTTTCTGACATGAAATTTCATATATTTTTAAAATTACAATATAAAATAACTTCAAATATTTTTAAATATACTATTATAAAAATATCTGTTTTTATAACCTCTGTTAATCTTAAAAGAAGCTCTAGATAAAACTTAAATCTAGAACTTCTTTTATTCATAAAACTATATTTTATATAATAATTATATTTATTCGTAATTCCCCCATATTAAGCCTAAGGATTTCACATTCATTACACTTATACTATTTCATAATAATTTCAATATATAATGTATATTATACAAAATAAAAAGCACCTTACAAAACTGTAAAGTGCTTTGGTGATCCACCGGGGAATCGAACCCCGGACAACATGATTAAAAGTCATGTGCTCTACCAACTGAGCTAGTGAATCATATTCATCTGGCAACGACCTACTCTTCCACAGGGCCTCC
>NZ_BAAAAU010000023.1:0-2756 GCF_054768115.1 Clostridium sp. CTA-6
ATCATGCACTGAATACATAGGTGTATGAGGGTAAACCCGGGGAACTGAAACATCTAAGTACCCGGAGGAAGAGAAAGAAAAATCGATTTCCTAAGTAGCGGCGAGCGAACGGGAAAGAGCCCAAACCAGAAACTTGTTTCTGGGGTTGCGGATAGATCATAAAAGAAGAGGTATCTTAATCGAAGAGGGCTGGAACGCCCTACCATAGAAGGTAATAGTCCTGTAGGTAAAAAGAGAAAACTTCAAGATCTAATCCAGAGTACCACGAGACACGTGAAACCTTGTGGGAAGCAGGGAGGACCACCTCCCAAGGCTAAATACTACCTAGTGACCGATAGTGAAGCAGTACCGTGAGGGAAAGGTGAAAAGAACCCCGGAAGGGGAGTGAAATAGAACCTGAAACCGTGTGCCTACAACCGATCGGAGCACGTTAAAGTGTGACGATGTGCTTTTTGTAGAACGAGCCAGCGAGTTACGCTATGTAGCAAGGTTAAGTACTTAAGGTATGGAGCCGAAGGGAAACCGAGTCTGAAAAGGGCGAAAAGTTGCATGGTGTAGACCCGAAACCGGGTGACCTATCCATGGCCAGGTTGAAGCGAGAGTAAAATCTCGTGGAGGACCGAACCACGTTGGTGTTGAAAAACCATGGGATGAGCTGTGGATAGCGGAGAAATTCCAATCGAACTCGGAGATAGCTGGTTCTCCTCGAAATAGCTTTAGGGCTAGCGTCGTGTAATTGAGTAATGGAGGTAGAGCACTGAATGGGCTAGGGGCTATAGTAGTTACCGAACCCTATCAAACTCCGAATGCCATATACTTGTATCACGGCAGTCAGACTGCGAATGATAAGATCCGTAGTCAAAAGGGAAACAGCCCAGACCATCAGCTAAGGTCCCAAAGTGTAAGTTAAGTGGAAAAGGATGTGGGATTTCTAAGACAACTAGGATGTTGGCTTAGAAGCAGCCACTCATTTAAAGAGTGCGTAATAGCTCACTAGTCAAGAGATCCTGCGCCGAAGATGTCCGGGGCTCAAACTTACCACCGAAGCTATGGGTGTACACTATGTGTACGCGGTAGAGGAGCTTTCTGTATGGGTTGAAGTCGTACCGTAAGGAGCGGTGGACTGTACAGAAGTGAGAATGCTGGCATAAGTAGCGAGAAATAAGTGAGAATCTTATTGGCCGAAAACCTAAGGTTTCCTGGGGAAGGTTCGTCCGCCCAGGGTTAGTCGGGACCTAAGCCGAGGCCGAAAGGCGTAGGTGATGGACAATCGGTTGATATTCCGATACCGCCTATTTACGTTTGAGAGATGGGGTGACGCAGTAGGATAAGATGTGCGCACTATTGGATGTGCGTCTAAGCATTTAGGCATGCTTGATAGGYAAATCCGTCRAGCTAAGCTGAGGTGTRATGGGGAGCCATTTATGGCGAAGTATCTGATTCCACACTGCCAAGAAAAGCCTCTATCGAGTGAATAGGTGCCCGTACCGCAAACCGACACAGGTAGGTGAGGAGAGAATCCTAAGGCCATCGGAAGAATTGCTGTTAAGGAACTCGGCAAATTGACCCCGTAACTTCGGGAGAAGGGGTGCCTACGAAAGTAGGCCGCAGAGAATAGGCCCAAGCAACTGTTTAGCAAAAACACAGGTCTCTGCTAAAGCGAAAGCTGATGTATAGGGGCTGACGCCTGCCCGGTGCTGGAAGGTTAAGGGGAACACTTAGCGTAAGCGAAGGTGTGAACTTAAGCCCCAGTAAACGGCGGCCGTAACTATAACGGTCCTAAGGTAGCGAAATTCCTTGTCGGGTAAGTTCCGACCCGCACGAATGGCGTAATGATTTGGGCACTGTCTCAACAGCAAATCCGGCGAAATTGTAGTGCAAGTGAAGATGCTTGCTACCCGCGATTGGACGGAAAGACCCCGTAGAGCTTTACTGTAGCTTAGCATTGAATCTCGGTATTGTCTGTACAGGATAGGTGGGAGACTTGGAAACTTGGGCGTCAGCCTGAGTGGAGTCATCCTTGGGATACCACCCTGACAGTACTGGGGTTCTAACCGGCGGCCATGAATCTGGTCACGGGACATTGTTAGGTGGGCAGTTTGACTGGGGCGGTCGCCTCCTAAAAAGTAACGGAGGCGCCCAAAAGTTCCCTCAGCGCGGTCGGAAATCGCGCGAAGAGTGCAAAGGCAGAAGGGAGCTTGACTGCGACACATACAGGTGGAGCAGGGACGAAAGTCGGGCTTAGTGATCCGGTGGTACCTCGTGGGAGGGCCATCGCTCAACGGATAAAAGCTACCTCGGGGATAACAGGCTGATCTCCCCCAAGAGTCCACATCGACGGGGAGGTTTGGCACCTCGATGTCGGCTCGTCGCATCCTGGGGCTGAAGTAGGTCCCAAGGGTTGGGCTGTTCGCCCATTAAAGCGGCACGCGAGCTGGGTTCAGAACGTCGTGAGACAGTTCGGTCCCTATCCGTCGCGGGCGTAGGAAATTTGAGAGGAGCTGTCCTTAGTACGAGAGGACCGGGATGGACCAACCTCTGGTGCACCAGTTGTCACGCCAGTGGCACAGCTGGGTAGCTATGTTGGGACTGGATAAACGCTGAAAGCATCTAAGCGTGAAGCCAACCTCAAGATGAGATTTCCCATAGCGTAAGCTAGTAAGACTCCTGGAAGAACACCAGGTTGATAGGTCAGAGATGTAAGCATGGCAACATGTTAAGTTGACTGATACTAATAAGTCGAGGGCTTGACCAAA
>NZ_BAAAAU010000024.1:0-2285 GCF_054768115.1 Clostridium sp. CTA-6
ATATATATAACCCCAATACAATTTAAAATATATTACGTTAAGGAGGAAATTTAAAATGAGTTTTCAATTACCAAAATTTACACCACCAGATTTTACACAAGATGTTCTTGTTAAGGCACCAGATGTTAAAATAGGTGAAGTTGAAAAAGATGGAGTAGCTCCTCAAGGATTTCATATAACTTCTGTATTACCAGAATATTTTAAGGTTAAAGGTGAATGGGTTTTACCAACTCAAACATCTYTAGATTGTGCTGCAATAGTTAAAGATGACAAYACTGTAGAAGTTGTAGAATTCAGAAGCCTTAAAGTTGGAGAYAAAGTTATATTAGGAAAATCTGTAGATGGAAGCGAAGGTATCTACAAATATGCTGAAGGTTTTGATAAYATACCAAAGGTTGGATTCGGAAGAACTGTTGAATCATCTTTCTCAAAAGACTACAAAGAATTATATGRAATATTAAAACATGAAAAAGAAAACAATGGACATATAGTTTGGGTTTTAGGACCTGCTGTTGTATTTGACTATGATACTAGAGTAGCTTTATCAGAACTTGCTGAAAAAGGATTTGTAAACGCTCTTATGGCTGGTAACGCTATGGCYACTCATGATTTAGAAGGAGGACTTTTAGGTACTGCTTTAGGACAAAACATATACACTCAAGAATCAGTTCCAATGGGTCACTATAATCACTTAGACCTTATAAACGAAGCTAGAAGAGCTGGATCTATAGAAGCTCTACTTTCTGAAGGAAACGTTAAAGATGGATTTATAAAAGCTTGYATAGAACATAATATTCCAATAGTTCTTGCAGGATCAATAAGAGATGATGGTCCACTTCCTCCAGTTTATCACAATGTAACYTSYGGACTTGATGCTATGAAAGAACAAGCTCAAAARGCAACTGTTATAATTTGTCTTGCTACAGTTCTTCACTCAGTAGCAACTGCAAACTTAGCTTCATCTTATAAAGTTGTAGATGGTAAGGTAAGACCAGTATATGTTTACTCTATAGATATTGCTGAATATGCAGTTAACCAAGTAGCAACAGCTAGAGAACATGTAGGTGTTAAAACAATAGTTACTAACGTTCARGACTTTGTTGTTAATGTTCAAAAGAACGTTCTTAAATAAGAGATTATAAACACTTAATTTTGAAAATTACTAAGATACATTAATATATTATTAGGAGGAGATTTTAAATGAGTTTCGAATTACCAAAATTTACGCCACCAGATTTTACACAAGATTTTCTTGTTAAAGCACCGGATTGYAAAACTGAAGAAGTAGTTATAGAAGGAGTTGCTCCTAGACACTACCACGCTTTATCAATATATCCTGAATACTTTAAAATTAAAGGRAAATGGGTAATAGCTAAYGAAAGCCGTATGGATACTGTTGCAATTGTTACTCCAGAGGATGATATAGAAGTTGTAGAATTTAGAAATCTTAAACTTGGAGATAAAGTTGTAGTAGGAAGAACTGAAGATGCTAGCGAAGGTATATACATGTATGCTGGTGGATTCGTAGCTAAAGACGGAAATTCAGATACYTTTGCATTTAGAAGTGGTAGATCAAGAGAAACAGCTTTCTCTAAAGACTATGATGATTTATATGAAATAATGAAATATGAAAAAGAACATAACGGAAAAATCACTTGGGTTCTAGGACCATCAATTGCATTAGATGATGARTCAAGAGCAGCTTTTGCTTCCCTTGTAGAAAACGGATAYGTTAATGCCATTTTATCAGGAAACACTCTTGCAACCTATGACTTAGAAAAAGGAATGTTCGGAACAGTTTTAGGTCAAGAAACTTTTGAAGCTGAAAAAAATGCTCATTACAACTATATGGAAGCTATAAACGAAGCTAGAAGAGCTGGTTCWTTAGAAGAACTTATGGCTTCTGGAAAAGTTAAAGATGGTATATTAAAAGCTTGTGTAGARAAAGATGTTCCTGTAGTACTYGCKGGYACTATAAGAGATAGATTCACTCTACCTAACGTTTAYGATAATGTATATGAAGCTCAAGATGCTATGAGAAAACATACAAGAAAATCTACAATGCTTATATGTTTATCTACAGTACTACATACWATAGCYTCAGGAAATATGACWCCATCYTACACAGTAAGAGATGGTGTTGTTAGACCTGTATATATCTATTCTATAGATATACAAGAATTCTCTGTTAATAAACTATCAGATAGAGGTACTCTAGAAGTTAAAACTCTAGTTACAAATGCTCAAGACTTTATTACAAATATAGCTAAAGCATTAGTTAAATA
>NZ_BAAAAU010000025.1:0-1905 GCF_054768115.1 Clostridium sp. CTA-6
CAAATTCATTGACAAGGTTTATTACCTTATCTTACTGGCTGTTACAAGAATGTTTCTTGTTAATTCTCTGTTTAATTTTCAAAGACCACATCGCCTCAGCGACTTTTATATCTTATCAAATTTGTTGTTCTTTGTCAAGAACTTTTTTTCAAATTTGTTTTTTTTATTTGTTGCTGTGTTTCAGCGACATGTACCATTATAGCATTTTCAATTACTATAACGATATGATTTTATCTATTTATATAAAATTAATAGCATTTTTCTTTTATTTTTTACATATTACTCCGTTTTTTTTATATAGATACACTTGGTTATGTTGCTGTAATTATAAGAATTATTTTCTATATATTACTTATATAATTATATTTATATATTATTTTTTAAAATATAAGCACTACATTATTATTGGTTAAGCTAGATAATACTCTACATTTTTATATAATATCTATAATCTAAATTATAGTAACTACTATATATTATAAATATTTTTATATTCTTTATTATTTATACAGTAATTGCTTTTATATTTACCTAATAAAATTATTGAATAATTAGTGTATGATAATATTCCTTTATATGAGATTGATTTTAATATATAATTTATATCATCATATTTCTTTTAAAAGATAATAAAATCCCATATATAAACATTAAATTATATTTTATATGTAACTAATCATATTCATAAAATGTAATTTTAAAAAATATATATTCTTTCACAGTTTTTAATGGAGTTTATTATTAGAATGATAAACATTTTTAACAACCATTAGATAATGGTATATTTTATATTTTCTAAAACTACATATTTTATATAGAACTTTATCTATATAATAATTACTTTTATAAAAATACGCATAAAAAAATTAGCGGTGTTAAAATTAATAAAAGAATACTCTCTTTTAACTACATTAATAGTTGTGTTAATAGTATAAATTTAAAAGGAAATGAAGTTTATATAAATATATAGGAAGGAGTTTTCTTAATTGAATATACAAGAATCTTTGAAAAATAAAATTAAAAATATTTCAGAGGAATATGTAGGTGATAAAACAGGTGGGTACATAACAGGTGATGGGCCTATACCATGTGATATTCTATTTATAGGAGAAGCCCCAGGTAAAAATGAAGTAGAAGAAGGTAAACCTTTTGTAGGTATGGCTGGTAAAAACTTTGAGAAATATTTAAATTCTATAGGCCTTAAAAGAGAATCTATTAGAATTACTAATACTTGTTTTTTTAGACCTATAAAAATTAAAGAAGGTAAAAATGGAAGAATATCTATAAGTAATAGACCACCTAAGGTTTCAGAAATATCTTTATTTAGTTCCATACTTGATGAAGAAATTAATTTAGTAAACCCTAAATTAATAATTACATTAGGAAATGTTCCCTTGAAAAGGCTAACAAATTTTAAGTCTATTGGTGATTGTCATGGTAATGTTTATTTTGTTGAAAACTTAAGTAGATATGTGTTTCCAATGTATCATCCATCATCTTTAACTTATAATAGAAGTGAAGAATTTCATAAGATATATGAGAATGATTGGCTTAAGTTAAAAGAAGCTCTAGGCAAAATTTAAATCTAAGTCCCTTGTATTCATAAAAATCTATATTATTTTCATAATATAGATTTTTATTTTATTATTTCATATAACAATTATATATTCTAATACACCCATATGAAGCATCAAAATTTCATATTCATTATATTTATACTATTCCATAATAATTTGAATAATATATATTATCCAAATTAAAAAGCACCTTACAAAACTGTAAAGTGCTTTGGTGATCCACCGGGGAATCGAACCCCGGACAACATGATTAAAAGTCATGTGCTCTACCAACTGAGCTAGTGAATCATATTCATCTGGCAACGACCTACTCTTCCACAGGGCCTCC
>NZ_BAAAAU010000026.1:0-1880 GCF_054768115.1 Clostridium sp. CTA-6
GACAATATATAATAGCAGTAAATGTAAAGGATAAATATAGTAATGCAAGTGTAGATGGAAAAGTAGAGAAAAATTTTAATGTTGATTATAATTCCGGAAAAGCAACTATACAAACATATGATATTATGCTAGATAATCAATATGTAACCTCATATCAATTACAAATAGGAAAAACATATACGATAAAAGGATATGCAAGTAGTACTAATAGAGTTTTATACGAATTTTGGGTTAAAGATTTAAATACAGGAACTTTAACAAAAATAAGAGAATATAAAGAAGACAGATATGCAAGTTGGGCACCTACAAAGCCTGGTAAATACACCATTATTGTTAATGTTAAAGATATATTCAGCTCAGATATTTTTGATTCAAAAGTAGAAAAAACATTTACAGTAATAGGTGAAGATGGTTTAATTAAAAACTATAAAAAAACAAATTATAATATAACATTAGATGAAATGCTAAATAAGCAAATGGACAATAGACCAGCTTATCATATGTATATACCAGAGAAGAATACTTATGAATGGAGATATGCTATTGTAAAGAATGGTAAAAAAGGATATTCAACTGATATAAATGGAGTTAATTGGGTGCAGAGTGATCAGCAATATGACTATATTAAATCAAGGGCTAGAGAATATATAGATCCAACTAATCAGATATATGATGATATTGGGCAATATCAATTTTTACAATTAAGCTACAATGAATGTACTACAGCAGAGCAACTAAATAATATGCTTAAAGGTAAGGGTGTGCTAGAAGGAAAGGGACAAGTATTCATTGATGCAGGAAGAGAAAGTAACGTAAGCCCTATATATTTAGTAGCACATGCTCTTTTAGAAACAGGAAATGGTACGTCAACTTTAGCTAAGGGCGTGGTGGTAAATGGAAAAATGGTTTACAATTTATTTGGTATAAATGCTGTGGATAGTGATCCTATAGGACAAGGATCTAAGTATGCTTATGAACAGGGATGGTTTTCAGTAGATTTAGCTATTAAAGGAGGGGCTAAATGGATTTCATCAGGATATATAAATAATGTGACGTATAAACAAGATACATTATATAAAATGAGATGGAATCCAGCTAATCCAACAGTACACCAATATGCAACAGATGTAAGATGGGTATACAATCAAATTGGAAATATAAAAAAAGTAATAGATGGATTGAGAGGGGCTACATTAAATTTCGACATACCAATTTTTAAATAAATATAAAAAAGGCTGTCTCAAAATAGAAAATATTTTCTATTTTGAGGTAGTTCTTTTTTATTATTATATTAAATGATATAATAATTTTAATTGATTTTTAATAGAATATTATTTTTTACAATTAGAAGAATTTCAAATGGAAATAGTATGCAATTGTAAAGTTTAAATTTAAAAATATTTATATAAATTACGATAAAATTATAAAGGCAACTATTGAAAGGGTGAGTTTATGATAAATAAAAAAAAGGGTTGTTTAGTCTTAAATATTATTTCACTTTTTTTTATGATTGGATTATTAATATTCCCTATGAGTGTACAGGCTTATAATAATTTAATCATAAATCTGGAATCTCCAAAGGAAAGTGAATTATTTAATGGAAATGATTTAAATTTAATAGGAACTGTAGATTCTAAGGAAAGACTAAAATTAATAGAAATTTATTTAAATAATGAGAAAATAGGACAAGCTAAAACAGAAACATCAGTAAATAAGGATAGTAGTTATTTGACTAATTTTGAATATAAAAAAGATATGTCGAATATTAAAAATGGAGAATACCTACTAAAAATTGTAGCTATAGATGAAAATGATAATAAAGAAGAGAAAAGTTTAAAAATATATGTTAAAAATCAACAGGAACAGACAATACAAGATAA
>NZ_BAAAAU010000027.1:0-1896 GCF_054768115.1 Clostridium sp. CTA-6
TGGTCTTTGAAAATTAAACAGAGAATTAACAAGAAACATTCTTGTAACAGCCAGTAAGATAAGGTAATAAACCTTGTCAATGAATTTGAGAAGAGATTAAACTTTAAAATTGAGAGTTTGATCCTGGCTCAGGACGAACGCTGGCGGCGTGCTTAACACATGCAAGTCGAGCGATGAAGCTTCCTTCGGGAAGTGGATTAGCGGCGGACGGGTGAGTAACACGTGGGTAACCTGCCTCAAAGTGGGGGATAGCCTTCCGAAAGGAAGATTAATACCGCATAACATAAGAGAATCGCATGATTTTCTTATSAAAGATTTATTGCTTTGAGATGGACCCGCGGCGCATTAGCTAGTTGGTAAGGTAACGGCTTACCAAGGCAACGATGCGTAGCCGACCTGAGAGGGTGATCGGCCACATTGGAACTGAGACACGGTCCAGACTCCTACGGGAGGCAGCAGTGGGGAATATTGCGCAATGGGGGAAACCCTGACGCAGCAACGCCGCGTGGGTGATGAAGGTCTTCGGATTGTAAAGCCCTGTTTTCTGGGACGATAATGACGGTACCAGAGGAGGAAGCCACGGCTAACTACGTGCCAGCAGCCGCGGTAATACGTAGGTGGCGAGCGTTGTCCGGATTTACTGGGCGTAAAGGGTGCGTAGGCGGATGTTTAAGTGGGATGTGAAATCCCCGGGCTTAACCTGGGGGCTGCATTCCAAACTGGATATCTAGAGTGCAGGAGAGGAAAGCGGAATTCCTAGTGTAGCGGTGAAATGCGTAGAGATTAGGAAGAACACCAGTGGCGAAGGCGGCTTTCTGGACTGTAACTGACGCTGAGGCACGAAAGCGTGGGTAGCAAACAGGATTAGATACCCTGGTAGTCCACGCCGTAAACGATGGATACTAGGTGTAGGGGGTATCAACTCCCCCTGTGCCGCAGTTAACACAATAAGTATCCCGCCTGGGGAGTACGGTCGCAAGATTAAAACTCAAAGGAATTGACGGGGGCCCGCACAAGCAGCGGAGCATGTGGTTTAATTCGAAGCAACGCGAAGAACCTTACCTGGACTTGACATCCCTTGCATAGCCTAGAGATAGGTGAAGCCCTTCGGGGCAAGGAGACAGGTGGTGCATGGTTGTCGTCAGCTCGTGTCGTGAGATGTTAGGTTAAGTCCTGCAACGAGCGCAACCCTTGTTATTAGTTGCTACCATTAAGTTGAGCACTCTAATGAGACTGCCTGGGTAACCAGGAGGAAGGTGGGGATGACGTCAAATCATCATGCCCCTTATGTCCAGGGCTACACACGTGCTACAATGGTAGGTACAATAAGACGCAAGACCGTGAGGTGGAGCAAAACTTATAAAACCTATCTCAGTTCGGATTGTAGGCTGCAACTCGCCTACATGAAGCTGGAGTTGCTAGTAATCGCGAATCAGAATGTCGCGGTGAATACGTTCCCGGGCCTTGTACACACCGCCCGTCACACCATGAGAGCTGGTAACACCCGAAGTCCGTGAGGTAACCGTAAGGARCCAGCGGCCGAAGGTGGGATTAGTGATTGGGGTGAAGTCGTAACAAGGTAGCCGTAGGAGAACCTGCGGCTGGATCACCTCCTTTCTAAGGAGAATAGAAAGAAGAAAATTCTTTCTAAAGGCTGAATTCTCTGTTTAATTTTGAGAGACCAAAATTGCACAGTGAATAAGTAAAGCTAAAGGTATATAAAAATCCTTTGTAAGAATACAATTTTAAGGTCAAGCTACAAAGGGCGCATGGTGAATGCCTTGGCACTAGGAGCCGAAGAAGGACGCGATAAGCTGCGATAAGCCTTGGGTAGCCGCAAATAGGCTGAGATCCAGGGATTTCCGAATGAGGAAACTCACATGGGTAACCCCATGT
>NZ_BAAAAU010000028.1:0-1648 GCF_054768115.1 Clostridium sp. CTA-6
AGCTTCAAAGCGCTGATGGTACTGCAGGGGAGGCCCTGTGGAAGAGTAGGTCGTTGCCAGATGAAATTATATGGCTCGATAGCTCAGTCGGTAGAGCAGAGGACTGAAAATCCTCGTGTCCCTGGTTCGATTCCTGGTCGAGCCACCAAAAAAGCACCTAAGATAAATATCTTAGGTGCTTTTTATAGTAAGTTAAATTTTAAAGTGGAATTATACTTAAAATTTAGTTTCTTTTATGTTAAAATTAAACTGTAATAGAAATAAATTTATTATAAAGGAGATTTTTTATGGAAAATAATATCGTGGCTATAGTTAATGGGCAAGAAATTACAGATAAGGATGTAGATAATACAATACTTAGCTTCCCAAAGGAAAGACAAACGTATTTAAATACAGAAAAGGGAAGAGAAGACTTAATAAAACAAATGATTGATTTTGAACTTTCATATAATTATGCTAAAGATATGAAAGTTGATGAAACAGAAGACTTTAAAAAACAATTAGAAGCTACTAAGAAGCAACTTTTAATACAAGTAGCGGTATCTAATGTTTTAGCTAGAGCTACAGTTGCAGAAGAAGAAGCTAAAAAATATTATGAAGAAAATAAAGAAGAGTTTAGAACACAAGAACTTATAACAGCAAGACATATATTAGTTGATTCAGAAGATGAAGCTAATAGTATATATGGAAAAATAAAAAATGGATTAGATTTTTCAGAAGCAGCTGAAAAATATTCAAAATGTCCTTCAAAAGCTCAAGGGGGAAGTTTAGGAACATTTACTAAAGGTCAAATGGTTCCAGAATTTGAAAAAGCAGTGTTTGAAGCAGAAGTTGATAAAGTTACAGAAGCTGTTAAAACTCAATTTGGATATCATTTAATAATAGTTGATAATATAAGAGAAAGTATGATTAAGCCTTTTGATGAAGTTAAAGCTATGATAAATAATAAACTTTTACAAGAAAAACAAAATCAACAATATAATGAGTTTACACAAAACTTAAGAGATAAATACACAGTTGAAATAAAATAATATAATAAAAAAGATAGCAATTAATTTGCTATCTTTTTTTATTTAATAATATGTATATTTAATAATATGTATATTTAATAATATGTATATTTAATAATATGTATATTTAATAATATGTATATTTAATAATATGTATATTTAATAATATGTATATTTAATAAATTTAAAGGACATAATGATATTGTAAAATAGATAAAATCTATTTTGAATTATATTATTATTAATAGAAGATAGTTATATATACTAATAAACTTAAAAATAGACATAAAGCTTGCCAGGCGTATCAATATGCTTAAACTATATAAATTAATAGTATATTAGAGTAAATGTGATTTAATATTAATATTTTAGTATCTACATTAAAACTAAAATTTTATTATTTGATAACATATATATTGTTGCTTATAGGCAGCGTACATGAATGAATGGAATTAAAGTTCATGTAAAAATATTTCTTGACAAAGAACAACAAATTTGTTAAGATATAAAAGTCGCTGAGGCGATGTGGTCTTTGAAAATTAAACAGAGAATTAACAAGAAACATTCTTGTAACAGCCAGTAAGATAAGGTAATAAACCTTGTCAATGAATTTGAGAAGAGATTAAACTTTAAAATTG
>NZ_BAAAAU010000029.1:0-1259 GCF_054768115.1 Clostridium sp. CTA-6
AGCTTCAAAGCGCTGATGGTACTGCAGGGGAGGCCCTGTGGAAGAGTAGGTCGTTGCCAGATGAAATTATATGGCTCGATAGCTCAGTCGGTAGAGCAGAGGACTGAAAATCCTCGTGTCCCTGGTTCGATTCCTGGTCGAGCCACCAGGAAAAACTAGCATTAGTGCTAGTTTTTTTATTATAAATATAAATAGACATATTATTAATGATATTGTAGGAAAAATAAGTTAGAGTATATATCTAACTTATTTTTTATATAATAAATATTTCAAGTTAAGAAGTGATTGGTACTGTCCATTAGCGCCATAGAACAGCCATTCCAGACATGAGCTGGATATTAAGATGGTGATTCTTTTTCTGTTATTGTCCTAATTATTTTTGATTTTGAGCGGGGTACACCTCCCTTTTTAATCTTCGTAGTTCCCGCAGAAATGAATTTTGTTATTTCAAAGGGAGTAATTCTTCTTTTATAGTTATTTCACTTTCCGAACCTTTAATTCTAGCGAAACTTTATTTTTCTATATCTCTAACACCTTCTGAACGGCATCTTACACTGCAATAATCAATACGGCTTTGACCTAACATCCTAGGGATGAATCCGTTTTCTATAAAAATATCTCTAGGAAGTTTTCCAGTACTATGTTTAGTAATAAATAATTCTTTAAATAAATCCTGATATGTAATTTGTTTTGAAGAAACGGTTTTAACATTTTTATTTCTAGATAAAATATATATTCCTACTTGTGTAAAATTACCATTTTATGTTTTCACCATTGAGACACCTCCAATTTTTTTATTATACTTGATTTAAATTGAACTATTATGTTAGATCTCAAAAACATATCCAAGAGTATCTTTACACGAAATATAGAGTATTTTATAAGATATAGTAGATAAATAAATATATATATTAAAAATCGTTGATTCTAGTCACAACTAGTAATTGTAAACATGATAAGATGTATCTTGTCGCTTAGGTGCTGAAGCACAAAGAGATGAAATTAGAAAGTTAATAAGTTTATATATGAAAACAACTTAGAAGCTTTCAAAAACAAATTTGAAAAAAGTTCTTGACAAAGAACAACAAATTTGATAAGATATAAAAGTCGYTGAGGCGATGTGGTCTTTGAAAATTAAACAGAGAATTAACAAGAAACATTCTTGTAACAGCCAGTAAGATAAGGTAATAAACCTTGTCAATGAATTTGAGAAGAGATTAAACTTTAAAATTGAGAGTTTGATCCTGGCTCAGGACGAA
>NZ_BAAAAU010000030.1:0-1175 GCF_054768115.1 Clostridium sp. CTA-6
CAGGTTTAAGAATAAACAGAGCAGGAGATGACGCTGCAGGATTAGCAATCTCTGAAAAAATGAGAGGACAAATCAGAGGATTAAACCAAGCATCAAGAAACTCACAAGATGCTATATCATTAATCCAAACAGCAGAAGGTGCATTAAACGAAACTCACTCAATATTACAAAGAATGAGAGAACTTGCAGTACAAGCATCTAACGATACAAACGTAACAGTTGATAGAAATAACCTTGATAAAGAAGTTAAAGAGCTACAAAAGGAAATAACAAGAATAGCTACACAAACAGAATTCAACACTAAAAAACTTTTAAACGGATCTGGAAAAAATGTTAAATTCCAAATAGGTGCTAATAGTGGTCAAATGATGTCAATTACTATTGGTAGCATGGATGCAACAAAATTAGGCGTAAATTCTGGAGCTATTACTTTTTCAAAAAAAGTTGCTGCAGATATAACTGGAATGATAGACACAATAAATACAGCTATAAATACCGTATCAGAAGAAAGAGCAAAACTTGGAGCTAATCAAAACAGATTAGAACATACAATAGCAAATGTAGATAATGCAGCTGAAAACTTACAAGCAGCAGAATCAAGAATAAGAGACGTAGATATGGCAAAAGAAATGATGAACTTCACGAAGACTAACATCTTAACACAAGCTGCACAAGCGATGCTTGCACAAGCAAACCAAGCACCACAAGGAGTTCTTCAATTATTAAGATAAGTGACACTCTAAATCTATGATTTAGTTAGTGGAACTTACTCAGCGACCAGAGGAAGTCGAGTTTCATTAAAAAGTCTAAATTTAACTAGTGGATTACTCTTCTAAGGTAGTGAAGAAGAGTTTCCATTAGAAAATTAAAAAATGTATAAGATTAGGTTGAATTAAAAAAATATAAAAAGTGAGCAAGGAAGCTCATATTGAACTCAAGGAGGAATATAAAATGATAATTAATCACAATTTAAACGCTATGAATGCTCATAGACAAATGGCAATCAATACAGGAACCAATGGTAAATCAATTGAAAAATTAAGCTCAGGTTTAAGAATAAACAGAGCAGGAGATGACGCTGCAGGATTAGCAATCTCTGAAAAAATGAGAGGACAAATCAGAGGATTAAACCAAGCATCAAGAAACTCACAAGATGCTATATCATTAATCCAAAC
>NZ_BAAAAU010000031.1:0-853 GCF_054768115.1 Clostridium sp. CTA-6
TAAGGGATTCGAACCCCTGGCCCACGCCTTAGAAGGGCGTTGCTCTATCCATCTGAGCTAAAGACGCATATTATGGAGCGGGTGAAGGGAATCGAACCCTCGTAACTAGCTTGGAAGGCTAGCACTCTACCATTGAGTTACACCCGCATATTTATTGGAGCGGAAGACGAGATTCGAACTCGCGACGTTCACCTTGGCAAGGTGACGCTCTACCACTGAGCCACTCCCGCAAATATCAAAACATTTAGTTTCGTTATATTTTAATCCTTCTSAATTCTGTTTAAAAATTCATTTAATGGTGCAGATGAAGGGAGTCGAACCCCCACGCCATAGGCGCTAGATCCTAAGTCTAGTGCGTCTGCCAATTCCGCCACACCTGCACGTTATATAATTTTTGGTGATCCACCGGGGAATCGAACCCCGGACAACATGATTAAAAGTCATGTGCTCTACCAACTGAGCTAGTGAATCGAATGGCTGGGATGGCAGGATTCGAACCTACGCATGTAGCAGTCAAAGTGCTATGCCTTACCGCTTGGCGACATCCCATCAATGGGGTGAACAAAGGGACTCGAACCCTTGACAACCAGAACCACAATCTGGCGCTCTACCAACTGAACTATGCCCACCATATTAATTTTAAATGGTGCGCCATCAGGGATTCGAACCCTGGGCACCCTGATTAAGAGTCAGGTGCTCTACCAACTGAGCTAATGGCACTTATTTGGTGCGTCTTAAGGGATTCGAACCCCTGGCCCACGCCTTAGAAGGGCGTTGCTCTATCCATCTGAGCTAAAGACGCATATTATGGAGCGGGTGAAGGGAATCGAACCCTCGTAACTAGCTTGGAAGG
>NZ_BAAAAU010000032.1:0-755 GCF_054768115.1 Clostridium sp. CTA-6
AGCAGGGGGTCACAGGTTCGAGCCCTGTTGTGCCCACCATTAATATATGGCCCAGTGGCTCAGTTGGTTAGAGTGCCGGCCTGTCACGCCGGAGGTCGAGGGTTCGAGCCCCTTCTGGGTCGCCATTATGCTGGCATGGCTCAATTGGCAGAGCAGCTGACTTGTAATCAGCAGGTTGTAGGTTCAAGTCCTATTGCCAGCTCCATATTTGGCTCCTTGGTCAAGCGGTCAAGACACCACCCTTTCACGGTGGTAACAGGGGTTCGATTCCCCTAGGAGTCACCATTTATTAATTATATTAATGGGCGCATAGCTCAGCTGGGAGAGCATCTGCCTTACAAGCAGGGGGTCACAGGTTCGAGCCCTGTTGTGCCCACCATTAATATGGCCCAGTGGCTCAGTTGGTTAGAGTGCCGGCCTGTCACGCCGGAGGTCGAGGGTTCGAGCCCCTTCTGGGTCGCCATTTTAAAATTAAATAAAGGGATTAACATCCAACTAAAAATAACAAGTATGACACTATGGCCCCTTGGTCAAGCGGTCAAGACACCACCCTTTCACGGTGGTAACAGGGGTTCGATTCCCCTAGGGGTCACCATTTGTTATTTTTTTAATGGGCGCATAGCTCAGCTGGGAGAGCATCTGCCTTACAAGCAGGGGGTCACAGGTTCGAGCCCTGTTGTGCCCACCATTAATATATGGCCCAGTGGCTCAGTTGGTTAGAGTGCCGGCCTGTCACGCCGGAGGTCGAGGGTTCG
>NZ_BAAAAU010000033.1:0-739 GCF_054768115.1 Clostridium sp. CTA-6
GTAACACAAGTATGGATGGAAGAGTAGAGAAAACATTCACGGTAGAGACACAATCAGGGAAAGCCACAATACAAACCTATGACATAATGTTAGGAGATCAATATATAACAAATGGAAAGCTAGCATCAGGAAAAACATATACAATAAAGGGTTATGCAAGCAGTCCAAATGGAGTATTATATGAATTTTGGGTTAAAGATGTATCAACAGGAGTTTGGACAAAGATAAGGGACTATAAAGAAGACAGATATGCAAATTGGACACCAAGTAAAAATGGACAATATGTAATAGCAGTAAATGTAAAGGATAAATATAGTAACACAAGTATGGATGGAAGAGTAGAGAAAACATTCACGGTAGAGACACAATCAGGGAAAGCYACAATACAAACCTATGATATAATGTTAGGAGATCAATATATAACAAATGGAAAGCTAGCATCRGGRAAAACATATACAATAAAAGGCTATGCAAGCAGTCCAAATGGAGTATTATATGAATTTTGGGTTAAAGATGTATCAACAGGAGTTTGGACAAAGATAAGGGACTATAAGGAAGACAGATATGCAAATTGGACACCAAATAAAAGCGGACAATATATAATAGCAGTAAATGTAAAGGATAAATATAGTAATGCAAGTGTAGATGGAAAAGTAGAGAAAAATTTTAATGTTGATTATAATTCCGGAAAAGCAACTATACAAACATATGATATTATGCTAGATAATCAATATGTAAC
>NZ_BAAAAU010000034.1:0-660 GCF_054768115.1 Clostridium sp. CTA-6
ACATGGGGTTACCCATGTGAGTTTCCTCATTCGGAAATCCCTGGATCTCAGCCTATTTGCGGCTACCCAAGGCTTATCGCAGCTTATCGCGTCCTTCTTCGGCTCCTAGTGCCAAGGCATTCACCATGCGCCCTTTGTAGCTTGACCTATTAAGAATTCTTTAAATCTAAGATTTATTAGAATTCTATACTCCTCAGCTTTGCTGAGTGAGTTTCATTTTAATTACAAAGGATTTTATACCTTTAGCTTTACTTATTCACTGTGCAATTTTCAAAGAACATGGTGGGTCTAAATGGACTCGAACCATCGACCTCACGCTTATCAGGCGTGCGCTCTAACCAGCTGAGCTATAGACCCTTAAATGGTGGAGATAAGGAGATTCGAACTCCTGACCCCCTGCTTGCAAGGCAGGTGCTCTCCCAACTGAGCTATACCCCCATATTTAAGTTATATTCCATAATTAATAGTTAAGATTTATTTATCTTAACTTATTTTAGTTATATAAGAGATATTGGTCTCTCAAAATTAAACAGAGAATTCAGCCTTTAGAAAGAATTTTCTTCTTTCTATTCTCCTTAGAAAGGAGGTGATCCAGCCGCAGGTTCTCCTACGGCTACCTTGTTACGACTTCACCCCAATCACTAATCCCACCTTCGGCCG
>NZ_BAAAAU010000035.1:0-537 GCF_054768115.1 Clostridium sp. CTA-6
CTAATTTTGAATATAAAAAAGATATGTCGAATATTAAAAATGGAGAATACCTACTAAAAATTGTAGCTATAGATGAAAATGATAATAAAGAAGAGAAAAGTTTAAAAATATATGTTAAAAATCAACAGGAACAGACAATACAAGATAATGTATTAAAAAATGAAGAAAATAATACATTAACTAATAATACATATAAAGAAACAAAAGCATTATCAGTACCTTTATCAGGGAAAGCCACAATACAAACCTACGATATAATGTTAGGAGATCAATATATAACAAATGGAAAGCTAGCATCAGGAAAAACATATACAATAAAGGGATATGCAAGCAGTCCAAATGGAGTATTATATGAATTTTGGGTTAAAGATATATCAACAGGAGTTTGGACAAAGATAAGAGACTATAAAGAAGACAGATATGCAAATTGGACACCAAGTAAAAATGGACAATATGTAATAGCAGTAAATGTAAAGGATAAATATAGTAACACAAGTATGGATGGAAGAGTAGAGAAAACATTCACGGTAGAGACAC
>NZ_BAAAAU010000036.1:0-665 GCF_054768115.1 Clostridium sp. CTA-6
AGCGTAAGCTAGTAAGACTCCTGGAAGAACACCAGGTTGATAGGTCAGAGATGTAAGCATGGCAACATGTTAAGTTGACTGATACTAATAAGTCGAGGGCTTGACCAAAATAAAATTCACTGTGTAATTTTGAGAGAAACAATAAAAAAATTGTTAAATCTCTATTGACAAATTGCAAAAAAGCAATTAAAATGTTAGATATCTGGTGATTATGGCTTGAAGGTAACACCCGTTCCCATGCCGAACACGAAGGTTAAGCTTCAAAGCGCTGATGGTACTGCAGGGGAGGCCCTGTGGAAGAGTAAGTCGTTGCCAGATGTAATATGGATCTTTAGCTCAGTTGGTTAGAGCAACCGGCTCATAACCGGTAGGTCCGGGGTTCGAGTCCCTGAAGGTCCACCATTTGGGGGTATAGCTCAGTTGGGAGAGCACCTGCCTTGCAAGCAGGGGGTCAGGAGTTCGAATCTCCTTGTTGACTTTTAAGATTATAAATGATATTCTAATAAAGTCGTAAAATTGGTCTTTGAAAATTAAACAGAGAATTAACAAGAAACATTCTTGTAACAGCCAGTAAGATAAGGTAATAAACCTTGTCAATGAATTTGAGAAGAGATTAAACTTTAAAATTGAGAGTTTGATCCTGGCTCAGGACGAACGCTGGCGGC
>NZ_BAAAAU010000037.1:0-463 GCF_054768115.1 Clostridium sp. CTA-6
GTAACACAAGTATGGATGGAAGAGTAGAGAAAACATTCACGGTAGAGACACAATCAGGGAAAGCCACAATACAAACCTATGACATAATGTTAGGAGATCAATATATAACAAATGGAAAGCTAGCATCAGGAAAAACATATACAATAAAAGGCTATGCAAGCAGTCCAAATGGAGTATTATATGAATTTTGGGTTAAAGATGTATCAACAGGAGTTTGGACAAAAATAAGGGATTATAAAGAAGACAGATGTGCAAATTGGACACCAAGTAAAAATGGACAATATGTAATAGCAGTAAATGTAAAGGATAAATATAGTAACACAAGTATGGATGGAAGAGTAGAGAAAACATTCACGGTAGAGACACAATCAGGGAAAGCCACAATACAAACCTATGACATAATGTTAGGAGATCAATATATAACAAATGGAAAGCTAGCATCAGGAAAAACATATACAATAAA
>NZ_BAAAAU010000038.1:0-463 GCF_054768115.1 Clostridium sp. CTA-6
TAATAAAGAAGAGAAAAGTTTAAAAATATATGTTAAAAATCAACAGGAACAGACAATACAAGATAATGTATTAAAAAATGAAGAAAATAATACATTAACTAATAATACATATAAAGAAACAAAAGCATTATCAGCACCTTTATCAGGGAAAGCCACAATACAAACCTATGACATAATGTTAGGAGATCAATATATAACAAATGGAAAGCTAGCATCAGGAAAAACATATACAATAAAAGGCTATGCAAGCAGTCCGAATGGAGTATTATATGAATTTTGGGTTAAAGATGTATCAACAGGAGTTTGGACAAAAATAAGGGACTATAAGGAAGACAGATATGCAAATTGGACACCAAGTAAAAATGGACAATATGTAATAGCAGTAAATGTAAAGGATAAATATAGTAACACAAGTATGGATGGAAGAGTAGAGAAAACATTCACGGTAGAGACACAATCAGGG
>NZ_BAAAAU010000039.1:0-458 GCF_054768115.1 Clostridium sp. CTA-6
AGACTCCTGGAAGAACACCAGGTTGATAGGTCAGAGATGTAAGCATGGCAACATGTTAAGTTGACTGATACTAATAAGTCGAGGGCTTGACCAAAATAAAATTCACTGTGTAATTTTGAGAGAAACAATAAAAAATTGTTAAATCCCTATTGACAAATTACGAAAAAGTAATTATAATGTTAAATATCTGGTGATTATGGCTTGAAGGTAACACCCGTTCCCATGCCGAACACGAAGGTTAAGCTTCAAAGCGCTGATGGTACTGCAGGGGAGGCCCTGTGGAAGAGTAAGTCGTTGCCAGATACAACACATGGATCTTTAGCTCAGTTGGTTAGAGCAACCGGCTCATAACCGGTAGGTCCGGGGTTCGAGTCCCTGAAGGTCCACCATTTGGGGGTATAGCTCAGTTGGGAGAGCACCTGCCTTGCAAGCAGGGGGTCAGGAGTTCGAATCTCCTT
>NZ_BAAAAU010000040.1:0-381 GCF_054768115.1 Clostridium sp. CTA-6
ATCATGCACTGAATACATAGGTGTATGAGGGTAAACCCGGGGAACTGAAACATCTAAGTACCCGGAGGAAGAGAAAGAAAAATCGATTTCCTAAGTAGCGGCGAGCGAACGGGAAAGAGCCCAAACCAGAAACTTGTTTCTGGGGTTGTGGATAGATCATAAAAGAAGAGGTATCTTAATCGAAGAGGGCTGGAACGCCCTACCATAGAAGGTAATAGTCCTGTAGGTAAAAAGAGAAAACTTCGAGATCTAATCCAGAGTACCACGAGACACGTGAAACCTTGTGGGAAGCAGGGAGGACCACCTCCCAAGGCTAAATACTACCTAGTGACCGATAGTGAAGCAGTACCGTGAGGGAAAGGTGAAAAGAACCCCGGAAGG